>JANRLP010000067.1:0-3361 GCA_033762425.1 Leptospiraceae bacterium
TACTCCAAATGAAGTGTTTTACAATTTAAAACCTGTCAACTTATTTTAGGAATTGACAGGGTGTTTCATATTTCTTCTTGGAGTGTGAAACTGCATAGTGATGAATCCATGATGCTTATATCGAAGATAGAAAACCCAACCAGTTTCCCTTTTTTGTCAATTTTTTTCATAACAAATTTATTTTCTGTTTTTTCATAGTCACCCTCTGAAACGGAAAACAAGACTTCGAGAAAGTCAGCATCTTTATCGAAATAGACTCTTATTTCTTTTCCCATACTATTTGCCTCCAAAATCCGTATTCAATCGCACCCCGTAGTAGGTTGCAGGCATGCCTGCAACCTACTACGGGTGATTCGTAACCATATCTTCCCGTGAATGCAATCATGTGGTGAAAGAATTTCATCCCTTTTCTACCTTTGGGTGAGTTTCTCTTCTTTTGAGCCAAATAGCAAGAACTTGAATGATAGCGTCTCTAATAGCATAGTAAATAAAAAAAGGAAAACGATAGAGACTTGCTCTACGTACATCATCAAATACGATTGGATTAGAATATGGTCTCTCAGTTATTTGTTCCAATTTTTCATATACTTCAATCACGAATTCATCACCCAAAAATTCTTTTTGCTCTTCATACCAATCAAAAGAGTCATTAAGCTGCTGCTTCGCTTTTTCTCGGAAAACGAATTTTTCTGCCAACTCTTGCCTCCAATTCTGTTAAAACTTCATCCCAAGAATGACCTGATTCTGGCTTTTCCTCAATCTCTTTCAATGCCTGCTTGAGATATTCTTTCTCCTCTTCACTCAGAGGAACTTCTTCTTCATAAAGTTCTTCCTCAATCACAAGAACAACCTTGTGTTTTCCGGGAATTAGGGAGAAGTCACGACTACTCCCTACAACTGCATCCAATGGAATTGTGACTTCCCCGTTTTCGCCTATCGTTGCTATGGTTTCAATGGTTTTCATAAATTAGTTTCTCCCCCCAACCCCCCACATGACATGGGGGGCTAAAACTATTATAGCATGAAACAACCTCATCATTCCCAAAATAGACCTTCTTGTTTTATGAGAGCGCCATAGATGAAACCTTCTCTACCATCGTTGAGCTTCACTCTTGCCCAAGGAGAAACATCTTCACCGATTTCTTCAATCTTGCCTATATCTTCCACGACTTCTAGTTCTGTGTTTTTGGAAAGTTCTGTGACTATCTTTGCTTTCACATTGGGTTGTTCCCGAACCCGAACTTTGTCTATCATAGCCAAGTATTTACCTAAAGGAAGGAACGGATGGATAAAGAATAGTTTGCAGGAGGGGGCAAATTCTTTAATATAAATTTTGGCAGGTTCAATCTCTTTTCCATTAAAGTCATACCTAGGAGAATCATTAATATTTTGCTCCTTGTTGTCACCAGGTATGTTACCTAAACACTGATAACCAATTTGACCTTCACTTTGATTGATGGGACTAACAGCATTCTTAAAACTAACATAATAAATAAATCTAATATGATCTTGAAGATTTTTAGAATGATCAAATCTAAATGAGCAATATTTTGTTTTTGAATTAAAAACAAAAGAAGCAGATTTTTTATTTTTAAATTTATATAATTGGATTCCACCCCATTTTTCAGTTTTAAATTCCACATCAAATCCTTTGGCTTTGAAGGAAACTGATTTTGTTCCATCTGGTTTTCCTTGGAAGGGAATCGGTTCAACTCCCATTCTTTGGAAAGCAAGTTGGAATGGATCAACACTTTCATCCAAAAATTCTTTACAAGGTTTTAATCCTAAAGGAAGTTTGGATGAATCAATAGCTGGTTTTTCAATTGCTTCTTTCTTTTCTTGTGTAGTTGGTTTCTCAACATTGGGGCTTGGTTCAACTACTTCATCTGAAACACAATTTAGAAGAAAGATCGAAGTGATAAATAAAATTTTCCTCATTGCAAACCAACATGCACATGACCATCATGACCACCAAGCTTTCCAACTGAAATTGGTTTTCCATTGTTATCCAATTTTCCATTTAATGCTTTAATTACCTCTTCATCATTAAAATACACCACCATTGTTTTTCCTTTAGGCACATTCTTCGCAAAACTTTCTATGAGCTTGATAGTCTTATCTCTGTCATAGTTTGCACTCTCATGAGTAGATGCTCTATTACCATCTGAACCTGGAAGTCCAATATCAATTGCTACATATTTGTTATGGTGAGGATGCCCATTACTTTGAGTTCTTGAATCTCCAAATCCAGCAGTATCAAAATCATTTGTCTTCATAGGTTGTGGATTCGTAATTCCCGCATCTAACTGTGCCTGTCTGAATGCAAGAGCAGAGTTTACAAACATCTCAGCTCCTTCTCTAGTTGTGAACCTCTCAACTGAATCATATACTTTCTCTTGACCATCAACTATTACTGTTGGTTGATAATGATTCCAAATTTGAACTTCTTTGCCATCAATAGTGATGTTCCCTGTTGTTGGTATAAAATAGGTAACATCTTGGTTTGTTCCTTTTTTGGGTACAAGATCAGTATCTTTCTTATTCCTGTTTTGTAAATCAACCATTTCATCCACAATCGGATCATCTAAGTTATACCTCTTAATCTCAATGCCACGAGATAACGTTATGGTTTGCCCACCCATTGGTGCGGGAGAGTTGTATGCGGGAACTACTACTTTGTCTCTAACAACCACTCTTCCCGCTTCATCTTGCATCACAGTGAATGTGTCCTTCACATCTGTTTTGATAACGTTAGTTGTGATGAGAGAGGGATTGAGGGAATGTAGGATTTGGTTGAATCCTCCATTCAAATCTCTACCTTCTACAATCTTTTCTGCTTTCAATAGCTCGATGAGTTTCTTGATAGTTGCACTCTTCTCAGCAGCACTTTCCTTTGAATGGTTGGAAAGAAGCCCACCTTCTTTTACATGCATTTGGTAAATCTCATTTGCTCTATCATTTAGAATTTTATTTTCCAATTGAGTCTCCAAAGATTTTTTTCTATCATCAATCGCTTTCTGTGCCTTTGCAATCTCTTTTTCAGTAGCAGTCTGAATTTTTTTAATTTCAATTGGTAAACTATTCGCTGCTTTATCCCAATTCGTGCGATTCTCAACATATTGTTTCATGAGTTCATTCGCCTGCTTTTTGTTCTCAAGCTGTGCTTTTTGATCTCTATACATTTTGGCTACTTCCGAATCTTTGGCTGTAGAAATTTTTTGATCTAAATTTTTTATCTGTGATGCAAAATCTTTCTCGTTTTTAAGGATACTCGCTTTAATGCTATCGATTGCTTAATGCTGTCAACTTAAGAGAAAAAGTTAATGATTAAAGGAATTGGTACGATAAGTATATAATGAAA
>JANRLP010000068.1:0-13626 GCA_033762425.1 Leptospiraceae bacterium
CTGAAAAATTCGTCCTTTCGTCCTGATTTTTTTCTTTTACCACAATGCTCTTTTTCCACCTAGAAAAAACAACATTTCCAATGGATCCTTTGACAGACCCTAACACACTGCTCTTAAATTTTGCCATAAAAATCTCCTTTGGCGTTTATTAAAATTTATTTCGTAATTTTCATGTAATACTTTAATTATTTAATTTTTTTTATTTTAATTATTTTATTATGTCATATATCCACTATGTAACACAAATAATAGAGTCGAAGCCATCTCGAAGCCATCTCGAATCCATCTCGAAGAAGATACTGAATTGAAGTGGAAGGAGTTATAGTGAATAAATCAAACATTTCATGTCATTTTTTATAATTTTAGAAAAAAAAAAAAAAATTAACGAATTGACAAATAAATAGTCATTAAATTAATTTCGACCTTACCAATATTTCAGTTTTAATGAATATAAACGACATGAGTAACAAAATTGTAACAAAATGCAAGAATCAATTTAAGGATTCAGGTAATATTCTAATTGTTATTGTTCTTAGTGTAATTTATTCTAGTTCCCTTTTTCCTGCAGAAATTGTTCTAAAAGATGATACTGCTTTTATTGGTGATATAAAAGAAGAGACTCCTGCTAGAATTGTGTTTTCCTATCAAGGAAAGATTTATGAAATCCCTCAAAATGAAATTTTAGTTATCAATAAGGATAAAACGGGAGAACATACATCTTTTAGATATACTAGCTTTCAGTTGAGAGACAAAAGTGAGATTCGTGGGGTTGTGGCAGAAGAAACTAACGATGCTGTGACTGTAAGAACTCAAACCTCTGGGTTTATGCTTTTAAAAAAGGCTGATATTCTAAAAAGAAGTAGTTCCGAAAAAACACCACCTGTTTTGACAGAGAATTGGAAATTTACCAAAGAAAATTCTGGAACCCAAATTGGTCTTAAAGCTGGTTCTTATCAATCCAGTGGTGATATTGCATCAAATAATCCCAATGGAATCAACGGTGGATTTTTAATTGAACCTGAATTTACTAGAATCTCTACATTATGGAGAGTTGGGTTTGTTTCAGAATATTTATATGCGAAGGGAAAAAAATCTGAATACAGCTTTCAAAATAATTCTATTTATCTACAAAGAATTTTTAAGAGCACGAACTATCCGCTTTTAGATTTTTATGCTAATCTTGGACTAGGGGTTTCTTATATTAGATATACCTCATATAGTCAACCAGTGCTTGGAGTTACTCCTGAATCCTTAGCCATTTCTTTAGCATTGAATAGACCTGAAACTTATACTGGAAATGCACCCTTAGGATTCTTAGAACTTGGTTGGCAAGGACTAAAGACTGGTTCCTTTACTCATCGTTTTTCTGCTAGAGGAATGTCTTTTTATGATAAAGAAGTGAGTACCGTATTTTATGGATTTGAATATTCTTTGGTGTATAAGCTATGAAGATTAATGTTGTTGAAAAATTAGAGTATATAGGAACTTTACCCGCACAGAGTGCGGGTAAGTCTATTTTCTCTAAACTATTTTTCAACAACTCAATTATTTTCTATTTTATCGTAATCCTATTTTTTGTTAGATGTGAAAATTCTCCCTTAGGTAAAGCAGCTAGAAAGGATAATGTTAGACTACTTGCTGCAACTGTAACAAGAGTTACAACTAGATCTGCAACAATAACAATTGTGTGTAGTGAAAATGCTAAGGCTTATCTTGGTTATGGAATCGTTGGAATGGAGAATTTTCTAGTTAGTCTCTATGAAGCTAAAAATCATATCTTCGAAGTTGGGAACTTAAAATCAGATCAGAAATATCTCTATAATGCTTATTGTGGTTCTCTTAGTCCAAGAAGTGTTTTTATTCAAAATTTTACTACTCAAGCAATTCCACCTGTCCCACCCGATCCTAAGGTTGAATTTTTAAAAGTAAAGCTGAGAAGTTTATGGCTGATTGGTGGAATTAATTTTGGGGGAAGTCCTATTGGGCAAGTGGACTTTTACGATCCTGAAACCAAAACTTGGTATGCTAATCATACTACTCTACCAAATCCAAGAGCATTTGCATCTGTTATTGTTTTGGATCGAAAGATATATGTAATGGGTGGTCTAAAACAAAATCCTAATTACAGCGTAAGCAACGATGTAGATGAATATGATATTGACAAAGAGACTTGGAGAACAATGGCAAGCATTCCCAACAATTTAGTTGGTGCTGTTGCGGGAAAAAACAATAATGAAATCTATTTAATTGGTGGGACAACAACCACTGATATGACTACGGGAACAATTTTAAATACAGTTTATAGATTTTTACCCAATGCGGGAACAAATGGAGTTTGGTCACAGTATTTGAATCTAGGAGGAACCATTTTTTCTAGAATCGATATGGCGGGATGTTCTATAGATGGAACCATTTTTCATACTGGTGGAAGGCTTTTTTCCAGTGGTGCTGAACAATCATCTAGTGATGGTTATGTTCCTTCTGCAAATACTGTAACTTCATTGATTGAAGCAAGTATTTCCAGTGCAAGGCATGGTAGTGCAAGTGCCTGTTATGAACCTTTGCCTAGTGACCCTAATCCAAATGATTCTACTGCACTCATGGTGATAGGTGGTAGTTCAGGAACGAACGCTAATATTCCTGCAAATTCTATTACTCCAAGTAGTGTTTATGATTATTATATCACCGGTACTACAACGAATGTATTTACTACTGGACCTATACTTCCTCAGGCAGTGTATTCTCCTGCGGCAACCATTTCTTACTCTGAAAGAAAGCTATATGTATTTGGAGGGGCAAGTGCAATCAATAATCCTACTTCTAATGTATATACTATTGATTTAGCGAATCCTATTGCTGGTCCTTGGACTTCTCTTGGGGCTGTGATGCCTGTTCCTCGTTTTGGTCATCGTGCGGTGGGCATTAGATGAGAGGGAATAGGGAATGGGGATTAGGGAATAGGGCATTTTCACCCCCCGCCCCTGTAAGGGGTGTGGTTGCTTCGCAACCAGAAATGGAGGTAGTATTTGGAGAGTTATCAAGAGTTGGTAGTTTGGAAAAAGAGTATGAATTTGGTGAAGTTAATTTATCAGATTACCAAGACTTTTCCGAAAGAAGAAATTTATGGTATGACCTCACAGATGAGAAGGTCTTCTGTTTCGATTCCAACCAATATTGCAGAAGGATGGTCAAGAGGAAAGATAGCAACGATAGACGAAATCAGTCGAATGCTAACGAATTTGATAAAAAGTTTAGGAAAATAAACTCTTCTGAGAGTGTTTCAACTTCACAATTTTTATCAAAATTGTTTCAGTTGGTGAGTTCACTATTCGTCTCCGACGGTGACTCACAGCCTCGCTCCCTAGGGTCGCTGCGACTCCCTCTTTGCTCTTCCCTATTCCCTATTCGCTACTCCCTAGTATTCTTCACTATTCTCTGCTACTTAACCCCTGTTCCCAGTCCTCTAGTCCCTAGCCCCTCTTCTCTAAATGCTCAAACAAATGAGGGAATTCGGTATCCTGAAATAAAGAATTTTATTAACAGCAATCAATTTGATGCTGCACAAAGAAGACTTACTAGTGAATTGAAAAATAATAAAATGGATGCAAGTTTGGATTTGTACCAAACGGAGATTTGGATTGGTAAAGCAAACATTTTATATGAAAAAGCAAAATTTAAGTCTGCATTTAATTTTTATGAACTAGCTTATGCTAAATGGCCTAGTCATCCTGTTGTTTACAAACGATACAACGAGATGCGAGACCAGAAGTTAGTGGATGCACAAGATGTGAATCCAAATGTAGTGAGTTTAGGAAATATTCCTATCCTTCCTGAAAAAAAACCAAGTCTAGAAACAGATACTAAACTAAACAATGAAGAAAAAAAAGTTTCAGAAGAGGAACTTCATTTAGACCCTGCGTTAGTTTGGACTGTTCTTACAATTCTGATTTTAAGTTTAGTTGCAACTAACGTAACATTAGTGATTATTCTGTTAAAATTTTTGGAGAAAGAAAAATAATGAGTATAAATTATTTAGATAGAAGAAAACGAGCTAGAATTCCAAAACCTGTTTTATTCGTAGGACTAGTTTGTATTGCATATCCTTTTTTGAATTATTATAATCTTACTAGTTATTACAGTTTACCATTAAGTGGTTTTTCTATTCTTTGGAGTGAATTAAATATAGTTCAAAAATTTCTACTATTTTTGCCACTTGTATCAGGAGTTGGGATTTTACTAATCCAAAAATTTGGATACTATTCTTTTTTGCTGAATGCGGGCTTGTTAATTTTTTTTAACTTGTATGCAATTTTTCGTTACCCAATTGCTAGAAATTGGTTTTCATTAATTGAAGTAATTATCGTTAGTTCAATTTGTATTTATCTTTTAAGAAAAGATATTTCGATCCCCTTCTTGAATCAATTTTCTAGAGGTTTTAGAAGAGCTAGAAGAAAGCCTGTTCAAATTCCTATTCGAATTTTTATCTTAGATGACTCACTCACATTCACCACAATTAACTTATCCTATAGAGGATTTAGCGTTAGTTGGGAAAATTGTCCTTTAGAAATTAATTCTGAGACAAAGGTTCAATTTTCTATTCTGGAAAAAAAATTTGACCAGTCAGTAGGTGTAGTTCGAAAGGAAGGAACGTTAGTTGCCTTTGCTTTTCGTGGTTTAAGTTCTGAACTTAAAAAATCAGTTAAAAAATTCATTCGGAGTAAACAATGATAATTACTTTGGATAGAATTTTAGTTTATGGAATCGGTTTTGGAATTAGTACGATTTTATATTTTTTAAATGCAAAAGAAAATGGAATTTCCTTATGGAAGTTTTGGGAAGTATTTACTGTTTTAGAACAAATAGGAAGGTGGAATCTTTTTTGGATTTCTTTCAGCGTTAGTTTTTTCTATTTTGAATTTAGAGAAAGAAAAATTCGCAAATTATTTCGTAGATTTGTAAATAGAAATTTTATAGGGATACAAAAACATAAAGGCTTTAAAAATAAATTGCACTTTATAAGAGAGAATTTAAGTGATAGAACTAGATTTATTTTACTTAGCTTTTCTGTGATAACGTTAGTTACTCTTTGCGGAAGAGCTAGTAGTGGAAACGGTACGCCACCTTGGATTCTTTTGGGAAATGGTGTGACAAATGAAACGTTAGGCGTTCAGCAACAAGGGTATATGCCTGGGCAGGGATTAGGGACTGGGGTTCAGGGATCGGGGACAGGTGGTCTTCCCAATGGTGTTGTTCCAGTAGAAGGGATGTATTTTTTTCACCCCGACCATTTAGGAAGTACGGTTCTAGTTACTGACGGTTATGGAAACGTAGTTTCTGGTGGAACATTTGGCGGAAAGAGCAATATCATTTACAAACCTTATGGAGAAATTGATAGAGTTAACTCCACTGGACCGGATATAACAAGATTCAAATTCACTGGACAGGAGGAAGACAAAGAAGTTGGGTTATTATATTATAAAGCAAGATACTATGACCCGATGCTAGGGAGGTTTTTGAGTCCTGATAATTACACCCAAACAGGAGACGTTAATGGTATGAATCAATATATGTATGTTGGTGGATCACCTCTAAACTATCGTGACCCAACAGGAAATCTTTGTGCGGGTAACTACTATGCATTGATTGGTTTTGCAATTGGTGGACCAGTGTTTTCAGCAGGAATTGGTGTATATAAAAACTATACAGGCGGTGGACTCAGTTGTAGTGGTGGAAAACTACCTGATGAACAAGGTGCGATGATTACACTCATAGCCTCCCAAGTACTTCATAAAAATATGAAGCCTGAAGAAAAAGCATTACTGATGCTTTCAGGTTATTACTACTACAAGCATCAATATGATTTAGGAGAGCCGACTTTCATCAATCGAATGACATATGAAGAACAAGATTTGTTTTATGCTACCTTATTTAGTCAGATTGAAGGAAATTCAGATGAGGCAAATAATAGTAGAATTGCTTTGATGTTCTCTTATAATTATATGAGACTTGGAGGAACTATCGTTGAACCACAAGGCGGAATTGATAGATGTTCTTTTTATCATGACAAGTCTGGAAGTGGGATCACTAGACCTAGTAGTAGAACTGCTAATAAAAATTGGATGGATTGTGCTTGGGGAAATGCAAATGGACCGGGAGACTATATGGCAGCTGCAACTGGAACAGTAGTATTCACAACAGCAAATTTAGTGAACGATTACTTTGATAATTTGAAAAAATTCAACAACTGGAAGGGGGACAGAACTGGGTTAAGAATCCATTTAGCAATTGATAAACAATCTATTCAATGGACACCTCCTAGAGGAATGAAGTTACCAGACATTAGCATCAATAAACTAAGACCAAGGTTTTAAAGGAGATTTTATGAGATTGATTACATTTTTACTTTTACTCTTAATTGCTAATTGTAACTGGGGATCAGAAAGAGATGTTTGTGAGGCAAGTATAACTAATAATGGTTCATTTAGTGGTGATAAAATTGATGGGTGTCTAATAATTTTTGGTATCATTGATAGATTACAAAAAGATAAACTTGCTGAAATTGATCCTCAAAAAATAGCATCGAAGAATAATTCCATTAATTTATACAATGCATTATTTGTTTCATGTATAATTTCATACAATCGACTTAAAGCCTGTGAAAAAAAGTCTGAATATATACCAGCCTTTTTTGATTAATGAATGAAATGAACATGATGAAAGTGATAATCTTATTAAACAAAAGCAATCGTCTTGTTAAAATAATCTATTCCCCCTTGGCTCTTAGCTGTTCCCAAGTTCATGATAGAAGTGATGAAGGTTCCAGTTTTACATCAAGGCAAGTTATTCCAGGAAATGATCGGTGGATTGCAAGAACCTCTGCAAACTTTATTGGTGGGGGTTGGTTTGGTCCTATTCCTACTCAGAGAATGTGGAACAAAACTTTTGAAAGAGAGAGTAATGCTTTGTACAATAAAGATAGATGGGGGCAAAGAACATCTGGTAGATATGGAGATGCAACTAACGTTATTGCACATGTCAGTGCAGCAGGCACAATTACTGGTGATTGGTTGGCAAATAGAGCAGGAACAGCTCTATTTGGTTCTGCTAATATTGTTAATAAATACTTAGAAACAAGGGAATATGTTTTGAAAGAATTGGGATTCGATATTAAACCATTAAATAATTTTTATCGATTTAGACCTCCAAATTTAAGTTGTAAGAATTTTTATTGGTAAGGATTAAAATATGAAACTAAAAGAATTATTTTTTTACTTTTTCCTACTAGTTTTGATTCATAACTATAAAACTGCAAGAGAACGATGCAAAGAAAATGTTCAAAATGGTGATGATACTGGAGTTTGTGAATTTGATCTTCCACTTTTTTTATTGCTTCAATCATCAAGTAAGGACTTAAAATCAAAAGAAGCTTTACAACCTTATGTTGATGGCCAACTTCTACGTTGTCTTCGATACACTCAAGGTTTACGTGCCTGTAAGGATACATCAAATGTTCTTCCATCATTTTGAATCCATGAAAATAATGATTTTATTAAACAAAAGCAATTGTCTTGCAAAAGTAACCTCTTCCCTCTTGGCTACTTGCACTTCCCTAAAAGAAATTCATTCCCTAAATATTGTCTTATTTATAAAAAAAGGAGAAAAAGTATGAAAAAATTCTTAAGCATAGCGTTAGTCGCTATATTGTCAATGGTGTTGAATTGTGGTGGTAATCCATCAGACC
Source organism: Leptospiraceae bacterium (assembly GCA_033762425.1). Taxonomy (GTDB): domain Bacteria; phylum Spirochaetota; class Leptospiria; order Leptospirales; family Leptospiraceae; genus JANRLP01. The sequence goes on from JANRLP010000068.1 coordinate 7,742, forward strand.
CCACAGGTAATGAGCAGAAAAAAAAAGATGAGACTAAAGAAAGAGAAAACCAATCTGTCTTACTTATACTATATTGTAACAATCAGTATGATACCAATAAAATTAAGTTTAGTGAGCTAAACGATTGCATTAATTTAGCACTAAGGTTTAGATATGGGTTTAAATAAAGATAATTGTAGAAAATTACAATTGTTAACTTAAAAGGAGTAGGTTATGAAAGGAAAAGAAAGTTTACGTTATTTTGGTTTGTTTGTTCTATTTTGTTTTAGTGCAAGGTTTGGAATTGGGGTAGTATCAAATTCAAAACTACCACAACCTTTACCTAATGTGCAAGCAAATAATGGTGGACTACAAGCTAGTGTGGATATTCTTCTTCCTGAGGGCACTGGTCTTGCTACCCCAAATCTTGACCTAATCTATAATTCCAATGGAGGAGCGGGGATTTTGGGACTGGGATGGGATCTTTCAGGTCTTCATAACGTTAGTCGAAATCCAGCTTTTCCAATTCAATATGATGATGCTACAGATAAATTTGTAAGCACGATTTCGGGAAATCTTGTTAGCACAGGAACAACACTTGGAAATTACTCTACAGAAAACGAAACCTACTCAATTTATCAATATAATGGCTCTGCTTGGTATGCTAAAGATAGCTCTGGAACAACTTATTCCTTTGGAACTAAGACTGATAGTGTTTCTAAGGCATTAGATAGAGGAAACGTTGTTCGGAAGTGGTTATTAGATTCAGTTACAGACTTGAATGGAAATTCATATACTATTGAGTATGATGGAGGGGAAGATAATTCTCCTAAAAAAATTGTTTATGGTTCAGGAAAAAGAAGTGTTGATTTTATGTATGACACATATTCTTCAGCAAGGAAAGGCTATCAGTATTCGACTGCACTTACAGAAAATAAAATATTGACAGAAATTCAAATCAAGGCTAATGATTCCTTGGTTAGAAAGTATTCCTTTACCTATGATAAAACAGCTGCTGATGGGATTCCAAGACTTAAACAAATTGATAGAGTCGATTCATTCCAAGACACAGGAAGTTTTTACTCTACTACATTTGGTTATACACCTGAAAAAGCAGTTTCTATTCAAACCACACAAAAAACGTTAGAGCTGAATGAAACATTTGTAATCAGTAGAGTTCCATATAACCAAAAACAGACTTGTTTACAAGGCGAGAGTGATTGTCATATAGCAGCAACAAAAACATGCACAGAACCGAATACTTATCTAGCTTGCAAGGCTGATCATAACAATAAAATTAATGCTTGTAATGAATACACCAGACTTTGGAAAGCACCATGTTGGCTAGGTGTTACACAACCAAATAATACGATGACTGTTGGTGATGTGAATGGAGATGGCAAGAGTGAAATTCTACGACTTCTTGGAACTGAAGATGGGAAAGACATTCGTATTGCAAAGATAGCGTTAGACGCAACTGGAAATCTAAATGACGATAAAAATAATTCTCCTCATCTTTCCAATGTTAATTATAAAACCTTTGCTACTATGGGATGGGGGGATGTGGATGGAGATGGTAAAACTGACTTTCTATATTCAAATGGCACAAACTTAAATGTGATGTTTAGCAATGGTATTCGTTTTGATGGATCGGTCAATATGGGAAATGTTTCAGTACCCATCCCATCATTTAACTACTTCCAAGATATGCCCGATCGAAAATGGAAGAGTGGGGTTGTGGATATCAATGCTGATGGAAAGTCTGACTATGTAGTATTGGAGAATGATACTACTATGGGTGTATATCTTTCTAATGGAAGAAGTTTTCGAAATCGTATTGAGTTAAAATTATCAGTACCTTTTATTAAAGGAACTGGGGAAGAAGAGCAAACAGGAATGTTTATGGATTTAGATGGAGACAGGATTCCAGAAATTGTATTTTGGGAAACCGATGGGCTTTCGTACATGAAACTGAATTCAAGTTTTACGGGAATCCAAAGCACAGATAAGATATTTATTGATAGCTCCATGAATACTGGGGATAGACTCAATCGTTGGATTGTGGATTGGAATTCTGATGGCAAACCAGACTTAGTGATTCTTAGAAATTTAGGAAATGGAAGTTTTAATTTTGATATATATTACTACAAAGGATTTAGACCAAAGAATGTTAGTTTTGAAAAAGTTTTTTTTCCTGCACCTAGTGGTATAAAGTATATTACTAAAGAAGACTTACAACAAAACTCTCCGCTTCCGTCTAAGACATTTGCTGATGTAAATGGAGATAAGTTTCCTGATTTAATCTTTTCTGATGGAACTAACGTTCGAGTATTTTATAATACTCAAACTGGTCTTGCAGATTCTGGGATTAGTTTGGGCAATAAGGCTCTTTGGCTTGCAATGGATGTGAATGGAGATGGAAGAGCAGAAATTTTTACTCATAAGGCTGATAATGATGAGCTGTTGCGATCAACCCCTATTACAGGTGTTGCTATACGAATTCAAGAGCATAATGAGTCATTTAAAGCTAATAGAGATATGCAGTTAGCTGCAAGCAATGGTGGGAAAGTTGGTGCAGTAATTGGTGGCGTAGTATTTGGTCCAATAGGAGCTGCTGCTGGTGCTTATGTGGGTGCTGAGTTAGGAAAGGCAGCACAAACTGTTATCAATATTAACTCAAACAAGAATAAAATCTCCACATCTGCACTTTGGGAATGGTTGAGTTTTATTTCACAATTAAATTTTAGCCAAAGAAGTGTTGTGGGATATTTTCCAAGTGAATTTGTTCCTAAGGCGGGACAATTAAATTTTGTTACTGATAACAATCCAGTAACAGATGGTCAGAGAACAATTTCTGTGAATTATAAATACATAAAAGAATATCCTGAAACTTTTTTAGTAGGATCGGGAAGCTCATTGCCAATGCCTTCTAATGATATGCTTGTTAGTTCTATAGAATATACTCACCCTGACGGAACGAAAGATATAGATACTTATACATATAGCGACTATCGTTACTTAGCAGGTGACAAAGACAATTTTGCTATATTAGGTTTTAAAAAAATCAAAGTGAATCATTCTCCAGAAAATACTTACGAGGAGGTTTACTTTAATCATTCCTCTAAAGCATTGGCAGGAACAATTGAAAAGTCGATTTCGTATAACGCTCAAGGAGATATACAAGCAAAGTCCACTCCTAGTTATACTGTGATTCATCCTTTTGGAAAGAATTTAACAGTATCAACGGGGGAAGTTTCTGAGCAGTATAGAATGGGAAGCCCACTTCAGACTGTAGTTAAAACACAATCTTATGATTCTTATGGAAATATAGCAAGTAGCACAACAACTTCGGGAAGTTCTACAGTTACAACTAGTGCAACTTATTCTAATAGTCTAGCCTATGATACATTTCATTTAGGGAGAGTATTGAGTTCAACGAAAACTGTTGACGGAGTTATCGTTGAGCAAACTGATATGAGTTATGATACTAATGGAAACCCAAGTTCAGTGACTCAGTTTCCGGGAACAGCATTTGCCAATTCGACATATTTTCAATATGATTCTTATGGAAATAGAACTCATGTAACTGACCAGAAGGGAAGAACGATGGTGAATGAGTATGACACTGAGATTCATAAATATTTAGTAAAAACAATCAACCCTTTAGGTCACTTTGGAACAAAAAATTATAATACTATCACGGGGCAAGAGCTTTCTACAATCGATAGCAACGGGGCAGAGAGTATAAAGAATTATGATTCTTTTGGAAGACTTATTTCAGTAAAATTACCAGATTCTAGTGAGGTTGGGGAAAGGTATGTTTATCAGACAGTTCCAGAGACAAAAGGAACTAAGGTAATTAAGTTTGTGAATGATAGCACGAACCAAGTTATAGTTAGCACAACAGAATTTTTTGATGCAAAAGGAAGAAGTGTAAGAAAAGAAAGTCCGATCAATGGAACAAATGTTTTAGTGGAAGAGACAGTATATGACTCATTAGGAAGAACACTTAAGAAAAGTAATCCATACATAAGTCCACAAGAAACTAACGTTTATTGGACAAGTTATGAATACGATATAGAAAATCAGGTAACAAAGATTAATCATCCCGATGGAAGTTATACTACAATCAATAGAAGTGGTAAAACAGAGACATCCACAACAACTTCAGGAAGTGGAACTGTAATCAATACTACAACAATTGTGACTAACGATAGTGGACAGGTGAGTTCTAGAACCATAGATGGAAAAACAATTAGTTATGGATATGAGGCGGGAAATAGACTTAATAAAATAACAGACCCAACAGGTGCAGTGACAACAATGGCTTATGATGTTGCGGGACGAAAGGTTTCTCAAACAGATGCAAACTCAGGAACTACAACATATACATACGATGCGTCAGGAACATTAAAGTCACAGACAGATGCAAGAGGAATCACACAGAGTTTTACCTATGATGAGTTAGATAGAGTGAAAACAACAAGCACAACAGTAGAGGGAGATGTTCCCATTGAATTTACATATGATAGAGGAACGATTTCAGAGTCGTATAATGTTGGGCGACTCACACAGGTAAAGGATGAAACAGGTGTCACAAACTTTGCTTATGATAGAAAAGGAAATATGATTCGCCAACAAAAGACAATTGATGAGTTTACGATTCTATTCCAAAAGAAATATGATAGCTTAAATAGAATGACGGAACTAACTTATCCTGATGGGACAAAGATACACCAATACTATACACCGAGTGGACATGCAAGTACATTGACCATGGATAGTGCAGATGGAAGAAGTTCGGGGAATACAGTAGTAAGTTATGAAGGACCGATAGTAGAGGGAACAAAATACTACATCAACAGAAAGACAGGGAATAATGTAGTCACAAAGATAGGTTATGATCCAGTGAAAAAAAGACCACAGAGTATAGAGACAAAATTAGCACAAGGAAGTTTAGAACAACACCTATCGTATAGCTATGATGAGAAGGGAAATATCACAGACATACAAGATGTGATAGCACCTGCAAGAACACAGAGCTTTGAGTATGACAATGACAATCGCCTAACGAAGGCAATTGGAAAGTATGGAACAGAAGACTATGTATATTCTCCAAATGGAAACCTACTCAAACGAGGAATCATCACAATGAAGTATGATAATGCGAATCATATCCATGCAGTGACAGAGGCAAGTTCACCGAATTTAGGAACATTCCACTATTCCTATGATTCCATGGGGAATATGATTTCCCGAAATGGAGACGTTATGCGATATGATGGACGAGGAAAGCTCAAAGAGATAACCTCAATTGCAAATGATAGGATGAACTTGATTTACAATTTTGGAGGAGAGAGGTCTAAGAAAGAGGTTCGTGCAAGCAATGGACAGATAGCCTCCACAATATACTATTTTGGTGGACTGTATGAGATTGTGAAGGAACCGGGACAACCGAATAAGCATACGTTGTATTTTAAGGGTTTACAAGGGGATATTGTTAGTCAGATGACTAGGACGGATGCCAATTTGGTAGGGGCTAGAGGTCAGGGGTCAGGGACTAGGGAAGAGCTTTCTTTAAGGGAAGAGCAAAGAGGGAAGAGCCAAGAGGGGTTTTCACCCCCCGCCCCTGTAAGGGGTGTGGTTGCTTCGCAACCGGGTTGGACACTTAATCCTATCTTTGGTGATTGTACGTTAATCGCAATATCTTGTGAGGAGTATAGAACCAATTTGTTTCTTGCTCCTATCATAAAAGCAACAATTATATTTACACATCCTAGTAATAGAGGAATTCGTGATCTATTAAGTTGGATCACGATATTAGTATCGTTTACAGGTTTAGTTTTTCTATTAAACAGAAATGCCAACCCCTCTTCCCTCTCTAAAGGGATTGGGGAAAGGGGACT
>JANRLP010000069.1:0-26146 GCA_033762425.1 Leptospiraceae bacterium
TTACACTTTGTAAATCTACAATAGTAGAAATTACATAACACTCTTAGAGAATAAGAAATTGATTCTCTACACTATAATCTACAATAGTAGAAATTACATAACACTCTTAGAGTCAGTATCGACGAAAATAATTTATTTAGATCTACAATAGTAGAAATTACATAACACTCTTAGAGAGGTAGAGGGTTTTGGCAAGCCTTTTTAGCCCCTAAAACAGTGTTTTTCGGCGTTCTGAAGGGCTTTTTGGGCATTTTTTGCGTGGTTTTCTGTTGTTTCATCAAATTAAGACCTAGGTTTGCAATTTTTCAAAATACGATCAAATCGCTATCTGAGTTCTTTGCATATCCATACTTTATTTTATTACTTCATGAATAAAGTAATTCTTTTTTGTTTCATTAGCTAACTTTGATAATTGATAAGCAATTAAAATCATATCACTATATTTATAGTATATGCCTACATGTAAGGGGATAAATTCAGGATTCCCATCCTCGATGACTTTACAATCCCATTCTTTTAATCTACTCTCAATTTGACTGACTTGTAATACAGAATAGATTCCATTATTAGATAAATTAAATCTAGCTTTCAATTGTTTTTGATATACAATATTAAGTTTATCTAATATTTCTCCCTCTAAATCTTTTAAAGAATAAAAGGAAAGGCATCTTTCATAAGTGCCATCTTTAAACTCTCTAAGCATAAAAGCAGTATGTAGTATTTTATCATCATGTATTGTGCTTGGTCTGCAGTAACGGGTGATTTGATAATCATTCATAAAATTCTTTGATCAGATTAAGATTTGCATCAATGAAATCTATAAGACTACCATCATATTTTAAAACTACTACATCTTTATCATTATCAAAAACTAAAGCTGATAATTCTAGATTTGGTAAAAAAGCTAAAATCATCGTTCTATTATCTTTATCTTTTTCTAAGTGAATAAAACCTTCTGGGCTAGAAGTTAGTTTATCTATTTTTACATCATTACATTTGATGATAAAGTGTAAAAAACAAGTTATCGAATCAGGATTAAGTTCTGTATCACTTTCGGTTTTTAAATCTTCATTTAAATTGAAAATCAACTTTTTGATTTTATGGTTCTTTGTAAGTAATTCAATTGTATATAATAAAGCACTATTAAACTCAAGTGATATCTTTTTTGAATCGATGTATTCATAAGATTTAATTTTTTTACTCAATGAACTAGAAAAATTTTTTAAATAACTGAAACTCTTATAAGACTTATCAAAATCTTTTGTAAAAGAAAAACTTTCAATAAGACTTTCTAAGGAGTACTCTTCTGATTTTGGAGCAAACGATTCTATACTTTGAGAATGAATTTTATTGCTAATCTTCAGTGCCATGAGCTTTAATACCATTTTCTTCAATATATTCTTTTAATTCTTGGAACAACTCTAGCACTAATTCATCATTCAACAAAACACCAGCATCAATCTGGCATATATTCACATTGTTTCTGTCTATGATTTTTCCTTCTTGGGGTTGGTAATCTTTAGTTTGTAAATTATACTTGTAATCAATATAATCTGGGAGAGCAGGAACATAATTATAAAACTCGAGAAATAATTTATCACCTAATGATTTAGATACTAAAAATCCTTCGGGATGTATATTTTTATACTGATTTGATTTTCTTAAATAAATTCTTTTATCGGGAAAATCATCTAGTTCACTAACTTTATTCTCTTGAGTATCAGACATGATACTAGTATGTTAAAGTTATTTTTTTTAGTCAACATCAAATTAAGACCTAGGTTTGCAATTTTTCAAAATACAATCAAATCGCTATCTGAATTTTTTGCATATCCATACTTTGTGATTTCACAGGTTTTACTCAACTTAAAAATCATGATGCTATCAGTTTCACCAAATTTTTTGGAATAGTTGTACTCAATCTCAGTGATTATATTCGCAAGCACTCTCTCACTATTCTTAATCTCATAAACTGAATATTGAAGTCTTCCACCATACTTAGTTATGTACTTGGAAAACTTTGTCCTTAGCTTAGTATCAGAAATGTCATATGAAATTAGTAACATTTTACTCTCCTGTAATTGTAAATCTTGGGTATTCCGAAATGGGCTTATTCTTCATAAAGCATCTATAATACTCTTGCATAAATAAAAACATTTCTTCCTTTCTTTCTAAGATTGCCTCTAAAATCCACTTGCTATAATATTTATTTTTATCTATTTTCAAATAGTATTGGTTTTGCTTTTTCCCAAAATCATCTTCCTTGATTTGGTTTAGTCCATAAGCTGTTTTTATTTTTTTATCAATGATACAACGAAATGGTTCTACTAAATCACAAACCAATGACTTTCGTTGATAAAAATTTTTATGATACACTCCTTGGTAAATATCAAACCCATACAAAGAAACCAAAGACTCTACAAAATTAAATAAATATGTATAACCAATATCTAATATACAATTTGTAATATCTAATTTGATCCTTGGTCTTCTTCCTTTCCAATCTAATTCACTAAACCATCTACTAAAAAATACTTTTGAGGAAATTCCTTCTAACCCAAGTATTGAAGTAAATTCATTTGCATTTTCTAATTCTTGTCTATAAGATTCAATTTTTTTTATCGATTCTTTAACCTCATCCGATTTGCTTCGAATTGATTTTAATAAAAGTAATTGATTCGATATTTTGTTTTCTATCAAATACCTTGCAATTCCTACTTCTTCATACTTATACTGTTTTTTTCTCAACAAAAAATTTCCTTCCAGACTAGATCCCCAAAGTCCTATCGGGCGTTGATAGTATGATAAAAAATAAATCGAAAATGCAAACTTTTTACTTTTTTCCAATATGCCAGTTGTGAGAGTTGTTCCACCCACAACCCATAAGGAAAACAATTTATAACAAGTTACTTGTAAGATAATCTTATCTTCGCTATCATTGATTATCATGTTATCATTTTTAAAAGAAATTGCCTGTCCCTCCATTGGATGAAAGATTACGATGGTTTTTTCTTTGAAATCAGGTAAACTCAGCATAGGCTTGAATCACAAATATTGTTATAAATACATCGTCTGCACTTGTTCTCATTTTGAACAAAACTAGAAGTTTCTAAATCGAAATTTTTAATATCTTCCAGTAACTTTAAAAATTTTTGAAACATAACTTCATCCTCCTCAGGTTTATTTATTTTATGAACTTTGTTATGAGTTATATCATACAATTGGATTTCTAGAACTTCAAAGCCCATTTCCACCAAACAAAAATATTGGGCATAAACTTGGAATATATACCCATCATAAATGACTTTGATTTCTTTTTTTCTTTCTCGCAGAATTTTGTTTTCTTCATCATATACATCTATCTTTCCTTGCAGATTATATTTTTCAGAATATACTTCTACACCTTGTAAAATAGATTTCTTGGAGGAATATTTTTTTGCATCAACCGTTGCATGAGCACCTTTACCAGAAATCTGATCTGTGTTCTGGTAAAGGCTAGTTTCTACTCTACCATAGAGTTGATGAAAATAAATTGACTTCGGGCAGAAGATGAAGTCATTCAAAAAGGAAATGGGGAGTGATGGTTCCATTAGGTTAATTGAAAAAATAAGGCGTTTAAGTTGGTTATTCTAATGAATCTAGTATCTCTTCTAATCTATAGATTAATGATGGAATCGAGTTATTGCAAATATCCCATACTTCTCTTTTATCAATAAAATTATAGCCGTGAGCTATTACATCTCGTAACCCAGCAATCTTTTTCCATGGAATCTCGGGATATTGATTTCGAACTTCATCAGATAGTCTTTTAGTTGCTTCCCCCATAATTTCAAGACATCTTTCTGTTGCTAAATATAGCATAGAATCAGTTTGAAAATTTTCAAAGGTTACTCCATTTACAAATTTTTGTTTTGAATTCCTTAGGATATCATCAATACTCGCTTTATCACGATTCATAGTAAAATAATTTTGATCCTTTTAGAACACTTGTTTTCCTATATTGATTTTGGGAATTTTCGACAGCAGTTTTTGTGACTAGGTCAACTTTCTTTTTAAAGATGTTTTCTAATTCAGTTTGCATATCCATATGATGAAAAAGATTTATCTTAGCATCAGTATTAAATTCTATCATCACATCTACATCACTTTTTTGAGTTGAAAATTTTTCAGAGAGTACTGAACCAAAAAAATAAAATTCTTTTACTTTCCATTTTTTACAAAAAGCAACAATCGAATTTTCATCGAATGAAATATTCTTTGTTAAGTAGGTATCTGAAATCAATTCTTGCATGATTACAATCTAAATTAATCGAATTAGTAATATTTAGCAAGCTGAAATTTTTAGCTTCAGCTTGCTAGGAGATTGGTTTTGAACTAGAAAATATTTTTAGTTCAGAAGTTCTAGCCCCCGCTTAGCAATGTTGTATGCGGCAACTTTGTCGTTGGAGTCTAATATCATTTTTTCCATTTTGTTTTAGTATGCTTTGTTACTTTAGGTGTATTTAAACGATGAAGATTCTCTAAAGTCTTCAAAGCAATATGATAAGCTCCATTTTGGTCTCCGTCAGTGATGAAATGAATATTAAACTGATTTTTACTATCATCTTGGTTGCTCTTATTTTCTTTTCCTTTAATAGTTGATAAACCACATTTCTTGCATAACAGAGAATTTTTATTTTCCCCTGCATTTCTATAAAATGCATCATCTTCTTTTCGTGCTATATTATTGCAATAAGGACATTTTTGACTAGTATTTCTTGGATCAACAAAAGTTACTATTCCAAAAGGATAATTAACAAATTCATCACCACCGTTCTCTTTATCTCTACGAACAATTTTTTCATAGTTAGCAACACTTCTAAACGCAGGAATTAAATGTTTATTTTTTTCAGATTGAAGTTTAAACAACTTCTTCAAGAGTTGCATTTCTAAAAACTGCATTGTTCCTACACCTGCAAGTCTTCGATTTTCTTGTTCTTTGAAATCTTCATCATTTCTGTGAATGGGAGTACCAGTTAAAGCATCTTTTTGAATGCTAAAAGCACGAGTTAAATCTTCTAATGAAATTCGAACTTTGTAGTTGTATTTTTCACAAAAGAAAGCAATCACTCCAACTATATTTGCCACAATTCCAGATTTCAAACTATCAGTGGGGTCTAGTTCTTGTATCTTGCGTTTTCTCGTTTCATCTGCATTTTGCCATTCATTCAATAAATTATATATTTCTTGTTTGGGTAAATGTTCATAATGACTTCCCTCTTTAAATGGTGAAATAAAGATTTTAATTTTTTCTTCGGTAATATCTTCTGCGGAATTTAAAGTCTTTGCATATTCTAACAATTCCACTTGTCTGGTTTGCATAGAATATTGCAACTCACGAATGTAAGCGAGTTGTTTAAGTTTGATTTTTTGCTGATTTTCTCCTTTCTTTGTTTGAATACTTGCTAAATCTACTAGAACTTTTTCGTTTTTAATAGTAGTCTCCACTCTTAAATTAGATAAATCTAATATATTTCTTTTTCCTAAAAAAGAATGTTCCCATTGTTTTGTGTCATGATTAAAACTGGGTGTGTAAATTTGAAAACCACTTTGAATCACCCCATTTTTATTTAATACGCAAAGTGTGGCTAATTGCTTTATTCCTCTATCAATACCAATGATATATTCAACTTCAGAAACAATACTATTATTGTATTTTTCAACTGCTTCTTTTTGCTTCTTATCATCATTAAAAATTTCGATTTGTTCTTTTTTACTTATATAATCACCCTGAGGAAATACCTCTAAACCAAAATGTGCAAGCATTTGAAAGCGAGAATATCGTTTTGATTTTTCTTTGCCGTTTTTAAATTTTGTATTTGGATAGTTTTTTGTTGGAAAGCGATAGAATAAATGAAACTCTGGATGCAAACGCTTTTTGTGTAAATTATTTTCTTCAGCAAATATTTCAAACCAATCTTTTGTGAATTGATTTTTTTCTTGCTTGGCTTCTCTGTTTATATCTTGGTTTACAATTGGAAATAATAAACTTGGTAATTTTTTGCTGTTGTTTATTTTCTCCGATTTTTCTTCATTGATTGATTTTTTGATAGTATTCAATGAAATATTTTGTTGTTTAAGAATATATCCTTTTCTATCAATTTCTTTTTCAATTTGTTCATAAGTATCACACCTTGAAAAATCAAAATTAAATTCTTTCCAATTTTGGTTAATAGCCATTAGGGAATTTTCTAATGCAGATTTCAAATTTTTTAGAAAGTTTATATTGGCTTTATGGTTTGTCCAATTTTTCTTTATTTCATCAGAATTGAAGCTATTTAAACTGTGAAAATCAGGATAGGCTCCTTTGTTTTTAATAAATTTTATTAGTGATTTGGAAGTTAAACTTTTTACTTCATAAAGTTTCAATTCACCATTTTCTTCATTTTCTAACTCCAAGTCTTTTGCTTTATCGACAAGTAAAACAAATCGATTTTGTTTTCCATCTTCTAGAATCCAAGAACGATATTTTATTTTATCAACTTCATGTGCCTCATTAAAATAGTCTCGTAAATCGGCAAATAATTTCCCAAATCTTGAAGCACAAACCTTAAACATTTCCGTTAATGTTTTGTATTTTTTGATTCTGCTTTTCAGCCCCCCACGCTCTTGTCCGATAATTTGCATGGCTTTGGAAAAATCATCTTTTTTTTTTTCTGTTAAAGGAATCATTTCCTCTTTCTTTTTTCCAATATTCTTTTCTTTATTGGCAAACCAGACTTCAACAATCTCTTTGATTTTATTTTTATTAAAATCTTGCACACCACTGTAATCTAAATTTTCAAAAATATTTTTTAGCTTTCGAATATTATTTTTGTTGGTTTCTTCAGCTGCTTTGTGAAATTCTGCTTTTAGTCTTCCAAGCAATATTTTGAATTGCAATAAATCTGCATATTTGTTTAACTCTTCATTTTTTATTTTTCCATTTTTATCCTTATTCGCATCCACACCAAACACATTATGCAAATAATCCTTACATTGCAGCTCTGGAAATGTAATGCTTTCGTGTTTTGCTTTTGCACAATTTTCCCAAGCGTAATCAAATGCTACTTTCAGTGGATAATTTGCTAGATTGAAGTTTTCTTTATCTTTTTTGTAGTCAAGAGCAGGTGATTTTGAAATTCCAAATTCACTTAAAAAGTTATTAGTCTTATTCAGTCGCTTGGCAAGATTTAAACGAGTTGTAATCGATACCTTTTTATATTTGAAAAACTGGCAGAGTTCAATAACAGATTTTGCATTTTGTTTGATTTTCCAAACTTGTCCTCCTTGTTCAAAATTTTTTGTGAAAGTATTATATTTATAATCAATGTTCGCCATTGAAACGGTTTCTAGATTCAGTTGTTTTATAATTTTATCTATTTCCCTTTCTCCATTTTTATCTGCTTTTTGCAAAGCTGTCCATTGATTGAAGGTCGCTCTACCAAAGGGAACATAACCACCGTTATCTCTGAAAAAATTTTGTAATTCGGTTATACTCTCATATAATTCAGTTCTGACTTTAGTGTTTGAAATAAAATCGGCGATTACTTCATGATTCTGGTTTCTGCTATCTATCTTATCATCGTTTATAGTAAATAAATTTCCCTCTACTAAAGGTTTTAAACTTTCATTCACCAAATTAAATAAACTTAAAAAAGTTTTACGTAATTCTACCTCATTCAGTTTTTTATCATCACGTTTTTGCTTTTCTGCTTCTTCAAAAACTTTCAATAATTCATCTGACTTGCGATATAGAATTTCTGTTTTCTGGAAATTGTCTTCCCAGAAATCCAAAATATATTGAATCCTTTTTTTGCTATTATACTTTGATTGCAGAGAAGCAAGTTTGACTTCGGAACCAAGTCCTTTGTTATCAAAATCAAATCTTGCTTTTCTTGAAATTACTTTATAATAGTCTTTAGATATTCCCAAAAAATCAATTTGGCTATAAACATTATTCCAAGTTTTCAGATATTCCTTTACTCCGTTCAAACAACTCCTTAACTGTTCGATTTGTAGAGAATTGTGACTTTTATTTTTTAATGATTCTTTGATTTTAATTTCCGAAGTTTCAATCAAATCTTTTAATTCATCGGAATACAAATTTGAATTTGTAGCTGTCAACCCAAATCTCACTGTCTTAGTAATCTGGTATTTTTCCATGTTAGTCTCCTTATACATTCCTATTCCAAACAAACTCAAGCCAGTCTTTGTTTTTGATTTTCCAATCAGGTTTTTTTAAATCCTTCATATCCTTTAGCGATAGTAAATTCATCAAACCTTTGAGTGCTATATGGTAAGCACCGTTGGCATCTGCATCTTTAGGTTCGTCTGGTTTTGCATTTAATGAATTGAAAAATTCTCCTTTGGAATTAGCAACAGGAGAGAGAATAAAATCTTTTTCCTCCTCACCTTTCTTTCCATTATTTTGGCGAAGGGAAGTTGTAACTTTAAGATAAAGAATTAAATCTTTGAAAAATTTAGCATCATTCATTTTTGAGATTTGATCTTTGAGTTCTTCGCCTTTCTGAAAATTAAAATCCTTAAAAAGCTCTTTTAACTTTTCCGTTACAAAAATTGAGTTATATTGAATGGAAGAATTTACAGTTTTAGAAGTATAGTATCGTTCCTCGTGAGTAGTGCAAATAGTCCATACAGTTTCTGGAGGAGCAGTATCTGAAGGAAAAAAATTCTTAGAATTGATTTTGAATTCAAACCAATCCTTTTTTTGATTATATTTAATAGAATCAATTTTACTAATTAGATTCTTTGCTTGGTCTAAATTTACATAAACTGGATGAAAAAAATTTACAAACCCAGTCTTTGGATCAATCTTGCTAGTGTTCCATGCTGGAAAATAAAATAAGAAGCCAGTTTGTTTGCCCATTTTTTCAAAACTTTCAAACTTGTCTGTGAGTTGGTAAGCATTTAATACACCACCTGCTTCATTTGGTTTGTTATCCTTAAACATTAAGAAATTCAATTTATCAATGAGCATCTTTTCAAATTTTTGATAGACCTGTCGTTCTACTTTTTGTCTTCCTCTTTTAAAACCTATATTCAAATCTTCTAGCACAACGATTGCATTGTTTTCCACCATTAGTTTTGAAATTTGATGAACGACTTGGGATAGATACCCTTCTTTGAGTTCTTTGATGTTCTCAATAGTTCCCCAAGATTTGCGAGCCTTATCTCTTTCTTCTTCTTTTTTTGTTAGCAAATCTTTATAATCTACTCCTTTAAATTTATTTTCATTTTGAATAGAATTCAAAGAGACTTGCTTTAAAATTTTTCCTTCTTGGTTAATCATAACAAGATAGAGAAGATGTCTTTCACCACGATCAATTCCGATTATGTTTATATCTTTATTGCCTTTTAAAAATTCTCTGACCCTTAAATTGAAATTAAAACCTTCTTTTGCTTTGAAATTTAAAGTGATAGGGAAATGAAATTGGAACTTATTCTCGGAGAAACGTTTGTCCTTTAAGATAGGATAGTTAAATTTTCCTTTAAGTTCTTTTGCATGATGGCCTTCCTTCCTTTTTTTATCATCATAATTGATTGAACTTTTTCGATAAAAAACTTCTGCTTCCCCATTTAACTTCATCACTACATCTTTTAAATTTTCTTTATCAAATAGAGATTTAAAATAAATTGTGTGAAGGTTTGGCTTACCCTTAGAAAATTTAGAAAAATCTTTATTATAAATTTGGAATAGATAAAGTTTTCCTTCTTCGACTAGAGAATCAATATACGATTTTGAAATTTTATTGAAAGTTAATTTATATCCTTGCGATTCAACTTCTCTATAAAATCCGCTGATGTCTTCATAGGAAGAAGTCTTAGAAAATTGAAAATCAAACTTACTCCAGTCTTCGTGTTTAGCAATAGAATCTTTATAAAAATCGATGAATGTATGACAGTCTTTTAGATTGAATTTATCTCCCTTTTTGAAAGATTCAGATTCTCTAATTTTTAAAATCGCCTTAGAAGGTTTAAAGAAATCAATTCTTGAATCAGAAAAAAATACTTTTGGAAGCATTTTGTTTGGTCCAGGCAAAAGTTTATAAACCATTTTTTCATAAAAGTCTTCTTTAGAATTGGGTTTTGGAATATCAGATAAAATTTTATTATGTTCTTTATCCATGATACCAAGAAAATAAGTTTCACCATCTTTGAGCATAACACATAGATTTGCTGACTCTTTGTTTTCATCCCAACCATCAAGCAAGGTTGAGTTTTCAAAATTCAATTTGAATTTTTCCTCTGAGTAAACTTTTCCAGTAAGAAAGTTTCTAACCTTATTATAGATAGAATTGATTCCATCTATCTCATGATAGTATTCTTCTAGTTGGTTATAAAAATCATTATCTTTTTCATCTTGGATATTTTTGGGTAATAATGGTTTCATAAAGAATTGAATAGACTTAATAGAGTCCAAGAAATTTTTTATTTTCTCAACATCATCTTTGTTAGATTTTAAATTTTTATCTTTTGGATACTCAGCTTCTAAAATAGGTTTCAACTCAATGTAACTTGATTCCACTTTTTCTAAAAGATTGAATTCAGACTTGTTTTCATCTTTAGAAATAAATTTTGAAAAATAACTTTCAATATTTATTTGAGAATTTTTTTCTCCAATAAAATTTCTATAAAGTTCTAGCGAATTTTCAATAAGTTCTATAGAAAAATATTTTTGCTTTAACCATTTTTCTTTATCATCTTCATACTTTTTTAGTTTCTTCTTTTTCTCATCGCCAGTTCCAACATTGACCTCATAATAATGCGAAATACTTCGTTTAATATAACTCCAATCATCAAATAGGAATGAAGAAATATTAGTTAGACTAGTATCATTCGATAAATAAATTTTATCTAGTTGATTTGAATTTATTTTTGATAAGAATTTTTGAATTTCTTTAATAATGTTTTTCTTTTTACCATCTTCCTCCCATTGAAAAATATTTAGAGTAGCGTATTCAGAAATAGTTTTGAGTAAATGCTCATCAGATCTGAATGCTTCAGGAACAAAAGATTTTTTCTCTCTATCGCTTAATATTTGTTTGAATAAAACTTTTACATTAGGCATCTGTTTTCTGTCTAAATCATTTTGTTGTCTATACAGATTAATGAATTCATTCAAACCTTGTATCTTCGTTCCATCTTCCAAAGACTGTCCACCTAAGATTAAATTGTAAGAATCAATTCCTTTTTGATTTAAACAAAGTGTAAATCCTTCAATTGAAAAATAATCATCAATGCTTATATTCTTATCAATTTTCTTAATTTCTTTTTTTAATCGATCCCATTGAAAATCCTTGTGCTCTTTATTTTTTTGAATAGAATTTATTGTTTTTAGATTATCTAAAAACTTAGTTAGATTATCATTTACAACTCGATAAGAAATAGCGGTTGACTTCTCTTCATCGGAATACATATTTTTTCTATTTTCATGAAACCCTTTGAAGTAGGTTGTGAATCTTTTGAAGTTAGAAACTTGTTTTTTTTCTTCTTCATTCTCACAAAATTTTTCAATCTCTTCTTTGATTAATTCTTCTCCAAATAGATTTTTATATTTATTTTTTGTTATTTCATTGTAGGTACCTTTAAAAACGCCAACAATCATTACTCTCATTTTCTTTGCGAGTTCAGTTAGTTCTTTTTTATCTTTTTCTTCTTTATTTAACTTATAATAGAGTTTAGAAAATTCTTCCACCAGCTTATTGAATTGATATGTAAATCCCTTCTTATCTTTTTGATTGATTGCTAACTCAAACGCCTCTTCAATAAATGATTTATGATACTTATCAATAATTTTTTTTACAACTTTGTAGTCTTTGACCCTAATTTCATCTTCTTTTAAAAGCCCTTTCTTCTCAATATTCTCCACAGTCTTACCCACCGGCTTCAATTCAAACCTGAGAGTTTTTTGTAAGGAGTATAAGTTTGTAAACTGGGAAAGGTTAGCTGATTTTGATTGTTTCATTTTAATACCTCATTTGGAGTGAATATGTATATATTATCCTATCGCCCTGACAAATTTAGGTGAATTTTTTTATTTATTTTATATATTGAATAGAAAAAAGAAATCCGAGATTTCCCTGCCATAAAACCTTCTAATAAATTGAGGATAGTCTTTCATTGAAAAGTTTCATTCTTTAGCTGAAATTTCTGAGCCAAATTTTGAATAGACTGGTCTCTAAAAAATAAAATCATAGTAAGAGATCATGAGCAGTGCCCTAGACCTAAACAAGATCCCATTCTTTCAATTCTTTCTTAGCTTTCTTGCAATCAACCTTGCTTATGGATTTGGAAACTATTTATTGAGTTGGATTCCTTTTTTCAAACCTTATACTTTTGGGTTCTGGGTAGGGCTTGGTCTGCAAGGTGGAATTTCATTACTGAAAGTCTTTTACATGAATCGTGACTGGAGTAGCCCACCTACTATACAAATGTTTCTAAATCTTGCCTCTTTCTTCTCTAGTCTTGCTGTGTTAATTTTTTTTACTGTTTTGCGAAAAGATATTTCGTTTATGGTCGGGTTTTTTATTGCATATTACATCAATATAAAAAATATTGTCCTCATAGCCCATTTTTACTCAAGAAACGAGAACGATGAATAGAATCATATATGTTATCCTATTTTTTTTAATTTCAAGCATTTCTATGAATGCAAATGAGGCACACCATGCCTCTGAAAAATTTAATGCAGCGGAAACAATCTCTCACCATTTGAGCGACACTGCAATTTTTCCCCTAAACTTTGGCGGGGAAAAGGTGTTTGAAGGAGACCCAAAATTCGAAGCAAATGGGCACCACGCAATTTTTGAAGACCACGCCACCAACCGTAAATACCATTTCATTGGCGGTCTAGACATGCACATCACCAAACGTGTGACCATGATGTGGATTGTTTGCTTTTTTCTACTCATCACATTGATCCCTGCTGCAAGATCGATCTCCAAAAATCCTTTGAGAGTTGAATCTAGGCTTGGGAACATGATCGAATCCATCATTTCCTATTTAAGAAATGAAGTAATAGAACCCAACATGCACAATCATGGACATGGGTTTTATGGGTTTTTGTTCACAGTTTTCTTTTTTGTCCTATTCTGCAACCTGTTTGGCTTGATCCCATCGGTTGGAGAAATCGTTTCTGAGGTTTCCATGTTAGTTGGATTCAACGATCATGGAATGGCAGCAAACATTTGGAGTGGAATCACAGTTACTGGGGATATTTCTGTAACAGTGAGTCTTGCGGGAATGACTCTGATTCTCATCTATGCTGCGGGCTTTCTCTACCAAGGTCCACTTTTCCCGATCTACTCCGTTCCGAACGGGGTTCCTGCACCACTCTATCTTCTCATGTTTCCGCTTGAATTCATCGTTTCTCCTTTGGCAAAATGTTTTGCACTCACCATTCGTCTTTTGGCGAACATGACTGCAGGTCACGTTATGATTTTAGCAATCATTGGGTTTATCTTCGAGTTTCAAAGCCTTGCGATCTCTCCAATTTCAGTTCTTGCAGCAAGTGCAATCTATCTTTTGGAGATTTTTGTAGCATTCTTACAGGCATTTATCTTTACACTACTAGCTTCCCTTTTCATAGGGTCAAGCATGCATAGGCACTAATTAAAAATTTAATAAAAGAGGTTTTCAAATGGATTTTGGTTTAGGTTACATAGGTTTAGGAATCGGAGCTGGTCTTGCGATTCTTGGTGCAGGTCTTGGTATCGGTAGAATTGGTGGTCAGGCTGTAGAAGGTATGGCAAGACAACCAGAAGCTGCTGGTAAAATCCAAGTTGCAATGTTGATTTCTGCAGCTTTCATTGAAGGTGCTGCACTTTTCGGTTTGGTTATTATGATTTTAGCTGCATTGGCTCTTAACGGTCAATTGCCAGAGTCTGTAAAAGCAAAAACTGCAATCTCTGCTCCTGCTGCACCTGCTCCCGAAGTTAAAAAATAGTTAGGGAATAGATTATGCATTTAGCGGCTGGTGGTTTAAACTTACTCAACGTCAATCCTGGATTACTATTATGGACAATTGTCACTTTCACTATAGTAATGATCATACTCGCAAAATATGCTTGGGGTCCAATCATTCATGCTTTGGATGAAAGAGCAGAAAAGATTCATGGGGATATTGACAAAGCTGAGAAGCTTCGCAATGAAGCAGAGACCTTGTTGTCTCAATACAAATCTAAACTTGATGCCGCTAGAGATGAAGCAATTGAAATTGTCAATGAAGCGAAGTCAGATGCAACAAATTTGAAAAACAAAATGCTTGCTGAAACTACTGCTGAGGTGAATGCAATCAAGGCTAATTCGGTTAAAGAAATCGAACTATCTAAAGCAAAAGCTATTCAAGACATCCAAGCAACTGTAATAGACATGTCTATTCAGGTAGCTTCTAGGATTCTGGAAAAACAACTCAAGCCTGAAGACCATATCAATTTTGTTAAAGATGAACTAACAAAACTTAAGGCTAAAGGGTAATATGTCTGATTCTAAAATAGCAACTGTCTATGCTAAAGCACTCCTAGAAATTGCGGAAAGTAAAAACAGTTTTGATGCTCTTGAAGATGAACTAAAAGGGTTGAGTTCCGTACTCTCCCAGAATTCTGAAATTAAAGATTTTTTACTATCTCCAAGAGTGAGTAAAAAAACTAAAGCTGAAATCTTTGAGAAGAGTTTTCAAGGACAGGTTTCGGAAACAGTTCTTTCCTTTTTACTACTAGTGATCAAAAATGATCGCTCCAATGAATTTGAAGAAATTATAGAAGATTATATCATTCTCAATGATGCAAGAAAAGGCTTAGTGAGAGTACTTGCATACTCTACCGTACAACTTGGTAAGTCAGAACTAACTCTAATTGAAGAATGGTTCACCAAGAATGGAATTGCTAAGCATATCATCATTGAAAATAAATTAAAACCTGAGATAATTGGTGGTTTTGTTCTAGAATATGCAGACAATATCATCGACAACTCCATGCGAACTAAATTAAAAAAACTTAAAAGCTATGTCCTTAGTGACACAGATACAATGATAGACAAAGACAAGATCGGGGCTTACTATGAAAATTAAAACTGATGAAATCACATCGATAATCAAGAAACAGATTCAAAACTTCAAACAAGATTTGAACGTTGATGAAACGGGAACTGTTGTAGAAATCGGAGACGGGATCGCTAGAATCTTCGGCTTGAAAAATGTTATGGCGGGAGAGCTAGTTGAATTTGAAAACGGAGTTCGCGGTCAAGCATTCAACTTAGAGGAAAACTCAGTTGGGGTGGTAATCCTTGGAGATTTCACTCATATCCAAGAAGGTTTTTCTGTTAAAAGAACAAATAAAATTTTTGAAGTTCCTGTAGGACCTGCAATGCTTGGTAGGGTTGTAAACCCACTAGGGCAACCAATCGATGGTAAAGGTCCAATCTCTACAACCAAGTTTAGACCCGTAGAAATCATCGCACCGGGTATCTCCACTCGTTATCCTGTAACTGAGCCAATGCAAACTGGAATCAAAGGTATTGATGCTATGATCCCAATTGGTAGAGGTCAACGTGAATTGATCATTGGGGATAGAGGAACTGGTAAGACTTCAATTGCAATTGACACTATCATCAACCAAAAAGGAAACGGAGTGTTGTGTGTTTATGTTGCGATTGGACAAAAAGCATCTACTATTGCTGCACTCGCTCAAAAATTAGCTGATAAAGGAGCAATGGATTATACAATTATAGTTGCGGCTAACGCTTCCGATCCTGCTCCAATGCAATATATTGCACCTTATGCTGGTTGTGCAATGGCTGAATATTTTATGTATGATGAAAAGAAACATACTCTTGTTGTTTATGATGATCTTACCAAACAGGCTGTCGCCTATCGTCAAATGAGTCTTTTGCTTCGTCGTCCTCCAGGTCGTGAAGCATACCCAGGTGACGTTTTCTATCTTCACTCAAGACTATTGGAAAGAGCTTGTAAACTTGACGAAAAGTATGGTAGTGGTTCATTAACTGCACTTCCTATTATCGAAACCCAAGAAGGTGAGGTTTCTGCTTATATTCCGACTAACGTTATTTCCATCACAGACGGTCAGATTTATCTACAATCCAACTTATTTGCATCTGGGGTTCGTCCTGCTGTGGATGTTGGTATTTCTGTATCTCGAGTAGGTGGAAATGCTCAAATTAAAGCGATGAAAAAAGTTGGGGGGACTCTAAAGCTAGACCTAGCTCAGTTCCGTGAACTAGAAGCATTTGCTGCACTTGGTACTGAATTAGACCCAACTACTCAGGCTCAATTGGATAGAGGTTATAGAATCGTAGAAATTCTAAAACAACCTCAATCCAATCCAATGCCAGTAGAAGAGCAAGTTCTTGTGATCTTTGCAGTAACCAAAGGTTTTATGGATGGGATTCCAGTAGCTAGAATTAGAGAGTTCGAACAATTCTTACTAGACTATTTTAGAGATCATACTCCAGAATTTTTGACTTCCATTAAAGAAGAAAAAGTCATTAAAGATGAAGCAGCACTTGCTAGTAAAGTAACAGAAGTAGTGAATACTTTTTTAAAGAGATAAGGTTTCAAAGTGGCTACACCTAGAGAAATAAAAAAAAGAATTTTATCTGTAAAGAACACTAGAAAAATCACTAAAACCATGGAAATGGTTGCTACTTCCAAAGCAAAGAAAATGAGCAATAAAGTGAATGCTTCTAAGCCTTATGCAGATAAAATTGCAGAACTTGCAGACTCTTTGTATTCTCTTTCTAGTGAAATCGAAAGCCCATTACTTAGAGTACCTGATCAAATCAAAAGAGTAGGAATCCTAGTCATCACTGCTAACCGTGGTTTATGTGGTGGTTATAATGGTAACGTGCTAAAACTTGCAAGAACTAGAATTGCAGAACTAAAGTCTCAGGACATTGAAGTTGATTTGTATGTTGTTGGGAAAAAAGGAATTAGTTCTTTCAAATACAATAAAGTTCCTGTGGTTGCTACCTTCACAAATATTGATGACAAAGCTGGTTACGCTGAAGCAAACCATTTTGCAGAGATTTTTAAGAATTCTTTTTCAACAGGTAAAGTGGATGCAGTAGAAATCATTTCTACTGTTTATCATTCTTCAGCATTACAAAAAGCTGAAATCACAAAAATTCTTCCCTTAGAACCTAAAAATGAAGTTAAGGGTAGTAATGATATGGTGTTGTATGAACCCAATGCTGAAGGTATCTTTGAATCACTACTCCCTTTAGTGATTAGTTCAGCATTTTATAAAGCTTGTTTACAAGCAGTAACATCAGAACAAATAGCAAGAAGAATTGCTATGAAGTCAGCAACTGATGCAGCAGGGGAAATGATAAAATTATTGACTAGAGGATATAATAGAGTTCGTCAAGCTAAGATCACTCAAGAAATTTCTGAGATTGTAGCTGGTGCAGATTCACTGAATTAAAGAGGACAATATGAGCAACGGAAAGATTAAACAAGTTATCGGTTCGGTTTTGGATGTAACTTTCGAAGAAGGTAAGTTACCAGAGATTTTCAATGCACTTGAAATTGAAATAGTGAAAGATGGTGCTAAAGGGATACTGGTTGCTGAGGTCCAACAACATTTAGGTGACAATACTGTTAGAGCAATTGCACTTTCATCTTCTGATGGATTGGTTAGAGGTCAGCTAGTTAAAGATACTGGAAGTCCAATCAAGGTTCCTGTGGGTGATGTAACTCTTGGAAGAATTTTCAACGTTCTTGGTCAAACAATTGATGAAGGTGCTGAAATCAAAGTAAGTGAAACTAGAAGCATTCATATGCCTTCTCCTAAGTATGAAGATTTAAAGCCTAAGGCAGAAATCTTTGAAACAGGAATCAAGGTCATCGATTTACTTGCTCCTTATATCAAGGGTGGTAAAACAGGGTTATTCGGTGGGGCAGGGGTTGGTAAAACTGTAGTTATCCAAGAACTGATCAATAATATCGCGAAACAACATGGTGGTTATTCTGTGTTTGCTGGCGTTGGGGAAAGAACTCGTGAAGGGAATGACCTTTGGAGAGAGATGAAAGAATCAGGCGTTATTGATAAAACAGTTCTGGTTTACGGTCAAATGAACGAACCTCCTGGTGCTCGTTTAAGAGTAGCTCTAACTGCTCTCACAATGGCTGAACATTTCCGTGATACTTCTGGAAACGACATGTTATTATTCGTGGACAATATCTTCCGTTTTACTCAAGCAGGTTCTGAAGTTTCTGCTCTACTTGGTCGTATGCCTTCAGCTGTGGGCTACCAACCAACTCTTTCCACTGAAATGGGTGGTTTGCAAGAACGTATTACTTCCACTGATAAAGGTTCAATTACATCCATTCAGGCAATCTATGTTCCTGCGGATGACTTGACTGACCCTGCTCCAGCGACTGCATTCACTCACTTAGATGCAACCACTAACCTTTCTCGTGCAATTTCTGAAAAAGGTATCTATCCTGCAGTGGATCCAATTGACTCCACTTCCAGAGCTTTAACAGTGGAAATCGTTGGTAAAGAGCATTATGATGTAGCTCGTGAAGTACAAAGAATTCTTCAAAGATATAAAGATTTACAAGATATTATTGCAATCTTGGGTATGGACGAACTTTCAGAAGATGACAAGGTTCTAGTTGCAAGAGCTAGAAAAATAGAAAAGTTTTTATCTCAGCCATTCTTTGTTGCTGAAATCTTCACTGGACTTCCAGGTAAATATGTAAAACTAGAAGACACTGTTCGTTCCTTCAAAGAAGTAATCAATGGTCATTACGATCATCTTCCTGAACAAGCATTCTATATGGTTGGAACAATTGAAGATGCGGTTGAGAAAGCTAAGAAACTAGGCGCTTAAGCATGGCAAATTTAACTATCAGTGTAATTTCTCCTGAAAAAGTTCTATATTCAGGAGAAGGCTCTTCCATCAATATACCAGGCAAAGATGGATACTTCGGTGTCCTACCTGACCACGCATCTTTGGTTGCTGAACTTGATGTTGGAATTTTAAAAATTACTAGTGGTAATAGCGTTGTACAAATTGTGATTGAAGGTGGTTTTGCTCAGGTAAAAGCTAACTCAATCAGCATTCTAACAAATGGTGGAGACAGAAAAGAAGCAATTAAACTTGCTGAGGTTGAAAAACAACTAGAGCAAGTTTCGTCCAAAGAATATTCACCATCTAAAGAATTGGAAATCAAAAAACTAAAGGCTAGAATCCAACTAGCAAAAAGCTAAAATACTTCCTCAAACTTACTTTTTTCATAATGAAATTATAACAAATAAGTAAGGTGAGGATTTTCTTTTTCCGAAAATAAGACAGGGTAATTCGATCTGAACAGAAAAAATCTGATTGTTATTTTTTGTCTTACCTTCATGCTTGTTACTTGGGCTTATTTCAAGGATAGAAGAGAAGAGTTAAAAAGAATCTATTCACCAAAACGATTAACTGTTAAGGTGCAAGGTTCAGTGAAAGAACCTGGAGTCTATGAAATGCCTGAAGGCTCAGTCGTCAGAGAACTAGTTCAAAAAGCTGGTGGGCTCTTAAGTGATGAGACTGGGCTTACTAATCTTGAAGAAGAAATTCAAGACGGACAAGTCATCACAATTGGTAAGTAAACATCTGTTAAGGAGACCAAAACCTTGGGTTATTTAGAGAAATCATCTGGAAATAAATCTAGTTCCAAAAAATCGTTAGATTCGAATGATTTAGAAGAATACTTGGACTTTGATCTCTATATTGAGGATATTGCAAAGTTAAGCGATGAAATCGATGAGTCATTGACTGTCGATGATGATCTAGAATCAGAATCTCCTGAAATTGGGGAAGGCTCTGGACTACTCTTCACAGGAAATAAATTTCATGATGAAGATGATATTTCAGATTTTGATGAAGATTCAGATACATTAACTGAAGATGGTTTAGATGAAATTCTAAGCAAACCTCTCAGTCCCTCTGAAGAAGAGGAAGAAGAAATTTCACTTTCTCCCGAAGAACTTTTAAACATTGAGTCCAGTGATACGGGACTTGACTACATTGATCCCGACACTTCTTTTGATGACCATTTTGCTTCTCAACTTTCTGATACTGATGAAGAAGATACTAACATAACGTTAGGTGCAGACGAACTAGATAATATTTTGGGAGATTCAAATTCTGAACCAATAGTTGCACATACTCCTGAAGAGTTAATGTATAAAGAGCCAGTTGATGAAGAAGATAACATCGAAGTAGATGAATATGCTCAAAATGACCCAATGGTATTTGAGTCTGATGAAGAAGTTCCTAGTGATGAAGAATCAGATGAGGATGAAGAAATTGCACTATCTGGTGATGAACTTTCCAATCTATTGGAGAGTGGTGAATTCACAGAAGAAGAAGGCGAAGAATATGGGAAGTCTTTCTTTGATAGTGAAGATGATGAACTCACTGATGACTTTGAAAATGTAAATTTAGATGAAACAACTGAGTCTAGTTCAGAATTTGAAGACGAAGAACCGATTGCACTATCTGGTGATGAATTAAGCAACATCACTGGCGATTATGAACTGGAACCTACATTTGAAACAGGAATCGATGAACCAGATGATTCTCTTGAAGAAATAGAATCTGATGATGAAAATCCTGATAATTTTGAAACAACAGGTGAAAGTATCTTTGAATCTGAAGAAGAAGATGAGTCAATTACACTTTCTCTCGATGAATTAGGAAATATTACAGCAGATGAAGAAATCGAACAACCTTCATCTATTTTTGAAGAAGATGTTGAAGATGAATCCATTACCCTTTCCTTAGATGAACTTGGTAATATAACTGATGGGAATATTGAAACAGAAGAAGCAGAAGGAATTTTTGATCCCGTTCTTGCTGAAGGTGAAGATGAATCCATCACACTTTCTCCTGATGAATTAGGAAACATTGTTGAATCAGATGAGGTGATTGAAGAAGAGCCTACAGATATTTTTGCTGAAGATTCAAGTGATGAAGAGATTGCACTTTCTGGTGATGAACTTTCTAACTTGCTAGAGAGTGGTGATTTTGAAGTTGAAGAAGCACAATCTACTCCAGAACCTAAGTTAGAAATATCTGATGAAGATGTCACAGAAGATTTCGATTCTTCCGACCAAGTTCCTGAAGAATCTGATGTTTCTTCTTTTAGTTCTGAAGAAGCACCTGTTCATTTTGAATCTGTGAAAAGAAAAGAAATGCAGAAATTAATGACTTACTTAGATGAAATGCTTGGAACAATGCCTGAAGAATTTGTGAAAGAATTTGCAGGTTCAGAATACTTTGATCTATATAAAAAAATTATGAGTGAACTAGAACTTTAAGAAATTTGAGATGAGCCTAATTCGAAAAGCGATTGATTTAATCCAAAAGTTTTCAGGTCAAATAGAAAAGCCTTCCAAGAAACAAGAGTCTGATAGTCCCAAAAGGGTCAGCCTCTTGGACAAAGCCACTACTCATAGAATTCAAGCTCTTCCAATTGAAGAATTAGAAGATGAAACTCTTGAAGACAGAATTATTAGTGAAGAAAAAGAACCACATCGAGATACTTTTTTTTCCAAACGAAAACTTGATTCTGAAAATTTTCTCAGTACCCAAGCTAATATTGAATCCATTATTGAAGACGTTATCGACCTTGATAATACTGATAATCAATTTCTTTCCTATGAAGTTCCTGTTGAAAAGAATTTTGCTGAAAACGACTTTCTAGGTAATTTTGAACAAATTGAATTTAATGAAAATAGCTCCTCAGAAGATGAAGTTTCTCTTGTAGAATCCATATCGCCAAACGATACATATGTAAGTTCTGAGGAAAACAATGCTACTCCTAAAGACAGTCTTGAAGATTGGGAGAAATCAATTCAATCAGAATCTAAAACGGATCCATTTCTTTCAGTCGAAGAATCGATTCTAAAAGAAATCTCATCTGATGACGATAGTCTAATATTGAATCCAAATAAATCTAGTGGAACACAACTAACGTCTAGTGAAGAAGCAGTGAGCAGTTCCAGATTAGAAAATTATCTTGTCATTATGGAAATCACTAAAGACTTAGTAAGGACAAATACTCTCTCAGAATTTTTTGAAACTCTTGTCTATTCCATTGAAGGTCAAATCGGTGCAGAGTCAATATTCATATTTTCATCATTAAATGGAAATTTTGAAGAAATAGAAATGGTTGCACATGATTCACAAGAAAGTATTGAAGAGGCTGGAACTATACTTTCTTTAGACGATAGTATATATCAGACTTTTTCTGAAGTTAAAGAATCAATTCTTTCAACTGAAGTTCCTAAAGAAAATTTTTCTGAAGAAGAGGTTGAACTACTTGAACCACCAATTGAGATTGTTACTCCACTTCATTCTGAGTTTGAATTTGTTGGTTTTATTTTGATTGGAAAAAATCTCTATGGACAACAATATTCCAAAACTGATTTTGAGTTTTTAAATTTACTCTCTGAAGTAGCGGGAAATATGATTCATAAGTTTGCTGAAATGCAAAAAATTGATCAAGAGCTAAAAGATCTCAATGTAACTGTAAAACTAAAGAATTCTGTTAACCTTTTAACAGATAGAATTTATAGTTGTAGAGACTTTAACTCATTATATAAATCTCTCACCGAAATTTTACTAACAGAATTCAATATATCCAAATTTAGTATTTTCTTGCATATGGAAGAGGAGAAGGTTTATTATATTGGTCATTCTACTTATCTACAAGAACCTGCTAAAAGTAATTTCAGAATTTCAGATAGTGCAAGACTAGTTAATTTGATTTCTCAAGTAGCTGGATTTTATAAAATTGAAAACTCTGATTCATATCCTGAGCTTGAACAATTATTATCGTTAAGTGATAGTAGTTTAATCTTGTTTCCTTTGATCCATCTTGGAAAGATGAATGGAATACTTTTTATTCATGAAGCTGATTCAATTCAATGGTCAACCGGACTCAAGCAAGCCCTAACTACTGTATCTAATTTGCTTGCACCTATGATTTCAAACATCATACTACAGACAGAAAGAGAATTCTTATTCAAACACCCATTCAGCCCAGTGGACGAATCAATCTCTAAAGAAATTCAATTCGCTTTGGATAATCATACTAAATTTACTCTTATCATTTTAAAAATCCAAAATGTAACTAGGATTCTAAATTTACTTGGATATGAATTTTTCACTGAATATACTGAGTTTATCACTTCTAAACTTCTAGATAGTTTAAAAGCTGAAGATTCACTTTCAAGAGTTGGGCAAGGAAAGTATGCAGTATTCCTAAGACAAAAAGATAAAACCCAAGCAGAAAGTTTTTTCACATGGATAAAGTCAGAGTTTGGCAAGTTTCCATACCCACCCAAAGATTTCAAACTATCCATTCAGTTATATTCATTGACTTACCCTGATCAATCCAACGACAAAAGAAAGTTTATCGAGTTAATTGAAGACACCTGATGCTCTTCAATTCGATTTCTTTTTTTTTATTTTTAACAGTCGTATTTTTAGTTTACTATCGTAGAGAGAGACTATTTCAAAATTATATCCTATTAGCAGCAGGTATAATATTCTATTCATTCAATGATTTTAAATTTATTTTTTTGCTCATTGGATTGATTCTTATCAATTTCTATCTAGGAAGAAAAATCTTTAATGCAAAAGATAATAGAAAGTTAATTCTAATCTTTGGTTTAACAATAAACTTAGCAGTTTTATTTTTATTCAAATACCTAACGTTCAGTATAACTATGCTGAATGATCTTTCTAGTTTTTTTTCAGGTAAGAATATTTTTTCTGTTTTACCTAAAATTCTTCTTCCTATTGGGATTTCATTTTATACGTTTCATAATCTAAGTTATCTAATCGATATATATAAGAATAGAATTCAACCAGCTAAATCCTTGTTAACGTTTGCGATCTATGATCTTTTTTTTCCGTTATTACTCGCTGGACCAATCGAAAGAGCGGAAAAGTTAGTTCCACAAATTGAATCAGTTCGAGAGATTACTAGTGAAAAATTTTTTTCTGGTTTATTCCTATTATTGTATGGGATTTTTAAAAAAACTTTTATAGCTGATAATTTAATTTTATTTATCGAAAAATCTATGGATCAAAGTTACACAGTACCTATTGGGATTCACTATTGGACTATCCTTGTGTTTCCCGTTCAACTTTATGCTGACTTTAGTGGATATTCAGATTGTGCTAGAGGAGTTGCTAGACTATTGGGTTTTGAATTGAGCTATAATTTTTTACATCCATTTATTTCCCAAAATCCAGTTGAGTTTTGGACAAGATGGCATATAAGTCTTTCTAATTGGTTGAGAGATTATTTATATATTCCTCTTGGAGGAAACCAATTAGGCTTTTTGAGACAAAACATAAATCTATTTATTGTTTGGATTCTTGGTGGACTTTGGCATGGAGCTAGTTATCCATTTCTATTTTGGGGAATCTATTGTGGGTTCCAAATTTTTGTTTATAATTTATTTAATAAATATATTATTTCAAAGTTTAAACTTGAGTTTAAGATACTTAGATTTATCAATCCAATAATCATATATTTGCTTTATGGACTAGGCTTGATTTTGTTTAAAGTGAATTCAATTTCTCATCTAGTTGATGTTCTTTGGAACCTAAGAGGATTTTATTTCAACCTGATACTTCTGTTAAAGATTGTTCTATTATCCATTCCTATTGTATTCATAGAATTTTATCAAATATACTTTCAAGATGAAAACTTCGAAGAAATTCTTCAAAGAAAGTTTATCTTGCTTCCTATCTTGATTCTTTATCCATTATTATTTATGATGTTTAGTTCTTTTGAAGATAAGGAGTTTTTTTATTTTCAGTTTTAGATAGTATATAAAAGAAAAAATGGGATTGCTAAGATATCCAATAGAATTCTATAGATCCCATTATCATATGCTTTGCAGTGTAGAAGCTGATAAGACTTCGGTGATTGCATTAAAAATTACATTAAGATTATCTTTGACTAGTGATGAATTCTACTCCAAGTAACACCAGAATTATCTGAAACATGGATGATAAAACATAAAACAAATTCTCATCCCAAATCGTTGTGTTCGTTGGAACTTCAGGAATATTAAAATATTTCCAAGTAGGTTGAGAGGTATTTTATTTGATAAAACTACTTTACCTTCATTACTATAAGTTGTAATATGAAGCCCAGCAATAGTACTGGCTTATCAAAAAAGGATTGCGAGACACTTTAGATTTGCTTTAGTGTAACCTAAATTAACAAATGATAAATTTCTATAAAAAACTACAGAACATTTTTAAGAGTAAGCAAGATAAAGCAAAAAATAAATTCGTTTTGAATCCTGAATACTTTAAAGAAAAAAATGTTCCTATCAATTTAAACAACGAACAAGCTAGAGAAGTTGCATGTATGTATAATGATGTTAGAAATGCAATTTTGAGGTTTTCAAAAAACCCGGTCGCCTTTGAAGCCCTTTGGGACGGTGATACAAGTGGTTGGTTTTTAGATTTGTTTGTAGTTTTTGAAGGTGATAATGATTCTGAGAAGTATTATAGTAAATCCATCTATATCCTCACATTTGGTACTGATATGCGGGTATTTCAAACCGAAAATCCATTTTGGAGTGAATCTACAGTAGCAAAATTAATTGGCGAAGAGATTAGTAAAAGTTTTAACATTCCTTTCTGGTTTCCATCACCTGATGAAGCAACAAGCGAATGTCCTCATTGGTTTGAACAAGATAGAGCTGTAAAGTGTATCAATTGTGCAAAACCATTTCTGATTAAAAGTCAATATCTTTCGAAATCAGTTTGTTATCACTGCCAATTGAGAATAGAGCGAAAAGAAAAGGAAAGAGAAACAGAAATAAAAAAAAGTGAGAACTTTAAACCATTGCATGAACTTGGTTATATCTTTGCAGTCTTAAAAAATAATAGAGTTATTGATAAAGGATTTATTCGTCATGATTCAAAATGTATGAAATTTCTTTATAGAGATTTTCAAGAAATTGGTTTCAAAAAAAAAGACTTCCTTTCCACGTTTTCTGATATAAGTTATTCTACTGATGAATGTAAGCAACTAATAAAAAGAATCAATGAATACATTGAT
>JANRLP010000070.1:0-67350 GCA_033762425.1 Leptospiraceae bacterium
TAGTCATCCAGAAATCCGCTTGACAGAATCTCTAAGTATTGTCATTATCGAATTACCTAAACTTCAAAAGAAGTTAGAAGAATTAAATTCAATTTTAGAGTATTGGATTTATTCCATCAAAAGTGAAGGTCTTAAGGAGGAAGAAATGAAAACAATTATGAAAAAAAGTCAAGGATTGAATAAAGCAATGAAAGAAGTAAAGTTCATTTCTCTAGACCAAGAGAACCGAAAGTTAGTTGCAGCACAACTGCAAGCGGAAAGAAAATTCCAAAAGAATGAAGATCTCGCCTATAAAAAAGGAAAGCTGGAAGGTAAATTAGAGGGTAAGTTAGAAGGTAAATTAGAAACTGCAGAAAGATTGTTAAAATATAATTTTACAGTTGTGCAAATTTGCCAATTGACAGGGCTTTCTAAGGGAGATCTAATAAAAATTAAGAAGCGAATAAAAAATAATATCGAATAAATATTATACCAACTTTGGTCAATGAAATTTTCCCTTTTTAACTTTTTGCAGTAACGTCATAGTTTAATCAATAATAAACCTAATCACTCCCTATTCCATCCCACTCATTTATAGAAACTAGCAGTTCCTTGATAAAGGGTCTAGTTCTGATAGCGGGGTGAGGAATGGTTAGGATTTCAGATTGAATAGTTATATTAGAAAATGTTAATATATCTAAATCAATTTCTCTTGGTCCTTTGGGGAAACGTTTTGTTCTTCCTAATTTTAATTCAACCTCTTGAAGTTTTTTCAAAAGTTGAATTGGTTCTAAGTTTGTGCTAATTTTGATTATCTGATTTAGAAAATCGGGCTGATCAGTGAATTCTAATGCTTTAGTGTTTAAGACTCTAGAATGTTTAAGTATTTCAATATTGAGTATATTAGAAATTTCTTTGATTGCTTGGTTTAGATTTTTTTCTTTGTCGCCTAAGTTTGAGCCTAAAGCAATGAATGCAACACTAAACTGCACTTCTGGTATGATACCTAAGTCTATAGTCAGAACAATTGATTGGCATTTCCATTACCATTTCACAAAGTCTAGAGAAAACTCTTCCCTCTGCCTTGTCCTTCCATTCAGCAAGTGGTTGGTTGGAAGTGAGTAACGTTAGTTTTTGGTTTTCATATCTTGAATCAATTAAATCGTATAACTTTGCATTTGCCCAATCTGTATCTTTTTGAACTCCAAAATCATCAATCACTAGTACATCAATGGTAGCAAACTCTTCTTCAATTCCTTTTTCTTGTCCATAATTTTCACTTTCTTTCTGATAAGAATCTCTGAGTGCACTCAAAAAATCCTTGGTAATCTTTGCATACCTACATTCTGCTCCATAACGAATGATTAACTCATTCAAAATCGTACAAGCAATATGAGTCTTGCCTGTTCCTGGTCCTCCGTATAAGTACATTCCCTGTAATTCGTTTTGTTTTTTGGGAAAAGATTCAATTAAACCTCTCGCCCAATCTTGAACTACAAGCAATTTCAAATTTTCGTCGGGATTGTTCGTTCTCATATCCATTGTGTCTAAAAATTTAAACTGATATTTGGGAGGAATTTTTGCAGCTTTAAAACGCTTTTCCATTTCAGATAGTGTTACTCTCGCCTGATGACAGTAGCATGGCAACATTCTATTTTGATCGGGGTCATAGGAAAGATAAGGAGGATTGCCTTTGGAAGAGCATTTATAGCAATAGTCCTTGACGCAATAACACACCTCCATCATAGCATTTCTAGAATTGGGAACTATTTCATCTAGAACTAGTCCAACTCCAGCACAGTTTGGGCAATCTGCTAATCCTGCTTTTAGATTCGGCAGAAGAAAATCTAGTTTCATTTCTTGCTTCTTCTACTAGACTTCCTTTGGGAAGCACCTCCAGAACTTGTGCTAATGGTAGTTTTACGTTCATTATTATTGTTTGAATTGAGGTCTTGATCACCATTAAAGAAAAGATTAGCGTTAGTTGTTTCCACACCAATTTTTTTATACTCTTTATTTTCATGAACTGGAGTTGATTCTGTTGCCTCAACATTCATTAGAAAATGAACTATCTCTTGTTTAAAGTTGTCCACCATTTCATCAAAAGTTCTGGAACCTCTAAGCTTATACTCTGTTAAAGGATTTTTATCTCCATATCCTTCAGTCCAAATCCCTTCTCTAAGATGATCCATCGCATAAAGATGATCTTTCCATCTATGATCTAACATCTGCAGTGTAATTTCTTTTTCTAAATATTTCCAAACGTCACCAACTTCTTTTGATCTTAGTTCATAACGTTCTTTGATTTTAGCTGATACATTTTCCAAAAGAGCTATTTGAGTCTTGGTTGATTTTTTATATTCATTAGCATCTACTATTGAATTAATTCTTAGAGTAGTAAGCCATTCGTTAAGATTCTCAACATCCCAAGTGCTTGGGTTATTACTATCGCAATGCAATAGTATTTGTGTTTCAACAGCCTCTTCAATCCAGTCCATAATTAGAACAGAAAGGTCAGCTGCTGGATCTAAAATTTCATCTCTTAGTTTGTAAATATATTGTCTTTGACGATTCATTACATCATCATATTCTAACAAATGTTTTCTAATATCAAAGTTATGGCTTTCCACTCTTTTCTGAGAACGAGCAATTGCATTGGAAACCATTTTATGTTCCAGTTCCTGCCCTTCATCCATTCCAAGTCTCTGCATGATTCCAGAAATTCTATCAGAACCAAAAATCCTCATGAGATCATCTTCTAAGGAAAGATAGAATCTACTAGAACCGGGATCCCCTTGCCTTCCTGATCTACCTCTAAGCTGATTATCAATCCTTCTAGACTCGTGTCTTTCCGTTCCAAGTATATGAAGTCCGCCGATTTCAATTACAGTTTCATGATTTTTTTTCCAGAGTGCTGCTTCATCACAGATTTCTTTTGCACGTTTCTTTTTGTTTGCACTCAAGGTTTCCACAATTGCTTTTGCTTCATCCAGCTTTAAAGATTTCACTAGTCTTTGAAATTCTTCTAGACTCGGATCTTCTTCGACCATTTTATCTAGAACTTCTTTATACTTTTGTGATCCACCTAAGACTATATCTGTTCCACGACCCGCCATATTAGTAGCAATCGTAATTGCCCCAGGCTTTCCAGCATTAGCAATGATCTCTGCTTCCCTTTCGTGTTGTTTTGCATTCAGAACGTTATGCGGAATTCCTAATGCTTTTAATCTTTGAGAGATAAACTCAGATTTCTCGATAGAAATTGTTCCTACAAGAATTGGTTGTTTCTTTTGGTATAAGTCTTTGATTTCATTTACAATTGCATCAAACTTTTCTTTTGTTGTTCTATAAACCCTATCTGGATTATCAATTCTCTTCATTTTTAAGTTTGGAGGAATAACAATAACGTCTAGTTTATAAATTTTATTAAATTCTTCTGCTTCTGTATCCGCAGTTCCAGTCATACCCGATAACTTGTCATAAATTCTAAAAAAGTTCTGAAAAGTAATAGAAGCTAGTGTTTGACTTTCACGGGCAATAGGAACTCTTTCTTTTGCTTCTAACGCTTGGTGTAATCCATCAGAATATCTTCTTCCTGTCATGAGCCTACCAGTAAACTCATCAACAATGATTACTTCCCCATCTTGTACAACATAATCAACATCGATATGAAATATCTTATGGGCTTTTAATGCTTGGTGAACGTGATGAACTAGATCTACGTTTTCTGGTGCATATAAATTCTCTATATGAAGTAGTCCCTCAACTCTAGCTACTCCTGCCTCTGTTAGAAGAACATTCTTTGCTTTTTCATCTACATCGAAGTCTTCTTTCTCAACCAATTTTGGAATGATAGCATCGATTTTAGTATATTTATCTGTTGATTCATCTGCTGAACCTGAGATGATGAGTGGTGTTCTAGCCTCATCAATTAGAATTGAATCCACTTCATCTACAATTGCAAAATAATGATTTCTTTGAACTTTATGGCTGATATGTGAGACCATGTTATCTCTTAAATAATCAAAACCATATTCATTATTCGTACCATAGGTAATATCTGCATTATAGGCAAGGATCCTATCATCCTGATCCATATCATGTTGAATGATTCCTACTGACATTCCTAAGAAATCATAGATTGGTTTCATCCAATTCGCATCTCTTCGGGCAAGATAGTCGTTAACAGTTACAACATGTACCCCTTTTCCTGTGAGAGCATTCAAATAGATCGCAAGAGTAGAAGTAAGGGTCTTTCCCTCACCAGTTTTCATTTCTGCTATGTTTCCCCAATGAAGAGCAATTCCACCCATCAACTGGACATCATAGTGTCTAAGTCCCATTACTCTTCTGGATGCTTCACGAACGGAAGCAAATGCCTCAGGTAAAATATCTTCTAGAGACTCACCATCTTCTAGTCTTTTCTTTAACTTTACAGTTTGATTTTTTAAAGCAGTATCGTCTAACGATTGCATTTCCGACTCAAGACTATTGATTTTTAAAACTATAGGTTGGAGTCTTTTTTGGTCTCTTTCGAATTTACTACCAAAGAGTAGATTTAGAATTTTTTGAAACATCATTTGCCTTCAGAGATTGATTATATTTTGCAAAACTATTTTACCAGAAGCATTCACTTCTGAAGTTTTTTTCTTAGTTTCTTCATTTAAAGAAATTGTTTTGGAAACATTAGAAAATCTTTTATGCCAAACCTCAAGCATGGGATAGGTCATTTCCAAATGACATTGAATTCCAAATGCTTTATCTTTATAAGAAAACATTTGTGAGGAATATTTTTCAGAGGACAAAAGAGGAGTTGCAGTTTTGGGAATTTCATAAGTGTCTTCATGAAGATGAAAGACTGGAAGTTCAGAAGTAGAAATGTTAGCGAAAACTTTTTGGGATGCATCCAGAATTTTGCAATTACCAAATCCAACCTCTTCTCCTTTTTCCCCTTTAACTACATTGGAGCCTAGAACCTTCGCTAAGATTTGAGATCCAAGACAAATTCCGAGAATTTTTTTATCTGTAGCTATAGCATTTTCTACAAGTGATAAATACGGGGAGAAAAAATCTTCTTCTGCAGGGTTTGCTACAGAGTTTGGTCCTCCCATTAGAATGATTAGATCGAAAATCTGGTGAGAACTAGGAACTAATTCTAGACCCTTTTTATAAGAATCATGATAGGTGATACGATAGCCTTTTTCTCTTAAAATGGACTCAATAATCCCTGGACCTTCACAGTCAGCAAAGCGCACAATTAAACTTCTCATTAAATACCTCCAATTTGTTTTTGAAAAAACTGAACTTTGGGATCATTTGTGATTTCTTCAAGTGATTGTTTTTCACAAATGCTTCCAATAAAATTATAATACAATGTTAATGGTTTTGTTTTGAATAGAAGTGTTTCAGGAGTTCCTGTAACTAGTCCCCCTCTAGAAGGGGGTGGCTCAACTTTAAACTCGTCTTCCATAATTAATACTGTTAACTCAATGTTTCTAGACTCTTTCTCTTTAGACATGATTTCAATAGATTTAGAAATTCTTTCTTCCCGTGTCAATCCACTAGGATTTTCTAAGATATTAAAGGGATCGACGACAAGAAAAAATTCACCTTGGTTTTTTTGTTTCATATCCCTAGCTAGAAAATTGAGGGTAGGAATTTCCTTAAAACAAGGGACGCAAGTTGGTGAATATACATTCATCGCAATTCTGCTAAAATTTAGGTCTCTCAACTGAATAAATTCATTTTTAAGAGTATATCCTTTATAGTTTTCTACTCCGAAATTAGATTTTCTTCCCGCTTTGCAATAAGTTAGGCAAATAGAAAAGAACAGAATGAGACAAAATCTGGACATAATACTGAACACATACCATTCCAGAAAATTCCTAACGGGTGGCAAGTGAAATCTAGTTCCGATTTTAATGGTTTCCATAAATCAGAATGAATATTCAGTGACAGAAATTGTTACTGTACGGTAATAGAATAAATTCAAGTGACTAATTGTACTCTTTTATTAAATCCTAGAGTTTTTCATCCGATACAGAAAATAAGGAATTGTCAATGTTCAAAAAAATAAGTATATTCGCAGCAACGCTTGCCGCTTTTTCTATTAGTCTTTATGCAGTAGCCCCTGATTTATATAATCTAAATGTTCTAATTCAAGAAAACAGGGCTCATTTTGAGTTCATCAACGTAATTGTAAGTAATATGATTCCACCTAAAGGGGGAGAGAAAGATCCTAAGGCTGATCCAAATGCGAAGCCATCAGAAGACGATAAACTTCATGATAAGAAAATGGACAACTCTTACTATTATGAATTCTTAACTGCTAACCAAAAGGATTTGGAGGGCAATATCTATTATATGAAGAACGACTACTCAAATGCCTTTGTTCCGCTTAGAGAAGCTCAAGGCAAATTAAAAGAGATTTTTGAGAGTGCTTTAGAAAGACATAACGAATACACAAGAGTTTTAACTTCTTATGCTTCCACTAGAATCGTTCGCACAGATGACTACACTGCAAAATGGTTATTGAAGAAAGCTTTTGCTGAACAAAAGACT
Source organism: Leptospiraceae bacterium (assembly GCA_033762425.1). Taxonomy (GTDB): domain Bacteria; phylum Spirochaetota; class Leptospiria; order Leptospirales; family Leptospiraceae; genus JANRLP01. The sequence goes on from JANRLP010000070.1 coordinate 6,541, forward strand.
GCTGAGAATTATTACACTGCAGGTTGGAACAATGCACCTTATCAATTTAGAAATAAAATATCTCTTTATGAATTAGGATTACATGCTTCCAGAAGGGCTAGAAGATTTGCTTTACTTGCACTAATTGAACTAAAGACTCCAAAAGATGAAAAAAGGATTTATAAGAAGCAAAAGTTGAATGAATATAGAGATCCTTCTTATGATGGAAGTGTAAACGATTATGAATACATTAAAAAAACTTTACGTAATCAAATCGAAAACAAACATCTTGAGCAAAAAATTTCTACCTCTGTCACAACTGAAAGACCTGAGACTGCTACTAGTTTTACTTTTGTTCCAAACGTTAGTCCACCACTCGATTTAATGGAAGCCTTAGATGATTGTTATAACATAATCACTTATGATAGAATTTCCGTTTTAGAAGAAACTAATAACTTCTTAAAAAGAGAGGGTTCAAAAGATAATTCCACTCCTCCTAAGAAGGAAGAAGCAAAGGGTGGTGCTGCTCCAACGGAAAAATCTGCACCAGCTCCTGCACCAACCGCAGCGCCAGTTAAAAAATAGACTGAATCTCTTTCATTCTCCTTTAGCTAATAATTTCTGAGGGAGAATGAAACTAGTTTCGCAAGAACACAATTCCTATTCTTTCTAACCTTAAATCTTATGAAAAAAATAATCGAATCTAAACAGTTCTGGATATTTGATATGGATGGTACATTGACTGAAGCAATGCACGATTTTCCTGCAATCAAAAAGGAATTAGGAACACCAGAAGACATTGATATTTTAGAGGCGATTTCGAGAGTTTCCAAAGAAGAAGGTGAGAGAATACACAAAAGACTACTTGAGATTGAATTTGAAATTGCTAAAAAAGCTAAACATTCGACAGGTTCTATAGAGTTTCTAGAGTTTATTCTCTCTAGGAATTCTAAAATAGGAATCCTAACAAGAAATAGTTTAGTAAATACTTGGGAAACTCTAAAGTCTTCAGGCCTAAGCAGTTATTTTCCTCCTGATACTATCATTGCTCGAGAGCATTTTGAACCAAAACCAAGTCCAGAGGGAATTTTACACTTGATGAAGTTATGGAATGCTAGCGGTTCTGAAACGATTATGGTTGGGGATTATATATTTGATCTAGAAGCGGGTCGAAATGCCAATGTTTCAACTTTATATTATGATCCAACAGGAAGATTTATCTTTGCAGATCATTCCAATTACCGATTTAGTGATTTTTCAGAGATCAATGAAATCCTAACTTAAAGTTTTATTCTTCCCAATTGTCCAAACTGCAAAAAAAAACTTCTGTCTCATTTCCTCTTTTTGACCGAAATTCACTATAGGGTAAATTTTTTTTGATTTTTCTAAAAAAACGATACATGAGAAAATCTTTAAAAATTACCAAAAATACCCGATTAAGATTAAAAAATCTTAAAAATATAGCTCAATCCTCAAATTTATAATTCAATATTTTTTACCGTCAATTGTTATGGATGTAAAAGTCCAAACCAGACAAAAAAACGGAAGCAAGGATGCTTCCAAACACACAAAAAAATATTGTTTCATGGAGGAAACTATATGATTATCAACCACAATTTATCAGCGATCAACTCACACAGAGTTCTTAAGTTCCAAAACGAAGAAGTATCCAAAAACATGGCTACACTTTCTTCAGGATTACGTATTGGCCGTGCTGCAGACGATGCATCTGGTCTTGCTGTTTCTGAAAAAATGCGTGCTCAAGTGAATGGACTTCGCCAAGCAGAACGTAACACTCAAGATGGAATTTCAATGATCCAAGCGACTGAAGGTTACCTACAAGAAACTCAAGACATTCTTCAAAGAATGAGAGTTCTTGCAGTTCAAGCTTCTAACGGGATTTATACTCCTGAAGATCGCCAAATGATCCAAGTAGAAATTTCTCAATTGATCGATGAAGTTGATAGAATCGCTTCTCAAGCAGAATTCAACAAAATGAACCTGCTACAAGGTGATTTCGCAAGAGGTTCTAGAGTATCTTCTATGTGGTACCACATGGGAGCTAACATGCACCAAAGAGAAAGAGTGTTCATCAACACAATGACTGCATCTGCTCTATCTCTAAAACGCACTGACGGAACTCTACTTACTCTATCCACTGCTGATTCTGCAAACGATGCAATCGGAACTTTGGATGATGCTCTTTACAAAGTAAGCAAACTTAGAGCGAATCTTGGTGCTTACCAAAACCGTCTAGAGCACGCTGCTAAAGGTCTAATGAATGCGTATGAAAATACTCAAGCATCTGAATCTAGAATCCGTGATGCGGATATGGCAGAAGAATCTGTTGATTTCACAAAAAATCAAATCTTGGTTCAGTCTGGAACTGCAATGCTTGCACAAGCAAACACACGTCCTCAGTCTGTTCTTCAACTACTTCGTTAATTTTAACTTTACAGTTAAAAAACGAGAAAGCCGAGTTTCGACTCGGCTTTTTTTGTTTTTAGACAATCATTAACTCTGGATAGAATTAGTTAAAAATGTTGATTATGCTAATACGGTTATCACAATAAAAAAAAGATGCTGAAGGTGAAAAAATGAGAAAAACGATAATAAATTTAATTCTGCTAATTTCTATTTCATTAAATATTCTGTTAACAATACTATTATTTATAAATATAGCTGAAGGTTGTGCTGAAATTCCAAATGGACGATTAGGGATATTGAAAAATAGTATTTCTATAGGATATTTTAGTAAAAGTAAAAAGTTATTTACACTTCCAAAAGGATTAGTTGTTAGAGATGCTTCCGCTAGTGGTGCGAGTTGGTTCGAGCGTCATAGATTTCGTATTGTAATAACTTCAGAGAGTGACGATTTAGTAGATTATAATATTGAACCAACTAGTTTAGGTGAACAAACAGAATACTACTCTGCTGATATTCAAAACTATAAATGAAACTAAATTCTGATTAGAAGACTACCAAAAGATAAACCATATTGGTATTCAGGCAAGGCTTAGAGTTGATGAAAATTTTCTATAATTCTCATCAAAAATCATGTTTCTTCCTCTTCCAAACTCTAGAACCTAACTCTGAAAACCAATACATGTTTAGACCATATAATAAAATTATTAAATTAGTATTAGGGTTTTGAACAAAAATTTCAGTGAGTAGAAGTGCTGTAGATAGACTTTTGATTCCTGAAACCATGGAAATTGTACCTTTACTACTCTCATCTAATCCAATTCCTAAAAAACCAGAGAGGATCGCAAATGTTAAAACCAAAAAAACAGAAAACCATGCATTCATTGAAAAAGAAAAAATTAAAGAATAATTCTTAAAAGTGAGTATTACCATTGCAGCCAAGAGGGACGCCATAGCCAACTTTCCTGTAAGCTTTGCAATTTTAGGGGCACTATTTTTTTTCATTGCTTGGATCAAAACTCCAAGGAAAAGGGGAATGCCTTGAACAAGAAGTGTAGTTAAAAATAGTTTTAACATAATTCTCGGATCAAAACTAGAATTATTCCCAGTGAATAGCGAGAATAATACAGGAGTTATTAAAATATTTCCAATGCTCATAAATGATGTGAGAACACCAGCTAAATTAGGATTTCCATTTGCTCTCAGTACAAAAAATGCACCTGATGATCCACCAGGACAAATTGCACATAAATAAAGGCCAAGGATATGCTCTTTGGAAAGTGAAAACAAGTTCCCAATCATTAGAGCCAAAACTGGTAGTAACAAAAAATTAATGATTAGTCCAATACCAACAGAATAGAAAAACAATTTATCATTGAAAAGTTTATTCTTTTCAATCTTGAGTCCAATGGTAAGCATTGAAAAAACAGAAAGACATATGATGGGAATTTTAGTTTCCATAGTATTTTCTCAATTAGAGGGATTGCTGAATCTTAGAAATGGAAATAAATCTAATCTCCAGTTTTGATTGAGGAGATTAGAAATTAGATTAGTTATCTTTTTTCTTCTACTCTAACTTCAGGAAGAGTAGAGCGAAGATAGCCTGATTTCAAGATAGCTTTTTGTCCTTCTTCACTCGTTGCAAAAGTAATGTAGTCAAGAATTTTTTTCTCAGTATTTTCAGGATAAATCAAATATAGTCCTCTCGAGAGACGATACTTTCTTTGCAATACATTCTCAAGTGTTGGTTCTACAAACTCATCCTTTTGCTTACGAGCATATCTTAAACTTTTTATCTTATCTTTTTTATCTGGTAAAAAGCCCATTCCTATAAATGCGATACCACCTGATTCTTTAGAAAGTATATCAATTAACTCAGAATTATCCTTAGCGATTCTAGCATCAGTAGAAAACTCACTATAAGGAGAATAGTAATTTAATCCTAAATCTTTTTTCCTTAGGATATGCTCTTTAAAATAATAAGATGTACCCGACTTATCGTTTCTCAGTATCAATAAAATTGGCTGATCTTTACCACCAACTTCTTTCCAGTTTTTTACTTCACCAGAAAATATCTTTGCTACATCTTCTAAATGAATATCATTCAAACTATTGGAAGGATGCACTACAATTGCAGCCCCATCATAGCCAATTACAACATTCTCAAACTTTTGGTTTTTTGCAATTGCAGTGACCTCAGCAGAATTTGGCTCTAAAGAAACTAGTGCTATGTTTGCTTGTTTGGAAACTAGTTTCTCAAGACCATCAATAGAACCGCCACCCTTCACATCCACTAGGAAGTTAGAATTTTGTTTCATAAATGCTTGTGAAACTTGCAAAATCATTTCATGCATAGTTTCAGAACCTGAAACTGTTAAAACTTCTTTTTTACAGTTGAAAGTTCCTGCTATAATCAGTAGGAATACAATAATCGATTTCATCTTTACCTCTAGTTCAAAGTGAATCTTACAGGAATCAATACCTTAACAGTAATTGGTTTACCTTCTAAAATGGAAGGAGAATATTTTTTCCGTTTAAATGTTTTGATTGCAGATTCATCTAAACCAAAACCTAATTTTTTTCCTACAGAACGAACCTGAAGTACGTCACCTGATTCTGATATAATTACTTCTAAAGTAACTGAGCCTGTAACCCCACCAGCTTTAGCTTCATCAGTATATTCTGGTTTATTGTCAGGACTAAGATCAACAGGAGCCGTAGCACCAGTAATTGCAGCATCTTGGGCTCCAGCAATTCTAGGATCTTGTTCTTCTTGAACTTTCTTTTTATCAGTAAGTTCAATATCTCCATCTTCAGGAGCAGTATCACCTGTATCTTGTATTTGAACATTATCCACAAAAGCAACTTCTTCCACTAAGTGATCAAGGTTACTTCCAAAGTTAATCTCTGGAGTATACCAAAAAAACATGACTAGCATTTGAAGTGTAAAAGAAACAGTAAGACCAACATTCATCCTATTTCTTTCGATAAATCTATGGATTGCTGATCTTTTAGACTTTCTTTCTGGTTGAGCTATTTCAGTACTCATTTCAAACCTCCACCTTGAGTGGTCTGAGTAACTAAAGAAATCTTTAAAGCTCCAGCTTCTTTTAATAGCTCAAATACTTTATCAACTTCAGCGTAAGTAAGATCCTTATCAGCATGAACAAGAACTTTAAGATCAGGAGAAGTAGTTAGCTTTGCCCTTACTTGGTTGATTGCCTCAGGAAGAGAAACTCTCAGTGAATTAAAGTAAACTGTTTTATCCTTATCATTACTTAAGTAAAGATTTGCAATTTTCTTATTCAATTGCTCTCCACCTGGAACATCAGGAAGTGCAATTGGTAAATCAGGATCGGAGTCTAAGACGGATGTAACCATGAAGAATACCAAAAGCAAAAAAGCAATATCAGCTGTTGAGCTGATTGGAATGCTTGGCATATCTTTTCTTCTTTTAATCATAAAAACCTACTTCAATCTTTTCACAGAAACTTTTGTAAAGCCTCTGAGTTGAATTACAGAAAGAGCATCCAACATATTTGCATACTTAGTCTCACCACTTGTTTTGATGAGAGCTAGCTTATCTTTTAAGTTGGGAATTTCCATCTTGTTTATTTCATTTCTGAATTCTTTGAGTGAGTTATAAGTCTTTTCACCAATAGCCTTATTCTTCACTCGAATCGAATCACCTGTAACTAAGATTTCAAAAACATTCTCTCTAAGAACCTCTGTTGGTTTTGCATTCTTTCTGGGAAGTTGGATATTCAAACCTTCCTTCACAAAGAACACAGCTGTTACCATGAAGAATACAAGTAGAAGAAATGCCATATCAGACATGGATGCTGCTGAGATTTCTTCTAGTTGTACTTTTTTGCGAAGTGACTTCATGGATTATTTACCAGCTACTGCTTTACCTTGGATTCTTAAAAACTCTTTGTAGATTTTATTTGCACCTTCTTCAACTTCTGAAGCAAAAGCATTTACTCTTCCAGTAAGATATTGATAGAAAGCCATTGCAGGTAGTGCAACGATTAGACCAGCAGCAGTTGTAATAAGAGCTTCTTTGATACCACCTGCTACTACTTTAGCATTAACTTGGTCAGCATTAGCAATTGCATCAAACGCATTAATCATACCAGAAACTGTACCTAAGAACCCAATGAGAGGAGCGATAGTCGAAACGGAAGCTAAGATCACTAGACCTTTTTCAAGAGTTACTATTGTTTCAGCTGCCTCACGTTCAATACCTTTAGAAAAAATATCTGGATCGCCAGAGGAGATTTCCATAGCATTATCGATGATTTGTCCAATTTTATGTGTTTTACTTTCTTCAATAAATTTTTTAGCTGCTTCAAGTCCACCATCTTCCATCTTTTCCGCAAGATCTTGGTTGAAACCTTTGATTAATAACTTGTTAGTAAAAAAGAAATAAAGTCTTTCTAGTGCTACTCCAAAACCAATAATAGAGGAAAGTAGTAAAGGCCACATTGACCAACCACCCACGATGAACAGATCAATTAGTCCTGGACTTTTCTTTGGTGGTGCAACAGTTTCTTCTTTCTTTGCTTCTGGTTGTGCTGGAGCATTTGCATCAGGTGCTTTTACATCAGTTGGTGCCTTAGCATCAGTTGCAGCCGGGGTTGTTTGAGGTTCTTTTGTTTGTGAAAAAACAGATGGAACTACTATATACATTGTGCCGATTAGGACAAGAGAATAGGTTAATGATTTAACGGTCACTCGATTGAATTTCATTAGAATACCTTCTTTGGAATATTTGTATTGTTAAAAATAATCATTACAAAATGATTACACAGTATTTACTTTTGAAGATTTTTGAAATACTTACTCAAATTGAATTTGAAAAATAGTTTTATCATTAGTTTTATCATCTAGGAGTGAGGTTTTGGAATTACAGAATAAGTTATTGGATATAATTAATAGATTTAAAAAAGTTTATATACTTTATATCTTAAGTGTAATTGGAATTTCACAATTCATTAGCTTATTCTATTCAATTTTAACTGCTCAAGCAAACAATGATTTTTCCAATAGCAACATTTTAAGGGATTTCATCACCTTAATTCCATTTGTTATTATCCATCTATCATTATCTTATTTAATATACTATCGTACAACAAAAGAATTCTCTAAGTTTTTAGAAAATAAATTCCAATCTTTATTTCTCAATAGATTAACATATCGAACGTTAGTTGTATTGATTCTTGTGCAAGCAATTGAATCATTATTTGTATGCTATTTTTCTTTTATAGATATAGCGAATGATCCAGAGTTAAAAAATTCTATATCTATTTATTGGTTTGTTGGGACTTGTATTGTTTATGGATTCATTGTAATACCAATCTTTTTTTGCTATATTCTACTAACTGTATTTGATCAAAAAATTAAAAAAGTGATATTTGATGAAATAGGTTTATTATATCAGCCTGGAAATAAAAAATTATTAACAGATCTATTAATTGCATTTGTAATTACAGGTATATTTCCTTATTCAATATTTCTTATGAATCTAATTAATGAAATAGAAAAGAGTATTTTTGAAGGAAATAGAGTTTATATCTTTGGAACTCTTGTTATCGTTTTAATTGGAGCTTCAATTTCAATTTTCTTTTTTAGAAAATTAATCAATCATCCGATTGACAATCTTATCAATCTAATTCAAAAAGTTGAAACTGGTGATCTGACTCAAAGAGTTGTAGTTTCTAAATCAAATGAATTGAGCATTTTATCAGCCAAGTTTAATGAAATGTTAGATGGTCTGGAGGAGAAAGAAAAGATTAAAGATGAGTTTGGAAAGTATTTGTCCCCTGAAGTTGCAAAAGAAATTCTAACTTCTGGAAAAAATATCTGGGATGGTGAAGAAAAGGAAGTAACAATTCTATTTACAGACATTGAAGGTTATTCTACTATTTCAGAAAAAATGGAGGCGACTGAAGTTGTACAACTGCTTAATGAATATTTTACTGATTTAGTGCAAATCATTACCGAAAATAATGGGGTTGTTAATAAATTTATTGGGGATGCTGTTTTAGCAATTTATAATGCACCACTTGATGACAAAGAACATGCAATGAAAGCAGTAAAATCAGCTCTTGCTATTTTAGAATTGAATATGAATAAAAGATATAGAGGTAATATACAAATTAAAACTAGAATTGGAATCAACACGGGAAAAGTGGTGCTTGGAAATCTAGGCTCAAAGATTAGACAAGAATATACAGTTATTGGTGATACAGTAAACATCGCACAACGCTTGGAAAGTTATAACAAGGAATCTTCAACTGAACTATTAGTAAGTGAATATACTTACAAAAAACTTAACCAAAAAATTCCACTAAAACAAATTGGTGAAGTAAAGGTGAAAGGTAGGGAACAGAGTATCATTATTTATACTAATTTGTAGAATTAATAAAACATTTTTATTGACTTGATTTCAATCTTCTAATAAAAATCTTTGTTTAGCTATAATTCAATTTTTACTGGAGGCACGATGTCGAAGCTATTATTATTACTCTTAACTATTCTAATCAGTTGTAATGAGGAAAAAAAGACTGTGGAAAAAATTGATAAACCAAAAGATGATTCAAAATCAAGAATAGTTTTTTTTGGTGATAGTCTCACTGCAGGACTTGGACTTGCAAGTATAGAAGAAAGTTATCCATTTCTAATAGGTAAAAAATTAGAAAAAGATGGATACCAGTTTAAAATCGTTAACGCTGGTTTGAGCGGAGACACAACCTCTGGAGGACTTTCTAGATTAGATTGGGCGATTTCAAAAGGAGTTTCTGTTTTCATACTAGAGTTAGGTGCCAATGATGGAATGCGTGGTGTTCCTACTGAAACAATTGAAAAGAATTTGAAAGAAATTATTTCCAAAGTTAAAAATAAATTTCCTGAAGCAAAAATTGTTTTAATTCCTATGAAAACTTTTCCAAACATGGGTGCAGCTTACTCTAAAAAATTTGAAAAAGTTTTTTTGAAAGTTGCTAGTGATGAAAATATCACTTTGACTAAATTTCTTTTAGAAAGAGTAGCGGGAATTAAAAATTTGAATCAAGCTGATGGGATTCATCCAACTGCTGAAGGTCATAAACTTATGGCAGAAACGATCTATTCCGATATAATTAAAGTAATAAAAACTCATGACTGAAATTATTACTGAAGGAAAGCTTTTTAGCTTTAGAAACATTTATAAAATATTCTTAGTAACTATTTTACTTACAATATTAGGTTCACAAGGAATTGTTCAGTTTCTTATCTATACAACTAAATATGATTCAAATAGAATAAACATTTCTGGAAGACAGAGGATGCTTAGTCAAAATCTAAGCAAAAATATTTTAAAGTTATATATTAGAGGAAATCTTACTGAAGAAGAATGGAAAGAAATAATTCATCTTAAAGAATTATGGAAATCATCACATGTCAACTTACAACTTGGTAATGATGCACTAAGTTTACCACAAAATACTAATGAAAAAGCAAAAATACTATTTGATAAAATTCAACCTGAATATGTTGGACTTTTGGAGATATTAGAAAAAGCAATTAACGATAAACAAATTTCTAAAACTGATGTAGAAGAATGTTTACTAAGAGAGAAAAATTTTCTTCCAATAATGGATGAGATTGTTGGAGAGTTTAATTCAGAGAACATTCTAAAAATTTCTAAACTACAATGGATTGAATCAGGTTTAAGTATTTTTACAATAATTATCTTGATTCTAGAGATATTCTTACTTTATAAACCAATTATCAATAAACTGAGAAAAGATAATCATAAACTTAAACTTCAAAATTCGAATCTAGAAGAATTTTCTTTTATACTTTCCCATAAAGTTAGAAACCATGTAGCGAATATTCAATCAATGATTCAACAAATTGAATTGAATGGAAAAAATGTTCTAACAAACTATTTAGAAGAGTTTAAAAAATCTATTTCTCAACTTAACTCAGAGATTGATGTATTAAATCAAAAAGCAAAAATCTTTGTTCCAATTAGTAATGAAAAATTTAGTAAAGAAATTTTAAATGTGAAAAAAAATTCTATCATAGTTATAGATGATGATAAGCTAACGAACATTCTAACAAAAAAATTTCTACTAATGAAGAATAGAGATTTTGAGGTTACTATATTTGAAAATGCAAAAGATGCTATCGAGTATATCTTAAATCTTGCTAACCAAACCAAAGTGCTTCCAAACATACTTCTAGATTTGAATATGCCAATCATGAACGGGTGGGAATTTATTGAGGCTATCGAAAAGAAAGGAGTCTATCTTAATGTCTATATATTAACATCTTCTATAGATGTTAGAGATATTAACCGTTCCAAAAAGTATCGTTCTGTGAAAGCATTTCTAACAAAACCTTTAACCTTGGATAAGATTCCCAATTTTATTGTTGAATAGGTTTTAAAAGTTATAATTGGAATGAAACTATTTACAATAAGACTAATAGATAAATTTCTTGGGCGTCTTTTCCCGATCTCAGCTTCAGTCAATAAATTTCGGTCACTGAGTGATTGCGAAGCAATTTTATCGAAGTGCGAAATTTATTGACTACGCTTCGATCGGGGACGCGGGTTTTGTTGTTTACATAGTAGTGTTCCAGTATAGTTGCTCTGTTAGTGTGAATTTTTCTCTTGTGTTGCAAACTCTTCTCTGGTTGCTCTAGTTGAGGAACTTTGTCTTGGTTGCAAGGACTTTTTCGAGGTCTGTGCTTCGTAATAACAATTATCTTTTCAATAATTTATTTCGTAATAACTGTTTTTTTGAAATTTATTGACTAAGTAATAACTAAATCCAAATTTTCTTGTAATAATTGTTTCTTTGGCGAACACAAAAAATTCTTTACGCCTAATGGCAATTTTCTCTACCAGAGCGAAAACGTTGAATCAATAACAATAACGAAATACACTACTAATACAAGATGTCAGAACGATTACAAGACAACTCAAACAAATAGAGGAAGAGGGACTTGTATTAACACTTACATGATAGCTAACGCTTAGGAATGCGACAGGGCTTGACTCGGCGTTAATTTTTTGTGAATGCAAAAAATTAACGAGAGAGAAAAGCCCGCCAGTCGCCCAAAATTTTTTTATTTTTACTAAAGCACATTTATAATCGAGTTTTAGCAAGATTAGAAAAGAGAGTTATATTTCACTTGACTGAAAATAATTAAAGTTAATAGTATTGAATTTAATATTTATAGGTGGTTTGTATCAATGAGTAATCAAAAATACTTAGATGAATTTGAAGAAATATTAAAAACTTGGACGGAAACAGAAATAGGAAGAAAATCTTTTCTAGCTTCTGTTCCAATCTTATTAGCTTCTTGTGCTGCAACTGGTGGTGATAAAGGTCGCTATCGCGAAGGAGACAATAAGGGTCAAGAAACCAAAATGACTGTTCAAGATGAAGAGAAGCTAACTGCTGAAGTTCTTCCTGAAATGAGAAAAGATTACCCACCAATCAATGATTCAGAGCTACAGAGTTATATTTCTAGTTTGGGTGAGAAAATCGTTCGTACAAATAATCTAGATGGCAAACCATATAAATACAACTTTACAGTAGTTGGAGTAAACTATGTAAACGCATTTGCACTTCCTGCAGGAACTGTCTATGTTACTGCACCTCTGATTGCAATGGCTGAAACTGAATCAGAATTAGCAGGGGTTGTTGGACATGAGGTGGGTCATATTCAAGCAAGGCATACTGCTGAGAGAATGGAAGCAGAGAAAAAAGAACAAGGTAAGTTGATTATGCTTGCTGGTGGTGGTGGAATTCTGGGTGGGTTATTAGGGCTTGGTGCTGGAATTGCGATTTGTCCTCCAAAAGACAATGCTTGTCTTGCTAAAGCTGCAGGGGCTGGTGCATTAGCAGGGGCTGCTGGTGGCTTTTTAATTCATAAATATAAGTTCATGGCTAATTCTCGCGAAAATGAAATGGAAGCAGATAGAATTGGATTCAAGACTTCCTATAACGCTGGATTTTCCAAAGCTCATATTGGTAAATTTTATGAAAAACTTTTGAACATGGAAAAAGAAGCAAAGAAAGGGTCCAATCCAATGCTAGCAAGTTTGTCTGATGCATTTAGTACTCATCCCCCTTCCCAAGAAAGGGTTAACCAAATGAATCAAATGGTTGCTGAGGCAAAAAATAACAATGGGATAGTTTCTAGTGTAGAATTTGATCGAGCAAAAAAACTATCTCAGGACTGGATCGCCGCAAATAGAAAAAGTTAGATAGTAACTAACGTTAAGCAAGGCGAGCCCTGAGTTACATACTATGGAGATGAAGCAGCGTTATTTGACGTTAGTGCAATTGCTACAAATCTGCTTAATCCGAATGCTACTGAATACCAATTGGTTACACTTGGCATCGCTCTCGCTGTCCAGCTAATTCCATTCAAACTTGTTGCACCAACACTGGAACTAGTAGCAACTGCAAAAAAAACTCCATTTCCATAGCATGTTGAAGACCAACTTTGGGAACTTGGTAAAGTACTACCAGTCCAATTGATTCCATCTGATGAATACGCTGAAGCATTGCTTGGACCGCTTGCATTCGCTACAAATCTTCCATTTCCAAAAGCCATGGAATACCATCCTGAACTTGAAGGCATAGTCCTCGCAGTCCAAGTAATTCCATCTGGAGAAGAAGCTGCTACTGTGCTTGGACCACTTGCTATAGCAGCATATATTCCGTTTCCATAAGTTACAGCAGCCCATTGAGAAGAACTAGGAAGAGTGCTAGAAGTCCAATTGATCCCATCATTAGAATAAGCACTTACATTACTGGTATTTCCTACGGTTACAAATCTTCCATTTCCATACGTTACTGAAAACCAATTTTGTGAACTAGGTAAAGTTCTTGCTGTCCAATTGATTCCATCAGGAGATGAAGCAGCAACATTGCTTCCATTTGTTGAAACAGCAACAAAAAGACCATTTCCAAATGTTACTGAACTCCATCGTACTGAAACAGGAAGTGTTCTCGCAGTCCAGTTAATACCATCAGTAGAAGTTGCTGCAACTGTAGAAGGATTAACTCCTCCTGCTACAGCTACAAAGACACCATTCCCAAATGTAACTGAATACCAGTCCGACGAACTAGGTAAGGTTCTTGCAGTCCAAGAAGATCCATCTGATGTTATCGAAATACCAATTGGAGTAGTTGCACTTGCCGATGAATTACTTGCAGTTATTGCATAATTTACAGTTTGTTGCCATATGGTTGGAGTTCCTGAGATAGCACATGTTGTACTATTTAAGCTTAGTCCTGTAGGAAGGGATGGATTGGAAATACAATTTGTAATAGTACCATTTACAGTTGGGGTTAAACTAGTAACTGTAGCACCCATTAAAAAATCATAAGAACTTCCAGAATAGCTGATCCCAATTGTTGTTTGTGAAGATGCATCACCAGTTCCCGTGGTACCATTTGTTCCATTGGTCCCATTTGTATTAGCTGTAGCTAAACGATTAAAAAATGGAAGTACTGAAATAAAGTGATATGGAGATTTTTCATTACTTAGTCTACAATTAGTAAATGCTATTAAAAGAAGACTTAAGAAAAGATTGCTTATTCTATTATTTAATATTCCAATCATTCTAAAACTAAAGAATGGATTCATTTTTTAGTCAATAATTAATTTTTTTTGTTAAGAATATTATTTTAATTTAATGGTCATTAACTAGAAAAATATCTACGTTTATTTCATAATAAACCTAATTCACTTTTCCAATTCATACAATTTTTGGGAATGGACTTAATCCGAATGCTACTGGATAACAATAGCAATAACTAAGAACAGTTTTACTTGTCCAAGTAGATCCACTTTCACTTTGGTAAAATTAATCGGGAGATACTACTAATCAAAAATAATGTATAATTAGTTTTTACTGATTGTTAACATTTCTGCTTTGGTTAAGGTCCTATTCCAAAAACTCACTTCTGCGATTGACCCATTAAAGTAATTAGATAATGGAGGAGTGAATGAAAATTTACCAATTGTAGCTGGTGAATTATTTAAACTATTCATAGTTGCAAGACTATTAACAGCTTCTGCATAGTTTTCATTCAAAAGGAACCCGAATAAACTTCCTGTAGTATTATAAGATATACATGAAAAATTCCAATTAGTATATGTAACATTTGAAAAAACAGGAGACTGCACTGAAAAAGAACTATATTGATCATAAGTAAAATAATAATTAGGTGCAGTATGTTGTAGGTAATAATTTGCTTGTTGACCATTTGTTTGTCCATAACCAAAAAAAGTTTGTGCAAATGCACTTGAGTTTGTTCTCAACCATGCACAAACAGTTTTGTTTGAGTTTCCAGTTGGTAAAGCTACAGGAGTTGTTTGGCTAAACTCAAAATGCTGACTGGAACCATTCAAAGTATAGGCATTGTTTACTGTACCCTTTCTATCAGCTGAAGTTGCTGATGGTGTTCCAAATGCAGTTACAGCACCTCCTCCAATCTTTTCTCCTGTTGCTAAAGCAGAAGAATCCAGTGGAATAAAACGAATCAGTCCATTAAATAAGGCTGCTCTTTCATTTGTATTAGTATCAACTTTTCCCGATGCATCCTTTGCTCTGACTACATAGTAATTATTAGTAGATGCAGTGATTCCTGTGATTGTTGCAGTTGTTACATTGGTAAGAGTTTGTAATGGTGTGGAAAAATTTTGTCCACCACTTATGCTCGCAGAATAGATATTGTATTCAATGGAGCCAGAGGTTGTCGAGGTGGCAGCTTCCCAGTCTAGTCTAACTGAAGTTGCACTTAGAATAGTTAAATATTTTAGCCCAGTGAAAGTGATTGTTCCGGTATTTGAATTTGTGCCAGTGCTAATATTTGGAGTATTCGATTTCCTAACATTGTTTATAATAAGATCAGGAAGAATATAGCCTAATGGATTACAGCTTGAGTCAATAGGAGAGCAAGGTTTTTTTGGTTTGCAGGAAAGGATAGCAAATAAGATGAAAATAATATGGTGCCTATAAATTTTCATAGCTCCAATTCTAACCAAATTGAATTTTATATCAATTAAAAATTATTCTATTGATTCATAAAATAAACTTTATCTATTCAATAAAGTCGCGAGGAGTTTTCCTCGCATAAAAACTATCAACTGATTGGAATTTATAAATAGAACAAACTAGCTTTAAAGTTTATAAGATAGAAGTGTTTATCCAGATAAAACATCATCTAAACTAATACCTTTCTCCTGAAACTAAGTTGTATAATTTGTCTAACTTTACAATTTCATCCTTTTCAAGAGTAATATCAAGTGCCTTAATATTTTCTTCCAAGTATTTTATTCTTTTAGTACCAGGGATTGGGAACATATCAACTCCTTTGGATACAACCCAAGCAAGTGCAATTTGTGAAGGAGTAACAGATTTTGCTTTTGCTATTTCTTCTACACTTTTTACTATTTCCAAATTTTTGTTAAAATTTTCTCCTTTGAATCTAGGATTATAACGTCTGAAATCACCCTCTTCAAAATCATTTACTGACTTATACTTCCCTGATAGAAATCCTCTACCGAGTGGACTATAAGGAACTAACGCTATACCAAGCTCTCTACAAACAGGAATTACTGGTTCTAAGTCATTACTCCATAAAGAATATTCAGTTTGAACTGCAGTGACAGAATGTATTTTATGTGCTCTTCTAATAATTTCTTCCGATGCTTCTGACAATCCAATGTACTTTATTTTACCTTCTTTAACTAATTCAGCTAAAGCTCCCATTGTGTCTTCAATTGGTACTTTTGGGTCAACTCGATGTTGATAGTACAAATCGATATGATCCATTCCTAATCTTTGTAAACTGTTTTCACATGCTTCTTTTACATATTCAGGATCACCTTTGATTCCTGGAAAGGAACCACCTTCTCCTCTTAAAACACCAAACTTTGTTGCGAGTACAACTTTATCTCTTTTACCTTTTAAAGCTTTTCCTATCAATATTTCATTTTTGCCTTGACCGTACATATCTGCAGTATCAAAAAAGTTAATTCCATTATCAATGGCGTAATTCATGACTTCAATCGATTCATTATCATTAGTGCTTCCGTAAAATTCACTCATTCCCATACAACCTAGACCTAACTGGGAAACTAACAAATCGCTATTTCCAAATTTGCGTTTTTGCATTTTTTTACTCCTGAAAATTTCTATTGAAGTTATAACAAATAACTTATCTTTTGATGTAAAGAAATTATTAAATACTGTTGACCTAGAGTTCATTAGAAAGTAAAAAAGTACTTGGGCTAGATGAGTTATTGTTTATGTTGATAATTCTTATTTCAAAGTTTAGTTTTTAAGGATTTAGGTTCATTGATTTGAGAAAAATTGCTTTTTTAAGAGGAATTAACGTTAGTGGTCATCATAAAGTTCCCATGAAAGAACTATGCAATTTATTTCTTAAATTAGGCTTTGAAAACGTTTCTACTCTATTAAATTCTGGGAATGTAATTTTTGATTCGAAAGAAAATAATAACTCTGAATTGGAATCATTCATTTCTTCTAGCTTAGAAAAACATTTTGGTTTTCCAATTCCGACAATTGTTGCTGATGCAAATGATCTTCTTAAGGTTCTAGCAAAGAATCCTTTTAAAAAAGTAAAAGTCCATAAAGACATTAGACTTTATGTTTCCTTTCTTAAAACAGAGCCTAAAATAAATCTTAAACTTCCTTGGGAATCTGAAGATAAGACTTATCAAATACTTGAACTCAAAGATAGAAAGATTTTTAGTTTTCTAGATTTATCTCTAACGAAAACAACTAAAGCAATGGATTCCCTTGAGAAACTCTTTGGTAAAGAAATTACCACTAGAAACTGGAATACTATAGAAAAGATTGGAGAGAAATTAGAAAATTAGTTTAAAGAGAATCTTTTACATCTTTCTAATATAAAGTTCTTTAATTACCTTTGCGACTAACGTTCCATTTTCATTTTTTACTTCTGCTTCGTAAAATCTTGTTATCTTTTTTTCTGTTGTTAAAATTGATTTGATTTCTTCTATTTCAGTTAATGGAATATGAAACCTTACTTTAACAGTTCCTGTCCCTGGTTTTAAAAATTCTATCTTGGCACTTTTATCCCAAACCATATAACTATCACCAAGATTATTCATTAGTATAAACATATAAAATGGATCACACATAGAGTATAGAGAACCACCAAAATGTGTTCCAACATAATTTGTATTTGCAAGCACCAATGGCATTTCTACATCAATAGTTTGATTATCAATTAGTTTAGGAATGATATTTGCACCAGCAAAAGGACTAAACAATTTAAATGATTCTTCCATTCCATAGGTATCACTTAAAAACTTCCAAATTGGATGCACCTGATAACTTAAACTTTTTTTTGCCATGAATTATCTCCTTTATTGAATACTATCATACAATGATATCAAGAACAATTAAAGTAATATCATCTTCAGGGACTTGTTTTCCCGACCACATTTGAGTGTATTTGATAATAGAATCAGCGAAGTCCTCAGTGTTTAATGCAATATTTGAAACTAATAATTCTTTGAATCTATCCTCACCAAAAGTCTCTCCAAAAACATCAGTGCAGTCTGTAAGCCCATCTGTATAAAAAACAAATCTATCTCCTTTTTCAAAAGTGATGATCCCGGTTTCATAAGGAAGATTTTGTTTGAATCCTAAAATTTTTCCTGAAGGTTTGATTGCACGGATGGTTCCATCTGGCTTAACTTGAAAGATAGGTGGATGTCCAGCACTAGCTATATATAACAAGCCTGAACTAATATCGAAGTAAGCATAACTTGCTGTGAGAAGTTGGTCGTTACTTCCCGCCAGAATATTATTCATTTCTTGCATTACTTTACTTGGGTTAGAATAATAAGGTCTTTGAGTTTGAAATGCTGTTTTTAACATCGAAGCAACCATAGCTGCTGCTATTCCATGTCCAGTAACATCAGCGATAAGAACTCCTAATTGGTTTTCTCTTGAAACATGATAATCATAAAAATCTCCCCCTAAAAAAGTCATTGGTATATATCTTGCTTCAATCAATATTGCAGGAATCTCTGGGGATTTTAGAGGCAAAAGTGAGGTCTGTAATTTCTGTGCAATTCCAAGTTCATGGTTAAGTGTTAAATTTCTTTGATTTTCTAGAATTGATTTCTTTAACTCTAAAAGAGTTTTGATCCTACTCATTAGTTCAATTTTTTCAATTGGTTTATAAATAAAATCATTAGCACCCGCTTCAAAAGACTCTTGGATAGCTTCTGACTTACTTTTAGAAGTAATGATTATGATTGGAAGTTCATATAGAGAAAATTTACTTCTAAGTGTCTTGCAAACATCCATCCCAGAAATATCGGGCATCATTACATCTAATAGAACTATATCTGGTCTATTGTCTGAAAAACAAATTTCAATTGCTTGTTTTCCTAAACCAGCTTCAATAACATTATATGATTCTGTTTTTAATAAGCTATTCAATACATATACATTAATTGGTTCATCATCTACAACTAAAATTGTGATTTCTTTCTTAGCCTTTGTTTCAAGAATTTTTAGTTGTGGGTCAGTATGCATTTCTTTTTCAGTTACTTCAGTTAAATCTTGTTTATAAAGAGGTAACGTGCAGTGGAATGCTGAACCTACACCTTTCTTAGAGTCAGCCCAAAGTTTTCCTCCGTGGAGTTCTATGAGCTTTCTTGAAAGGTTTAAGCCAAGATTCTGTTTTTGGATGTCTGTTGGATAGTTTGTTTCAATAGTACTACCAAGCGAAAGCATTAAGCTCTCAAGTTCTTCATCAGTCATCCCTTTTCCAGTATCCTCAATTGTTATCTGAACAAAATCGGGATTCTTATCATAAACCCTAGCTAATACTCTTACAACACCTTCATCAGTAAATTTTCCAGCATTTGAAATGATTATGTGAAGAATCTGTTTAAGTCTGTTTTGGTCTGCGTTGATTGAAAAATTAACACCAACAAAATTTTCATATCGAATTCCTTTACGTTTGAATACTGGAATATACATCCTAAGTACGCTCTCACATTCTTCTCTTAAGTTTAACCTTATCTGATCCAAAATGATTTCGTTGGAAAGAATATTAGAAAAATCTAATATTTCACTCAACATAGTGCTTAGTGTTCTACCACTATCTAAAACCATATCTAGATTTCTAATGGTCTCAGTGTTAAACTTTGATGTTTGTGAAGATTTTAAGGATTCAGTAACTCCAATGATTGTATTTAATGGAGTCATCAATTCTTTAGAGATACTAGTTAAGAAATTGCTTTTCATCTTTTCGAATTTTTCTAAATTATCAAGTGCAATCTTTTGATTCAGCAAGGAATTACTTTTTATTAGATCCTGTTCTCTTTTAATGGAGTTAAACCTATCCCCAAGAGAAAATCCCATTAGACCCGCTTCCAATGCTTGTGCAATCTGATAGAGTGACCAAACTAAAGGTGTAAGAGGAATGACATTCATATAACTCAGTAATAAGGCTAAGCCACTAACAATAACTAAAGAAAAAGAAATGAAATAATAGATAGCTGGTCTATAACCTTTATAAACTGCATAACTGATTGCAATAAAGTTTACTGAAATAGTAATTACAGTTACTAAGTTTAGAATTGAATTCATTGTGTAAAAGCTTGATATTGGTATGAAGAGAAAAAATATCATACAGACTAAAGCATTATAAGAAAGTATTTTATGTAAAAAAGGATATTGCTTTGAATTGATTAGATGAATTGTTAATAGTGGGATGATAATTGAGTTTGCTGAAAATAGATAGAGTTGAACATTGATTGCAAACTCTGGTGATTCAGGAAAAAAGTATTCATTTAATATGCCTTTGAGTGAAGCTTGGAATAATAAACTAGAAACAATTAAATATAATAAATAAAATATATATGCCTTATCTCTAGTGCTAAAATAGATAAATGAATTATAGAGCAACATAACAAAGATTGCACCGAAATATAGACCTTGAAAGAACTGATCTAGTCTTGAAACTTCATCATGGTTTTCAAGACTTCTGATTGTTAATGGAACAAAGATTGCATCTTCACTTTCAACTCTCAGATAATATGTTTTTTCTTCAAAAGCAGAAAGTTCAATTGGAAATAAAAAATTTCTAGACTGATAGATTCTTTTACTAATTGGAACTTCATTTCCAGAATGAATTTCCTCAAAAATCCCATTATCTCTTGGGATATAAAACTTAATGCTATCTTCATAGGAGAAAGAATAATCAAGAATGTATTTCTGAAAAATTAATGATTGATTCTTTACTGTAAACTTAATCCAAAATCTAGATTGTGAAATTCCAAGATTAATATAATCCTCATCAGATATTTTGAAGAGATTATCATGATCTAATTTAGATATAGAATCAATTCCAAATTTTTTTTCTTTGTCTTCAAAGATATATACTTTCTTGCCAATAACCTCAGACTCTAATCTATCATAAATTAATATGCTTTTTTCTTCATGAGAATATAGTCCTAGTGTAAAAAATGATAAGCTTAAAATTAAGAAGAAAAATTTCAGCAATTTATTTTGTAGTATATCTCATTTCAAGTGGAACTTCTTTCATAGGAACGTTAGTCGATATGGACTTATCTAATTCTGAGTTTTTATCTTTGTCAAACCACCAATATTCAATTGCAAAAGCTTCACCACTATATTTACCGAGTGGGTTATCTGGCATTCCAAATCGATTCCAGTAGATGATTCTGGTGTTGCTTAAATGCCAAAGCAGAATGTATGGATGTTCTTTGTAGATAATTTTATCAATTTCTTTCACAATCGAATTTCTCTTGTAAACATCAAAAATTGATTTTTGTTCTTCAATTAATTCATCTACTTTTTTATTTTCAAAACCTGGATAATTATGTTGACCAGTCTCATTGGCATACTTTGAATACCACATCTGTTCAGGGTCTTTAAAGACTCCACCACCCCAAGCAGTCCAAGTTAAATCAAAATCAAACTTATCCATTCTTGCACTCCAACCAGCTAGGTCAGTGCTTTCAATTTTGGCTTTGATTCCAACTTTCTTTGCATCTTCCATGAAAAAAGTGAAGTATTTTTCGGTACTTTTATCTCTATCTAAAATTGTGATTTCAAATTCTTTTCCATCTTTTTCTAGAACACCATTAGAGTTTGGTTTCCATCCCGCTTCTTTAAGTAATGCTCTTGCAGCTTCGGGATTGAAGTTAATTTTTTCATTGGGATTCAACTTCTCATTTTCACCAAGATAATAATCAGGGTAATATGAATTAGTTGCCTCATACTCATTATAGGCAAATTTTTCAATCATCGTTTTACGATTGATTAAGTATGCAATAGCCTTTCTAACTCTTCGATCGGAAAAAATGGGTCTTCTCATATTCAAAGCCCAACCTTGAAATCCAATTGGCTTGTAATTGAAAATACGATTTTTGAGGATCCAAAACTTATCAAATTTTTCCCCCTTAGCCTCATTCACCCATGTCGCTGCACGATAGCTTGGGAAAAGATCAATATCACCCTTTAACATTGCTTGGAATGCAATTGGTTCTTCGTTATAAACTTTGAAAAAGATTTCATCAAAGTTATATCTATTCTTTACAAAAGGATATTCCTTCTGCCAATAGTCACCTCTTCTTCTCATTCTGATGTATCTGTTTTGTTTTGCTTCTGCAATTTTATATGGACCAGAGACTACGGGAAACTCATCATTGATTTTATTAAACTCTTTACCTTCAAAATAATGTTTAGGTAAAATGAAAAATCCTGATGCGACTTCATCAAAATTATTCCAATGAACTTTTTTTGCAGTGAAACTAATTGTGAAGTCATCAATCACAACTGGAACTTCAAATCTACCTAAACCAATTCTAAAGATTGCAGTGTTATTAGCTGGATTCATGATTAGATTAAAAGTGAACAACACATCATGAGCAGTAACAGGTTTTCCATCTGACCATTTAGCATTTTTATCAATGTGAAAGATGAACGTTTTTTTATCGGGAGAAATGGACCAATCACTTGCAAGATGGGGAATTGGTTCTAGTGTGATTGGATGATAGCTAGCAAGAGATTCAAATTGCATTTTAAAGATTTCTGCAGTTGTTGAAAATTGCTCAAGATAGTAGTTTAAGGATTTTGGATACTGATGAGCAAAAACTCTAATTCCTCCCCCTTTCTTGGATTTGTCGGAGGAAACAGGGTTTGGAACCATAAGCGGAGCGGGGATTGGATGCTCAAGTTTAACAGGAAGTTCTTGAACGGGAGAAACCTCTAGAGCAGAAATTTTTTCTTTCTGATTGCATTGATTTATGAATAAAATTAGTATAGCTAGAGTAGTTGGAATTACTATCTTTTGAAACAAGTGGGAGCCTCGATGGAAAATCATTTCTTTAAACAAAACTATATTTATGAATTAAATACAAGACTTTTTTGCATACAAAATCATATTCTTTTAGATGAATTCCCTGAAACTTTTTTCAATTCCAAAGAATATATGGCAGCAAATTTTATTTGGCTAATGGGAATTTGGTCACCCTCAATTGTTTCAAGAAAAATTGCATTAGAACATAAAGGCTTAAGAAATGAGTTCCGTAAGGCATTGCCAGATTTAGTAGATGAGGATATAATAGGTTCCCCTTATTCAATCTACGAGTATGTCCATAGTCCAAGATTAGTATCAAGTCCAGATACCCTTAGAAAATGGAAGGAACGCTTGAATCGTGATGGTAAAAAGTTAATTCTAGACTTTGTTCCTAATCATATGTCGGTGGATTCTATTTTAATTGACCAGTTTCCTGATATGTTTTTGAAAAAAGAGTCTGGTGAGGTTTGTCATAATTCATTCAAACACTCAAATGGGAATGTCTATTATCTTGGAAGAGATCCTTACTTTGATGGCTGGACTGATACAGTTCAATGGGATTTTTCTAATCCTAAGGTTTTAGACTTGCACTATCAAATTTTATCTTCTATGGCAGAACTTTGTAATGGCGTTAGGTGCGATATGGCGATGTTACCTTGTGAGGATATATTCCAACTAACGCATGGTAAAGAAGGTAAACCTTATTGGAAACCTTTGATATCAAAGATCAAAGAAGATAACCCCGATTTTATATTCATAGGCGAAGTATATTGGAATCGGGAGTATTCCTTGCAACAACTAGGTTTTGATTATACTTACGATAAAGTTCTATACGATAGACTAGCGGAAAGAAAAGAAAAAGAAATTAAGTTACACTTAAACGCTGACTTAAGTTTTCAAGAACATTCTTTGAGATTTATTGAGAATCATGATGAAGAAAGAGCAATGCATACTTTTGGAAACAATTCAATTTTCCATTTTTCTTTGTTAAGCTTTCTTCCTGGAGCAATTCTATACTACCAAGGTCAAGAATTAGGAAATGAGCTTAAACTTCCCGTACAACTTGGAAGAACTTATACTGAAAATTATAAAAAAGAAATCGTAGAGTTTTACGAAAGAGCTTTTAATCAAATTCAGTTTAGAAAATATCTCTATTATCAAAGAACAACTACAGTATTTCATTCTTATGAAGCAATTTCTTATGACCCAATTATTTCTTATACTCTTCTTCATAGATACGAACTAAGTGCCTATCAAACACGTTTTTTTGAGCTAGAGATTTTAGTTTATAATCCTGAAAATAGAGAAATTACTGGCTGGTTGCAACTTCCTAAAGAAGTTAAAAGCTTAATCAATGAATTTTATTATTCAGAGTTTACATTGAGAGATATTACAACTAACGTTGATTTTACAAAAAACAAGACTGAAGCACTTGAAGCTGGTATCTATTGTAAACTAGAACCAAACCAAGCTCATTGGTTTGTTTTAGTATAAGAGAAATACTTATTTAGTAAAATAGAATAGAGTTGTTGATAAACTAGAGTATAAAGGAACTTCTCCCGCACAGGGTGAGTGAGAATCCACTTTCTCTAATTTATTTTTCAACAAGTCTAATAACAATGTAAGAAAAAGTTTGAAATTTTTGTCTTATCCTTAAACTAGATAATAATGCTCAACGAAAATCATCTTAAGCTATTGATCCTGAATCAATTCTTTTCTAATGTTGACGAAAAAGAAATCAAATCAATAGATCAGAGCTTTTTTGAATTAAGAACCTATTCAAAAGGAGATATCATCGTTGAACAAGGGCAACCCTCTCAAGAAATTTTTCTAATACTTACAGGTGAAGTTCAAATTTATAAACATGAAGATGGAAGAAAGATCCATTTGATTCAGAGGAAAGAAACTGAGTTCATCGGTGAGATGGGGCTGATTGATGAAAAGGAACGTTCGTCTAGTGTTTATTCTGTGACTGATGTCGAAATAGTCAGCATCAACAAAGAAAATTTCTATCGTCTATTAGAAAATTTTCCAGTCATTAACATTAACATTCGAAAAACTATCTCTGAGAGGTTGAGAGAATCTGATTCTAGAGCTGTAAAAGAAATTGCTAACTATGAAAAACTTTTAGAATTGAATCGAGTAATCAGAGCTCAAAAAAGAGAATTAGAAATATTGAATCAAGAATTAGTTCAACAAAAAGAAACTGCAACAAAAGCCAATTCCTTAAAAACAAAGTATATCACATCAGTTTCTCACGATCTTAAATCACCAATTCTAAACATTAGAAATTTATTAAACTTGATTGTTAAGAGTGAAGACTTGAGTAAAGAAAAAATCAAAGATTACCTAACAACTTGTATTTTTGCTTTGAATACTTCCTATGATCTTATTCATAATTTGTTAAATCAAAATCGATTTGAGTCAGGAAATATAGAACTAGATTATACTTATATCAACCTCCATTCAACTGTGAATGGACTTATCAATGAAATTAATTTCCAATCAAGAATGAAAGAACTTCACTTTGAAATTTCTATTGATGAAGATTCTATTATTATTGGTGATAAATATCTAATAACACAGTTGTTTTTGAATTTTTTTTCTAATGCAATAAAATTTTCTAAACCTAGAGGCAAAATAGATATCAAGATTCATCTTAGAGATAAGAACTACTCCGCATTCATTGAAGATGAGGGTATAGGGATGAGCAAAGAAGATATAGAAACAATTCTATCTTTTGCAAATATTAATTCCAAACCAGGGACGTTAGGGGAAATTGGAACAGGTCTTGGGATCAGAATTTGTCAACAAATAATTGATTTGCACAATGGAAAACTTGCTTTTTTTACGAACTCATCTGGTGGCTTGACTATTGAAGTTCATTTTCCCAAACAAGAAGTTTGTTCACTTTGTTTTTGTGAAGATGAAACTTATCGAAAAAAAATTGCTGAATTCTGTAACTTAAAAGAAATATTTTTAATGAATACTTATAATCAGGCTCAAATCTTTCCTATACTCTCTAAAATTCATCCAAATCATGTTTTCATCCAAGCAAAAACTCTGAACGAGGAATTCTGTATGAATGCAGATAAATTTTTCCAACAAGAAGAAATGAAAGATATTCATGTATATTTTTTGGTAAATTCAGAATTAAAAGATTTTGCTTTTAAAAATCATAATTTTGTAAAGATATTAGACCCAAAATCCTTTGATTCTTGGATTTCTGTTTTAGACTGAACTACCCAGATTTCTAATCTAATTCAAAATGAAGTAATAAAATATTGGCTAGAAGTTGAATTAGATTGTAACTAAATGTGAAAGGGTTTGGGCGGTAGCCGAAGTGTTGCTGATTGCATCCCTGTCTAGTTAGATTTCGAATGACGCTCTGCGACGCTTCGCTATTAGAAATCTGAGAACTAATAAAATGTTATACTAGTATAATAAAAAATTTACAATTTATGATTTTTTTATTGACACATACAAAATACTAGTTAATAGTTGTATAGTATGAAAGAACTCACCGACAAACAAGATGCCGTTTTAAAATTTATAACAGATGTTATGAAAGACAAAATTTTCCCCCCAACCATTCGCGAAATTGCAGACCGTTTTGAAATCACTGCAAAAGGTGCCTATGACCACCTAAAAGCGATTGAAAAAAAGGGCTACATCAAAACTACAAAAAACCAATCTCGTGCAATTGAAGTCATTCGACACAGTGCCGAAGATGAAATTCCTGTCACTGCCACTAGCATCCCTCTTGTTGGTAGAGTTGCTGCTGGACTTCCTATCCTTGCCCAAGAAAACATTGAAGACCACATAACAGTTCCTAATGATCTAGTAAATAAGGGCACTCTCTATGCTTTGAAAGTGGTAGGAGACTCTATGGTGAATGCGGGAATCATGGATGGAGACATTGCGATCATCCAAAAAAAAGAAACTGCCAGAAATGGAGAGATTATAGTTGCTATGGTCGAAGAAGAAGCTACCTTAAAAGCTTACTACAAAGAAGCTGACCATATCCGTTTGGAAGCTAGAAACAAAAACTACAAGCCAATTCGCTCAAAAAAAGTTCAGGTTCTTGGCAAGTTAATCGGAATTCATCGATATTACTGATTGACAATTTAGAAATCCGAAAGAATCTTAACTTGTGTTCCTTCGGATTTCATTCTGCCTACTATTCTTTTTACTTTTAAATTGTTCTTCTAAGAAAAAAGATATTTCTGATTCTGATGTTGGAAAAGTTATCGAGAGAATGTCTTTATTGAGATTCTCCAGCAGACTTACAGCAGAAGACTTAACTGCGGTCAAAGCAGATGCTCAAGTCTTTCGAGAAACTTGCAATATCTACCGACTCAATCCTGACTCTGTTTTAGAAAAATTGAAAACCAAACACCCTTCCCTCTATCAAAAAATTAAAGGTTCTTATGACTAAACAAAAACTTGCCATCTTCAGCTTTGTTGCTGGAACCATCCTTTTTATTTCACCACTTTTTACCCATCTTAGTGCGATCTCAACTGAGGGTGAGAAGTATTTACAAATTCTTCATGAAATCAATTCAATACTAGAGTCCGATTTTGTAGATTCTACTGAGGATAAAAAACTTTACCAAGGTGCAATCAAGGGTGCAATCAATAGCCTAGGAGATCCACACACTAGATTTATGGATGAGGATGAGTTTAAATCCCTCCAAGAAGAAACCAGAGGAAGTTTTGGTGGTGTTGGACTTGAGGTTGTTCAAACTGATGGAGTGCTAGTAGTTGTTTCTCCAATTGATGACACCCCAGCTTCGCGAGCAGGAATTCAGCCCCAAGACAGGATTCTTGAAATCAATGGTGAAAGCACAGAGAAACTTTCCATCAATGATGCAGTAAAACTAATGAGGGGAGCTGCAGGAACTAGTGTTTCTTTAAAGATAAGAAGAAAAACGGTTAAAGACCCATTCGTTGTTTCCATGGAAAGAGAACTGATTCGAATTCAATTTCTTAAATCTATATTCCTTGAAAAAGAGAAGATTGGTTATATTCGTCTCACTCAGTTTATGGGAAAAGAAACTACAATCAAAGAATTTCAGAAGATTCTTGTTGGTTTCAAAGATAAAAAAATGGAAGGCTTAGTAGTTGATCTACGTTCAAACCCAGGTGGACTTTTGGAAATGGCAATCATACTTTGTGATATGTTTTTGGAATCAGGAAAAGATATTCTTTCAGTAAAAGGCAGAGGAGAAAAGCTAATCAATGTATATAAAGCAAGTAATATTGTAGAAAAGTACATTGATCTACCTATGGTTGTGCTATTGAATGGTGGTTCTGCGAGTGCTTCAGAAATTTTTGCAGGAGCAATGCAAGACCACAAAAGAGCTAAGATTATTGGAACACAATCCTTTGGAAAAGGCTCAGTTCAAAATATCTATCCTCTTTCTCATAAAACTGGAATTGCAGTGACTATTCAGAAGTATTATACTCCAAGTGGGGTTTCTATTCATAAAAAAGGAATCACTCCTGATGAGCTAGTTAGTCCAATTACCCCAGATGAAGAAGAGAGACTTGTTTTGGATAAAATTTTAAAAGCAAATCTTATTGCAGATTTCATTAAAGAAAATCCCGGCTATTCAGAAGCAAATTCTAAAAAATTCCAAGAACTATTAGTTTCCAAAAACTTTAAGTTAAGAGATGAACTTTCTAGATTTATAATTAAAAAAGAATATTCAATTGGTGAAAAACAACCAATAATCGACAGAGAGTTTGATATTCAATTGAATAGAGCAGTAGAACTACTTCAGAAGAAATAATTGCTAGGACTTGGAATAGAATCCACTTGCGATGAAACATCTCTAGCAATTGTTAGAGATGGGAAAGAAATTCTTGCTTTGAAGGTTTTCAGTCAAACAGAATTTCATGCGAAGTATAAAGGTGTTGTTCCTGAACTTGCCTCTAGACTTCATCTAGAAAAGATAAATCCAATTTTAGATACCATACTAAAAGAATCCAAGATTGCTTTAACTGATCTTTCTTATGTATCTGTTGCTACTCATCCTGGACTTATTGGTTCTGTAATGATTGGTGCAACTCTTGCAAGAACAATTGGTCTTTGTCATTCCATTCCAATTGTTTCCGTGAATCATTTAGAAGCTCATCTACATGCAGTAGAATTAGAGAATAAGCCCATAACTTATCCTTATTTAGGACTCCTCCTTTCGGGAGGCAACACTTGCATTTTTCATTCTAAAGAAGTTGGAGAACTGACCAAAATTGCTGATACAATGGATGATGCGTTAGGCGAATGTCTTGATAAGGCAGCGAATATACTTGGCTTAGGTTATCCTGGTGGTGCAGAAATAGAACGAATGGCAAATTCATTTACGAATGGTTTAGACTCACTTTTTCCTAAACTCTTAAAAGAACCGAGAGAGGAAATTTTATTTTCATATAGTGGACTTAAAACCAGTGTTCTCTACTTTACAAAAAAAAATCCTGACTATGCTTCTAGAATACCAGAGATTTGTTACCATTTACAGAATGCGGCTTTTGAATTAGTTGAAAGAAATTTACTCAAAGCAATTGAGCAAACTGGTATCAAAACTGTAATTGCTGGGGGTGGGGTACTTGCAAATGATACCTTAAAATCCAAGTTACGAAACTTAAGTCAAAAAAATCATTTCCAAATTACTTACCCTGAAAAAAAAATTCTTTGTACTGACAATGGAGCAATGATTGCTAGTCTTGGATATGCATTATTTCAAAAAGGAAAAACTGTTACACTGGACTTTTCCATAAGCCCCAACTAACAAAATGAGAGGAAAAATGAAACTTAAATTAAATTGGGTGCCTAATGCACTATCCCTTGGAAATCTTACCTTTGGTTTTATTTCAATTCTGGTTTCAGCAGGTGCAGTAAAAACTGGAGCTGAAAACTCCAAACTGTTCTTTCTTTCGGGAGTGTTCATCATTCTCGCAGCAATTTTCGATGGGTTCGATGGAATGGTTGCAAGGGCATTAAATGCAACTAGTGAGCTTGGAGCAGAACTAGATACACTTGCCGATCTCACAACATTTGGTGTAGCACCAGGATTTCTTATGTATAAAATGGTCTTGGAAAAGTACCAGCTTGATTTTTTAAACACAGGGAATCTCTTTCCTATTGGAATGTTGATCGCTGCACTATTTCCAATCTGTGCTGCCTATCGTCTTGCGAGATTTACTGTTGCTCACGATCCGTCTTCATTTACAGGTCTTCCTTCCCCTGTTGCTGGAGTTATCGTAGGACTTTTTCCAATTGCATTCCCCAATAATTATATTCTAGACCTTGTTACTATTTCTGGATTTGTTATTGTAGCTTTACTTATGGTTTCAACGATTCGCTATTCTAAACCTCAGGTAACTATGAGGGGAAGGTTCTCACAAGGTAAAGTATTTATCATGCTCGGAGGTATAGTTGCAATTTTTGTTTCTTGTGCTATCTTTGCACCAAATCTTTTACCATACTTATTCTATGGAATCATTATCTTTTATGTATTCTCTGGAGTAATCAGTCTTATCATCCAAATCATTCAGGAATTTTAACTCATGAGAAACTATTTTTATAAATCATTAGCTAAATACATTTCATTTTATATACCTGATACCGAGAATTTACTCATTATCAATCCTGATGAAAAAAGAATAGTAGAGAGCCTACCTAATGCTAAAGTTTATTATATCAATGCAACAAAGATTGAAGGAATTGATGAAGCTAGGGTAATAAAAAATGAAAAAGAACTCAAGAAAGAAAATTTTCAATATATTCTTTTAAATAGTACGATTCATTTGGAGAGAGATATTCAAGATTTTTTGAACAAAGTATATTTAATATCGCATCCCGATACTAGAATCATCATTACATATTTTTCTAATGTTTGGCGACCATTTTTAAAACTTGCTACACTACTGGGGCTTAGAAGAAAGACTGAGGAATCTAATTGGATTGCACACGAGGATCTTGAGAATTTATTAATACTATCCAGTATGGAAAAAGTAAAACGTGAGAGTAAATTCCTATTTCCTATGCACTTACTTTTTATAGGAGAATTTATCAACAGATTTATCTCCCCTTTACCTTTCTTTAACTTATTTAATCTTGTGAACATACTTATCGCTAGACCAATTCATTCCAATAATACTTTGAAGAAACCCAGTGTCTCCATTGTTGTTCCTGCAAGAAATGAATCTGGAAACATAGAGAATATTCTTAAAAGGGTTCCCAAGATGGGACCAGATGATGAACTGATCTTTGTTGAGGGCAATTCAACTGATGATACTTGGGAAAAGATACTAGAAATCACTCCTAAGTATAAGAAGAAACATAAAATTATTATCGCAAAACAGGATGGGAAGGGCAAGGGAGACGCTGTGCGCAAAGGATTTTCTCTTGCTACAAAAGAAATTCTAATGATTCTAGATGCCGACCTAACTGTTACTCCTGAAGATTTACCTAGATTTTATGAAGCAATATCCAAGGGTAAAGGTGAATTCATAAATGGAAGTAGATTGGTCTACCCAATGGAAAAAGAGGCAATGAGATTTTTTAATCTACTTGGAAATAAATTTTTTGCACTGTCATTTTCTTTTGTGCTTGGGCAAAGATTTAAAGATACACTCTGTGGAACTAAAGTCTTAACTAGAGAAAATTATCTTAGAATCGTAAAGAACCGTTCCTTTTTTGGAGATTTTGATCCATTTGGAGATTTTGATCTTTTGTTTGGTGCTTCTAGGTTTTGTCTAAAGATTATTGAAGTCCCGATTACTTACCGTGAAAGAACCTATGGAACAACAAATATTTCCCGTTGGAAACATGGCTCAATTCTTCTTGCGATGTTGTTATTTGCCGCAAGAAAGATTAAGTTTTTATGACTACTGAAATCATAGGATACATTGCAGCTTTTTTAACTACAATATCTTTTGTTCCTCAAACGATTAGAGTTGTAATGACCAAACGAACAGAAGATATTTCTAGAAATATGTATATTATTCTTATACTAGGGATTATACTTTGGTTGGTATATGGCATAATAAAAAAAGAATTTCCAATAATTTTTGCTAATATTTTCACATTTATTTTCGCTAGTACAATTTTGTTTTATAAGCTAAAAGAAGGCAACTAGTTTGTCTTTGAATTTTTAGTCCTTCTAAAAAAAATGAGTTTACAATAATCTAAGTTTCTCTAACTTACTTGTTTTACGGGAAGTATATACAAAAAATTTTAACTGAAACAGACTATCCGTATCATAAATCAGGGGTTATGAAAATTAAAGTTACAACTAAAAACGATGTCCATATATTCAAAATTGAAGGTCCGATCAAAGCTGGAAATGAATTTGAACTAGGTGAAAAAATTGAAGAATACATCACTAAAGGTTCAGTTCCAAAGTTCATCATTGATTTGAAGAAAGTCCCATTCATCAACTCAGCGGGACTAGGGATTTTTTTGAATATCTACAAACATGTTGATAGTCTTAAAGGAAGAATGGTTTTTGCCAGCTTGAATTCTGACATCGAGAATTTAATGGAAATCACTAAACTTGCTAGTATCTTTGAAATCTATAAAAATACCGAAGAGGCTCTTGACTCTTTCGACTTCTAAATCCCTTGGAGAATTCGAAACCTAAAATTTTTCTGAAGAACCTAATTCAAAAGAAGTCTTTTCGTTTTCTTCTCCTTCTTATTCTACTCTATAAAATCATTTTTAATCAATTCACAGGTCAGTTTTTAGTTAATAAAATTTCCTCTAGTTTAGAGACAATTTCGTTTAGGTCTGAGGTCAAAACCTTCTCGTTGTTTTTTGGTATTGAAGTTAGAAATTTATTTCTTGGGGTCAATGGGGAAACCACTTCAATATTAGAGGCAGATCGTGTTGCTCTGAAGTATAATCTTCCTCTACTACTTTTGGGTAAGGTGAAAGTCTCTGAAATTGCACTTATCTCACCTAAAATCCATCTAATTGAAAAAGATGGGAAATTGAATTTAGAAAAAATTATACCTGAATCAAAAGAAAAAAAAATTGAAGAAGAAACAGAGCCTCTTACTGAAATTTCTACATATTTACCAATCAGTGCTTATCTAAGTATTAATATTGAATCATTAAGTTTTATTTATGATAGACTAGATGTAAAAAAAGAGATTCATTCCTCAGTTTCTCCAATTACATTGAAGCTATTATTGGACACTGAAAGATTTAGAAAAATCCCTTTAGATATCAGTATTCTGTATTTGATTGATAGATTAAAACTAGAATTGAACCCCGGAACTGATACTAAAATAGTTTTTGAAACTAAGGATTTAAAACTTTCTCATCCAATTCAGATGAGAGCTAACGTTCAGAAAGAGAACTCAGGAAAAGATCTACAACTAGTTGGAAAAATTATTGTATCTATTCAAGACTTAATTCCTATACGAAAAGGTAAGCCACTTTCTAAAATCTTCGCAAGACTTGGAGTTGATCTAGAGTATAAGCCCGAAGGTGATTCTATTCAACTAGATGAACTTAGTTTAGATATACTTGGAGATAAATGGCTGTTAGCAAATGGTAAAGCAACTAATCTCCAAAAAAAAGATCGCTATCTTGATTTAAAACTTGAAAACACAAAGATAGAGTTCGCAAAGATAAACTCTATTTGGAAAGAATATCCAGAGCTTCCACAACTTAAGTTGGGTGGTTTTTTTGAAATCTTTCCAAGTCAAGTATCGGGTAAATTTGAATCTTTAGATTCAAAAATTAAACTAGGTGGGAAAAATATTTTCTTTCAAATTGGAAATGGAAAATCTCATTCTATTCCAGAACTGAAACTTGACGTTAGTGGAAATTTAAATCTAAATGAAGAAAAAGAAAAAAGAGAATATGCTAGTCTACCCTTTGTAAATTCAATTTACATTAATGAACTTAAAGTTGGATACAATAGAATTCTTGCAAGCTTGAAGGGCAAGTATCAGAAAGAAGAAACGATCGATTTAAATCTTGATCTTCAAAATTTAGTTCTAAGTGATTTTGTTCCTTCCCTCACTGGTGTTCTGACTGCAAATCTAAATTTGAAAGGAAAAAATCTAGGTAGTGTTTTTGGTGAACTAAAAGCAAAGCTTAACAATTTTCAATATTCAGTTTCTGGTTCAAGAGCGAATCGTTCCCATCTTAAACTAAATCTTAGAACTGAACTGGGTCTCTTACCTAGTTTTATGCCAAGTTTTATCAATATCTCAGCTTTAGGATTGAAGATTGATAATTATAATCTACAAGAAGGACTGAGTGCTAGTTTAAAAGGTAGGGTTTCAAAACTTTCTCCAATACAATTGAGCATCAATGAACTAAACTTGAAAATAGATCAAATCAAGTTCTATCCAATATTACCGTTTAGCCTTATGGAGAAAATTTCTATCCTCAGAACGTATCTAGGAAATGATCTTAATGTAAATGGAAATCTCAAAGTAGATTTCACTAAAACAAAGAAAGTATCGGGTGAACTTGGAATGAGTTTACCTAATTTACAAATGAAGGATTTTAAAACTGATTTTGCAATTGATTTAGATTCTGATTCTAAAGGCACATTAAAGATAGATCGGTTTAACTTTGTCGCCTATCGTTCGCTTTTAAAAGGGGCAATTAATGGAACACTAACTAAGGCTGAGAATGGAGCATTGGGAGGTTTCAAACCAGATTTGAAT
Source organism: Leptospiraceae bacterium (assembly GCA_033762425.1). Taxonomy (GTDB): domain Bacteria; phylum Spirochaetota; class Leptospiria; order Leptospirales; family Leptospiraceae; genus JANRLP01. The sequence goes on from JANRLP010000070.1 coordinate 41,055, forward strand.
CTGCAAGTTGGACTTGCTAGTAAAACTCAATCTGAGATTACTAACATGGCTAAATTTGATGGCAATGCAGGAATAACGTTAAAAATTCAAGAGAATCTTGCTCGTGGTAAACTTTATTCTGAAAATTCAAATATATTTTTGGGTTTTGGTTGCCCGGGTCCATCTTGTAAACCTTATCTAATCACAGGAATCAATATAGACTTACCTATAGAACATGATTTAACCAAAACTATCACAGAGAAAATTACAGAAGGTGGTAAGTCTAGATTTATCAAAAACTATGGATTTGATAAGAAACCCAATTTTACAATTTTTAGAGTACTTGGTCCCCATCCTTTTCAAGAAGCAAATTACTTTGAGTATATGAAGCCTTCAGGTGAAATTCCCGCTTTCCAAGGAAATTTTGAATATATTAGAAATATATTCTCATTAAACAATTTAAAGATAACTTTTTTAAATGGAACCTTATATGGAAAAGACATTCTATTTAATGTTGGAAATGGAAAACCTGAGTCAATGGAATATGCTGCAACAATTCAAATCAAGGATATCGATTTAAAAGAGCTATTGAGTGAAAAGATTCGAAGTAAAATCGATGATGGAAAGATTAAAGCTGACCTAAATCTATTAGGTACAAACTTAACTGACCCAATTACGAATACAGAGATTTATTTTAGCATCTACCAAATTGGAAGTGATTTTGCAAGAAGTGCAATCAATGTAGTCTCACCACCTTCAACAATTAGAGATAATATCATCAATCGATATGCTGTAGAAAAACTAGAGGCAACTCTTTCCAGAGGATTAGTCTATACTACAATCAATTTTGAATCAAGCTATCTTTCAGCGTTACTTCCAAGAATAGAAAATAATAAAATTAGCCAAGAGCGAATGCCCTTAGCTAATTTTCTGAATCGTGCAAATTCAGAAATTTCCAATTATAAGTAATCTAACCTAGTTTTCTCAAATCTAGTGTGTAAGGAAACTCTGGATTTACTAAACCATATTTATCAGGGATGAATCCTGGTGAATGTCCTAATGCGCTGAATCTACTTATCCTTCTGGATTCCGCCTCGTTGGCATTCACAGGAAATATTCCATAATATCTTCCCCCTGGATGGGAAACATAATAAGTGCAACCACCAACTGATCTATTGTTCCAAGTATCAATCAAATCAAACACAAGAGGACCATGTGGGTTAATGTGTGGATGAAGTGAAGAAGGTGGGTTCCATGCTTTAAAGCGAACCGAGGCAACATATTCGCCATTTACCCCAGTTGGTTTTAAAGGAACAATACTACCGTTACATGATAGTATATGTCTAGTATCAGTAAGCCCAAAAACTTTTACTTGGATTCTTTCTACTGAAGAATCTACATACCTTGCTGTTCCACCAAGTACATTTTCTTCTCCAAGAACATGCCAAGGTTCTGCTGCTGTTCTGAGTTCTAGCTGAATATTATTCGTTGTGACTTTGCCAATAAATGGAAAGCGGAAATCATGAAAAATCTTAAACCATTCGTCTTCAAATTCATAACCTGCATTTCGCATATCGTAAAGTACGTCTTTTAGGTCTTCCCAAAGAAAATGAGGGAGCATATACTTATCGCTTAATTCAGTTCCAAATCGAATTAGTTTCTGAGTATAAGGTGTTTTCCAAAAGCGTGAAACAAAGGAACGAATTAGAAGCATCTGAGTGACACTCATCCTAGAGTGGGGAGGCATCTCGAATGCTCTAAGTTCCAAAAGTCCCAGTCTTCCTGTTGCTGTATCAGGAGAATAAAGTTTGTCAATGCAGAATTCAGCCCTATGAGTGTTTCCTGTCATATCTGTTAATAAATTTCTAAGAAGTCTATCTACCATCCAAAGTGGAAGATCACTTCCTCTTGAAATTTTTTCAAAAGCGATTTCTAATTCATTTAGGCTATCATGTCTTGCTTCATCAACTCTTGGAGCTTGGCTTGTAGGACCAATAAAAATTCCTGAGAAAAGATAAGAAAGTGATGGATGGTTTTGCCAGTAAGTAATCAAACTTTTGAGTAGATCAGGTCTTCGAAGAAGTGGTGAGTCAGAAGGAGTGATTCCGCCTAACGTTACGTGATTACCCCCACCTGTTCCAGTATGTCTTCCATCTAACATAAATTTTTCTGTGGACAGTCTTGAATAACGAGCTTCTTCATAAAGAATTTCAGTATTCATTACTAATTCTTCAAAACTAGTAGATGGATGTATATTTACTTCAATCACTCCTGGATCGGGAGTTATCGAAAATTTATTAACTCTTGAATCATAAGCAGGAGTATAACCTTCAACAATCACTGGACAACTCAGTTCACTAGCAGTAAGTTCAATTGCGGAAACCAAATCAAGATATTCATCAAGTCTTACTAGAGGTGGAATGAATATGTATAGGTTTCCATTTCTTGGCTCAACACAAAGAGTTGTACGAATAGTGTTATCATAATCACCAGCTTCTTGGGATTGTGGAAAACGAAGTCTATTCAACTCTGCCCATTCAGAATCAGTAAGTAAGCCTCTTTTGCCCGTTGAACGAATATAACTCTGATTACGAGTACGAACCTCATGATGATAGTCTTTTAGTGGAAAACGTTTTTCAAATGGAGAAGGTTCTTCATCATAAGTATATGTATCAGAATGTGGAATTGAAGAAAGAGGAAGTCTATAACCCATTGGTGAATCACCTGGGATAAGATACATACGTTCTCTTCTAAACTGTCTAGGTCCTGTTTCCCATTTTTGATTGAGCCAATCCCATCTTAAGGGCAGACCAAACCCAACTATTTTTTCAAGTCCTTGTTCTAGAACTTTTCTGAGATTTTTACGTTCTTCAGAATCTTTTAGATCTTTCTTGAATGGATTTACATTGACTGGAAGAGTTCCTTCTTTCCATAGATAATAGTAAATATCTTCCCAAGCAGGAAGAATATACTTATCAGTAATTCCTAAATAGGAAGTAATTCTTTTGATGAATTCATAAGCATCACGCTCATTCTTAGCTAAAGGTACTTCTTCATCTGCATATAATGAATCGTCACACCAAATCGGAAGCCCATCTTTTCTCCAATAGGAAGATAAAGCCCAACGAGGGAGTGATTCTCCAGGATACCATTTACCTTGACCAAAATGTAAAAACTGACCAAATCCAAAACGTTTTCTTAAACGATGGAGTAAGGTTGTCGCATAACGTTTCTTTGTGGGTCCAAGTGCTTCAGTATTCCACTCAGCACCATCCATATCATCTATCGATACGAAAGTTGGTTCACCTCCAAGCGTTAGGCGAGTGTCACTAGAATTTAGATCTCTATCAATTTTAAGACCTAGTGCATAAATCCTTCTCCATTCTTCTTCAGTATATGGTTTAGTTGATCTTGGTGCTTCTTGTAATCTTTTAACTTGCATGGAAAAGTTTAGTTCTGCTTTTGCTTTTTCAATAGCACCAGTAATGGGAGCAGCACTTGAAGGATCGGGGGTGCAAGCAAGAGGAATATGACCTTCTCCTGCAAATAGACCTGAAGTTGGGTCTAGACCAACCCAGCCCGCACCAGGCAAATAGACTTCAGCCCAAGCATGAAGGTCAGTAAAGTCTTTTTCAGTCCCTGAAGGTCCATCAATGGATTTCACATCTGGAGTAAGTTGAATAAGATAACCAGAGGCAAAACGTGCAGCTAAACCAAGTCTTCTAAACATTTGCACTAGCAACCAAGAACTATCTCTACATGAGCCTTTTCCAAGCTTCAGAGTCTCTTCAGGGGTTTGGACTCCTGGTTCCATACGAATGATATAAGAAATATCTTTTTGAACCATTTGGTTGATTTTGACAAGAAAATCTACTGCCCTCATCTTTTCTTTCGGGACAGCATCCATATAGTCTAAAAGAATTCCGCTTCTATCTTTGACTTGAAGATAGGGAAGTAGTTCCGCTTCTAGGGATGGTTCGTATTCAAACGGGAATTCCTCAGCATAGGGCTCTAAAAAAAAGTCAAACGGATTGATTACAACCATTTCTGCAATCAAATCAACCTCAACTCTGAGGATATCTGACTTTTCGTTAAATACATATCTAGCTAGGTAGTTTCCAAATGGGTCTTGCTGCCAATTCTGAAAATGCTGCTTTGGACTCATTTTTAATGAGTAAGAATGAATGGGTGTTCTAGTATGTGGGGCGGGACGGAGTCGAACAACATGCGGAAAGATGTTTATGGGTTTATCATACTTGTATTCTGTAACGTGATTTAAGGCAACTCTTATGGTCATATTCCCTCATAAGCAAAATTCGTGCTTAGTTTTTTTGCTTTACAAAGCAACTTGAAATCATGTCCAGAAAATTCAAGTGGAATTTATCAGCAAGTTGCATATTAATTGTTCAAACTTAATTATATTGGTTGAATGTTTTTTATAAAAATTTAAACTAAAATCATCCTTTTGAATAATTTATATGATAAAATTAAGTATTAAAATCAAAGTATTCGATTCCATCAATCTCTTGGTTCAATCCGTTTCTGATATAAAAATTACATCGATCAATATAAAGTTTTGCTGCTTTATCTTTAGGATCCATTTCTAAAACATGACTCATAATTTTTAAGGAAGCATCAAATTGTTTAGAGTAATAAAGTTGCACCGCTTCTTCAAATAGATTTTTTGTTTGTAATTTCAGCTCTATAATCCTTGATGAAACTCCATTCAAAATTTCAAAAATTTTAACAGCCTTATCTTTCCCTTTCACTTTCACTGTATCCAAATAACGATTTTGATACTTAGATTTGTCAGGAATATTTTTTAATACATCTTCACTTACAATCAAAGCACTGGAATAAATTTTTGTGAGACCTTCTAACCTTGAAGCTGTGTTCACAACATCAGAGATAACAGTTCCTTCCATCCTTTCTTTTTCACCAATAATTCCAAGCATCTGGCTTCCAGTGTGAATTCCAATCCCAATGGAAATAAGACCAAATCCCTTCTTCTTTCGCTTAACGTTTAAGTTATGTAACTCATCCAACATTTCTATTGAAGCGTTTATAGAATCAACTGGACTGATTGGAAATAACGCCATAATTCCATCTCCAATATACTTATCGATAAAACCATTATGCTTACGAATAATTGGACCCATTATTTCTAAATAAGAATTAATGAAACCAAAGTTCTCGCTCGGAGATAACTTCTCTGAGATTGTTGTAAAACCACGTATATCTGAAAATAAAATTGTCATCTCTTTTTGAATAGAATCACCGAGACTGACTTTTGTGATTATATCCTTTCCAAGAAACGTTAGCAACTGTTCAGGTACAAACCTTGCGTAGGAAGTGATTAATTTTTTTTGTTCCTCAATTGCTTTTTTTTGGGTTTGTAGTTTCTCTTCTCTTAACATATTGATTTTATCACCAAGTCCAATTGAAAATGAAATCATTTCAAAGATTGAACCAATTTGTGAAGAATTATGAGTAAAAAAATTCTCCGGTAAAATACCAATTGATTTTAAAGCAAATGTAAGAAGTCCCAAAACCATGAAAACCCAACCAATTGCAAGGTATCTTGCTGCTCTAACTTTGAAAATTGTCTTGGCAAGAATCCAAATCACTAAAAAGGAAGAGTAAAAAAGTAAACAGAGAATTATCTTAATAGAATATTGATAAGGAATAAAAAGCGATAGTATCAAATTTAGTAAGCATAAAAAGATTAAGAATTTTAAATACTTATGAGCAATTGGTGTGTTGATTTTTGTTGATAAATAATTTCTGAGAAATAAACAAATACTTGTTATTGCGATGTTCCCGAAAATTGGAAATGCTTTATTATTGAACCAAACCCAATTCGGCCAGAGATACATTTGACCCAGACCATTGATAGCACAGAATAATAGAATAGAACTAATAAGTTGAAAGATATAATAAAAATAACTTTTATCTTTAATGGAAATAAATAGAATGGAATTGTATATGAGAAGTGCAAAAAAGACTCCATAAAAAATTCCGATGGAGATCGTTTCAGAATTTTCGTTGTCAATCAATTCTTCTGGCGAATAAAGAATAGCGGGAAAGGAATTTGATCCACCTTTGGATTCGATTCGCAAATAATATACTTTAGTTGATTCATTAGAAAGTGGTACTGTTAGTATGAATTTCCGATTGGGAATTTTTCTATTAGAGAATGGAAATTGATCTCCTGTAGTTTCTACTTGATACTTCCCTGTTTTATCCTGAGAATAGAAATCAATTCTATCTAAAAAGGGATAAGAAATTTCTAGCAGCCAATTTTGGTTTTGAATTTGTAAGTTTTCAATTTGAAAACGGATCCAATAAGCAGAAGTTGCAAATCCAAAGTTTAGATTTTTTTGTTGGCTTTGAACCCAACCTGTTTCTTTTTTGAGAATATCTTGAAAACCTAATTCACCTTCTTTGTCTTCCAAGTATTCAGTATAAATTCCTATTACGATTTTTCCTTCAGGCTTGATTAATCGTATTGTGTCTAGTGCATGAATTGAGTATGATAGAAATAATAAAACGATTCCTCCAAGATAAATCATAAGTTACTTGTAGAGAAAATATTCCAATTGTCAACTAATTTTATATAATTGATATATTGAAATTTATACTCTTTTTTCAAAAAAAATCTAGTAATCTACAAGTTTTGATATTTTTCACAGAATCAATTCTAGTAATATCGAATTACGATAGTATTAAAAGTTAGCGGGTTTGGGCTGCAAGCCCAAAAGCGATGCACTAAGAATGCCGAAGTGTGCCACAGGCTCATCAAATAGTTAGATTTTGAATGGAGCATTAGCTCCGCTCGTCATAGAAATCTGATTAATAATTAGAATGAATGGATGATAAAATAAATTGACTAAAATGATTTCAACACAATTATTGTGGTCGAATGAGTATCAGAACTAAATTATTTTTGATTTTGGGCATAAGCCAGATTGTTTTAGTTACAGCAATAACAATTGCATTTTTATCAATATTAACTAAGCTTAGAGATGACCCAATTGAAAAAATAACCCTTCAACTAGCTTCTAGTTTTGAAAGAGAACTATTCCACAAAGAATCTAAAATGCAAGTTATGTTGGACTCGTTGATTCAAAACTCTGAGTATATGAATATAATCGTCAAAGGTTTAAAAGATAGAGATCTATATTCAAAAAATATAGAAAAATTTCAAATATTGATGAAACAAGATGGTCTATCAATTTTTGAAATTGGGGATAGATTTGGTAAAGTGGTATTCCGATTTCATAGACCTGCAGATTTTGGAGATGATAAAAGTGGTCAAAAAATTATCCAAGAGGCTCTTCGTGGAAAGATATCTTCAACTTTAGAAGCGGGAAAAAGTGGAATTGGTCTCAGGGTAACTGGACCAATCAATAATAATCAAGGGACAATGCTTATTGGACAAGTCGTCAATAAAGAATTCTTAGCTGAAATTTCAGGTTCAAATTCTCTACACCTCGCTCTCTACTTAGAGAATAAACTTTTAGCAGTTAGCAGCGACACAATTGAAGAAGTCTTAAAAGAAACTAAATCACCTCTTATCTCTAAAACTTTTGTTAATCATAAAAATTCAATTTTCTATGTTACAAAAATTCCCTATGAAGCAAAAGGTCTCACAAATTTAAAGCTTGAATTTCTTGTGCTAATTGATGAGACTGAGCTTCAAAATTCTACTAGGAAAATATGGTATCTATTCATAGGCTTTACAATTCTTGTTTTAAGTGGAATCTTCTTTATCTCATATTTATTTTCAAAAGATATTATTAATGCAGTAAAACTTCTTGCCTATTCAATGAAAAATTTTGAAATCAAAGATGAGGGATTATTGGATACAAAACGCTCAGATGAATTGGGTGAGATGGCAAAAATATATATTGATATGAAAAAAGACCTTCTAAAGTTTCAAAATCATCTTCAAGAACTTGTAACTCTCAAAACAAATCAGCTAATGGAAACCAATAAGAATCTTGAAGTTGAAAAAAATAAAAGTGATAAACTTCTTTTGAACATACTTCCTACAAAAGTAGCTGAGGAATTAAAAGATAGTGGTTATACCAAACCAATATACTATGAGTCAGTTTCAGTAATGTTCACTGACTTCGTTGGGTTCACACATCTAGCCGAGTCGATGTCCCCAGATAGTCTGGTCGGACAGTTAGATGAGTGCTTCAAAATTTTTGATTTCATAATAGCTTCAAATAAGTTAGAAAAATTAAAAACAATTGGGGATGGATATATGTGTGCTGGTGGACTTCCTGAGAGAAACAATACACATGGAGTTGATATATGCCTCGCAGCAATGGAGATTAACGATTATATGAATTATCTTCATCACGAAAAATTGACTAAAGGTGAAAAAATCTGGGAGGTACGAATTGGAATCAATTCTGGACCTCTGGTTGCTGGAGTTGTAGGTAATACTAAGTTCGCCTATGATGTTTGGGGAGACACGGTAAATCTTGCTTCAAGAATGGAATCCTCCGGTTTCAACGGAAAAGTCAATCTTTCTCCAACAACTTATGAACTTGTAAAAGATTTTTTTGATTTTGAATTCAGAGGAAAGGTTTTTGCAAAAAGAAAAGGAGAAACTGATATGTATTTTTTATTGAATATTAAGAAAGAGCTTTCAGAAGATGGTCAGGGGAAAAAACCAAACCAAAAATTCTGGGAATTATATAGAAAACTGGAAAATAACATCATTTAACGATAGTATTTTTTCTATGATAATGAGGAGCCTTAAGATTCCTCATTATTTTATTTCATCTCTATGAATCTATTTCTTTCCCATTCCTTCTTTGGGAGCACCAACTAAAATAGACATGTTACCATGAGGATGTTTGTTTTCTTTCATGAGTTGATGACAGGTTCCAGTTTCTGCGAAAGTGAAAGTCCTAGATAGACAAGGATCAACTTTACCTGCAATCACTAGATCATTGAAACCTTTGCAATTTTCATCATTTGCAAAATGGGAACCTTGCAAACGTTTTTGTCTCATCCATAGATAACGAAGATCAACGCTTGCATTGAATCCTGTAGTTCCCGCACAGATCACAACCATTCCTCCAGTTTCGCAAACAAATGCTGAGGTTGGAATTGTTGTCTCCCCTGGATGTTCAAAAACAATTCTTGGGTTCACACCTTTACCTAAGATATCCCAAATCGCTTTTCCAAAATCACGAGCAGACTTAGTCCAAGCAGCAAATACTTCTGGTTTATTGATATCAGTTGTGATTGCTCCCCAATGCTTAAAGTTGTTACGATTAATAACTCCTTCAGCACCTAATTTTTTACAGTAGTCAAATTTATCATCAGAACTAACGACTGCTACTGCGCGACCACCTGCTGCTTTTACAATTTGGATTGCCATAGAACCAAGTCCACCAGCTCCTCCCCAGATGAGAACCCCATCCCCAGGATTTACAACATTAGGCGTCCAATGGTGAAGCATACGATAGGCGGTAGCTCCCACTAACATATATGCAGCAGCTTCTTCCCAACTTAAATGCTTAGGTTTAGGTAAACACTGATGAGCTTGCACTTTAGTGAACTGAGCAAATGATCCCCAATTAGTTTCATATCCCCAAATGAGCTGTGAAGGAGCAAACATTGGATCTTTTCCTTCTTTTACCCATGGATCGTTTCTATCCCATATACCACAATGAATGACAACCTCATCCCCAACTTTATGAGTAGTGACCTCTGATCCTACTTTATAAACTATACCAGATGCATCGGAACCACCGATGTGAAAATTTTCTTTTTCCCCTTTTTTCTGTCTTGCAGCAATAACATCTACTGGAAAGCCAAGTGCAGCCCATACATTGTTATAGTTCACACCCGCTGCCATCACTGCAACAAGGACTTCATCAGGTGCAATCTCTGGAATATCAATTTCTTCGATTTGGAATGCTTTTTCAGGATCGCCATATCTTTCAGGGCGAATCAAAGAGGCATACATTTTTTTGGGAACAACCCCAAGTTCTGGTAGAGTTCCAACAGGTAGGATTTCAGGAATCAATGTCATAAAGTTTTTTCCTTAAAGTTTAATATACTTGAACAGGAAAAATTTTCATTTAATATAGAGCATTCACAAAATGAATACAAGATTTAAAGATTAATAAAAAATTTATGAATACATATTTAGGAGATAGCTGTGTATTATTTGCTAGTGATGAATTTCTTGAGAGTGTGTCTTAGTTAGAAGGATTTTACTTACATTTTTCTTGTAAAAATTTCCTTTATGGTTATAATCTCAACATTTTTTACCTATAGCCCTATGCCTATATGGTTAGATTATCAAAAATGAATTGCGTAGTTAACATTTACGATAGTATTGAGTTGATTATTTTCCACTCCTATTACTCGTTCGATTTTGGAATCAATATTAAATCCTGTGGAATTTATTTCCTTTATTTTTTTTTCTCTTTCATTTACCAATTTATTTCCAAGATATATGGAATGTAGAATTTGGATTGTATATACTGCTGCAACAACTCCAATTGCAGTTACTACTTGTACAACCGATGTGTTGTAATTTGCTTCTGCTTTTTTGGATTGGTCTGCATAGATTTGTTGAGTAATATACAAACTTCCAAAAGAACTAAGTGAAGGTGGACTTGCAATTAAAAATAAATTTCCGTTTCTTGAAGCTGTATCCCTTGCTGCTAAATTATTATTCATTTCTTGGTATGAAGCTCCCAGATAACTAACAGTTCCTAAAAAAATAATTCCAATTCCTAATCCTAAAATTCTTTGTTTACCATACCATTGTCCCCAACCCGGTATGATGGAAGAACGCCAAACTGGAGACCATCTATTTCCAGCATAGATGTCACTAGATTTCTTTAGTTCTTTTTTATCTTCAGTTTCTGTTAACTCTTTTTCATTTTTCATTGCTTCAGTATTTATAGGTGGGGAGGAATTATTTTTGGATTCTTCTTTTTTAGTTTCTTGTTGGACTATTTTTTTTACTTCCAGAGCGTTTAAATCTTTATAGATGACTTTTAGAACTAGATTTTTTGCATAAGAATTTTCTTTTCCAGTTGCATCTTTAAAAACGATTTCTTTTGAAGATTGGCTAATAGTTTTTCCTTTAAAGAAAACTCCAGTCTTTAAAATCAAGGTGTCAGCAATGATTGGATACCATAACAAAAAAGAAGTAATCGCAAAAAGTTTTATCATAACAAGTATTTTCAATCTCCAATTCTAAATGTCGAATTCATTTTAATCGAAACACGTACGCTGCTCCAGATTGGCTAGCACCATTTCCAGCATTGGTAGTTCCGTTCGTGATTGTTGTTTGAGCGGAACCTTCACTTTGTGCTCCAACCACGATTGTATCTCCGGAGATGGAGACTGCAACTCCAAAATTGTCGGATGCTTCCGCGTTCGGTGCTTTAAGGTAAGCATCTTGTACCCATAAAACACCTATTCTTCGAAACACGTAGGCAGCGCCTTGATTCGTATTTAATGATTGATCGCTTGCTTGAATTAAAGTCCCATTTGTAATAGTAGTTTGATTGGAATCCTCTCCAGTAGCCCCCACTACGATTGTATCACCAGAGATTGAGATTGAAGTTCCGAAACTGTCAGCTGCTTCCGCGTTTGATGCTTTGAGGTAGGCTTCGTTTGCCCAAATATTTCCCGTTCTGCGAAACACATAGACTGCACCAGCATTAACAGAACCTCCATCGTTTGCTTGTACCAATGTTCCATTTGTAATTGTAGTTTGGAGTGAATCTTCGCTCGGTGCACCAACAACAATTGTATCTCCAGAGATTGATACTACTGTTCCAAAATTATCTCCGTTTGGATTTACTCCTTCCGCATTTGGTGCTTTGATGTAGGCTTCATTTGCCCATATAGTTCCAGTTCTACGAAACACATAAATAGCACCCGGATTAAAAGCCAAATTGTCTGAACTGCCAGTAGTTCCATTTGTAATTGTGGTTTGGTTGGAATCTTCATTTATGGCTCCCACAACAATGGTATCTCCAGAAATGGAAACGGATGTTCCAAAAAAGTCACTTGAGCCTGCATTGGGAGCTTTAAGGTAGGCTTCATTCGTCCAAATAGTTCCCGATCTACGAAAGACATAGGCTGCACCGGAATTTGAAGCTGAATTGTCTGAACTTGCAGTACTTCCATTTGTAATTGTAGTTTGGTTGGAATCTTCACCTGTGGCTCCTGCAACAATGGTATCTTCAGAAATGGAAACCGATGTTCCAAAAAAGTCATCTGTTGTGCCTGCATTCGGAGCTTTAAGGTAGGCTTCATTTATCCATGTAGTTCCTGTTCGACGAAATACATAAGCTGCTCCAGAATTTTTGTTGGTTCCTGCATCATTCCCTTGAACCAAGGTTCCATTCGTAATGGTAGTTTGGACAGAATCTTCCTGACTAACCCCTACCACTATTGTATCTCCAGAGATAGAGAGAGATAATAAACTTCCAAAATAGTCATTTAATTCAGCATTGGGAGCTTTTAGGTAGGCTTCATTTGTCCAGGTAGTTCCTGTTCGACGAAATACGTAAGCTGCTCCAGAATTATTAGCTCCATTTCCTGCACTAGTTATTCCATTGGTGATAGTGGTTTGGTTGGAAGCTTCTAACCTTGCTCCCACTACTATAGTATCTCCAGAGATGGCGACTGCAGTTCCGAAAATGTCATTTGCTTCTCCGTTTGGTGCTTTAAGGTAGGCTTCATTTATCCACTCATAAACTCCAATTTTTGCTAAACAAGAAAAGTTTTCTTTATTCCCAGTCAGCAATGCTCTTGTTACACGATACTCTTGTTCAGAGATAGTAGTGGGACAGGTTCCAGAAATTGCTCCAGAATCAGAATTTATTCCTAAACAAGAATTCAGGGCAGGTGTAATGGAGTATTTGTAACTTCCATCAATTGGAATTGGGGAATAAGAACTGAATTGGTCTCGAATAAAACGTAATCTTCCTTCAAATATCCCAGTATAATTTTGGCAAAATCCAACGGAGTATTCTGCTGAACCCAAACTCGAAGGAATTCCTTCAAAGCATTCAACTGCATTTAATGTATAGATTCTTCCCAGATCAAGCACAACACCTTTTGTAGTGTCATACTTAGTGCTAGAACAATTTGCTGGAATTCCGTTGGTTGTATAATAGATTGGCAAACCGGGATTGTTCTTAGAGTTTGCGATTTTCACCGTTACTGCTTCTGTGAATCTTCCAGAAGCTGGTGAAAACATTGGTTTGTTTTGCAATCCAAGAATTATGCTCATGATAAATGCAAAGGGAGAGTCAGGTCCAAATATATTTTTTTTCTGTTCAGGACATGAGGTGAAAGTAAATAAAAAAATAAATAAAATTAGAAATTTTACGATTATCTTTTTTAAGTATTTAGCAATTGATTGCATTTATGAACTACTTTATAATAATTAGAAATTGTCAATAAAATTGTTACTATTCAGTCGCTTACTACAGCCTTTTCAAACTCGAACGGAATCTTTGTTAATGTCTTAATTCTCCAAATCTAAATGTCGAATTCATTTTTACGAGACATCTCACTTCAAACGAAACACATAGGCTGCGCCTTGATTTGCTGTTGCGCTAGGCGTATTGTCGCTTGCTGCTGTTGCACCATTGGTGATTGTAGTTTGGTTAGAATCTTCTTGGTTTGCACCAACTACAATTGTTTGTCCTGAAATAGAAACTGAAATACCAAATTGATCATTTGCATTAGCGTTAGGCGCTTTGAGGTAGGCTTCTTGGAACCAGTTTGTTCCGATTCTTCTATACACATAAGCAGCACCTGAATTAGTCAAAGAATTGTTGGTGCTTGCTAAAGATCCATTTGTAACCGTAGTTTGATTTGAATCTTCTCTGTATGATCCTACTACGATTATATCTCCTGAGATGGATACTGACTGTCCAAAATTATCTGCTGTATTGGGATTACTTGCTTTTAAAAATGCTTCTTGTATCCACTCTATTCCAGTCCTTCGATAAACATAAGCTGCACCAGAATCATTAAAAGATGTATTTGAGCTTGATGTGGTTCCATTTGTAATTGTGGATTGATTTGAATTTTCTCCATAGGCACCAACAACAATAGTATCACCTGAGATGGAAACTGATTGAGCATAAAATGGTGTCAGACCTTGAAAGGGTGCTTTTAAGTAAGCTTCATTTGACCATAATGTTCCATTTCTTCGAAACACATAGGCTGCACCATAATTTAAAGTACTTAAATCATTTGCTTGAATAATTGTTCCATTTGTAATTGTGGCTTGGTTGGAATCTTCTTGGAATGCCCCAACAACTATAGTATCATTTGAAATAGCTACTGAATCTCCGAAGCCATCACCTGGGTTAACAGCGAATCCTTCTGCATTCGGTGCTTTTAGATAGGCTTCTTGTGCCCAGATGTTACCATTTCTTCGAAACACATAGGCGGCACCGGAATCAGGTGACGTATTGTCTGAACTCGCCGTGGTTCCATTTGTGATAGTAGTTTGGTTAGAATCTTCTAGAGTAGCACTAACAACAATTGTATCTCCTGATATCGCTACAGAATATCCGAAAACATCACTTACATTAGCGTTAGACGCTTTGAGGTAGGCTTCGTTAGTCCAAGTAGTTCCATTTCTTCGAAACACATAAGCGGCACCGGCGTTAGCTGTACCTAGATCGTTTGCTTGAACCAATGTCCCATTGGTAATCGTTGTTTGGAGTGAATCTTCGTTTGCGGCACCCACGACGATTGTATCACCCGAGATGGATACTGACACTCCAAAATTATCTCCGTTTGGATTTACTCCTTCTGCGTTTGGTGCTTTTAGGTAGGCTTCATTTGCCCAAGTAGTTCCTGTTCTACGAAATACATAAACAGCACCAGTATTAAAAGCAGAATTGTCTGCGCTAGCTGTGTCTCCATTTGTTATAGTGGTTTGGGCACTATCTTCCTGAGTAACTCCTAATACAATAGTATCTTCTGAGATTGCAGTTCTTTCTCCAAACAAATCACCTGCTTCTGCATTGGGGGCTTTTAGAAATGCTTCTTGTTGCCAACCAAAAACACCTATTTTTGCTAAGCAAATAAATTTTTCATTAATCCCAAATTGCGATACTCTTGAAATTTGATACTCTTGTTCGGCGATATTAGTTGAGCAGGTTCCAGAAATAGTTCCTGAATCCTCAGCGAGTCCTAGACAAGTATTGAGTGCGGGAAAAACAAAATATTTATAACTTCCTTCAATTGGATTGGGAGTATAAGAGCCAAATTGGTCTATTAGAAAAAATAACTTACCATCTACTAACCCTGAATAATATTGACAAAATCCAACCGAATATTCTGCTGAACCCAAACTAGAAGGAATTCCTTCAAAGCATTCAACTGCATTTAATGTATAGATTCTTCCCAGATCAAGAACAACACCTTTTGTAGTGTCATACTTAGTGCTAGAACAATTTGCAGGAAGCCCATTGGTTGTATAGTAAATTGGTAAACCGGGATTGTTCTTAGAGTTTGCGATTTTCACCGTTACTGCTTCTGTGAATCTTCCAGAAGCTGGTGAAAACGTTGGTTTGTTTTGCAATCCAAGAATTATGCTCATGATAAATGCAAAGGGAGAGTCAGGTCCAAATATATTTTTTTTCTGTTCAGGACATGAGGTGAAAGTAAATAAAAAAATGAATAAAATTAGAAATTTTACGATTATCTTTTTTAAGTACTTAGCAATTGATTGCATTTATGAACTACTTTGCTGTTATTAGAAATTGTCAATAAAATTGTTAACTGAAATGAATACAAAAAATTGATAAACTAGAAACACTAGAGGAGATTAAAAACAATGAAGATTATTTTTATTTATTTATTGAAACCAAAAACATCAAAAGTTTTGGATTAGGGTTATTAGAGTATCAAGATAAAATCTATAAAATAGATGAATGTGAAAAAAAGTAGAGCACAATGATTTGGATTTTACTACTAAAATGTATAGAAAGAATAGGGTAGGAAAAAGCCAATTATTTTTATTGAGTACTAAATATTCAGATTTAAAAGGAAGAATTAGCAAAATTTATTTGATAAGAAATGGAAAACATTTTATACTTAATATGGAAGATTATAAATGAGTGAGATGTTGTAAATACAAAATGCTTAACAGTATTTTACTAGAGCTCTAGAGTCAGATTGACACTGAACACCGATCACATGTTTTCTTATCTGCATGATCAACCCGTTTAGAAGATAATTTTTCAGTAAACAGTATCAGATAACGATACTACTGTTGAATTCAAAAATTTTTTGAAAATAATGATCTCTAAGTGAGTAACGTTATAGATTAACTTTAAAGAAGAATTGACTTTTTTATTGTGATTATGACTTTAGATTCATGAACTTAAAAAAATTTTTTTCTAATTTAATCATAGCGAGCTTAGTTGTCAATTGTAGTGGTCTTTCCATAAAAGAGCCTTTTTATAATGCTCCCAAAGAAAGAAGTTTAAATCCTAATTGGAAAATTGAACTTCTTGAACTAGGTTACTACAGAGATGTTAATGAAGATTGGTGGGGAAAGGAATTTTATATAACAAATTTTAAGATCACTAATAAAAGCAATAAATATCGATTTTATAATTTTTGTGATAAAAAATTAAAAAAAGATAATCTAATATATATTCTTAATCGTGATCCAAATGCAGCAAGAGAATTTGATAAAGATCCAAGCCAATTCGACACTGAAGAATTTTATAGAGGATTCCCAGAATTACAATTTTGGATTAAAATTGATGATTCAAGAAAATGGCCAACTTCAAAATATGGTAATCGATTTGTTTTTAATCCGGTAAAGATTGAAAAGGATATCCCAACTTTTAGTGCTGCAATGGTAGGATGTCATTACGGCATACCTATGTCAAATGATACTGGTGCTTCAAGTAGTACTAATGGATGGTTCGCTCCTAATGAAAGTAAAACAATTAAAACAGTTTTTTCCATTCCTGATGGCGCGACTTTCATAAAACTTTTTCAAGAGAATCATTATATTGGAGAAATAGAAAGTAAGAAAGTTGAAAAATAATAAAAAATATTTTTATAACTTACTTACTTGAAACATTGAAGTTAGAACTTTTGCGATTTGCAAAAGTTCTAATCCTCACAAAAACTCTTCAAATGGATTTTGGTTAAGAGTGCATAACGTTAGTTAGTTAATAATAAAATTTATTTAGATAAAAGTAACTCAAATGACTTTATTTCTTAATCTAGTTGAATTAACTTTATAACGATAAATTTAATCGTACAACATCTCTGATGTATTGTCCATAATTCCTTGAAAGATCGAGTTAATAATTTTTTTATTTACAATATAGATGGATTTGAAGTACTGGATTAAAACATAGGACGGGTATTATGCAATCTAATCTACTAGAAAGTTGTATAAATTTTGGAATTGGTTTCTATAAGACAACTGAAGAAACAATTCAACATAGCGTTCAAGAGCTTGAAAAAGTCTTTACAGAGATCAAATCCATAGGAGAACAAGATTCTTCTGAAAGAGCAAATCAAATTCGTGATCTATTCACTAAAATAACCCGTGACATAACCTCAAAAAAACTTACTGAAGACTCTGGAAACACTCCACTCTATTCTAATCAGCCAATCATAGTTCAAGAAATACCTAAAAATGCAAAAAGTAATCGAACTATTGCAAATAAAAAAAAGAAAATAGCATAAATCTTGTTCCTAAATTAGTTTTCGGTAAATTCTAGTTGTAACTAATTTTAGTACAATTAGAATGAATCTAACGTAACTTACTTTAGAGGAAACTAATGGTTAAAATCAATTCTAACGGAAACACATTCGATATCGAAGAAGCAGAGACAATTGGAGATAATCATTCTTTCTCCTCAATCGATACACCCTTGAAAAAAGATGCATTTGTACTTGGAGATGAAGATAAGATAGTCCAAATCCAAGAAAAATTTGCAGAAATCATGGACATTTTGGGTCTAGATCTTTCAGATGATAGTCTCAATGGAACGCCCTATAGAGTAGCAAAAATGTTTGTGAAAGAAATATTTTCCGGACTGTCACCCAAAAATAAACCTAATCTCAAGACATTTGAAAATAAGTATGGGTATAATAAAATCCTTGTTGAGAAAAATATAACTCTTCAATCTTTTTGTGAACACCATTTTCTACCGATAGTAGGCATTGCTCATGTTGCCTATATTCCCGATCAAAGAGTTGTAGGTTTATCTAAATTGAATCGTGTTGTTGACTACTATGCTAGAAGACCTCAAGTTCAAGAACGACTTACAGTCCAAATCTTAAATGAATTAAAAACTGTTTTAGAAACGGAAAGTGTGATTGTATTCATCGATGCTAAACATCTTTGTGTTTCTTCAAGAGGTGTGAAAGATTTAGGAAGTTCAACACAAACAATTCAATATTCTGGTAAGTTTGAAGAAGAACAAACTAGAAATGAATTTTTCAAAATGATTTCTTAGATTCATATGCTATATGCTATTTTGCGGGGATTACCCCGCAACCCCCTTTTTATTTTAATAAATTACAAAGTGTAATCCAGATTGAAGTATTTATTCTATTTAATAATTTTTTTCTGTTTGAGTGCAGAGGAACCTCTAAAAGAAGTTGAGTATCCTAAATTATACTCAAACCTCCAAAAAAGATCAATCGAAGTTCATGAACTGGTGAATCAATTCAAAGACTATGATGTTTTGATTCTAGGAGAAGAGCATAACGATGAAAAAGGTCATCAAGAAAAACTCAAACTAATCAAATTGCTTTCTGGAATATATGAGATTGGAATTTCAATGGAGATGTTTGAAAGAGACAATCAAATTGTTTTAGATGAATACTTGCTCGGAATTATTAGTGAAAGTCAATTTATTTCTGATGTTAGAGTTTGGCAAAACTATAAAAAAGATTATAGACCAATTCTTGAATTTGCTAAAGAAAATCATATTCCAGTGATTGCATCTAACGCTCCATTGCGTTATGTGCGACTCATTTCTAAATCAGGAATGGATTTTTGGAAACAATTGCCTGATACTTCTTTTATAAACCTTCCTCCAATTTCTTCCATTACCGCACATAGAAGTATTGAATATGAAGATAAGGTTGCAGCAGCAATGGGTGAACATTCTCTAAATTCAAATGATGAAACTCGTAAACGAAATTTTCTTTTAGCACAACACTTGAGAGATGCTTCCATGAGTCATTTTATTTCAGAATCACACTATAGACTGAATAAAAAGATCGTTCATATTAATGGTAGATTCCATAGTGATAATGGTCTGGGAGTTACTTTCAGACTCAAAAGTTCAGGCTTAAAAGTTCTTACTGTTTCTATGTTTCCCGAAGACGAAAAAAATAAATTAGAAGACAACTCAGGTGATGTGATTTATTTAACAGGAAAAAGACAATAAAACTATTAACATTTTGATTAACTTGTCTAACTAGCTAATTTCGAGTTTTTTAGTTTAATTACAATTATCAATCAATATCCACCTATAATCTAATTACAGAAAACATAAATATCCTAGTAATAATCTAGAAAAATCTATTTGACTAATTACAACTTACAAATAATGTAACTTGTAAAGAGGTTAACATGAGTAAAAATGTTGTTATTACTGGAGCTGGTGGAGGTTTTGGTAAATTAATCACTAAGGAATTATTAGAGAATGGGTTTTCAGTAATCGGAACGATGAGAGACTCTCAAGGTAGAAATAAACAAAATAAAGAAGAATTAGAAAAATTAGGTGCAAAAGTTATTGAAATGGATGTTACCAAAAATTCTAGCGTAGATGAAGCTTTCCAAAATATATTGAAACAATATGACAAAATTGATGTTGTAATCAATAATGCAGGAATTGGAGTCTTGGGTTTTCAAGAAACATTCACTCCTGAAGATTTTCAAAAAGTATTTGATATCAATGTATTTGGTGTTCAAAGAGTTAACAGAGCTATCATTCCTCATTTTAAAAAGAATGGGAATGGTTTACTAGTTCATATCTCCAGCCTACTTGGAAGAATCACAGTTCCGTTTTATGGTCCTTACAATTCTAGTAAATGGGCTTTAGAAGCATTAGCTGAGAATTATAGAGCAGAATTATCTGGTTTTGGAATTGAATCCTGCATTGTAGAACCTGGTGGATACCCAACTAGTTTTATTGATAATTTACTTAGACCAAGCGATGAAGCAAGAAAGAAAGAATACGGCGAACTTGCTAATGTACCTGAGGGATTTCTAAAAGGGTTTGAGGAAAATCTTGCTAATAATCCAGAACAAAATCCAAGATCTGTAGCTATTGCAGTTTTAGATTTATTGAATAAACCAAAAGGGGAAAAACCATTCAGAACGATCATTGATAAAATGGGAATGGGTAATCATGTTGAAGAGTATAATACTCATTCAGCAAAGATGACTGAAGGGATTTACACAGCATTTGGTATTGCTCATATGCTCAGTGTAAAACAATAAAAAATTTAAAACTTGCTTGTATTACCTACAAGTAAGTTTTTAACTCTAATGCCTAAAACAGGATTAACTTCAGAAGAAATAAAACTAAAAGCAATTGAACTTGCTGAAAAAAGAATTCGAAAATTTGGATTTGAAAAAGTTCATCTAATTGATGTAGCTAAAGATTTAGGAATTAGTCATGCAGCCCTCTACCAACATTTTCCCGACAAGTCATCTTTATTTGAATCTGTAACCAATCAATGGTTGGTTTCCATGGATCTTAAATTAGAGAACATATTGAAATTAAAAAAATCTGCAAAAGATTTGATTGTATTATGGTTTTTAACTTTGCATAAATTGAAAAAAGAAAAGGTTTCCTTAGATCCTGAACTTTATAAAGCATTTGATTCTGCTGTTGAAGAAAACAAAGTATGTGTTCAAAATCATTTGAGTAACACAAATAGACAACTTTCGGAGTTAGTATCTCGTGCAATGGATGAAGGTTCTATCAAGAAAAATTCAGTCACAAAAGTCGTTGAGATTTTATTTCTTAGCACTCTTGCATTTCATTACCCAAAAATAGTTGCAATGAACTTAGAGAAAAATCAATTAAAACAACTTAAAGAAATTTTGAATCTGGTTTTAAAAGGTTTAAAATGATATTGATAGTTGGTTAACTTTAAATTTTCTTTTTCTCCACTGAATGTAACTACACTCCCCATTTCTCACATAACTTTGCAAAATGAGCAAAACCTTCTTTGTCCTTTGTATCAAGAACATAATGCAATTCATTTTTTAGATAGGTCGAAGTAATGTCATAACTAAACCTTGTTTCTTTTCGAATGATTTCTTCAAGATGAGTTAGACCAAATTCTAGTGATTTATAAAAAATTTCTTCATCAATTGGTCTCTCTTTGGGATATGCCCAAAGTGCAAAACAGAAATGCTTTTTTGTAAAACGATTCCACCAAGATGCTAAATCAATCACTTCGTAAGCTTCGGGATCAAATTTAGCTTCTAGTGCGTTATCCCCAAATAGTAAATGAGAACCATCATTCTCTAGAATTTTTCTTTGGATAAGTTTAGGTTCAGTAGAAATTGTTTCCGGCAAGGAGCCATATTCTTCAGCATGAAGGATTCTAAGTAAAGCCACGCTACTCCTAGAGCCTTGGTCAACTAAAATTGTATTTTTCGGAAATCCTTCCTTTTTGTTATGATAAAACAAAATTGAACGAACTCTCTCTCTAGCACAAACCCCAGTTGAAAGCGAATATGCAAGCCTATCTTTATTGCGCAAACATTCAACAGAAGAAATTAGAGCAAAATCCAGATTACCTTTTAGAAGTTCTTCTTTGAGAACTGAAGGATTTTCATAAAAAACTTCAATATCTTTTCGATTCTCAATTCCATAAGTCAACGGTCTAGCGTTTAAATGTTTTACAATTCCTGCTCTAAGCAATTTTAGCTCCTTGTTGCTAGTTTTCAGATTGGAAAAAGTAAATTTCTCTGAAAGTAAAAAAAGGATTTTACGAAAAAACTTGGACTAGTAAGTTTGAGATAGTTAAACTATAAAAGTCCATCTCATTAGGAGACAATATGAGTTCTGCTTTAAAGACTAGAGGTTTCGTCCAGACCTCAGTCGGAAAAAAAATCGTCATGGCAATCACTGGCTTCTTGTTGCTTGGTTTTGTGATTGCTCATATGCTGGGGAATCTGCAAATATTTCTTGGTCCAGAAAAGTTAAATGCTTATGCCAAAGCCTTAAAAGATCTAGGACCATTACTTTGGGTAGCAAGAATTGGACTTCTAGCTACATTTGCAGCTCATTTAGGTTGTGCTATTTTGCTCGTACTTGAAAACAATGCAGCAAGACCAGTTCCTTACCAAGTTCATGCAAGTCAGATTTCTTCATTTGCTTCAAGAACAATGAAATGGTCGGGAATCATTATCCTACTTTTT
Source organism: Leptospiraceae bacterium (assembly GCA_033762425.1). Taxonomy (GTDB): domain Bacteria; phylum Spirochaetota; class Leptospiria; order Leptospirales; family Leptospiraceae; genus JANRLP01. The sequence continues at coordinate 63,493 of JANRLP010000070.1, forward strand.
TTACTTTATCATCTTGCCCATTATACTTTTGGAGTTACAAATCCTGAATATCTTGATCTAAAGGATTCATTAGGTCGTCATGATGTTTATGCTATGGTTGTTGCTGGTTACAAAAATCCTATTATCTCAATTACATACGTCTTCGCAATGGCTGCACTGTGTTTACATTTGAGCCATGGCTTTTTTAGTGTATTTCAAACAATTGGAGTAAATCACCCTAATCGAGAAGAACTCTTCAGAAAAGCTAGTAATGGATTAGCATTACTCATTTTCGTTGGTAACTCTTCCATGCCACTCAGCGTTTTGCTTGGCTTAATTAAATAAAAGGAGAATTCATGTTAAATTCAAAAATCCCTTCAGGTCCAGTTCAAGAAAAATGGAATAAGCATAAGTTTGATATGAAGCTTATCAATCCCGCAAACAAAAGAAAGTATTCAGTAATCGTTGTGGGAACTGGTTTAGCTGGTGCCTCCGCTTCTGCAACACTCGCAGAATTAGGCTATCAAGTTAAAACTTTCTGTTTTCAAGACTCCCCTAGAAGAGCTCATAGTATCGCCGCTCAAGGTGGAATTAATGCTGCTAAGAATTATCAAAATGATGGAGATAGCGTCTATCGTTTGTTTTATGATACAGTAAAGGGTGGGGACTTTAGAGCAAGAGAAGCTAACGTCTATAGACTTGCGCAAGTTTCTACACAAATCATTGACCAATGCGTAGCACAAGGAGTTCCTTTTGCTCGGGAATATGGTGGTCATTTATCCAACAGATCTTTTGGTGGTGCACAGGTTTCCAGAACATTTTATGCAAAAGGACAAACAGGACAACAACTTCTACTCGGAGCATATTCAGCACTTTCTAGACAAATTGGTTTAGGCACTGTCGAAATGTATCCAAGAACTGAAATGTTAGATGTTGTTCTAGTGGACGGTCATGCAAAAGGAATTATCACCCGTAATTTAGTTACAGGTAAAATAGAAACACATGCAGCAGATGCAGTAGTTCTAGCAACTGGTGGATATGGAAACGTATTTTTCCTATCGACTAACGCTATGGGTTGTAATGTAACAGCTACTTATCGTGCTTACAAAAAAGGAGCATACTTTGCAAATCCTTGTTACACACAAATCCACCCAACTTGCATTCCAGTAGCAGGTGATTACCAATCAAAACTAACGCTCATGTCTGAATCTTTAAGAAATGATGGAAGGGTTTGGGTTCCTAAGAAAAAAGGTGATACTCGCTCTCCTGAACAAATTCCTGAAGATGAAAGAGATTATTACTTGGAGAGAAAGTATCCTTCTTTTGGGAATCTTGCACCCCGTGATATTTCTTCTAGAAGTGCTAAAGAGGTTTGTGATGAAGGACGTGGAGTAGGACCTGGTGGTTTAGGTGTTTATCTAGACTTTGCAGATTCTATTAATCGTTTAGGGGAAGAAAAGATCAAAGATAGATATGGTAATCTATTTGATATGTATGCAAGAATCACTAACGAAAATCCATACAAAACACCAATGAGAATTTTTCCTGCTGTGCATTACACTATGGGTGGGCTCTGGGTTGACTATAACCTAATGAGTAATATTCCAGGACTGCATGTAATTGGAGAAGCAAACTTCTCAGATCACGGTGCAAATAGACTGGGAGCTTCTGCCCTAATGCAAGGCTTAGCTGATGGATATTTCATCCTTCCCTATACAATTGGTGACTATTTTGCCAATAATTCTAAAGCTAAAGTTAGCGTAGATCATCCTGAATTCAAAAAAGCTAAAGATGATGTTGAAGCTAGAATCAATAAGTTACTTTCTATTAAAGGAAAAAGAACAGTTGATTCCTTCCACAAAGAACTTGGCAAGATTATGTGGGATGAATGTGGAATGGCGAGAAGCAAAAATGGACTTCAAGAGGCGATTAAAAAGATTCCCGCACTCAGAGAAGAATTCTGGAAAAACGTAGATGTTATGGGTGGAAACGATGAGTTCAACCAAAGTCTAGAAAAAGCAGGTAGAGTTGCTGATTTCTTAGAGTTTGGGGAATTGATGTGCATTGATGCTTTGAATAGAGAAGAGTCATGTGGCGGTCATTTCAGAGTTGAATACCAAACACCGGACGGTGAGGCAAAACGTAACGATGATAAATATTGTTATGTTTCCGCTTGGGAATACAAAGGGGATAATGCTAAGCCAGTTGAGAATAAAGAAGAACTTAAGTTTGAAAATGTGCATTTAGCACAAAGGAGTTACAAATAATGTCTGATCTACTCAATCTTAAATTGAAAGTATGGCGTCAGAAGAATGCTTCTGATAAAGGTAAAATGGAAGACTATACTGAGTTTGCTAAAGGCATCAGTTCCCATGCTTCCTTTTTAGAGATGCTCGATATAGTGAATGAAAACTTACAGGGTTCGGGAAAAGATCCAATAGCTTTTGATCATGACTGTAGAGAGGGAATCTGTGGCTCCTGCAATCTAATGATTAATGGATATGCACATGGTCCACTCAAAGGTACAACTGCTTGTCAACTTCATATGTTTAACTTCAAAGATGGACAAGAAGTAATCGTGGAACCATGGAGAGCAAAGGCGTTTCCTGTAATTAAGGATTTAGTAGTAGATAGATCTGCATTTGATAGAGTGATCCAAGCGGGAGGATTTATCTCAGTAAATACAGGCGGAGCTCCTGATGCAAATGCTCTTCCGATTCCTAAAGTAGATGCTGACCTTGCAATGGATGCAGCAGCTTGTATTGGATGTGGAGCATGTGTTGCTTCTTGTAAAAATGCTTCAGCAATGTTGTTTGTATCTGCTAAGGTTTCTCAACTTGCACTTCTTCCACAAGGTCAAGTAGAAAGAAAAGAGAGAGTTCAGAAAATGATTAACGCAATGGATGACGAAGGTTTTGGAAATTGCACAAATCAGTATGAATGTCAGGCAGCTTGTCCAAAAGAAATTTCAGTTAGCAATATTGCTAGAATGAATAAAGAGTTTTTGGGAGTTGTAGCTTCTAATTAATTAAAAGAAAAGACTCTGGATTTCTCCAGAGTCTCAAAGGGAAGTGAGGGTAAAACAGTTATTATGCAGTCTCTTTCCCGAATTTTTTTCCGTATTTCTCAGAAATGTTATCATAGTCAAACAATACAAACACATCAGTAGTATTGAAGATTCTATCGATAGCGGGTTCACCACAAATCTTTGCACCAAGTCTAACATAACCTTTAATGAGTGGTGGAATTGTTTTAGTAATTTCTTTAATATTATCAACAACATAATTTTTTTCAAAGCCATGGAGCTTATGTGTTGAGAGTGGGGTAACAGCAAACTCTTCACCTGCAAGAGCATTGTTTGCACGAAGATAGGCATATGCTTCTGAAGCAGACTTAGGATCGGTGGAGTGGATGGAACCACAACCCATCAAATATCTTAAGTTTTTAACTTGCATATACTCAGCAAGACCCGCCCAAAGCAAAGTGATTACAGAACCATTTCTATAGTCGGGATGAACACAACTTCTTCCCACCTCAGCAACATTTTCGTCCATTGCATAGATTTTAGATAAATCAAATTCAGTCTCTGAATAGAAACCAATGTTTTCAAGTGCAACATCTTTTCTAAGAATTCTATAAGTCCCTACAATTTTGTCTTCTTGCTTTTTATCTAAAACAATGAGGTGATCGCAAAAATAATCATACTCATCTCTATCCTTTCTAGTGCTTGCAGACTCTGGAAGTCCTTCACCCATTTCTAAGTTGAATACATTATAGCGTAGCGAAAGTGTTTTTTCAATTTCTAATTGGTCTTCGGCTATTCTTACTTCTAGATGCCTCTCAACCCCGTTACTTGTTTTATCGAGTAGTGTTAGTGCC
>JANRLP010000071.1:0-2386 GCA_033762425.1 Leptospiraceae bacterium
TCTTCTAGTAATGGAAACACTTCAATACTGATTGTTCCTTTTTGACCCTGTGTTCCTAGTTTTTTAAACTGATTGTTGTTATCAACAAAACTTGCTTTACTATCTCTATATAGAATCACTTTAGGATGTTCTGCGGCAATAAAATACATGATTCCTGTTGTATCATCTATTAAACCGAATGTTACTGACATGAGCATTGAGCCATCAAAACTTTCAAATACCTTATGCATTTCAATGAATGCATTCTTGATCCATCTCTCAGGATAGATTGTTTTTCCATATTGAGTTAGTATCGTTCTTTGGATGATGGACTTAAACACAGTTCCCAGAACTAAAACTCCTCCAGCACCTTGGATGGATTTACCCATTGCATCTGCATTCAAAAAAGCAATATAAGGTCTATTCATTAGTTCTATGTTCTCACTAATATTTATATCCCCACCAAGTTCGTATTCATTTTTTCGATACATGAATTTCTTCTTTTGTTTCAAAAAGAAATCAATACTTAGATTTTTACTTGTAGCATTATTCTGTGCTAGAGGCTCAATCAATAGAGTTGTTAAGAAATAGTCTCCATCTTGTTGTTCTTTCAGGGTTCTCACTTCCACCAACGCTTGGTTTAGATCATTTGTCCGGATGGCTACTTTTTCTTCTAAGTTTGAATACAATAATGAATTCTCAATTGAAACTGCAATCTGTGATGAAAGAACCTTTAGAATCTCAAGTCTATCGGGTGTAAATGCATTGGAAGTAAGGTTATTCTCTAAATAAACAATTCCGACTAACGTTCCTTTACTAAGGATTGGATAGCATAAAACAGATTTGGATCTATTTGATGCAATATAAGAATCGTTTACAAACATGCCTTTAGAACTAGCATCATCTAATAGAATAAGATTTTTTGTTCTAATCACATAATTTACGATTGCTGTTGAAAGAATCGATCCTGATTCCTCTAAAGGTTTAGACTTTAGGATTTCCATTTCGCCTTGATTAGAATTGCCTTCTGCTTGCACCAACCATTTATTATCATCAAATAAAACAAAGATTCCACGTTCAGCTCCAGCATTTTCAAAAAGTATTGTAAGCATTCTTTGGAGTAGTTTTCCAAGATGAATCTCTCCCGAGATGGTCTGAGATGCTTTTAGTACTGTGTTCAGATCTAGCATTGTTCCCACATCAGAAGTAGAAATTTTCATACTAATACTTTCCTTTGTTGGATCATATTTAGAATTGTTTCTAACTAGATCGGGATATTTTTCTTCCATCAATTTAGTTTTAGGAATACAACCCCAGATTTTATATGCGTAGTAAGCTTCTTTCAAATGATAGTAGGAATAACCCTCATCCCCATTCTTCTCCCAAATTTCTGCACTAAGCTCATTCGCAATTGCTTCTTCTAGAATATACTCATGTTCTTTCGCCAATTGAATTGCTTTTTTAAAACTTAAGAGCGCCTTTTGTGTATTCCCTTCGATCTTCTCTTTGAGTCCTTGGATAATAAAAAACTTGTGTCCATAATTTGCTTCACAATTCTCTGCCCATTTTTTCATTCTTTTGAGATTCTTTAGGATACGTTTTGTAAATTCTTTTTTCTTTTTAGCATCATCAGATACAAAATAAAGCTTTGCACAAATCAAGGAATCAAAGAATACTTGCTCTGGAATGTACATCATTCCGAAGACTCCCCCTTCATGAGGAATTGCAAGTAAAGATAATTCATTAGCCTTACTAACATCACCTAATAGATAGTTTATAGAACTTTTAAGCATATAGTATGTATAAAGTATATTTGAATTCTTTGCTATTTGTAATTCTGGAACAGATTTGTCTTCATTGAACAATGCTCCTTTTAATTCTAAATTGTTTTCCTCTTGTCCCAGTAAATTAATTGCAGCTTGTTGGAACAATGAACTCATTAATCCTGCATCTTGTTGTTTTAGATTCCTAATCACTAATGAATACTTTTCAAAACTTTCAATTAATAATTGAATATTTTCACGCATCAAATACATTTGAAAATGTTTTAAATTAATTGAATATGAAGTATATTGAAAATCTCCAGTTTCTTGTCCTGAATGAATGGATTTTAGAAAGTACTGTTTCCCTATTTTTGCGTGACTAGTCCAGTGACTTATCATCGCTGCAAAAATAAAATTTGTCCTACATTCAATTTGTTTTGATTTTTCGCCTAACTGTGAAACTAGTTCAATACCTAATTTACCAAGTTCATTTCCAATCTTAAAGTCTCCTAGTCCTGAGCCTTGGATCAAACCAAAAGTAGAGAATGCAAATGGGCTCAAATAATGATTTCCTTCTTTCAATGAAAGATTTACCATTTTTAAAACTAAGACTGGGAATAGATTTGGTTGAACAATAAAAGAAG
>JANRLP010000072.1:0-23624 GCA_033762425.1 Leptospiraceae bacterium
TTCTTTTTCAATGATTAATTTTTATTAATCATGAGATGGAAACAAAATGAATAGTATAAACTAGACATATGCATTTTTCCAATAAATTCCATTCAATAATTAATTTTTTAGTTTCTTCAATACAAATTCGACTAATCTTTCGGAGTCTTTAGTTTCACGCACTTCATCTCCAATGGTTTCCATGATTGTTAAAAAATCTAAAATAGAAACTTCTTGTTGCAGAATGGATTTTAGGATTTGAGTGATCTCACCAACGGAGAGAAAATTTTGTACTTCTTCGACAACTTTCGGGTGAGTCTTAGTCAGTTGGTCAATTAAAAATTGAGTTTCTTGTCTTCCTTGTAATTCAGGAGAATGAATGCGGATTACTTCAGTTAGATGAGTGATTAGGATTGTTTCAAGATCAATTACAGTTAGACCTTTTTGCAAAGCTTCTTCTTGTGCATCAGGCGATATCCATAGAGCGGGAGTTTGAAATACTGGCTCTAAGGTTTCTTCTCCATGGAATTCAATTCTGAGTTCGCTAAGATTGATTGCTAATAGCTTATTGATTTTTAAATGTCCCGAGGCTACAGTCTTTCCACGAAGTAGTATCAAGTATTCATCGTTTTCCAAGTTTAGATTATCTTGGATGGAAATGGGAGAAAGAATGAGTCCCGTTCGATGGGCAATATCGAAACGAGTAGAGATAATTCTTTCAGTAAATAAGGTTAGCCTTTCAGAATGAAAGTACTCAACTAAATCATAACCAATTTGAAACTGCAATTGAGGTAATCTTACTTTATTGTAGAGTTCTTCAGTTGTCATTTAGATTCCTTAGTATAAAATACAATTCACTTCAAAAAAGTAAAATTATTTCTTTCTTTTTCTTTTGCAAGAAAAAGAAAGCAATCGAGAACCGATAGCAATCAAGGTGATCCAGCCGAACCATGGTGGGTAAACTAAATTTATTTGATTAGTATATCTTTCCATTTTTTTTTATTATAAATTTTATTTAATTCAATATCAGCTGCATAACATTCATCAAAATCATTAAGCGGTTGAAAATGATGACAGGATTTTTGATTGTAATTTTTCAAAAAAAATAATTCATTTTTAAAGTAAAGTTCCCATATTACAAAATATTGATGAATCGAAAAATTAAATCCATGGTCATATTCAACAAAATAATAATTCATATAATCATCACTTCGAATGTAATATACAGTAATTGTTGTATTTGGAATTGGAGATGAACTTTGCTTTGCATGCATTAGTTTATTGTTTATTGGACGAAGATAAATTTCTCCCAATTCTATTATTTCGTTATCAAATTTATCGTTTAAATACTGATACATTTTACCTTTTTCTCGATTATACCTAAGAATTCTATATTTTGTAAATGGAATCACTTTTTGAAATTCTTTACCGAATAAATTATAATCAAAATCTCCTCCTTTATTTATGATTTTATATTTCGCTGATTTATAACTCAATAAAAAATCATGCATTAATCCAGAATGAACACCAAATGTATAGTTTATATACCACGATTAAGCAAGTAAATAACTTATTAGTAAAATGAAACTAAAGAAAAAACTGATAAATATTAAAAAATATACTTTATACTTTGACATTTAAACTCTACTATCATTCATTTTTTAAATTTCTAGATATCTTTTGAGTAAAATAGATTCTTTAATTCTCTTTTTGTAAATGAGAAAAAGAAAGTTTGCAAAAAAAAGAACCATCGAATGCCGATAGCAATCACAGTTACAAACAGTGCCACACAGTAAGTCTATTGAATCATTTAGTGCAGTCAGCTTTACGCTAACGCATAATGACTCATGCTTCGCATGGTCATAACTCTGCTCTATGCTTACTTTTTCGGATATACTCCACGATCTCCATCATTAAGTTCATGAAACCAAATTGTATCAATTTTAAACTCTTCTTGATCTAATCTTATATTCGTTCAAACCATAGTATGCTATTGTTTCATGATAGTATCTTTTTGTGATACTATCAACTCTAAAGTGACTCCACATCTATTAACTTCTCAACCCTTGAATAATCGACTTCTGTATTATCTAATATATATACTTTACAATTTTCTTTGTTTTGAACAAGACCAACTCCAATTGCTCCTACAAGACCATCTTCTAGAGTTATTCTAAGACCACTATAACCAGTAAAAAAGTCTTTTTTTAAATCAATACTTAATTGAGCAGCGTCTCTTGTTTTTTTATCATAAGGAGTCAATTTGATTATTTCCAATTTTTGAATCCGTTTTCCAATCATAGTTTTAATTGTTGAGGTACACATTTCAGGGTTAGTTTTATACGAAATTATAAAATTTGCTGGCCAGACGTCATCACCGAGTAATTCTAGTTGAGAAAGATTAGGATGAATAAATATATGATGGTCTGTCAAATCTCCACCAATTTGATTTGTTTCAATTCTATTACTTCCAATTTCAAGAAATAAACTTTCATGGCTATATGCTAAAGTATTTTCCAAATTATCTTTATTAAAATTTTTTATACTTTCTTTTTCTTTGTTGATTCTTTCTTTTTCGTCTTCTATATTACTCCTGAAATACCATAGACTTCTCCCTATATCTCTAATCTCGTTATCTAGCCAATCCTTTAGAAACAAAGCATTGGGACTAAGTTCGATAAAACCTATTTCTTCTAACTTTTTCTTTTCTTTGATGTATGACATATTATTTCTTCCTTAATTAAAAACGATTTTTACATTCACTTTTAGATATTCTTTCTATCATTTTTTCAAATGCTAATGCAGAGATATTTAACTTTATCGGTTTTCAACAAAATGCACATCATTGAATTTGGGTCGAGTTTTTAAATAGCAAATCTTCTGGAATCAAAGCATCTTTGAAGTGTAGCTGGAATCCTTGGTCAAGACAAAGATTGGCTAGACCCAAACCATGTAAAAAAATTACTTCATCTTCTGAGTCTGAAAATTCACTGCCTCTTCTACAAAGTTTTTTGTGTCCTTGCAAAATTTCTAAAAATCCTTCATTCACCTTTTTTTCATCTTTTTCAAACACACCTGAAACAACTGTAGAATAGCCTCTAAAATTTTTTGCAGTCTTATGCTCTCTTTCTTTCAAACATTTCTCTAAACAAATTTCTAAGTTTTTTTTATCTTGTAACGTTAGATATCTAATACGATAACTCAAATAAGGAAAAAATCCTTTTTGCTTTTTATCTTCTGGTCTTTCCCCAACTAGCTTTGCAAGTTTTCGTGCTAGCTCTAAATCTCCACTTGCTGCTCCATCTAAGATATTTTTATAACTACTTAAATGGAGATAAGAGTGATCAATTGATTTACCTGCATAAAACTCTTCAAACATTCTTAATATCAGTGAAGCAGATTGGTTTAGTATTTTTAAGAATTTACTTTTATCATTATGCAAGATGTATTCACAAACGGCTAGAAATCTATAATCCATTGACAGTGAAATTTTTGCACCGCCATCGTAATCATATTCTTTAGTATCCACTCTAGATTCATTTCTAGTTAATGATACATGAAATTCTTTATACAAAATATCAAGCCTATTGATGATATCACCCATCGTATTCTCCTAAATTTATTTTAATCAAATCCATTCCTCAGGACTATACTTAAATCCAATTCCCGTAAATACAAGATGTTTAGATTCATTGTTTGAGGTTCTCTCGATAAATCTCCAAAATTCTATATCTTTATAAGAAGTATTTATCATTACTTCCAACGAAAAATTATTGGAAAAAATTAATAGCAAATCACCTGTAATATTGATTTCAATACTGAGTACATTTAATTTTAATGAATTAAAATCCAGAGCTAGTTCATCAAATCTATTTAAACCTTTGGTGTCCCAATCAAGATTCTCAAATTCCTCTTCCGATATTTTAGAATTAGGTAAATAAAAATCTCTATGTGAAATAAAAACTAATCCTTCTTTTTTGATTCTCCAAAAACATTGAATATGTAATCCATAGACTCCAAGTTTTTTTGTTCCTCTTCTATCTGAAATTTCAATAGTATCACCAAAAGATAGTGTCAACATATTAGAGGCTCGAAAAATAGGATGCAAACTACAACCTTCAATTGATTTGATTATACTGGATACTTTATTCATTTTACTAATTTACCTAGCTTTAGTCTTGCAAGAGTCTAGTGAATAAATTCTAATTCTCCAGTTTGACTAATGCCTTGACCCTGGTATTTCGCTCTATATAACTTTCCTCTAACAAGTTCTTTGGGTTTTACTTTTTCTTCACATCCACTGATTTTTTTACCGTATTCTATTTTTCCCTCCTGAATATAGACATTAGGGATACAAAGAAATTTCCACATTACCATATTTGTAGCTAAGGCATCACTAATAGAAAAAACTATGAGCTTGTGGTTGATTGGTACTTTGAATCCTCTTTTGGAGTCCATACTAATTTCAGTTTTGATCCAACCTGAAGAATGATCTTCAATAGTCATTGCACAAGAACTCAATAAAAGTAAAATGATTATCATTAAGTTGTTCATAAAATAAAGTCCTCTCTACTCATTCTTCCTAAGTGAATTTATTTGATTCCATTCTAAATCTAAATCTGCTATCGCAATTGGCTTCTTTACTTTATAAGTTCCATAAGGATCTGCTGCTTCATCAGGAGAATCTAACCAACGCCAAAACCAACACGTATTGATAAATTTACCGTTGCAAACATATGCTGGAGCAAGACTTCTTTTTGAAGTAAAATATTTCCTCCAATCCAATTCTGGGTCTGACCAATATGCTTTTCTATTTTTAAAAAAATCACAATTACTAATAACAGCAGAGGAGTCCACAAGCGTAAACCAACGATAGTGCATGGATAAGCAAAAACTATCTTGATCTTTCATTTTATCAGTATCGTATTTTTCTTTCAATGAATTATTTCTATCCTCTACTAGAAAAAGAATTAACTTATTTTCATAAAAGAAAAATTTTGCAAATATTTCTATAGACTTCTTATACATAGTAAATTTTACATTGGAAGTTACAGCGATTTTATAAAACTCATAAATAACTACTTTGTCGTAGTAATATGTATTATTGTTGTTATTAAATTTTGCTACAACTCTTAATGTATGATGAAGATAATATTTCTTTCCGAACTGTCTAATTACATCTTCATAGGTCGTTACTCCATATTCATATTCAAATCCTTTCAAATTTTCTATTAAATCCTTTGAAATAGTATCATCATATTTGTCTCCTGTCATCATTCTGTAGAATACATTTTCTAAAGGATTCATGATAAATAGGTAATAGATGATAAATCCACCGATTGCTGTTCCCACAGTTGTCATATATTGAACTCTACTCCATTCTTTTGAAACATAACTTTGAAGGATGGGACGTTAGTTGCAATCAAAAAAACTAACGTTCTTTTCTCAGTGTTTCGAGTTCAATAAGCAATCTTTCTAGATCCCCTGTACCTTTAGCACGATAGACACCTCTGAGATAGTTTTGTTTATCTAATAGAAACACATTTTCTGTATGCACAAAATCATCCAAATTATCTTGATCTTTGACTACTTTTACATCTGCCCCAAACTGAGTTCTAGCCATCAAATAAATTTTTTGTTTAGAGCCTGTCAAAAAGAACCAATTTGGATTTGTTATTTTGAATCGTTCTCTATATTGTTTGATAACATCAACTGTATCCTCATCAGGATTCACACTTATGGAAATAATTTGTAGATCAGTTTGGTTTTTAATTTTAGGAAGAAGATCAACCATATTCTTTGTAATCATTGGGCAGACCTTATGGCATTTTGCGTAGAAAAAAATCAGTAAGGTATATTTACCTAATAGATTTTTTTCAGTAAAGATAGAATTCGTATGAGTGGTTAGATTTATCTCAGAGAACTTTCTTAGATCACTCGGAAGTGTTTTAGTCTCTGACCAAAATGGATCCATAATTTCGCCTTTGAAATAAGGAAGAACACCTTCCTTTGGAGTATAGGATTCCGTTACACTCTTATCGAGTTCGGGTTTTTTTTCTTTGCAGCCAATTCCTGCAAATATAAGAAAGTTTATAAGCGTGAATCCCAAGAAAATGAATCTAGAATGATTATTCAGATTTTTTATTATCATTTAACTACTCCCTTGATAAACTTAACTTATGATTTCCTTGAGTAAACTTTTTTTGATCTATAAAAGTTTTTATTTACTGTAAAGCTTTACAGTTTAGAAATTGAAGCTTTATAGATATGTTGAGTTTTAGAATGATAAAAATCTGTGACTTGAGACATGGTTTTGTTGGGGAGCTTTTGCAGTAAAGAAAAGGAGAAAAGATGAAATTTGAGTTTTCAACTGACACAGCAACAATTGCTTTTTTTGATCCAATGCTTTTACAGCATAAACTAAATGAACCGGCAGATTGGTGGACTAGGCCTAGTGTTTTGCTCAAGGAAATGAATGCTAATAACCTCATAGTAGCGGGACTGGGTCAAGATGGGTTCTATAGAATAGAGATCGTATTAATGAATGAAACGCTCAGTGTTTACTCTTTTCAGGCATATTTGAATTGCGTTTCAGGAAGAATCTATGTAGGACCAGGAGAGGATATTTCGGGTGGTGAATTAGAGCCTGACGAGTCTTTAGGAGGTCGCTTTATTGAGGTCCCTTCTGGGCTTTACATCATTCGAGCACAAAGAGAGGATAAACAAATCATCATCAGTCTGAGCCAATTGAATAACAGTAATTTTAAGAATGATTTTACTGATGAGTTGGTTCTTTAATGATTAGAAGTTTGGAAGTTTATTACTGGATATGACTTATTCAAGTTATTGATATAAATTTAATCTTCTTAACTAAAGAAAAGTCAAGATAGGGTATAAGTAGTTCTCTTCGTAGTTCGACCTCTAGAATCCACTTTTTTTTGCTAACAATTCTAAAAGCATAAGAAAGAATGGTTTGAAAACAAACTATGTACATTACATATAGTGAGAGGGACTGAAGATGATTTTCGGTGTTGCTAAAGAACTTGCTGACGATAGGGTTGCATTAATTCCTGAGAATGTCCAAATTCTAGTTAAGCTAGGTGAGACTGTTTTAGTGGAAAAAAATGCGGGAATAAATTCTACCATCGACGATGAAGAGTATAAAAAAGCAGGCGCAAACATTGTCACTAGAAAAGATCTATTTGAACAATCTGAATTTATTCTGAAAATTCAACCTCCAACCAGTGAAGAGCTGGAGTTTTTGAGAGCAGGCACTTCTTTGCTTGGGCAGTTGCAACCATTGATGAATCCTCAACTTATAAAAGCTCTAGCCGAAAAAAAAATCACTCTATTCAGTATGGATGTAATCCCTAGAACTACTAAAGCACAAGCAATGGATGTGCTTTCTTCTATGAGCACAGTTGCGGGATACAAAGCGGTTCTACTCGCTGCAACTCATCTACCACGTTTTTTTCCGATGCTCACAACTGCTGCGGGAACTATTGCACCTGCGAAAGTTCTAATTCTAGGAGCTGGTGTTGCTGGTCTTCAAGCGATTGCAACTGCTAAACGACTTGGTGCAGTTGTGGAAGCTTTTGATACTAGACCTGAAGTCAAAGAACAAGTCATGAGTGTAGGAGCTAAGTTCATTGAAGTAGAAGGTGCTGTTTCTTCTAAAGATGCCGGTGGTTATGCAATTGAACAAACTGAAGATTATAAACAACGCCAAAGAGATGCAATTCATAAATCAGCTTCTAAAGCAGATGTGATTATTACTACTGCACTCATTCCAGGAAGAAAAGCACCACTTCTCATCACTGAAGAAACAATCAAAGCGATGAAGAGAGGCTCAGTCATTGTAGATATGGCTGCCATCCAAGGTGGCAATGCTCAACTCACTGAATCAGGAAAGACTATCCAAGTTCATGGTGTTACAATCATTGGTGAAAGTAATCTTGCATCCACTATTCCCTTCGATGCAAGCAGAATGTTTGGAAAAAACGTAGTCAATTTTCTAAAGCATATGTATAAAGAAAATAAACTTATCATTGATCTTGAAGATGAAATTATTTCTGGAACCTGCATCGCTAATTCTGGAACCATTAGGCATGAGCCAACTCTTAAGTTATTAGGTTCATAAAATGGAAGAATACTTAGGTTATTTTCTTGCCTATAGGTATCTAGTATATATTGTTCTGCTTTCGACTATCGTTGGTATAGAAATTATTTCTAAAGCTCCAGCAATCCTACAAGCCCCACTAACTTCTGGGATTAATGCGATTCATGGAGTTTTGATCTTAGGTGCAATCATAGTTATGGGAAATGCAAAAGAAGACGATGTGTTTTCTCTTGTGCTTGGTTTTATTGCAGTGATTCTTGCAAGCATTCATGTTGTTGGTGGATTCGTGTTGACGGATAGAATTCTATTCATGTTCAAAAAAAAATCTAATAAGAAATAATCGTGTTATTAAGAACCTTCACTGAAACTATCTATCTGTTTTCTATTATCCTTTTTATCATTGGACTAAAGTTCATGAACCAACCAGAAAGGGCTAGAAGAGGAAATCTAATTTCTGGTTTAGGTATGTTGCTTGCAACTGTAGGAACTTTAATTGACCCTAGAATCAAAAATTTAGGTTGGATTTTTTCTGCTGTGATTGTTGGTTCAGTGATTGGAATTCTATCAGCTAAAAGAGTAAAAATTTCCTCTATTCCTTCGATGGTTAGTTTTTTCAATTTTGTTGGTGCAGTAAGTGTGCTAACAATTTCTATTTCAGGATTTGTCAATCTACCCATTCTCAAAGAAAAAAGTCTATTTGCAAGCATCAGCATTTTTATTATCATAAACCTTCTCATTTCAACAGTTACAATTTCTGGAAGCCTAGTCTCACTTCTTAAACTGCAAGGATTTTTCAGAGAAAAATGGTTAGAGATTCCATTACAAAAATTTTTTCATGGATTCATTCTACTTTCCTTTTTAATTCTTTCTTTTTTTATTTTGTTAAAGTCTGAACCAGATCTATATCTTTTTTTATTATTGAGTTTATTATCCTTTCTTTATGGAATATTGTTTTCCCTTCCTGCTTCTGGTTCACAAGTAATACTCTTACTATCGTTTTTGAACTCACTCAATGGAGTCTCAGCTAGTCTTATTGGACTAATTTATGAAAACGTTGTGCTTATTAGCATTGGAACTCTAGTCGGTTCATCGGGATTTATTTTTACAATTTTTATGAGTAGGTTGAAAAATATTTCTATTACTTCAATTCTACTAGGAAATAAATCTCAAGTTGAAGAAGCAAAGATTGCTCCTAGTCCCGCCTCCCAAGAAATTGATTTAACTGATGCAGCAATTCTTCTTGCATATGCTAGAAAACTGATTATTATTCCAGGTTTTGGCATGGCATTTTCCGGTGCGGGTCAAATTTGTGCATCTTTACTAGCAGAGTTAGAAGAACGAGATATTGAAGTTAAATTTGCTTTACATCCTCTTGCGGGTAGAATGCCGGGACATATGAATGTTCTATTAGCTGATGCTAATATATCTCATGAAAAAATCTTTGATTATGATGAAATCCAAGACGAATTTAAAACTACTGATGTAGTTCTAGTAATTGGTGCAAATGATATTATCAATCCAATTGCAAGAAAGCCTATTCCATCCCCACTTTCTGGAATCCAAACTTTTGAAATTGAATCTGCAAAAACCATTATCATTCTCAAACGTTCTAATGGACTAGGATTTTCAGGAATTCAAAATGAAGTTTTTGGTTATGAAAAAACGAAAATGATCTATGGGGATGCTAAATGGAGTCTTGTAAAACTATTAAGTACTATCAAAGATCTATAATCTTTTTATTTTGAAATTTCAGCTATCGTATTAAAAATTCTGCTATTTGCTTCCAGCGATCCTGTAATCGAGTTCGTTTTGCCAAGATAATTATCAATAATTTCTTGATAAATATACAACCAAGGATTCATTGTTTTGAATTTTGGAAGATCAATCATTTCTAAACTTCTAAAACCCTTATATAATTTTGATTCTGTAGAAAGGTAAAATCTATGTCCATCGTTGGATAGAACAAATCTCCCTCTAGTTGTTTCAATATCTACTTCATATTGGAAATAATTTCTTTCACCACCAGCTTCTAGGAAAACAAAAATAGACTCAGGATACTCCATAGTAATAATTGCCCTAGACTCAGATTCAGTTTTCTTTCTTCTAAACATTTTTTTGTAATGAATTTTATTTGGCTGTTTTCCAATTAAATAATCAATATAGTCAATTGCATGTGTTCCATCGTGAAGTAATGGACCAGCATCAGTAAATGCGTTTCCTGGTGCATGGCTAGAGGTTAAAACGGATGCTTTTATTGTTTTTATCTTTCCAAACTCACCTGAGTCAATTTTTTCTTTTACAAATCTATAAATTGGATGGTATCTTCTTTCATGATTCACCCAAAGTTTTAAATGAAATTTCTTTACCAAATTGTTAATTTTTTTTAACTCTTCTTGATTCATACAAATTGGTTTTTCGACTAAGATATATTGAATTCCATTCTTTGCACAAAATTCTATGTTCTCGAAATGGGATTTAGAATCTGAAGCAATCACCGCAAAATCAAAACTCATATTTGAAATTTGTTTTATATTTGTTTGAAACTTATTCGGTTTCAAATTCCAATCAGAAATAAATTCTTGAATCCTATCTTGGTCTGGATCAAATGCTGCAAGCAGTTGAAAATTTTTGGATAACTTGGAATTCAATATAACTCCAGCATGTGTGCAAGGATGATATCTAAGTGGATCTTTTTCTAGTTTGGAAGCAATTCTTCCTAGTCCCAAAAGAAGGGTTTTAAGTTTCATGATTTATATAACTCTAAATAATAAATTTTTTTTCCTTCTTTGATTTTCTTTCCTTCGAAATAAGAAACGGGAAAATCTTTTCGCTCAAAACCCCACCCAAAATTTTTATAACCATTCTTCTTTCTTCTAATCAATCGAATGACCTTTCTACCATAAGGAGCAAAGTCAGTCGCAAATCTAAACCTAGAATCTGGTTTCAAAATTTTTAGTATGCTTTCAAAAAACTCTTCATCAAAACTTCTATGCTTATGGTGTTTGGCTTTGGGCCAAGGATCAGGAAAATTTAATAGAATCTCATCGAAGGAATTTTCTAAAAATACTTCTTCTAAAAACCAATTGAAATTGAGATTTAAAAATTTTATATTACTTAGATTTTGTTTTTCAAGTAGTTTGATTGTATTTTCTACTCTGTTGATTTTCTTTTCCATAAGTAAAAATCCAGTCTCAGGATTTTTGCTTGCTAGCTCTACTGCAACCTCACCCCATCCCGATCCTAATTCTAGGAAATATTTTTTTGAATCTGGAAATAATTTATTTAAAATAACTTTTTCACCAAAATCTAAGTTGATAAAGTATGGTGAACTTAAATCTTTTCCGGGTTTTAACTCCCAAAGTCTTTTTTGTAGCTCGACTGTAAAATCTTTCATGTTAGTACTTTTAAAAAAGCATCGTGAGTGATTTTGCTAGAAGCTTGCCAGCTAAACTTCTCTAGATCAATAATTGGATATTTCTTTTCATCTTGTAAAACTAAAATTTCTGATGCAAATTTTTTGGGATCATCTAGATCTAAAAATGGCATTACACCTTCCCCAATTTCTCTGAGTGTTGGAACGTTAGACGCAATACATTTCTTTTTATGGGCAATTGCTTCAAGTAGTGGAATTCCAAAACCTTCATAAATTGTTGTAAAAATAAAAACTTCAGCCCTAGAATAGATATGATGAAGTTCAATATCACTAGTATTTTCAAACCAAAATATATCTTTATGAGTTTTGATTTCTTCTTCTAGTTCTATAAAAAAACTTGATCTTTCCCAACCTCGTTTTCCAACAATCACCAAAGGAAGTTTTTTTACTCCCGCAAGTTTTCTATACTCCCTAAAAACATTGAGTAAGAAAGGGTAGTTCTTTCTTGGCTCGATTGTAGAAACTGCTAGTAAATATTTTTCTGGTAAATTTAAGGAACATTTCTCTTTGAGCTTAGATTCTATTTCTTTTAAGGATACTCCGGGATAAGCAACACCAGTTTTTTCTCTTGGATAATAAGTAAATTTTTTCAATAAATCATTTCTAGTATTTTCAGAGATAGAAAGTATATACTTAGCCTTTTTTACTGAACTTGATTGGAAAAATTTTTGTTGGATTGCGGCTATCGTTCTCATTGTATCTGGAAAAAGGTATAATACTAAGTCGCAATACGTAAGTACTGTCGGAATGGAACTAGAAAGAAAGATCGGTGTAACTTGTTGTGAGCCCCAGTAAAGATCTGGTTTTAGTTCATTAATCACAAATGGCATTTGAAAAAGGAAATATAAACCTCCTTTTTTTGCTAGTTGCCCCCTGCCTTCATGAAAAACTATATTAGGTAAATCTAAAACTTTTCGATGTGATTCATGAATCGGTAAATGGCTAAATCCATGAAATTGAAATTTTTCTTTTTCTGGAAAATGGATTAGGGTTTCAGCGATTAACCTTCCCACTCCCGATACGCTTGTAGAGAGTGGTCTAGCATCAAATGCAATCGTGAATGGTTTCACTGAATATTCAGAATTGGTCTTTCGTTCGTTGGAACTAGATTTGGGTTAAGTATCCAAGATTCATTTTGTTTCAATGGTTTTAAATCTTTACCAGTGTTAACTTTTTCTCGAATCTCAGCTTCATTATTTCCTAATGTAAACTTATCAGGAATCCCATCTCTATTTGTATCTACCTCAGCTCTAGTTGTCCAAAAAATTTTATCTGGTTTTCCATCTTTGTCAGAATCAACTTCACTTCTTACAATTTGTTTAGCACTATTGTAATAGTTTGTAGTTTCTAGATATTCATCAAAATCATTATCTCTTTGCACAATTGCAATGAACTCATTTGGCAATAACCAACGCACCAAATCAATTTTACCATCACCATTTGTATCTTCTTCTTCATGTACCTTGATGGTTTGTTTTTCTGCTTGCTCAGGTGTGTTCACACTAGATAGTCCATGCCAAACGAAAATTTCTGATTTTCCATTTTCATCACTATCTAGCTCTTGATAGACCACACGATAGTTCCCAGGTGTGTCTATATAATATCCAATTGTATCATCCTTCTTATTACCGTTTGTGTCCAATGGAATTGGCTTCATCTCAGCTCCAAAATTGACTGTGTTTTTTTTGCAACTTGATGTCAGAGCTAAACCTAAAAGAAATAAATAGACTATTTTACTCAAAAAATTATCCTCTCTCAAGTTAATAAAAAAAATTCTATTCTCTTTAGCAACAACAATAAACGAATACTCTTTTCTAATAACGAAACGTCACTTAGGCTCGATTAGAAAATTGACTCCGCTTCGATCTGTGACGCAAGTTTTCTTGTTTACATTGAGTGGGTTCGAGTGTAGTTGAATGTCGTTGTGTGAATCTTTCTTTTGTATCGAAGGTTTCTCTCAGGTTGCTCTAGTTGAGGAGTTTTGCCCTGGTTGCGAGGGTTTTTCTGTGGTTGTTGCTTTGTAATAACTATTAACTTATCAATAATTTATTTTGTAATAATTGTTTGTTTGGCGAACACACAAAAATGTCTTTACGCCTAAAGACCATTTTTTCTACCAGAGCGAAAACGTTGAATCAAAAACGATCAGATAATACACTACTAATACAAGATTCCAGAACTATTACAGGACAACTCATACAAATAAGGAGTGTTAGTATTCACGCTGAACGTGGTAGCTAACGTTCAGGAATGCGGCAGGGATTGACTCGGCGTTAATTTTTTGTGGACGCAAAAAATTAACGAGAGAGGAAAGCCCGTCTGCCGCCCAAAGTAATAATCCAATTATGATTTTTTCTTACATCGAACTCATGTTACTTAGTAGCCCTCACAACTAAATTTATAGTTTTCGCTAATGTTTCCAAGATAGTCAATTGCACGGAATAACAATTTGAAATCTTTACTGTTATCGGGGATTTGAATTGGATTAGAATAGGGAATCCAAATTTCATCACCTTGCCTTTTGTATTGGATTTCTTTGACACCAATTCCTGTATCCATTGCAGTGAGTTCCAATTTAGAATATCTTTCGCAAAGGGATTGATTTTCAGTATTAAAGATAGTTGAGTAGATAAGTCGGGACTTGATACTAGGTGGGGTGGAATCAACAATGAAACGAATGGTTTCGATATCAGAAATATTTCCTACATTATCATTGGATTTAATCTGAACGATGTAGTTACCATCTTGTTTGAAAGTATTTTTGGAATCTTTGGCTTGGATATATTCTCCGTAATTTGTGCTGAGTAAAATTTCTTTGATTCCTGAACCTGAATCAAATGCTTCTACTACAAGTTTAGTTTCGGGGTGAATGTATAGGATTCCAAGTTTATTCAGTAGATTCCCTTCGAAATAGTATCGTTGCATGGGAGGAGTTTTATCTACTACCACTCTAAATTTGGATGAATCCTGAAGTCTTCCATATTCATCAAAGCCTTGGAATAGAATTAGATTTTCTCCTTCATCTTTAGGAACGATCTCTCCACCATAAAATTGTGCGGGATAATCATTCAATAAAAAAGAAACTGATTTTACAAGTGTGTTATTCGGAATATTTGACTTAAATCCAATCGATCCATCAGTGAATAAAATTCCGTTTTCATCTTTAAACATTCCTTTAGGAAACTTAGGTTCTTCCTTAGGAGTTTTTGTTTCGATTACAATTTGTTCTTGGTAAAGAACTCTGCCTTCTTCAATTCTTGGTGCTTCCGTTTTTTTTTCAGCTACTTCAATCTTATTTGTTCCAAAAAAAGTTTCACTTCGATATAGAATTCTTTTCTTAGCATACAAAGGTAGAATTGAGATTAGGAGGATGAATAGAAATAATTTATTTTTAGATACCATACTTTGCATATGCCTCAGCCTTTTGTTGTTCAAATTGTTTTTGTTGTTCTTTAGCTCCATCCAGAATTTTCTTCAGTTGGCCATCCTTGTCTAATTCCCCTTCTTCTTTCTGAATTTCCACTAGGTATTCAATGATTTCCATTCTATCTTTAAAGACCTTTTCTTGGCTACCAAAATGCAACCGAACATCTTCTTTAGTTGGATTACCACCAATATATGCGGCTGTTGCCTTGGAAATCTCAGCCTGTTTTTTGGCTTGAGCTTCTTTATAACTTACTGTTTGCTTTTTGGGAATCAAATCATTCTCAGGAAATAGCAACGTTAGTTGTGCAAACTGCTCCATGGTTTCGTTATCATAAGGTTTGCCCGTTTGAGGATTGATTGGATTTTCACCTTCTTCTGCATTTGTAGTTACTGAGTTTGGTTCAGAGGTATCAACTCCATCTTTCCAAAAGGAAGAACCTTCTAAAGAAGCATTTGGGTCTCTGAAGCCTTTGAGTTTTCTTTCCATGTTATCATCAGAAAGTGGACCTCCTAAAAAAAGCCCCGCTACAGCTTTTCCTTTTTGGCGTTTCTTATCGTTCTTGGATTTACCACTAGAAGAAAAAAAGATCATATACAAAAGAATAATTACCAAAAATCCAAAGATTCCCAAAAATAGTTTTCTTATATCCATAATTCAATTGGACTAGAAATGCTCAGTCTTGGAAAGAAAAAAAGAAAGCGAAAATACAAAAACCAACATCTAAGTAATGCATGAAATCTTTGTAATCCAATGCAGTTATTAACAAAAAAAAGTTGATGCAGATCGATAATTTACCAATAAGAGGATACTAAAAAAAATTTCTTTTTCTTGATTATTTTGAAATAAATAAAAAATAATTCTCATGAGAATAATAACTATTTCAATTTCAGAAAGTGAATTCCTTCAATTCGGGTTTCAATCGGATTCTATTCCTTTTAAAGACCTTTTGGACAAAATTAGTAATGAGTTAGCTAAAAAAGCTCTTGTCCGATGCCAGAAAATTGCAAAGGAAACAGGAAATACAAATGATTTTAAGGAAAACCAATATGAAAATTTAAAAGTTGTTACTCCTCGACAATACTGGGATGAAGAGTTTAAAGAATAATTTATTATATCCAAGTAAAACTTTTTAAATTCCATACTTTGCATACGCCTCAGCTTTTAGTTGTTCAAATTGTTTTTGTTGTTCTTTAGCCCCATCTAAAATTTTCTTAAGTTGACCATCCTTGTCTAATTCCCCTTCTTCTTTCTGAAGCTCTACTAAGTATTCAATGATTTCCATTCTATCTTTAAACACCTTTTCTTGGCTACTGAAATGTAGCCTAACATCTTCTTTGGTAGGATTGCCACTAATGTATGCTGCTGTAGCCTTAGAAATCTCAGCGTATCTTTTTGCTTGAGCTTCTTTGTAGCTTGTTGTTTGCTTTTTGGGAATCAATTCATTCTCAGGAAATTGTAACGTTAGTTGAGCGAACTGTTCCATGGTTTCATTATCATAAGGTTTTCCTGTTTGAGGGTTGATTGGATTTTCGCCTTCTTCAACATTCGCTGTTACTGGGTCTGGTTCAGAGGTATTCGTCCCTGCACGTCCAAATTCTGTTTCTATTACTGAAACATTCGGGTCTCTAAAACCTTTGAGTCTTTTTTCTATGTTCTCATTAGAAAGTGGACCACCTAAATAAAGAACTGAATATGCTTTTGTTTTTTTGTGCCACTGATCATTCTTAGATTTACTACTTGAAGAAAAAAAGATCATATACAAAAGAATGATTACAAAAAATCCAAAGATTCCCAAAAAAAGTTTTCTAATATCCATAATTCAATTAGACTTAAGGCTCTAAAACTTAGTTCTAAAAATTTTCTAAGAATCGAAAATATACGTTATGCGAAATTGCTTCTTGTTAATTACTCAATTTTTTATTGGAAAAATCATCAAACTCTTCCATAGACATAAACAGATTTGCTTTATCTTCTAGATTGCTTGCTGAATATAAGATCCCCATATGTTTACCAGCAATGATTCCAATTTTTTTGTTCGTTCCAAAAATTCCCAGTAGTCTTTCCAGAATGATAATTTCTTCAGGAGCAATGGATGGCACATTTCTAATGTCTATGCAAAGATTTGTATTGATGATCGCCTTTAAAACAGGAGGAGTAAGTACGTTTTTGATTTCAGGAAGAACAAACTTTGCTAGTCCCGCATTAAAAATTACAGCACTTCTAGCAGGAGTTCTCTCGATTTCAATATGATTCATTTTGGGTTTGTTCAATTTTGCATGAGCAAGATGTTCATGAATCTTTAGATGAACAGCATCCTTACTCAAAGGCTTTAGCATATAGTCAGCAAAGCCAAGTCTTTTGTAAATGATCTGAAAATTATTGTCCCGTTTAGAAAGTAGAGCGATTACAGGAATATCCTTAGTATTTGGCTCTTGCTTTAGCTTTCGAATATAATCCAGAAATGGTTTGGAGGTAGGGTCTATGGCAAGAAAAATCAGATCTGGTCGGGAAGATCGCACATATTCATCTACCTTGTCGAAAAAATTCACGACAATTACCTTTTGTTTGATCCCCGAGAGAATATCACGTAGTCCCTCTTCATCTTGCTTGTCAATTTCTATTCCTAAAACTATTTCCATTCTCTACCTAATCTTTGGCTTTCCGAAGCCTACAAACATGCTCATTTTTACGCAATTCTTTCTTGAATCTTTAACACATCCTATTTTAGCATTGGGGTCAAACGGAAAAATATCCACTCCACCATTTTTTGTGCGTTCCCCAGGTCCAAACGTGCTAGCCCCACCCATCTTTAGGTTTCCCGATTTAGTCTTTCCCAAATAAACCATGACATGTCCAATGGGTGGGTACCTGTCTTTGGGAATATCACTATGGGTATTGATCCAAAAAAGCAAGTCCCCAACTTTTAACTTTTTTTCTAGTTCAGAAGAATCTACTTGTCCATTTGGGAGAAGAGGAGGGGTGCTTAGATTTCCTAAATTTTTGACAAAGAGGTATTGGTCGTAAGAAGAACGGGGCAGGTTTAGCCCAAAAAGTTTTTGGAACACAAATTTCACAGTATTGGAACAATCCATATGCAGTGTTTTCTTAGAGCCAACTTCCTTCCATTCTTTACCATACTTGATATTGAAGGTTGCAAGGTAACGAAATTCTTCCCTGAGCTTAGTTTTTTCTTCTTTTGTGAGTTTATTAGAATTTGCAAAAATGCTAATACACCAAAAAAATAAAATCAATCCCAAAAACTTCATACGTACCACAAATCAAAAATATTGAATCAGTTCTAGTACAATTTTAATTGTTGTCAAAAAATTCTTTTCAAAATTTGCTATCACTAAGTGATACTATTTTGTTACCAAAAGTTCATTCGTTTGAAATTGCTTACCATTTAAGTGAATACCCAAATTTCTAATGAGATTGAAAATGAAGTAACAAAATAAAGGATGAAAGTTCAATTTAATTCTAACTAAAAGTTAGCGGGAATGGGCTGCAAGCCCATATGTGCCACAGGCTCCCTGTATAGTTAGAATGCTAATCGAGCATTAGCGACGCTCGTCATAGAAATCTGAGGAATAAACAGTTTTCTTTAGTTGAAAAAATAATCTAGACCTAGAGATTGAAACATGAGTATGTCTATGAAAGTTATATATATCAGAAAAATGAGATATGAAGAGGCAAGACTCAAATTAGAAAGAGAAATCCATGAAGCATTTTTGAATGGAGATAGTTTAGTAGAGATAGTGCATGGACTCGGTGAGGGGAAACTTAAACAAATGACAATAGAGTTTGTGAAGTCACATGAATTCTTAAAAGTTTATGATACAAGCTCATTCATACAACCAAATCCCGGTTCAACTAAGGTTGAAATCTTATGTCCTGATAAATTCGCAATGAAAAGGTATATCAAAAAATGAAAAATAGAATCCAGATTATGGACACCACCCTTAGAGATGGGGAGCAAACTAGAGGAGTTTCCTTTAATACTGCTGAAAAGTTAAATATTGCTAGATACCTTTTAGAAAAAGTAAAAGTGGATAGAGTTGAAGTTGCCTCAGCAAAAGTTTCCAAAGGGGAACAAGAAACTGTTAGAACGATCATCGAATGGGCAAGTAAAGAAAATTTATCTGATTCTATTGAGATCCTAGGTTTTGTGGACGGAAACCTAACTGTAGATTGGATGTTGGAAGCGGGAGCTAAGGTTTTAAATTTACTTACAAAGGGATCTGAAAAACACCTAAGGCTTCAACTTAAAAAAACAATTCAAGAACATATTTTGGATATTGAAAAAACAATTCAATATGCTAATTCTAAGAATATAAAAGTGAATGTATATCTAGAAGATTGGTCAAATGGATTTAGAGATTCTAGAGAATATGTAATTGAACTTTTGCAAGCAATTCATAAAATGAAAGTAGGAAGATTTTTTCTTCCCGATACGTTAGGCGTAATGTCTCCCGATGAAGTATATCATGCAATTTCAGTAATGGTAGAAAATTTTCCTAATTCACATTTTGAATTTCATGGTCATAATGATTACGATCTTGCTGTTGCAAATTGTCTTGCTGCTATAAAAGCAGGTGCAAAAGGTTTACATGTATCAGTGAATGGACTTGGGGAAAGAGCGGGAAACTCACCACTGGAAGCAGTCATCACTGCAATTCATGATAAATCAAATTCTACCACAGGAGTTGTGGAAACTGAGATTAAGTCTATCAGTAAACTAGTGGAAGTGTTTAGCGGGAAGCGCATCTCAGATAACAGACCAATAGTTGGTGAGGATGTATTTACGCAAACTGCTGGGATTCATGCAGATGGGGATCGAAAAGCAAACCTATATGCAAATCCAATTCTACCCGAAAGGTTTGGAAGAAAAAGAAGTTATGCGTTAGGTAAACTTGCAGGTAAGGCGAGCATTGCAGAAAATCTAAAAGAACTTGGTTTAGTCCTTGCCCCCGAACTTGAGAAAAAACTTCTTTCTAAAGTAATTGAAATGGGAGATATGGGAATTGCAGTTTCTATGGAAGACATCCCCTTTTTAGTTGCTGATCTTTCTGGGGAAAACAAAGACTTCCAGTTTAGGATTCTCACTTGTGCAGTTCAGTCTGGTAGAGGGGTTTCGCCTAACGCTAGATTGAAGTTAATTTATAAAGGAAATGAGTTTGAAGAAATTGGTGAAGGTGACGGGGGTTATGATTCTTTCATGATTGCATTGAATAAGATTACTTCTAAGATTGGAATCCAAATTCCCGCGTTAGTCGATTTTCAAGTCAGAATTCCTCCAGGTGGTAAAACATCAGCGTTAGTCGAAACAATCATCACCTGGGAAAAAGAAGACCAAACCTTTAGAACGATTGGACTAGATTCAGACCAAATCACAGCTGCAGTCATTGCCACGGAAAAGATGCTGAATCTAATTACAAAAAATTATTAGCAACGTTACGCACGTTGCTACCAAATTCCATTTGGTAATTGGTTTTTTTGCGGGGAGTGCCCCGCCCGCCCCCTTTTTTTAATGAAAACAGTTTTCAAAAAATCAAATTTTCTTAAGGTCAGATATCAGTATTCAAGTATTCTAACGTAATCTTTTCCACTCAAGTGACAACCTGTGCAACCTGAGCCATTATTGTTAACAGAATATTCGATGGAACCAGTTGGAGAATATTCTCCCCAGAACCAAGTACTGACAGCAGATTTACTTTTTTTCATAGATATTATTTGAATTAGTTTTCCCGCACTATACCTTTCTTTTACGATTAAAGAATTTTCTGCAAAGCTACCACCAATTACTGTTTTGGTTGTTGCATCAATCGAAGATCTAGCTGTAGAGTTTAATTTCATCAGAATCGAAGTTCCATGTGCTTGGTTGGGAAGATTGGAATTGAAAGGAGTGCTAGGAGTTGTTGGAAAAAGTTGCAGGGAAGTTGCAACAGATTCAGCATAGAGTTGTGAATCAGTAATTCTAGTTCCGCTACTTTGTGAATTAGAACCAAGGGCAAGAGCTAAGATAGCTACTGAATTATCTTTTTTCTTGGACTCACAACCAAAAAGCAATAAAACTAACGTTGAAATGATAAAAATTTTTTTCATATAAAACCTCTATCTAATTCTTCGATGATACTTCCTGAAAGTTACTTGTAAATAGGTTTATATGTGTTGTTTGTCAAAAAATTGTTTGCGTTTTTTATTTGAAGTAATATACTAGCAATAAAAGAAGTGGTGATAAAATGGAAGAAATAATTAATTTTGTAGATAAAAATTTAGTTCATAAAACTAAAGAAGAAAATGTTCATATCTACAACCTTAGAAGAGCACTTCATAGAGAAGTAGATGCAGAGGTTTTTGAAAATCAGATTTTATCTCAACTTACAAAAGATGAAGAAGAATTTTTATTGAATTATTATGTTAAAAAAGAGGGCTTAAGTGGAAAACCAGCTTACATACTAAGAACAATCCCTGTTAGAATTTCTTATGACATAGCTCAAAGCTATTTAACTAATTCAAATGCTGAACCTGAAGAAATAGTTTTTCTAAATGATCTCTATAAACTAGATGAAGAAAAAAATGAATATGTTCTTCAGCGTAAAGTTACTGAAGCTGATCAGAATAAAATTCTTTCTATTTTCAATCTCAGAAACTTGCATATAAGTGATCAGGAAAAATATGAATTAGCAAAAATTTTTGAAAAAATTTCAGTACTTGAAAAAAAGCCAATTTTTTTCGCTAATTTGTTTGTCGATCAATCACACCCATACTTTTTCGAACATCCTCAAGAGCATGTGCCAGGAATGTTATTGTTAGAAGCCGGTAGGCAATTCTTGATTGCAGGAATGCATGTTTTTGGTTCGGTTCCACGAGAAGGAATAAGTTTTATGTTAACCAAAATGGATTCTAAGTTTTCTAACTATGTCGAGTTGAATTATCAAATCAGACTGAGAGCAACACCAATTGAATTCAAGGTGAATAAACAAGGCTTCTGGTCTTATTATCTAGGTACAGTCACTTTCTATCAAAAAAATAAAGAAGTAACTACTATAGAATATGAAGCAAGTATGGTTCCAGTAAATCTTTTTAAAAGACTTAGAACTGATAAAGATAAGTATGACCAACTGCCAAGATTTAGGCCTATTCCTGGTGTAGAAAATAACATATCGTTACGTGATAGTAGAAAAAGATATTTATCTAGTATTGTGAATATTTCAATTGATGGATTCATGCTCAAATTCCCTAATGATGATTTCTTGAAAGAAGAAGATGGAACTTTAAATGAAAGTAAAGAATACGAGTTCTTTATGTTTTTTGATAGAATTGGTTTTATACATGGAAATTGTTCCTTGAAATGGATAGAACCTTACGGAGACAATGGAATTGTGGCTGGCTATAAAATGGAAAAACTAAATGGGATTGACTCTGAAAACCTTAAAGAAGCAATTAAGTTTCACTTTAGATTGATTGATGATAGAGAGATATTGTAATTCATGAAACCTATGATTTTAATTACAGGTGCAACAGGTACTGTTGGTAAGGAAATAGTAAATGTTTTGATTGAACAAGGAATTTACTTTCGTGCAACAACTAGATTTTTGAATAAAAATTACTCAAAAATTGATTGGTACAAATTAAACTATAATAGTATTGAATCAATTAAGAATTGTTTAGTTGATATTCAGATCTTATTATTGATATTACCTCTTTCAACTATTCAAGTAGAAATGGCTACTCGAATTATTGATGTAGCTTATCTAGTCGGTGTGAAGCATATTATTTTTTTATCTTCTACTGGTTCAAAAGCAATAGGAGGACCAAGTATTGGTCGTTGGCATAGAACAGTTGAAAGATATATAATAAGTTCTGGTATTTCATATACAATCATTAGACCTACAACATTCATGCAAAATTTTTTAACTTTTTATAAAATAGAAAATAATGAAATTTGTCTTCCTTGGTCAAATTCCAAAATTTGTTTTATTGACGTGAGGGATATAGCTAAATTTATCCATTGTATTATTTTAAATCTATCAATTCACATTGATAAAACTTATACCCTTACATCAATGGACAATAATACAATGAATGAATTTGTAGAAATTATTTCTGAAGTTGTTTCCAAAAGAATAAAATATAAGGATATTACTTTAGAAGAATTTGAACAAAAAATTAGAAGTTCTAAAATAATTTCAGAAGATATGATAATCCCATCTTTAGAATTACATGAATATTATTATCAAGGAAAGCATTCGTCACCTACAGATGATTTCCATTATATTACAAAAATTAATCCAATTTCATTTAAAGAGTTTTGTACTTATTACAAGAAAGAGTTAATAAATGAATAATAAAGTTGAAGGTATTCTGTTAGATTTTGATGGAGTAATATCAAAAGTTTCTGTTGAAAATACTGTAGATTTTGTATATAATTATATCAATAAAATCGCAGCTCCAATGAGTTATAATTTTATTAAAGAGTATATGAAAACTGTTTTGTGCTTTCCTCCAAAACCTTCAGTTGAACTACTATTTAATTCTCTTGGAATTAACACTCACTTAGATGATTTTTATGAATGCTTAAAAAAAATTGATGAGGATATTAAATTAATTGAAATAGAAAAGGGCTTTTATGAGTTTTTAGACTTTTGTGAAAAAAATCAAATAAA
>JANRLP010000073.1:0-23557 GCA_033762425.1 Leptospiraceae bacterium
TTGATATCAATAATAGTGAGTTCAATATCATTGCCAATCATTATGGACTCATTGAGTCTTCTTGTGAGCACAAGCATCAGACTTTCTCCGGCTCACGAGTTAGGATTAATTTTCGAAGTGGATGATTTTCATTTCTAGAAATAAATTGAGCACCGATATGCGAAATCGGATTAATTAGAACTGGTCCTTGAAGGTTAGCAGTCATTCCTCTTGGGTTCTCATTCGGAATTGTTACAATCGAAAATACAATTGCATCCTCTATTTTTTTTAAACCCAGAGTCTCTAACTCTGAAAGAGTTAATTCAGGCTTATAACCTTCGGTAAAAAGTTCAGGTTGTATTAAAACAAATGCAATCTCTTTGTCTTCTAAGGATTGAAGCCATTTGAAAGCATTCTCTGCATTCTCTTCAATGAGTGCAAATTTTTTTAATTTTTCAAAACCTAAAAGTCCATAAGGAAAATCTAATATTTGTTTCTCTTCAATATTGATTTTCCCAAATGGTTTGGACTCAATTTCTATCATCTTAAAAAGTCTAATAAAGTTGGTTTGATAATTCTGGAACCAACATTCAGAGCATAAGAATGAACAGACTCAAGCCATTTCATGTGCATGATTGTCTCAGGAAAATCAATTGCCTCATTTTTTGCAAGTAACTCAGTTGTAAAGGAACTTTCAAAAGCAACTCTTTGTGCATGATTTTCCACACGGTTTACCTTCGCTCCAACCTCAGCTCTATATCTTAGGATGTTTTCCAATGCTGAATCAATATCGCCTAAATCTTTTCCACCAACTCTTTCTTGATCTTTTGCAGTTAAATCATTTCTAAGTTGAATCAGAACATCAAAAATAGAAAGACCAGTTACTGTCGCTGAACGAGAGTAGTTACCGGGAGGTTCAGAAGAATTTGCTTCTACTAAACCAAGGTCTCTCAGAACTGTCCCACCTTCAAAATCTTCTAACCAAATCTGGTGTGGGCTAGTTGAATTCAAAGATAGATTATTATTACCAAGTTTTACAGCTTTCACAGAAATGGGAGAAGTGTTTATCTTGTCTATGATATCGTCTAGTCTATCTCCAGCACCAATGGATATCTCTACACCATCAATTCTGATTTTTTGTGGACTTTGAGCAACATAATCAGTTGCGTCCACTGAGCTAGTTAAAGTAGTATTAGTTCCCCAGAAAACTTTGTTCCCTGGAATTGTTACCCCAATATACTCACCTTTTTCGATTTCTCTGAGTTGTTCCCCATTATCTCCACGATACTCAACACCCACGATCTGTTCTTTGGTAGCTAGACCTTTCAGTCCTTTTTCCTTAGTTTCAAATGCTTCAAATGGTGCTCTATCAATGGAAAACCCACCAAATATATATTGACCAGTTGCATCTCTTGAATTAGCAATGTCAACTAACGCTCTAAGATGTTCGTCAATCTCTTTAGCAATAGCAAACTCTAACTCGAAACCCTTATCACCTTGATAGATTCCATTTGCACCTTGAACAGTTAAAACTCTCACTCTTTGCAAAAGATCAGTCACTGAAGAAAGGGCTCCATCAATTGTATTAAGTCTTGCCTTTCCATCTTCTAAATTTTTTCCAAACTGATCTAATTCATGAAGTCTAGTCTTGAAATAGATTTGGTTGGTTGCAATTCCCGGTTCATCAGAAGGTTTGCTGATCTTAATTCCAGTTCCAAGTTGGTTTTGCACATTGTCTAGGTCTTCTTGCTGACGATTTAGATTTCTAACAAGTGTATTGTTTGTCATTTGGTTAGTGATTCTCATTTATATCTCCTTATCTTCCAACACCTAGATGGTTGATTATCGTATCTAACATTTCGTTTTGAACATTGATCATTCTAGCAGAAGCATTATAGGACTGTTGGAATTGAACCATATTAGCCATCTCTTCATCTAGACTTACTCCAGAAACTGATTGTCTTAGATTTTCATACTCAGTCATTAGAAGTTTTCGAGTACTAGCCTCTTGGATTGCTTCTCTTCCCTCTGTTCCAAGTTTTGCAATCATACCTGAATAAAAATTAGTAAAATTAGAATCATACTCAACCATGATTGGTTTCTCTCTAAGAGCTGCAGCAATAAGTAATGCGTTAGCGCCATCCTTGTGACCATGTGCAGAATTATAATCCACATTGCCGCCTAACGCTTTACCACGAGATGCAGCAATGGAAAGTGTATTATTGGAAATTTCATCGGTTAGCCTAACAAAACTTGCTGGGTGTAGATGAGGAGTTAGTGTTACATCCTCTGGATTCACTTGAAATTTATTCAATTCCCCAATCTTTCTGTAATCAAAACTTCCACCCACACCAGAACCAACTAGAACCCCAGTTAAGCCAACTAAAAATTCTCCTGAATCCTCTAAGTGCCGAATCATGAAATTTTTGGATGGATGATCTTCAGCAACAACTGCTTTCAACGTTAGTTGGTTGTCATGGTTCAAACCAGCAACTACCCCTACTCTTGCATCGTTGATTTTTTTAATCACTGCTCTAAGAGTTTCATCCTTAGAATAAGAAATTTGAACAGGGGTATTCTTTTCATCATTTTTATGGAAAGTCATAATCCCATCAATTCCAATTGGGTTGTCTTGGTTAAGTGAGGTTCTACCACTAACTTTAAAGATTGCAGTAATATCATTTTTGCCATCTCCATCAGTGTCATAGTCACCAAAACTATTCGTAGAAAGGTTTTTTACATCAAAGAAATCTTGATTCGTCTTCCCATTATACCCAAACCCATCTTTATGAATAGAGTTTACTGTATCTTTTAGATTCATTGCAAAGGAATCCATTTGGTTGATTTTTTCTTGAAGCAGAACATCTCTAATTTCAATTAAACCTTCCAACTCACCATTTCTTAAAAGAACTTTTGCTCCTGTATTTTTCCAAACTAGATCAAGTCTTCCTTCATAGTTAGCATTAGCGACTAACGCTATTTCATTCTTTTTACTACCTTGAACAAAGATTTGCTGACCAATGAAAACCATGAATTCATCTTTATCACTTCTACCGATATGAATATCAGCAAGAGTTGCCATATCTTCTACTAGCTTATCTCTTCTATCCCAAAGATCATTTGGATTATCACCTAACGCTTCTGCTTTGGTGATTCTTTCATTCAATACTCTAACAGATTCAGCCATAGAGTTTAGCAAATTAGTTTTATTTTCTACTTCTCTATTTGCTTGTTCTTTCAGTGCATAGACTCTATTGAATGTATCTTCAATTCTACTTCCAAGTCCAATTGCTTTTTCTTTGACTACAGAACGATGAGCACTTTCTTCGGGATAATTTGCGAGTTCTTCCCAAGAAGACCAGAATTGGTCCAGATGAGAACGCAGAGAAAGTCCACCGGGTTCATTTAAGATGATTTCTACTTGACGAATATATTTTTCTCGAGTATCCCAATAGCCTTTTTCAGTTGAGGTTTCAACAATTCTATCATCCAAAAATTCATCTCTGATTCTTTCAATAGTATGAACACTTACACCCTGTCCAATCTGACCTGCAACCATAGCTCTATTTAGAGAAGCATCGTAGAGAGGTTCTGTTGTTCCCATCTGAACTCTTTGTCTTGAGAATGCTTTATTATCAGCGTTAGCTACGTTGTGACCAGTTGTATGAAGTGCTTGTTGGTGGGCTGAGAGTCCTCTTTTACTTGCCTCTAGTCCAGAAAATGTTGAACTCATCTTTTCTCCTATTATGCCTTAGCGTTCAGTATAACACTGGTTCTAGGGCGATTCAATTTATGATTCGATCCTTCATAGCTCACTTCAATTTGTGAACCTGAAGCTACTTTCAATGCTTCCATGGATAATTGAAAAATCTCTTGCTTTGCTTGCAGAAGTTTTTCATTGATTAACACAATATCACGTAAATCTAAAACAACCTTTCTTAGGTCTTCAGCAAGAACAACAAAGGTGGATTTTCGTTCTTCTTCAATCTTAGATAAAAATTCGGAGAGGATGATGTTTTCAGACTCGGGAAGGATGTTTCTATCAGCAAAAAATTGCTCTAGAGCCCTTTTTCTTCGTTTTTCCACCTCAGAGGCTACTGAAAGTAGATGAGAAATCTGCTTTGTAGCTGATTCTAACTCTTTCCCATCGGACTTTAGGATGCTCTCTTTTTTATTGCCTTCTAATAGTAATAGGCTTTTGTAAACAGAAATTTCTTCCTTGAAAATATACTCTAGATCCTTTTCAGCATCCTGCTTGAGTTGTAACATCCTTGTTCTCCTTTGCATATCATCGGCGAATTCTGAATTGTAGATTAGTCAGAATCATGATAAGTTTAGGTTCTTGACACTGGACTCCTAACTTAAATTTTGGTCATATGGCGACATAGCTCAGTTGGTTAGAGCGTCGGAATCATAATCCGCAGGTCCGGGGTTCGAATCCCTGTGTCGCTAATTACTTTGTTTTGTGTTCTAATTTAGTTTTTTGACTTCGTAAATTTTTTACCAAAAATTTACCTCAGTCACCAAAACTCGCGTAGCTCGTTTTGTAGCTGCGAAGAAGTGTTTTTAAGTATCATTCAACAACTTATTCATTTGTTCTAATTGAGGTTTTCATCTTCGCAATTCTTTTTCAAAGAAATGCTTCAGATGCCAAGTCGGCTCAACGGCAAAGGTGCCTACCGCTTGTAATCTCGGCACTATTCGTGCCTGCGATTGGTTCGAATCCCTGTGTCGCTAATTACTTTGTCTTGTGTTCTAATTTAGTTCTTTTGATTTCACAAATTTTTTTATCAAAAATTTGTTTCAATCACCAAAACTCGCGTAGCTCGTTTTGTAGCTGCGAGACTTCCGCCGTTGGCTACCGTCTCTCGGTGTGCCTTTTATTTTTGATTAGTGTTTAGGGAAGATGATTGAATAACATATCTTTTTTAACCTTATTTTTTTTGCTTAAGCAAAAAAATCTCGGTTACCAAAACTCGCGTAGCTCGTTTTGTAGCTGCGAGACTTCCGTCGTTGGCTACCGTCTCTCGCTCCCCCTGCTGGGCTCGAACCAGCGACCCAGTGATTAACAGTCACTTGCTCTACCGACTGAGCTAAAGGGGATCGATAAGGTCAGTTTTTTGAGCTTAGGAAAATTGTCAAGTTATGAAGAAATAAATCCTAAGAAATTTCATTTTCTTCAGTTAATAAAATTTCTTTTGAAAACAAATTAGAAGCAGTAAGTGCTACTACTTTGGTATCTACAAAGGATATGATGCCTGAACTTAAAAACCCAAGCAATGGCAAAAATCTAGTTAGTTTTTTGGAAAACTTTATTCCAACGATATACTTCTCTAAAAACTTCAAAAATAAATTCACTGTCATCGGTCTCACCAATGCTCTTGTGCTGGATATCTTGATTGTTCTTTCTAACAAGGAAATTTGGTTTCGCTTGAAAATACAATATAACAAGATTTCTTTTGTAATGAGTTTCTCCTTGCCATAAAGTGCAGCAATATCTTTAACCATCCTTGCTTGCATTTTAAGCAGGAAAAAAATTTCAGGAAGTATGGTTGCATATCCAAAATATCCTGAGGGCAAAGATAACATACCGCTTACAAACCCTGTTTGCAATGATACTTTTTTTGCTATATCTAAAATTAAATCATATGGATCAGCCACTGATTTTGCATAAGGAGTCTTGTAATTTTCTACATCTAGTAGTAAGTCTAGTGCCTTGGCTGAAATCTCTTTCTCGATAACTAATGTTTCTTCCATATAATTTGTTAATGCTAAAAAACTATCATTCTCTTTTCTAGTAAAAAAAGAACACAACATATCAATGAAAGACCGATTACTTAAATTACAACAAAAATATCTGAAAATTGATGAAGAACTCCTAAATCCTGCTGGGCTCAAACCCAACCAAATCAAAGATCTTTCTAAAGAAAGAGCAAGACTAACTCCAATCTTCGAAAAAGTAGAAGAGTTTTTTAAAACAGAAAAAGCTCTAATGGATGCAAAAGAACTTCTTATTACGGAAACTGACCCTGAAATGATTCAGATGTTAAAATCCGAGATGGAAGATTCTGAAAATAAGATGAATGAACTCACTGCTGAGCTAGAAGTTCTATTGCTTCCGCCCGATCCAAACTCTGGTAAAAATATTCTTGTGGAACTTCGTGCGGGAACTGGTGGAGAAGAAGCTGCACTCTTTGTTGCTGATGTATTTAGAATGTATTCTAAGTATTGTGAAAAACAAAAACTAAAATTTGAAATCGTTGAAGCGAGTCCCACTGGTCTTGGTGGTTTTAAAGAAATTATTTTTTCTGTAGAAGGGGAAAAAGCCTACGATACTTTTAAATTTGAACCAGGTGCACATCGAGTGCAACGTATTCCTACTACTGAGTCTGGTGGAAGAATCCATACTTCAGCAATTACAGTTGCGGTTCTGCCTGAAGTGGAAGAAACAGAACTTCAAATCAATGAAAATGAACTTAGAATAGATGTATTTCGTTCCTCTGGTCCTGGAGGTCAGTCTGTAAACACTACTGACTCTGCAGTTAGAATCACTCACGTTCCCACAGGTCTTGTCGTTAGTTGTCAAGATGAAAAGTCTCAACTCAAAAACAAAGATAAGGCAATGAGGATTTTAAGAGCAAGGTTAAAAGAAAAAGCCTACGAAGAAGCTAAAGCTAGCACTGATGCAATTAAAAAACAAATGGTTGGTTCAGGTGATAGATCCGAAAGAATTAGAACTTATAATTTTCCTCAAGGAAGACTTACTGATCACAGAATTAATTTTACTAGTCATAATCTTTCTGCAATGATGAACGGTGATATAGAAGAACTTATTTCTGAACTTACGAATCAAGATAGAATGCAAAGACTGCAAGAGAATAAAACTTTAGACTAGTATCGTTACACAAGATTACTAAAGAATTTTCTATTGATTAATCCCTTTTTATCTTTAGGAAATTCTTTTTCCCAGTTTATTATTTTTATACTCCCAAATTTTTTCATATAAGCAAAAATTTTAGAATCTAAATTAATTCCTGAATGATAATAAATCTGAATTGTTGATTCTTTTTTTTGAATAACGATCTCTTCTAACTCAATAAATTTTTTCTTCAGATCTGACTCAATTAATTCAGGAATCATTAGTGTCCCATTTTCTAGTTTGAAAGAAAAATCTTTTCTTCCAAGAAAATATAAACCATCTTGCCTTTGTTCAACTAAATCATTGGTTGCCTGAATTCTAGATTCATTCATCCAAACCAAACTTTCAGCTTCTAGCCTTGCTCTATATACATTCTTTCCAGTAAATAGTAACTCATTCTCTGAGCTTATACTCATATCACAACCTACTGGACTTCCAAGATAGTTTTCCTTGAAATATCCTCTTTTGCCTAATGTAATTCCTGGACTCGCCTCTGTTTGTCCATATCCAACTTGAATATTAGTTCCATCTAAAATACTTGCAAGTCTGCTTGTGATATTGGATCCACCAATCACACCCGACCTAATTTTTTGAAGAGTAGAATCTCCTTCAATAGAACTAAGAATTCTATCAAATTGTAAAGGAACCCCAGAAACTGAATCTAGATTCCATCTCTTGATTTGTTCTATTTGTTTGATTGGGTCTTTGCCATTGGAAACATCTCTTACAATTAGACTTGATTCAAACATTCCTGATAATAAATCAATGATTAATCCAAATGCATGATGCCATGGTAGAATAGATAGCATCGAAGAATTTTTTTTACCTAATAAAGGTATATGTGAATCTAAAACAGAAATGATATTTTCTTCAGATAACCCAATCAATTTAGGATTATTTGTCGATCCTGATGTTTTTAAAAATAATAAAATCCCATTTGATTTTTCTAATCTATACTCTCGTTTTACAATAGTATCGTTAAACGGTAGTCCTGAGTTCTCATCAATTTTCACATTATATCTATTTTCTATTGTTTGAATTCCAATTGTACAATCATATTCTTGTACTGAGTTTTCATTTTCTAACTCTGTGGAATCTATTACTAAACTGATTCGTTCCCAGAATGAAGCTAATAAGACATAAATAAATGTTGGCTTAGGAGACATAGATAAGTAAACTCTATCTCCTTCAGATAGTGAATTCATCCTAAAAAATTTTATCCATTCTCTTACCCCAACCCAAACTGTTGCAGCTGGTAGTATTATGTCTTCAAAGATGAACAATGGCTCTGGTTTTTCAAAAAAAGTTTTATAGATTTTATTTCTTAAACTTTCTATATTCAATTTTAATCGTACTCTTTACCGATAATATTCAAAGAATGAATTCGATTACAAATTCCAATCAAATTTCACTACCTTCCGGTATAAAAAATGATATCTATTCTCTTGATAAAATGTTCTTAAGTGAGTTTCCTGCAAGTGAAGAAATTTGGGATTTTGGTGATTTAATTCATTTAGATAGTAGTATGCTTTCCTTTACACTTATGAGAGCTTTGCTTTTTAAAGAAATTAAAACAAATAGAATCAAACTAGAGAATGTAACTAAGAAACAAAAATTAATTATCACTAAACTTGGTCTTGCTGAATTTTTTACGAATAACTTTCATGAAATGTTTATTCCAACAATTGCAGAAAAAGAAAATGGGCATAGACTTATGTTCTATAACCGTTTCATTGAGGAATCGCATTTTTTATTTTCTGAAGTAGGTAAAAAAAGTTTTTATTCAGGTGGTGGTATTTTAAAACTAAGTTTACATTCTATTCAAACAATTGTGGAAGAATTATTTATTAAATTTCAATTGAGTAAAATGAAAGGTTCGTTTTATTTGAGAACAAATTTGAATTCCTATTTCTATATACTAAATCCTGAAAATAAATCTAGAATATTTTACGTACAAGAAAAACGTGAGTTACCTAAAAACTTTATATACTTTCAAATTGAAACCCACTAATGCAAGTTCCACTTGAATTAAAAAAAAAATTTATTGAAAGAAGTTCCATTCAAGACTTTAAGAATCATCTTAAAGATAAAAAAATTATTTTTACCAATGGTTGTTTTGATCTAGTTCATCCGGGTCATATAGATTATTTAATCAGAGCAAGAAATTTAGGCGATTTTTTATGGATTGGTTTGAACTCAGATGTTTCAGTGAAAAGATTAAAAGGCGAAACTAGACCAATCAATGGAGAACTATCACGAGCAATCGTATTAATGTCTTTCTTTTTTGTAGATGCAGTAACTATATTCAAAGAAGATACTCCAATTCAACTAATCAAAGAAATTGCACCTAACGTTCATACTAAGGGTGGAGATTACAAAAAAGAATCCCTTCCAGAGTATGAAACAATCAAAAGTTATGGTGGGGATATTCAAATCCTACCCTTTCTACAAGGTGAGTCTAGCACAAAGATTATTGAAAAAATCCAAGGAAAGATAGCCTAGTTTTTGCAAGCAGGAAAGGTTTTTTCTAAATAGATTGAATCTATAATTACTAATTTTGCTTGAGCAAGCTCTTTAATTTTGATTGCAAGAGGATTATTACAAAATTCCAACTCTTTAAGCACTGGAAATGAAATATCTACTGCTTCTTGAAGATACCTTTTCTTTTCAGAAATGTTCCAATTTTCTTTTTCTGCTCTTTGAATTCTATTGATTATAAACTGTCTATAGATAGAAATTTTTTCAAATATATATACATCATGCATTGGATCTTTGATGATTTCTAAAAATAGTCTATCAGCTTCCTCAAAATTTTTCTCCATAACATTTTTTAGCTGTGCTAAAATGAGTTTGCACCAACGATTCTTTTTAGTGATTGAATGATAAATTTTTTCTTGTCCAAGATAATGAAAAACTGATTGAAGAGCAAAGTTTCTATAGTATTGCCAATGATTTTTATAATAATCAGCACTATACAAATCTAAAAACTGAATCGCTTTGGGAATTCCATTGGATTTATCTAAGACTTGAGTCTCATCATTTTCTGTGATTTCAAAATAAAACCCATGTTGAGTGTATTTCAGGGGAAAAATGAATTGTTTATTAAAAGCATTGATCTCTCTTGTTGTAAAAACTCTTCTTCCATTTTTTCTCATCTCTGAGTAGAAATTTAAAAAAAGTATCTGTCTTTTCTGCAAATCCAACTCATCTTTGCGAGAATAATATCTAATGGGAAATAATGCAGAGGCTTGGGAAGTGATTAGTATATCTGGTCTATAGTTTTCAATAATATTTACATAACCAATTTGCCCGCCAAGGTCAGTATCTGTATTGGTGAGTAAGACTGAATACTCGGGAAGACTAGAAAGCACAAGTCTAGCATAGTCTCTAGCAAAGGTATCATTGGTTAAATTATTCTTGGGTAAATTATTATAGATTTGAATTGCGAATAACGTTAGTATAAAAATAGAAAAAATAACTTCTCTAGCTAATTGATTTAGCCTTGAAATTTTTTCTAATTCTTCTAGAATCTTTTTTAAACTAAAAACTGCAAATATTGTCATCATACTAAAAGGAATTAATAGCCAATATTGAAACATTTCACTTGTAAACTGATTG
Source organism: Leptospiraceae bacterium (assembly GCA_033762425.1). GTDB lineage: Bacteria > Spirochaetota > Leptospiria > Leptospirales > Leptospiraceae > JANRLP01. Next base: position 10,517 of record JANRLP010000073.1, read on the forward strand.
AACTCTGTTCTAAAACTAAAAAGAAGCAGTAAAGGTGTTGATATTAAAAAGAGTATTAAACTATAAAAATATCTTCTGTTCAATTCTTTGTAAGCAAAGTAAATTCCTAAATATACTAAAATTACGAATGGAATAGAAAATTCATTTGCAGGAGACAGCACAACAAATTTTATAAATTTTAATCCTTGAAAAAAACCTGCTGTTTGGATTGAGTCCATTACCCATTGTTCTTTTCTAATTATATGTTCAAAAACTAGATATATTGAATTTAACTTTCCATAAAAAAAATAATCAGAATAATAAATAGAAAAGTATAGATGTAAATAGGGAACTAGCCCAAGTAAAAAAAACAACATAAACTTAGGTAGACTTGAAATAATTTCTTTCTTAATTTTCCAGAATAAAACAATGAAACCTAAACTAGCTAAAATAATTAATGGCCAGTGATTGGATAAAGATAAACCAAAAACAAAACTAAATAGATGAAATTTTTTTTCATTCCAGTTTTGAGATATATCTAAGCCAAGAAATAATAAAACTAGGAATAAAAATAAATTCAGCATATAAACTTCTGCGGTGATTGCTTGAAACCAAAAGGAAAAACTGATTGATAGAAAAAAAGAGCTAATGGAAGCAAGTGTCATATTCTTTATGAAGAAATAGGATATTTCAAAAAAAAGAATCAGGGAAGCTGAGGCTAGAAAACAATTTAAAAGATGGATGCGATAGGCGACACTTGCAAACGGTAGAAATGAAAAAATTTTCCCAAGTATGACATAAAGAGGATATCCAGGTGGGTGAGCAACTCCTAGAAATTTTGCTGTGATTAGAAAGGAGGCTGAGTCTTCCATGGTCACTGTGTTTGGGGAAGTGAGTGCATAGACTAAGAAAGAAGTGATAAAGATCAAAAAGTAAAAAAGCTTCTTTTTATCAAACATTTTGAATCAATCTTGAACAAAACTCAATTTCTTGTTAGTATCAATAATTTTTTAGTCTAAGCCTTTTTGTAAAGTGAATTCTGGAATAAATCCCCAAAACTCATTAGTATTTTCCTTTTTTAATAATCAAGGTCTAACCGATAATTAAACTACATGATAATTAGTGGCGATTATAAGGATCATTTTCAAAGAAGAGTTGATACCTTCAAAAAATTATATTCTGCTAATGCAGTTTTAATGCTTATCATAATACTTACTGAATACTATCGTCTTTCGTTCATCCCATATGTGATGCTCGTTTTAGTTTTCAAAACGGTAGTGATGATCGGAATCATGGGTTATATTTTTTCTAAAAATAGCTCCATTGGTTTTCAAGTGATTGGAATCTTATACTCAGCAATTGCAGGTATGCAAGCTGATCTATTTACAGACGAAAATACTCCTTTTAACTTTGATCTATTTACTTTGCAAACAGGACTTCTAGTAATTTCAACTCTTGCGTTTACTGGGCTTAGCTCACTTTACGGAATTTTAGGTTCTATTTGGGTGCTCGTTTGTTATTTTATAACTTTCATTAGTAAGGTTAGTTTCAATTATACTTATTTTTATCTAGCACCATTTGTATTTTTTGGAATCATCTTGAACGGTATCATTCAGGATCATTATGAGTCTGAAAAAGAAATGGTTAGGCTTATCAACTATTACAAAGAATATTCCATTCAATTAATCACAAATCATCTGCCAAAGAGATTTCATGTAATGAATGTTACTTCCCTTTATGTTGATATATCAGCTATCTTTTCGTATTACTATAAAGAACAGAGTTTAGGTTTAGTAAAAAAAATTCTAAAAGACCTATACAAAGAATTCGAAATGGATAGAAAACATTTTAATATTGATACTAGTGATGAGGATCGTGGTTTCTATAGTTTTCTAGTATATGAAAACCCTGCAGGAACTGATATGGGTTATGCAGATGCGTTAGCAGAGTTTGCTATTAGAATTCGCAACTCATTTGAGCATCTATGTAAGGAAAGAAATATTAATTTTAGACTTAGGATGGGAATGGATTCAGGTAAATTAGTTGATTATATTTATGAAGATAAAAATTCACTTCTTACTGTTTTTAAATCCTTGAAGGTGATGGAGAAAGCAAGAGAAATGGAACATGAAGGCATGAACGGACAGATTCAGGTAACTTCCGACTCCTATGCTCTACTTAAGAAAAATTTTGTTCTAGTAAAACGAGATATCTCAATCACAGAACAAGACAAGTCAGTATATATCTTAAAAGAAAAAAGAGGAAGTTAGATTTCGCCTATCGTTATTCAAATGTTTTTGTTGGGTAACAATCATGATTTTGTTGTTTAGATTTTTCAAACTGTTTCTTGTAGTCTAGTGTTCCATCATCATTCACAAATTCTCTATTGATATAATGTTCACCATCCTCATAATAGTTTCCCATTGTATCACATTCATTTATCTCTGAAGGTTTTGGAAATAATTTATCATATCCACATTTTAGATAGGAAACATAATTCCCATCAAACTCACAATGTTTTTGATCTTCACTTGTTCTCTTTCTTCTACAATCAGTCAATTGTAGTAGAAAGAGTAAAACGACTAAGAATCTAATCATTTTTTTTCAGTTGGCTGAGGTGCTGGAGTCGGAGCAGGTTTTACCTCAGTAGGTTTTTTATCTTTATCCACTGCTTTCGGTTGTTCAGCATCCATGTTTAATTTTCCAAACTTAGAGCTCAGTCCTTTTTTGAAATTCTCTCTTTCTTTCTCACGCTCTTTTTCTCTCTCAGTAAAAATTTGATATTGAGTATCATCATAATCTTTGAGTAAGTCTTTAGGAATATAGTCTTCATCAATGAGTAAACCCTGAGCAATTCTCTCACTTAGTTTCAAATTTTTGTTTTTGTTTTTTGCAAGAAAATAGGGAATCTTAATTAAATTGAATAGTGCTTGTTTAAAAGTATAAACAGCTTCAATTGGACTCCCCTTTTCAAGTTGCTCAAGGGAATTTCTTTGAAATTCATTTGCCATTGCTAAAAGTTTTTCATAAGAACTATTTCCTAATTCATTAGGATCAGTAGAGTTAATCTTTGAATCAACTACAACGAATGAATAATCAGTATATAGTTTGGCATAAACCTTACGATAGTTTTCAATGATTGGCTTTACACTTTCTCCGATTTCTGTAGAGTTTTGTTCAAACTTTCTTCTAGCTTCTTTATAATTTCTTTCATTCAAAGTAACAGTAGCGTCAACATAACTTTTTACTAAAGCATTGTATTTATCTTCCATACCGGAATTGATAAATGCACTTTTCAATTTTTTTAGGTGCCTAAGGTTTACTAAACGTAAATTTTTTGCAATCTCTAATGGATCAACGATGACTGCTCCTTCCTCATTTTTCAATGGTTTGTCGGGAGTTGTCTTTGCATCTTTATCTTTAGGAGTTGCAGGATCCTTTGGATTGGATTCTTTCTTGGGTTGTTCTGGTGTGGGAGCCTTTGCTTGAGAAAAAATGCTTTGCTGTATAGAAAAAAAACTTACTAGTAAGAATAGTGTGACTGAATGTTTCATAGTATTTAACTTATCGACAAAAAAACTCTTCCAATAAATGAGTGAATGATGCTAATTCTGAAATCTGCTTCCCCGCGTAGAAAGGAAATTTTGTCTAGTCTGGGACTTTTTTTTGAGGTTATTCCAGAATCAGTTGACGAATCACTAGTTCAAGCAGAGAAACCACTAGAATATCTGAAAAGAATCACTCTTTTGAAACTGGGAAAAATTCCACCAAATTCCATTTTAATTTCCTGTGATACAATAGTTGTGAAAGCCAATAAATTATATCCTAAACCAGAATCTAAAGAGCAGGCAGTTCAATTTATTTCAGAGCTTTTAGGTGATTCCCATTCCGTTTATACAGGAATAGCAATTGCTAGCACAGATTTTATCCATTTTGCTTATGATGAAACGAAAGTATTTTTCAAAGATTGGTCAGTTTCTGAAATTCATGACTATGTGATGAAGATGAATCCAATGGATAAGGCGGGGGCATATGGGATTCAGGATAGAATCACACCTGTTCAAAAATTTCAGGGTTCTTATTCGAATGTAGTTGGATTCCCATTGCAAATTTTTTTTCAGTATCACTACTTATGGTCAAAGTATTTAAAGAACTATTCCTAATGATGATTTATGCTAACTAGTAAAACGTTTACTTTTCAAAATAAAAATCTTTCCTTTCTAGACAGCACTCTGGAAAAAAATGGCACAATCATTTTTACTCATGCAAATGGATATTCAGCTCATTGTTATTCTTATTATCTAGAATTGCTCAGTGAAGGCTACAGAGTGATTGGATTAGATTTTTCAGGTCATGGTTCTTCTGAGCTAATCTATGATTTTAAAAACTGGAATCATTATCGAGACCAAATCCTTAGTTTGATTGAATTTCTTTCTTTAAAATCAGCAATCGGGATTGGACATTCGATGGGGGGAGCTTGCTTACTAAAAGCATCTAGAAGTCTTCCCAATTTTTTTCAAAAACTCATCTTATTTGATCCAACTGTTCTAAGTATGAAGATTAGCCTCTATCGATTTTTCTTTGATCTTCCTATTGCTAAGAGTGCTGAAAAGAGGAGGAGTCGTTTTAAGAGTAAGGATCAGATTGCCAAAGTGTTTCGAAAATTTCCTGCTTTCTCTAATTGGAAAGAAGTATTCTATGATTCCTATATAACAAGTTGTATTCGAGTTTTAGATTCTGGAGAAGCAGAGCTTGTTTGTGATCCCAAATTAGAAGCAAAGAATTTTCGGTCTCAAGGTTTTTTTGCACCACTAGAATTTCATTCCATTCCAACAGAAACTCATATTATCATTCCCGAAAAGTATGAAGTATGTTCCCCTGAAATGGGTAAAAAAATTATTTCCAAAAATACCAAATCCACATTAGAAATTGTACCAAATATAACTCATTTTTTTCCCTTTGAAAACCCTGAGTTAATTCAAACAGTGTTAGATAGGCTTATACCTTAGCTTTAAAAAAATCACTGAATTTTTTCTTAGTTAGTAGTATATACCTTGCAAAATGTAAAATAGTATTTAGACTGGTATTCCTAATACTTGGATAAAGATTTTTAACACGTGAAGATTAAATTATACGGCACTAGAGGCTCAATTTCTGCTCCTATGAGCAATTTTGCGTACACCGAGAAATTGGTGGAGGTTTTAGAAAGATGTGTTGACCATAATCTTTCAACCAGAGAGCAAATTCCCCAATTTTTAGAGGATCTCCCTGACTATTTGAAATACACAGCTGGTGGGGACACTACTTGTATTTCTGTGACTTCAGATGCTGGAAATCATTATATGGTAGATTGTGGAACAGGTGGGAGAAATCTAGGTGACGATCTTTTGCGTTCTGATTTTGGAAAAGGTAAGGGTATCCTTGAACTTTTCTTTACTCACACTCATTGGGACCATATCCAAGGGCTTCCGTTTTTCAAACCTGTTTATATTCCAGGTAACTTAATCAATTTCCGCTCTCCTTATCCTGATTTAGAGGATAGACTCGTTAAACAACAAGTCAAAGAATTTTTCCCAATGCCTTTTCATGGAACTGCTTCTACAAAAAAATTCCACACACTAACAGAAGGTCAAGTATTGGATTTTGAAGATGGAATGAGAATCACCTTTCATCCCTTAAAGCATCCTGGTGGTTCTTATGCATACAAGTTTCAAGAAAAAGGAAAGACCTTCATCTTTGCAACTGATGCGGAATATACTGGGGATGATATGCAGCTGGTTCGTAATCTAACTGGCTTTTTTGGTGGAGCAGATGTTCTAGTCTTAGATGCGCAATATACTTTGGATGAATCCTTTGCAAAATTTGATTGGGGACACACTTCTTATACAATGGCAGTGAATTCAGCGACTATCTGGGGAATCAAAACCCTAGTTTTGACTCACCATGAACCTGCATATAACGACAAAAAAGTATTTGATATTTTAGAAGAAGCAATTGAGCACAAAAGACATCTAGGTGGTTCTCCCCTTGAGGTTGTGCTAGCTAGAGAGGGAATGACTTTCGAGTTATGATCCAAAGCAAATTCAAGGTAAGTGCTGCGATCTTACTTATCATTGCTCTCATCGGAGGACTTTTTTTTGGTTATATTCTCTCCGAAGTGGACAAAGGTGAAGAACTACAGCTACTTACTACTTATCAACCCACAACCCCAACAAAATTATACGATATCAATGGAATTCCATTCGCAGAACTCTACCGTCATAGACAGGAGCTTCTAAGATTTGGGGATATTCCTCCTCATGTTGTGAATGCCTTTCTTTCTGTAGAGGACACTAATTTTTATAACCATGTGGGCATTGACTTTTGGGCAATACTCAGAGCAGCTTGGGTAAATCTAATTCATTTTAAAGTGAAGCAAGGTGGTTCTACCATCACTCAACAACTATCTAAAGCAATTTTAAAAAATACTAAAAAGAGTTTTATCAGAAAATTTATTGAAGCACTGTTAACCTTACAAATTGAACAGGAATATTCCAAAGAAGAAATCTTAGAAATATATTTTAATCTTGTATATCTAGGGCATGGAACCACAGGTCTTTCTTCAGCCTCAGCAGTATATTTCTCTAAAGACATTAGAGACCTAGATATTGCAGAAGCGGCAGTACTTGCGAGGCTTCCAAAAGCACCTGTTAAATATTCTCCATTCAAAAATCCAGATATTGCTAAACGTGCTCATAAGGTTGTGCTTAGACTTATGGCGGAAAATGGATTTCTTCCTAAAAGCAGCACTGAAAAAATTCATAACGAATTTTGGGAAAAATTTTGGCCCGTTGTCATTACCCGTGCCCCTTCTGCTTCTACTTGGGGAACGAAACTAGACAGAGCACCTTATTTTACGGAGCATGTACGAAAACAACTCATCAAAGAATTAGGTGAGGACATTGTATATACTGGTGGTTTGAAGGTTTATACAACCCTTGATATTAAAAAACAAGAAATCGCAGAAGATGAATTTATCAAGTCCCTAATCTCTTATGATAAAACTTCCTTTGGTGCAAGTCTTTCCTATAAAGGTGGAGCAGATTCTAGTCTTGTGGGAATTTACAATATGTTGGGTTCTATTTTTCCTGTTGCAAGTCCCTATATTTCTAAATTTGATGAGAGTGCTAACTTCCGTTCACAACTTGAAGAAGAGCTCATCGAAGCTGCTGATATTCTATCGATTACTTCTCCACTTGAAAATGAAGCATCGGCTGTTGGGGAATTTAGAAAACGCTCAGCAGTATTTTCTAAAAACCTTCACGTAGAAGGTGCAATGATTACCTTGGAGCAATCCACGGGCTATATTCAAACAATGATTGGGGGAACTAAATTTACTCCTAAAAATCAATTCAATAGAGCAATGGCAGCGAGAAGACAGACTGGTTCTGCTTTTAAACCGTTTGTTTATGGGGCGGGAATTGAAGAGCGTTCTATTGGAACAGGCACAGGACTTATGGATGGTCCTATCACTTCCATGACAGATGAGGGACAAAGTTGGGCTCCAGAAGGTATGTCGGGACAGTACATGGGTATGGTTCCCGCATCCCGAGCACTAGCCCTTTCCTTGAATATTGTTTCTGTGCAGGTATATTTTAGAATCGGAGATGACCCAATTATTGATTTTGCTTCCAAACTTACCAAAGCAAGTCCTGGAAGATTTCCTAGAAACCCTACCCTAGCCTTGGGTGTTGCAGAATTGACTCCCTTTGAAATGGCACTTGGATATGGAGTGATTGCTAATAAAGGCAGAGAGATCATCCCATTTTCGCTGCGCTATGTAGTAAACCAAAGTGGTGCAGTCATCTATAATAAAGAAGCAGATGTTCGTAAAACTCTAGCAGAAAAAGCAGAAAAAGGTACAATCCAAGTTATTCCCGAAGCAACAGCATTTATCATGAGAAAAATGCTTCAACATGTTGCTGATAATGGAACTCCAGCAGCAGCGATTAGAAGTCCTGAGCAGGGAAATTTCAAGGGGGATGCAGGTGGAAAGACTGGTTCTACTAGCTCTTTTACAAATGCTTGGTATGCAGGCTTTGATCCTAAATATACAACAGTCATCTGGATTGGGTATGATAAAAATACGATCTCACTTGGTAGAGGTATGACCGGGGCAGTAATCGCAGCACCTGTCTGGGGAAAATTTTATCGAAGAATTTATGAAGGAAAAGAACTTTCCTATTTTAAAGATGCGAATGGAAATGACCCTGTTCCTGAAGGTGTGATTGGGGGCGGAACCTGTGCTTTTAATGGTTTATCTCCTAAACCCGGAGTATGTCCTACAACTGGAAACTGGTTTCTTGCTCCCACTACTATAAATGGTGTCACAAAGTCTTATGGCGGAAGTGGTCCTTGTGATGGAGATAGAGATCATTCCAAAACAATGGACTTTAGAGATTATTTACAAAAAGAAATGAATATTACGAATGAAGAAATTGGTAAGGATAAGAATTCCACTTTTAGAGTTAAGCCCGACTGATGGCAGAAAAAGCCTACTATAAAGTCTTAAAGATCACAGACTATAGAAATTTTTTGATTGGAAGATTCTTCGGTGTTATGGGAATCCAAATCCAAGCTGTTGTTGTAGGTTGGCAGATTTACGAAATCACTAAAGATCCTCTTTCTTTGGGACTCATTGGTCTTTGTGAGATTATACCTAGTTTTGGAATTTCTTTATTTGCTGGAGCAATCGCTGATAGAGTTAGTAGAAAAAAAATAATCTTAATTGCATTCACTATTTTATCATTCTGTTCAGCTTCATTACTGATTTGCTCTCTTAATATGATACCAGTATTGAGAGGCAATACTATTGCTATCTATGGGATTATTTTTGTGAGTGGACTAGCAAGAGGTTTTTTAGGAGCTTCTATCCCATCTTTTATGGCTCAACTAGTTCCAAAAGAATTTTATCCAAACACTTCTGCACTCACTGGAACTGCATGGCAGGCAGCAGCTGTAACGGGACCATTTTTAGGTGGGATTCTATTTCGTTTCCAAGGAGCAGAACTTGCATATTCAGTTGACCTTGGTTTAATGATTTGTTGTTTATTCTTTTTTTCATTGATTGGTTCTAAGCCAATACCACTTCAAACAAACAAGGAAACTTTTATTTCAAGTCTAACTGGTGGTTTTAAATTTGTATTCAAGAATCCAGTTTTGCTTAGTGCAATGTCTTTGGATATGTTTGCAGTTTTGTTTGGTGGGGCTGTTGCACTGCTTCCCATTTTTGCATCAGATATATTGAAGGAAGGTCCAGAAGGGCTTGGACTACTTAGAGCATCGCCTTCTGTGGGTGCTGCTATTATGGGTCTTTATTTGACATACAATCCACCTAGAAAAAATGCTGGAAAAATTTTACTTGTTAGTGTAGCAGGATTTGGTCTAGCAATGTTACTCTTTGGTTTATCAAAAAATTTCTATCTGTCTTTAGTTATACTAGCATTCAGTGGTTGTTTCGATTGCGTAAGTGTAATCATTCGTTCTACAATTGTACAGACATTTACTCCCGACAATATGAGAGGAAGAGTGGCTTCAGTGAGTAGTATCTTTATTGGTTCTTCCAATGAATTAGGAGCATTTGAATCTGGGGTAACAGCAAAACTTATGGGTGTAGTACCTTCAGTAATTTTTGGAGCTTGTATGACGTTAGGCGTTGTTGTAACCACGGGAACCTTGTCTAAGTCGCTTCGCGACTTAGACTTTGAATGAAAGTTTCTTTTATATAACCATTATATAAGCAATATTTTCTTTTGACAAAATTTTTCTTGGTAACTTTGACAGTCCAAAAAGAATAAATTTGATTGACTTAATTTTTTAAACTTCATAACCTCAAGCAATGATTAAGTTATCGTTACTGTTTATTCTTACAGTTTTGTTAAATTGTAATCCAAACATAAAACGAAGTATTCTTCCGCTTTTGGGATTAATAAGCCAAAGCGTTACTACACCAGTAACAGTAACTGAAACAACAACTACAACCCAATTTGTTTCCACAGATTTTTTGTCAAAAGATTCCATCTCACCAGTTTTGATTTCAACTGATAGAGAATTCAAACTAGAATTTTCAGCAGAAATGAGTGAGTCATGTGAAATTATTTTAGACGGACTAACACTAACTACTACAAAAACTTTATCAACAGATAAGAAAACAATTAAACTAAAACCAACTAGTAACTTAGCTTTAGACCTAGTGACTTCCAAATCAATTCAAGTTACTAATTGTAAAGACTCAAATAGCAATTCTGTGGAAGTTGGACAGTTTACATCTGGAATCTATGTAGCGGAAAAAGTAATCTATGTAGATAGCATATCGGGAAACGATAGTAATGCTGGAAGTTTTGAGTTGCCTAAAAAAACTATCCAATCAGGAATTACAACTGCAAGTTCAGGTTGCACTGATAGATGTGCAGTTGCTATAAAAGGTGCAACTTATGATATTAGTGCTTCAATTTCGATGCCTTTAAACATAAGTTTATTTGGTGGATTTGATCCTTCTACTTGGACCAAAAGAAGAGCAGATAAAACATCACTATCACCTTACGATACTATTATCAATGATGGGTCAACCTCAGTTACTGGAGCTAACACAAATCCTTACGGTTCCATCAAATTTTCTAGCTATACTGGTATTAAGGAAAAAACTGTTATTGATGGGATTACTGTTAATGGAGCAGTAACATCAGTAAGTGCTAATCATTTAGCTGCGATCACTCTAGTGAGCCTTCAAGCGGGGGCGGGGGTTTTGATTAGAAATTCAATTCTGAATGATAGATGTACAACAAATAATGTCATTTCTTCAGGACTAAGATCCTATAATAATTTTGGAAGTATTGATTTAAAGAATAATTCTTTTAGTGGTTCCACAGTAATAGCTACAACAGCCCAAAGAAGTGGGGTCTATTACAATGTAGCAGATACAACTGCAAGTATTCTAGTGGAAGAAAACACAATTACAGGAGGAGTTACTAGAGCTGACAGTAGTGGATTTGAAATGGTTGGCGTAACTAATTTTGGTTCAGTAACACTTACTAAAAATGAAATTATTAGTCCTGAAGGCGATCTAAGCCTTCAAGTAAATGCAGTTGCAGCTAGATTTAGTGGTAACATGACTATCCAAGAAAATACACTTGAGATAAAGTTAGGAAACATTAGCACTGGAATTTTTCACTCTAATGGATCTGGTCTGATTATTTCCAAAAATACAATTACCAATTCCACTAATACCGGCACATCAAATAGCACTAGGGGAATCAGGTTTAACGGCACTGGTTTAACCTCTTCAATCACAGAAAATATAATCAATCTCTCTGTTCTTTCTGCTAATTCTTATGGGATTTATTATGATACCAATTCAAATTCAACAATTCAAAATAATATTATAAATACTGGAAATGCGAATAGTGATAGTATGGGGATTGAGGAAGGAAATTTTTCTTCCACTTCTCCAATCTCAAATAATACAATTTCCACTGGAACTTGCACAACTGCTGCTTGCAAAACAATTGGAATTCGAAATAATAGCTCTAAAACGATAAGTAACAATACTATAACTGCTGGTTCTTGCATGGGCTCAGGTGCATGCAGGAGTTATGGAATTCAAATTGTGGATGGAATAAATTCAGTAACCAATAACAATATCAATGTTCCAACTTGCAATAACACTGGTGCTTGTGAAATGAGCACAATCTATATTAATTTAGGAACGAACACAATCACTGGTAACATATTAACAACTGGTACGTGTTCTTCTAATGGTTGTGCAAATAGAATACTAGAAGCTGGTGGTGGTACTACTAATACAATTACTAATAATACTCTAACTGGAGTTCAAGGAAGTACGGGAGTAGGAATGAGGCTTAGAGGTGGTTCCTCAACACATAACGTTTCGGGGAACACAATCAATGCACCTAGTAGTTTTTTTTCAGGTTCCAATAGTGTTGGCATATTGATTGATGATAGTAATTATTCAATCACAGACAATATAATTACAGCTGGAAGCTGTTTAGCTGGTGCTTGTATCCAGTCAGGAATTAAGACAGAAGCCTCTACCGCAAGTAGTTTAACAATTACAGGAAATTCACTTAATTCTGGAGTTGGAACTTATACAGGTGCAAATAGAATTGCAATGGACTTAACTACTTGGCCTGCGAATTCAAGTATCAAAAGAAATACTTTTCAAAACCAAGTTGGACTTGGAATTCCAAAAGGAATTAGATTAGGTGGATCAGTAAATCTACTTAGATTATGCAGTAATGTAATTATAACTGGTGGTAGGACTGAAACAGGTGATGTTACTGGAATAGAAGTAGGAGTTGCTACAAATGTTAATATTGTTGGTAACACTATCCTCGGCGGAAGTTTAATTCCAGGTAATACATCCAGTCTAATCTTATTTCCTTCAACCGGCGCTAGAACGAATACCAAGATTGACCAGAATATATTTTATGGTCATCCATCCAATGTGCCAGAGACTACATGCATTCGAGAAGGTGCAGTCTCAATTACAAACCAAACCTTAGTTCTGAATAACTTTACAAATTGTGCAAATATTCATAACCGAAATGGAACAGTTAGAAATACAATTTGTACAACAGCAACCATCGGAAACTTAGCTACCGCAGCTACTTGTACTTCGCCACTAACCAGTCCCAATGGTGCAAGTAATACTGCTGATACTCCAGTATTTGCAGATTATAATGGTTTTAATTTTCATTTAGATCCTTCGACTCCTGCTTCCATTCTCTCTAGTTTGGGAGATTATGGTGGAATGAATAATCATTTGACTGCATTCAATAACTCCTGCGGAGATTTTCTAGACAGAAACGGGACAACAAGAGTGAATAATACTGCAATTGGTGCTTATAAATAACTTTTTTATTGTAAACATTCATTGTCCTAAAACGAATATCCAAAACTTAGCTTTAATGAATCCAAATTATATTCTCGATTTTCTTTTACTGTATCAAGTCTATACAAGTACAACATCTCATTCAAATTAAGTTCAATTGGATTTCCAATTGT
>JANRLP010000074.1:0-33890 GCA_033762425.1 Leptospiraceae bacterium
CAAGGTTTAGTAAATATCTTATATCTAAGAAATTCTATTCGTGAAAATTGGTGAACCGCCGTGTACCGAACGGTATGCACGGTGGTGTGAGAGGACGGGGTCACACCCCTCCTACTCGATAGGAAAGCCCGGCTGTCGCCAAAATGAATAATCCTATTATCTTTTCTTCTTACATCGAACTCATGTTAATTATGCTACCTAGGAAAATTTTTTCTTATACCTAAGCCAATGGTTATTAGCCTTAAATTTCAATTAAGTCAATCGAGCATTTGATCGAAGGTATAATAATGTATATTTTTTTTGACAACTAAAGTAAGGATTGAAGGATATAAAATGTGAAAAAACCTTTAGAAGATTTGGATTTGAAATTATTTTGGGAAAACAGTAAATATTCTGAGAAAGAATATGTAGGTTGTCCAGTAACCCAAATACTTATTAAAGAAGTCGAAAAAGAGATTGGGTTAAAGCTTCCTGCTTCATATTTGACTTTGCTAGAATCTCAAAATGGCGGAATTCCCAAAAATCGTAATTTTCCATTAAGTAAAGTGAAATCGATTTCAGATGAGTGTATTTCAATTAGTGGTATTTTTGGTATTGATAGCTCAAAAAAAAATTCCATTTTGGGTGCAAATGGAAATGAATTTATGATAAGTACATGGGGTTATCCAGATATTGGTATCTATATTTGTAATTGCCCTTCAGCAGGTCATGACATGGTAGGTCTTGATTATAGAGAATGTGGTCGTAAAGGTGAACCAAAGGTAGTATATGTTGATCAAGAAAATGATTATAGGATTACCTTTTTAACATCTAATTTTGAAGAATTTATTTATGGGTTAGTTACCGATGAATACTTTAAAGATGAAGAATCAGATAATATTCAACCGTTGTGGAAACCTGATAAAATCAAATTTCAAATAATAGAAGGTTACCATAAAGATTTCATGCTAGAACTCAAGCAAACTTTATCTAAAGGTGAGTTTGGTTGGACTGGAAGTAGAATTAGCATACCTAAGAAATGGAAAAATGCAAGTTTAAGCATGAAAGATAAAAGAATTCACATTTTTGTAAATGGTAAAACATATTATCTAGATAGAGAAAATCAAGGACAGTTACAATTTGAAATCTTAAATGCGGGAGAAATTTCCGATAAGGAATTAGAAAGAATATGGTCTAAATACGCTAGATGATAATATATAAATTTTAAATCTTAGGAGCAAATCAAATCAAGATTTACTTTTTCATCCAAAGTAATAGAGTTGTTGATAAATTAGAGTATAAAGAAACTTCACCCGCACTGGGTGCGGGTGAATCAACTTTCTCTAATTTGTTTTTCAACAAGTCTAATATCTAGTATTTATAAACGTTAGCCGAAATTCTAACCAAACTATACTTTGGCTAGTTCCACCTGAGAATCGATTCTATCATGGTCATCAACATGAAGTTTGCTATAGATTCCATTGGAAGATAGAATCCTTGCCTTGACATTGTCTTTAAGAATGATTTCGACAATTTGAAGAACTCGTTCTCTAGTAGTTTTTTCTAGGATCGGAAACATTACTTCAATTCGTTTGTGAAAATTTCTAGGCATACAATCAGCAGATGCAAGAAAAACTTTTTTGTCTTCTTTTGCACCAAAAATATAAATCCTTGAGTGTTCTAAAAGTTTACCAACAATTGATCTTACCTTAATATTTTCAGAAACACCTTCCACACCTGGTTTGAGACAACAAATCCCTCTTACTACAAGATCAATCTTAGCTCCCGCAACACTTGCTTTATATAACTCAAGAATTGCATCAGGATCGACTAGAGAATTCATTTTTAGAAATATATATGCTTCTTTTCCCGATTTAGCTTTTTCGGCTTCTTGCTTGATGTAAGATATTAAATCATCATGTAAATAGCTTGGTGCCACGGATAGTTTTTTGAATTTAGGCATTCTTGCAAAACTTGTAATTACATTGAATAGATTGGCAACGTCAGAAGTTATCTCTTCATCTTTTGTGAACAGAGAAAGATCAGTATAAAACTTTGCAGTAGTAGAGTTATAATTTCCTGTGCTTAGGTGAACATACTTTCTTAGTTTATCTGTTTCCCTTCTAACAATCATAAGTAGTTTACAATGAATCTTTAGACCAAGAACCCCATATACTACATGCACACCAGAATCTTCCAACCTTTGTGCCCACATGATATTTCTTTCTTCGTCAAATCTTGCTTTTAGCTCCACAAGCACTGTGACCTGTTTACCATTTTCAGCAGCCTGTTGTAGATACTGAATGATTGGTGAATCACCACTTGTGCGGTATAAAGTCATTTTAATACTGAGTACCTTTGGGTCGAGGCTAGCAAACTTTAGCATATCTTCAACTGTTTGAAACGAATCATAGGGATGATGAAGAATGATATCTGTTTTTCTGATTCTTTGGAAAATTTTATCCAAATTAAATTCGTCTAGAAAATTCTTTGGGGTGATAGGTTTAAATTTTAAATGAGAAGTTTCAGAAAGTCCATAAAAATACATTAGGTCACTTAAATTAATTAAACCATTTATTTCAAAAACCTCAAACTCTTTAAGTCCAAGTAAATCTCTAAGCATATTTCGAGTGTGAACAGGAGCGTTATGCGAAATATCAAGGCGAACTGCTTCACCCCAAATTCTATTCTTTAATTCTTTTTTAACGTTAGTTAAAAGATCACCTTGAACATCTTCTCTAATAGAAATATCAGAGTCTCTAGTGATTTTGAAAGCATGAATTTCGTTTACAGTCATTCCGAAAAATAAATCAGATAGATGAATTTCAATAATTCCTTCTAAGGGAAAAAATCTTCTGTCCCCTGAAGTGTGTGGAGGCAGTTCTACAAATCTAGGAAGCACTGAAGGAACCTGCACGACTGCGAAAGAGGTTTTACCAAATTCTTCATTCTCACTGAGTGTTATTGCTAGATTTAAGGTTTTATTTAAAATATGGGGGAACGGATGAGATGGATCAATGGCAAGTGGGGTTAGAATCCCTGACATTTCTTCTCTATAATAATTATCTAAATACTCTATCTCACTCATTTCTAATTCCGAATGAGAACGTAGGATATGAAATTTATTTTTCTTTAGTTCAGGTAAAATATTAGTTCTTAGGATATCATTTTGTTTATGAATAAATTCTGTTGCTTTAAGTGAAATTAGTTTCCAAACCTCAGCAGGAGTGAGTCCTGAGTCTTGTTTTCTGATATTACCTGCAAGTGCATCCTCTCTAATTCCAGGAACTCGTACCATATAAAATTCATCTAAGTTTGATTCAGTGATACAAAGAAATTTTAGTCTCTCTAAGATAGGATTATTAGGATCTACTGATTCTTCCAAAACTCTTAGATTAAAATCCATCCAAGAAAGCTCTCTATCAAAAAAAATTTCGTGATTATCATGCTGAATATTAGTGTTCATGAATGTAGCATCATAAGCACGAATATTTCAGTCTAGAAATAATTTTTCTTGTAACAATAATTTAATTTAAGAGCTAACCTTGTTCCAAAGTAGCTGTCATTGAACCTTTAGAATTTTTCATTCTTGGATCAGGTCCGAACGATAAGATTTTTTCTTGGATATGCTCTGAATGTTCTAGTTCACCTGAAAACACTATAGTCTTTTTTTCAGTATCAACTTCCACAGCGTGTTGGTAGGCAGTGTCCATTTGCATTGCACAAACTTCCATGAGCATCTCAATCACATAATCATAAGTATGTTCATCATCATCCCAAAGTACGACCCTCCAAGGTCCTCCGGGCTTTGTTTCATCTGTAGAAACTTCTTCGATTACTTCTGGTAAACCAACTGGCATACGTTTCCCATTTTTATGTGAAACATCCTTTTGTCATTCCCTTTTTGAGTGTCATTGCTCAGCACACATAATATTATGAAATTGATCACAATTCGCAGCTGCATTATTCACTAGAGCACCAGGTGTAGTTGAGTTGTTCTGCCCCCTTCCTCCTTGAACTGCATTAGATGAACTTGTCCAACCTGTACAAGAGTTTGGACCAACTGTCCAGGTTGCCCCATTTGCACTACCAAACCAGTGAAAGGAAGCTGATGCTGAAATCGGGTTACTATAAGCTCCAGGAAATAGGAGTGAGTTGGAATCAGATGTATAGATAAGTTGGTTGGAAAGATTATAGTACTCTTGGTTTGGATAAAGAACCCAATCATTTGTAACAGTTCTTCCACCTCCCACTCTCATCATTTTATAACTAGCTATATAAGGTTTGGTTGAGTTGGAAGGTTTGTTTGCATCGGAGTTACAAGTTGAATCTCCTGTAGAATCGGAAAAATTTCCATTGAAGGTTTGGGAAGTTATATAGATCAACGGGGAGTAATAGTATTTGGAAACTTCTTCTGAAGGCAATGACCCACTTACACAGGCTCTTACTTTTACTTGCATTAGAACTGGAGTATAGGTAATTGTAGAACCCTGATTCCCTGCCTC
This sequence comes from Leptospiraceae bacterium, assembly GCA_033762425.1. Classification (GTDB taxonomy): domain Bacteria; phylum Spirochaetota; class Leptospiria; order Leptospirales; family Leptospiraceae; genus JANRLP01. Next base: position 4,485 of record JANRLP010000074.1, read on the forward strand.
ACAAGAAGTGCCAGAGGAAGCACAACTAGGTGCAGTTCCATTAGTAGTATAGCAAAAAATTGCTCCTGAATTTGTGCTGGAAATTGTAATTGTGCTTCCGCTATTCATTCGGGAAAGAGTTGGACTCAAAACCGGGGAACTAGCGGGTGTGCTAGAAGAAGTAGGAGTCTGAGTTGGAGTAGTTGAAGGAGTATTTGATTGAGTAGTATTCTCAGACGATAATAGTGCAGTTAGGATGGGAAAAAATTGCATTGGACTTTTCTCTATTGTAACTGAACAATTCCAGAAAAATAGAATCAAGTATAAAAATTTCATGAATGATTTTCCTATCATTTCTGAATCTTTAACTTACAAAGAAAAAAATTCTTAACTAAGGTTCTACTAACTTCTAGAAATGTCAACTAATAAAATCAAAAAGACTCTCTCCCAGTTCTAATTTTCTAAATTGGTCTAGGGAAAGTGGTTTAGATTCTTTATTCATTCCGAGTTTTCTAGTTGCAAGTTTGAAACGATTTCGAATCAGTTCAGCATAATTTCCCGTTCCTGTCATTCTTTCTCCAAACTCTTTAGAATTTTCAAGACCATTTCTCATACTTTTGATTAGATTCATGATATGAGATTTTTTTTCTGGAAAATTTCTGTCTAGCCAATCCTTAAAAAGCTCTTTTACCTCGTAGGGAAGCCTAAGCATAACATAACCCGCAGTTTTTGCACCCATAATATTAGATTTTTCTAATATTTCTTCCATTTCTTTATCATTTAAAAAGGGAATGATGGGAGCAGTCATTACACCAACAGGAACTAACGCTTGAGAAAGTTTATGAATCGTTTCTAGTCTTCTGGCACCAGTTGGTGTTCGGGGTTCTAGGACTCTAGTGAGTTTGTTGTCTAGACTTGTTACGCTGATATATACTCTGACTAAATTTTTTTCGGCAAGTTTTTGTAGAATATCTATATCTCGTTCAACAAGACTCGATTTAGTAACAATGCCAATCGGATGTTGAAAGGAAAGACAGGTTTTCAAAATGTTTCTAGTGATTTCAAACTTCTTTTCAATGGGTTGGTAAGGGTCAGTGCTTGCACCCAGTGCAATTACCTTGGGAATATAATTTTTCCTTTGAAATTCTTTTTTCAAAATGGCAGCAGCATTCACTTTTGCAAATAGAATGGATTCGAAATCTAGACCAGGCGATAGATTTACATAGGAATGATTTGGTCTTGCATAACAATAGATGCAACCATGCTCACAACCTCGGTATGGATTGATAGAAGTTTCAAAGGGAATGTCGGGGGAGTCATTTGTGGTGAGAATTGAGTTTGCGATTTCTTCTCTTACTTGGGTTTTGTGGGTTTGAATTTCTTCTTCAAGCTCCCAGCCATCATGAAAGGTTTCATAGGAGATTTTTTCAAATCTGCCTTGCATGTTTAGACCCGCTCCACGATTGTTTAAGTTTTTTAAATCAATTCTCATATTTCAATTAAAATACTAATCAAATTTTAAGCAACTAAAAAACAGTATTATATTTTCATATTATTGTTTCAAGAATGCATTAGCTTAATAATTTGCTAGAACAATCTTTTTAGTCAATCACCCGATCTAATTTTTGAGTGAGTAATTTGGGTGAATTTTGAGTATTTCTGTTACATTTAAAATCCTTTTATTTCTAGTTAGTTCTAACTATATACAAACCTATTTTTAAATGAGATAGTATGAATAAGATTATTAAATTAAAGGAGAAATTTATGAATCCAAATCATCCTAACTACTATCTTTGGAAAAAAATTGATGACTTTCAATTTGACGACCCTAATGCTAGTTTTCCATTTTCAGAGAAATTGGCTAAAGAATTAGGTTGGACAAAGTCATATACAAAGCGAGCAATAGAAGAATACAAACGATTTATTTTTCTAATCACTGCAACAGGAGAATTTTGTACGCCATCTGAAGATGTTGACCAAGTATGGCACATGCATTTACTCTATACAAAATCCTATTGGATCGATTTTTGTAAAAATACTTTAGAAAGAGAAATCCACCACACTCCATCCAAGGGAGGCATTGAGGAAACAAAAAGTTATAAACTTCAATACGAAGATACTAAGCTTCTTTATAAAAAATACTTTGAAGAGTCTCCCCCTGAAGACATTTGGCAGAGTACTGAAAAAAGATTTCAATTTTATTCTAGAAGAGTCGATTTACGTGAGTATGAACTCGTTCCTAAAAAGAAAACATCAAGCTTTTCAAAAATTGGTAAATACTTATTGCTTGGTTTTTTTATTATTGGCTGTGCAGGATCGGATTCACCTATTGGTTCCTTCTTGATATTATATGGGATATTGTATTCTTTAGTTAAAGGAATTGCTTTATTGTTTTCTAATTCTGAAACTGATCAAAGAAGATCAGGGTATAACATTGAAACTACATTTTCTTCAGATGCAGATGGTGGTTGTGGGGGAGGAGATGGTGGAGACTCAGGTGGTTGTGGCGGCTGCGGAGGATGTGGAGGTTGTAGTTAATAATTTAATTATAGGAGATCGTAACTGTCTATATGAAAAGAATAGCACTCATAGAGAATGAAGAAAAATATAGAAAGATTTTGCAAGAAGAATTGTCTTCGGGTAAAGAATGGGAGCTGAGTTTTTACCATTCTGGAGAAGAATTTTGGCGAGAAAAAAAAATGGACAAGTTCGATTTAATTTATGTGGATATAAATCTTGTGCATATGAATGGGATTGAACTTGTTTCAAGAGTTTATGATAAATTACCTGAACTAAAAATGGTCATGCTCACAGGACTTGGAACAGATGAACATATTTTTTCTGCACTTCAAGCGGGAGCATTTGGGTATATCTGGAAGTCCGAATTAGGAAATCTTTCTCAAGTAACAGAGACTTTTTTATCAGGTGGATCATTTATGAGTCCAACCATAGCCTTTAGAATTCAAAACTATTTTAAAAGAGAAAAAATAAAATCCAAATTAAAAGCAGAATTAACTAACCGAGAAATACAAATCACTGAACTCATGGTGCAAGCAGAAACAACAGAACGCATTGCAGATATTTGTGGGATTTCAGTGAATACTGTAAATAATCATATCAGTAAAATCTATTCTAAACTTCAAGTCAATAGTAGAGCAAAATTAATTCGAAAAGCAGATGAAATCGGAATTCGTTTTTAGAATTCAACTTGTTTTGCTATTTGCATTTTTCTTTTTTATAAAAGGAATCATTGCAGATGAAAATAAAATAGAACTTCCATATCAATTTTCTTATATTGAAGATAAACTATCTTCTTTTTTACCAGAGGAACTATTAACCAAAAATTTTGATAACAGTTTAAACATTTCTGGTTTTTCCAATTCTGCTTGGTGGGTTCGAATAGACTTAGATAAAGTTACCTTAAAAAATTCTATTTTGTTTTTAGGATATCCTCTTTTGGATCAGGTAAAATTTTACTATAAGGTTCAAGAGAAGTGGAAAATAATAGAAACGGGAGATACTCTTCCTTTTAACTCTCGTATCATTAAGAATAAAAACTTTGTATTTCCATTGGATGAAACCATAGAGTCACCAATTTTCCTAAAAATCAAAACCGAGGGTCCTGTTTTTATTCCGCTTAAGATAATGAAAGTTCATGAGTATTTAGATTTCATAAACAAAGAAAATTATTTTTGGGGATTTTATTTTGGAGTTGTTGGTGTCTTTTTATTTTATAGTTTCATTTCTTTTATTTCAATGAGAGATAAAACTTATTTGTTTTATGCTTTGCACATTTTTACTTTTTCATTATTGCAAGCTGTATTAAATGGAATAACCTTTGAATTTCTCTGGCCGAATGTTCCTTATTTTGCAAATATCAGTCCTAATTTTTTTCATTCACTTTCTTTATTTTTTGTATTATTATTTTCTATTTATTTCTTAAAGCTAAAAGATTTTTTCCCAATTGCATTTAAGGTTTTACTAATAATCGATAGTATTTATTTCCTATTTTTGTTTTTATCTTTTTATACTCCATTTTATAGATTTTTATTAATTACCCAAACATATTTAATCTTATTTAGTTCAGTGTTTGTTGTAGTCATTTCTATTCTATATTTAAGAAAAGGTTTTACACCTGCGAAGTACCATACTGCTGGTTGGATAGTTTTATTTTTTGCTATTATTGCCAATCGATTAAAAACTGTTGGGCTTATACCTCAAAATTTCTTTTCAACTTATGGAACGTTACTTGCTTCCATATTAGAAATGTGTCTTTTTTCTTTAGCATTAGGAGTTCGCATAATCAAGATAAGACAAGAGAAAGAAGAGTCAGAAAAAGAAAGACAAAAACTCATTTCAGACTTACATGATAACCTTGGTGGTGATTTAACTGATATAGTTTATACTTTGAATAAATTTACTGAAAAGACTAATTTACAATTATCAGATGTGGAAGAAATAAGAACTGCGTCACTAAATGCCTTAAACAGTTTAAAAACAAGAATCCGTTCTAGAGAAGAAATTTCCTTAATTGAAAAGAATCTAGTAGATGGAATCAGATACCATTTAATTGCACGTTATTCAAATTCTGGTAGAAAGCTAAAATCATTTGCTGATGAAGAATCTGAATTATTTTTTGAAGAGGATAATACTCTCTTACCCTATTACAATGATATATATTTAATTTGTAAAGAGATCTGCACAAATGATTTAAAATATGGATTCGGAGAGAGTAACTGGAATTTTCATTTAGTAAATAATATATTTTCGATTCATCTTCTAACAAACACAAATTATAATGAAAATACTGTGAAAGGATTGGGTTCAAATAATTTAATAAATAGAGCGGAAAAGATTAACGCTAAAATTATAATCAATAGAATGGAAAATAAATATGAACTAACGTTTGAAATTAAAATAGCACCACCTGATTATAAGATTTTTTAGGATTATAATACCCAGATTTCTAATGTAATTAGAATGAAGTAAAGGTTGAAAGGTTTTCATTCACTCAATAGTATTCAATAATTGATTTACTTCCATTAGAATTTCTTCAATTTTAAGATTTCGATTTTTATCATAAACAATATTCACTTGAATGAATTCTTTATTCTGTATAATGCTCGATTTTCTCCATTCCAATTCAGAGCCTGTACTAAATTCTTTATTGCTATACCACCATAGTAGTTTACTAGACTCATCCTTATTATATATCTCAGATTCAATATAACTAAAATTAGAGTTCAGCGTTAGTTGCTTTTCATATAAGAATTTATAGCCTGATGCTTTAAAACAATATCTAGGATTGTGCCCAACTCTGAAGTAATCCATTCTACGTTTTATGATTACTCGATAAATTGAATTATTATAAGAAGTGATTTCATTGTTTAGAGGAATGATGCTTGTTCTTTCTTTGACAAAATTATTTACTTTCTCTGGAAATGGTTTAAAAGTTTTTGGTTCAGCTTTTGGGATGGCGTAGTTGGATAGTATTAAAATGAGAATCAATAATATTGGAAATACTTTATATTGATTATTCTGAATGATCTCTTTAGAAGAATAAGATTTGTTATATCTAAATAAAATATAAACTCCAATTGGAAATACAACAATGCATAAAAATAATAAAATTCCAATCCATTCATGTGAAATTTTATCAGGTGTTATTTTGAATAGAACTAATGTTAGTATTCTTACAAGATTGCTAAAATACCAAAATAAAATTGATACTATAAATACTAAAGTAAGTTCTAAATTGCTAGAATGGATTCTATTTTCTTTCTTAAATACTAGAATAATAAAAATTAGTATAATTAGAGAAGTTAGCATTTTCAACCCCTCACACTCGGGATCAATTGTGAATAATGTATTGTTGATAAATAATAAATTTCCTTCATTTCTAGAGCTAATATTTATTATTTTCAATATCGAAACACAATTCTCAGTTAGAAGTTGTCTAAGACTATTACCAAATAGTACATCAAACTTACTTGTGAATGGAGGGCAAAATAGAATTAATAACCTTGAAAAAAAATGGAATTCAATAGAATAGAATCTAAGTAATATAATGCCAATCCCATAAGTTGCAAATAGAGTTAGGCTAAGTAATCCTTGTGAGTAAACTGAAAAAAAATAAATGCTAGCATAGATAACAAATTCAAAAGAGAAATAGCTAAGTTTAGATACTAGATTTGTTAAAAAATTAGAGTCTAAAGGAACTTGACCTGCACAAGGTGCGGGTGAATCAACTTTCTCTAATTTATTTTTCACCAACTCAACTGAAGACTTTCTAAAAAAAGGAAGAAGTAGTAAAGGATAATAAGAAAATAGAAATTTGAATATACCAATATTTTCAAATTCATATCTAAAGTATATGCTTATAGGAAAATATAAAAGTAAAATCCAAAAAAAGACATACAGAACTAAAGCTGTAATTCTAAACATTACAGATAGTTACCCTAATTTCTATAGAAGGCTTTACTTCGATAGAAATAGAGTATTAGTGCTAGGATTGCGACTAACGCAAAGAACCATTCTTCTGGCTCTGGAACAAGTCCCGGTGTGTTCAAGTTTGACTCACCTAAAGCTGAATTGTTCTTTTTGATTCCAAATCGTTCGTAATCATTTTCAGTCTCTAGCACAACTAGGGAAGAAATTGGGGAAACTAGATATGCATCTTCAGCAATCTTTTGTAGATCGTTATAGAAAGTATCATCTTTTATACTTGATTTTCCATATTGATTCAATAGAATCCTGTTCGCAGCAAGTCTTGCAATGAAATCGTTTCCTTTTTTAACATCTGAGCCTGATTTGGAAATTTGTATAGAACTATTATTAGCTGGTAAATAAATTATGCTTTCATCATTCACAGGAATCGATAGTTTTCCTTCTTTCAAAACATTCCAAAATTCCTCTTCAGTATTTGTTATATGAGTAATTCTTCCTAATTCTTCATAACTCTTGTAAAATTCTGGAAGAGTTTCGCCTAACGTTGAAATGAATATATTTATCTTTTTTGACTCAAAAAATTTTTCTATTTTATTATTCAAGGTTGTATTTCTAAGCTCTGTCCAAGGAATTGAAAATTTATGTGAACTGGTAAGAATCAATATATCTTCTTGATGGGTTTCAAGTTTATGAAATGGAAAAATAGAAAAATCAGGAATAAAAACTTCTTTTAAGTAAGCAACTGACTTACTCTCATCAATTGAATGAAATATTTCGTTAGTAACAATGTAAATTTTATCAATTTTATTTACTCTTAGTTTTTTATAAACTTCTATCCACTTGGACCTGTTTATATCATTTGTCAAAGCTAGGTAAATAGTCTTTGGTTTCATTTCGATTGTTTTTGTTATCTTAGGATGAATGGAATACAATTTATTTCTAAATACAAAATCACCTTCGATAGAACTTACATCTTTAGTGTTTATGCCTATTTTCCATTGTTCATTGAATCTGGAACTGGAAGCCCATTGTCTCACTTGATTATCAGATACAATTTTTTCTTTCAATTGAATTCCTTCACCAACGAGCTGAATGCTACTTTTTTCTCCAAACAGATCTACATAAACCTCGTGTTCTGTATTTTGAAACGGAACTCCTATGATGTTTGTAGAATTGTAAACATATCTATCTTTCTCATTTGTTAGGAAAGAAAAAATTCCTACCTTAACTTTTCGAGAAGATTTTGCTTCAACAGGAAATACTCTCAATCTAAACTTTCCTGATGACAACCATTCTAAAAGTGAAGGATCTCTTGCTTCTCTACCTACTATTTCATTATAGGCTTTTTTAGCTTTTGATTTAAGGGTAAGTCTAGAGGGTTCTTCTTTATCATTGATCCATAGTGTAAGTTTAGTTGCAATACTACCTTCGGGTGCTTCCAAAGTATAGATTGCTTCTTGTCTTGAATTCATTTCATTAAAAACTTCAATTGTAGTTTCTGTGTATGATACTTTTTCTTTTAAATAGAGTTGCACATGAGAACTAACTTTCTTTGTTACAAGTGAATGCCCACTCCACAATCTATCTAACTCAGAGTGTGAATAGTGAAACAATAATTTTAGAATGGACTCTTTGTCTTGATCAAATTCGGCTTTAGAGGTTTCATGAGAAGTTAGTGAAACTAGAAATGAAAGTGGGTCAAAAATTTTATGTGTATCAAAAGCACTGAGTCCACGAACTGGATTACTGGGTTGTAAAAATTGCTCAGTGACATGGTTTTTTCTCAATCTCATTCCAATATTTAAAAAATTAGGTAAGTCAATTGAATTAACTTCATGTCCAAGTTGTTTTGAATTTTTAGCTGAAAGTAAAAGTTCTGAATTAGCTTTCCACTCGTATGCATACCAGCTGGTATAGGAAAAGAGGGTGATTACAGTTGCAGCTATCGTTCCATACATAGTATTTTTATCTTTTTTCGAGCCATTCAACTTTACCTCATCTAAAACAACGTTAAACGATTTTACAAATCCACTTACAGCGAATACTGGACTATATGCTAAAAATCCTAGACCTGCGAATATAATAAAAAACCATCCAATTAGCATGTATGGGAATAGTATAATCATAAAACCTAGACAAACATAGATTCCAAGAAGATAAATTGCGGGAAATAATGATAATAGAAATCTTGGAATTTTTTTGTAGAATAGTCCAATTGTCATAAATGAATAACAAAACCAAAGAAGAAACGTTGTGCGAAAGGAAAACTTTGCAAACATAGCACCTTCAAGTAAATACTTTTCAACAAAAAAAGTTACTGCTGATAAACCTAAAACAAACAGAATGAAAAAATTATGGGAAAAAGTTAATAATGATATTAAAATAAATACTACAATAATAACTAAAGCACCTATAAAAGAAAAGAAGAGTAATTGATTATCATGAATCAAATTTGATTTAGCAAAACCAAAAAAAACAAGTATTGAAAGTAATAAAATGCAAATGCAAATAATAAACCATATGAATCTCTTCAGCTCTAAGCCTAAAATACTTACTGGTTTTGTCATCCAATCTTTAATTACGTTCATTTTATTTCTCCTAGGTTCATTTTATCTTACATTAGAAATCTGAGCATCAATAAAATTTAATCTGTTTCCAGACATCGGGATGGCATTCCTCTCTTTGGTTGTTTTTATTAGTGGGTATTTTAGAAAACCATTTGCCTGATTCCATTTGAAGATCCACCCAAAAAGCAAAGAGCCTTGCAATTCCATTTCTATTCTTTAAACTAAGAGCTAAAAATTCAGTTTCTTTTAATGTTTGAATATGAAATGTATCTCCTGTTTTTTCTTTGATGACTATGTCGAGTGGCATAAATTGATAAGTTGTGCCTTCTTTATTTTTTTTGCCTTTGCGACCTTCCCAACTTAAGATTGTGATACTCGTTAGATTCGAAAGTTCTATTTTTTTTTCATAATTGATTCCATCTTTGTTATGAACTAACGTTAGTTCCTCTTTGTGAAGCTCAATCGTTCCTGAAACTTCTCTTCCATCACAAAGCTTGACGTTAATGCTTTGTGTGAAAGTCCTAGTTTCTTTTTTAGAATCTTTTTTTTTCTCTTCGTTAGTTTCATTTGGCAAATAGGGAAGAGAAGGTTCTTTGGGCGTATCAATTGCCCAAAGATTCAAGGAAACTAAAATTAGAAAAATCTGTAGAGTGGACGAAACCAGGGCATTCCTCCCATGAGACAAAGTAAAGCTAGAACATAAAATCCTAAAATCAAATTGATTTTTTTGGGTTCTGGTCTATCTTTTTTAGCAATCACAACAGCAACATGTAAAAATATCCAAAATAGAATCATGGAAAATGGATGTTCTGCGATGAAAAATCTCAAATCCTTTACTTTCATTGCTGCTTTCATATTTTCGGATGCTGCAATTGTGATTGGGCTATAAAACAAAAGTGTAATTCCAAGAGTAAATTGAATATCTCCGAGAATCATTGCAATTTTCAAAAACTTTTTTGTGGATTCTTGAAGTGAATTGAATTGAAATTTATCTTTGAAAACAATGAAAAGTGTTATTAGAAAACTGATTAAAACCAGCCAACGTGTCCAACTATGCAGACTTAAAAGAATTGAATAAAATGAAGTCATGCTTCATTAATTTCATTTGACCTTACAAATTCAATCAGAAATTTCTCTAACAATTTTTAGTTTAAAAGTTTTAATTAACTTCTTCTTTTTTTACTTGTAAGAGATTCTATTCATTACACTATGCAATAGTTACTACAATGAACTCCAATTCTTTAGACAATCAAAGGGCTGAAACGCAAGAAAAATTCTCATTAAGCAAGTTTCCATACCAAATTCTTGAAATCGTTTTCAATTTTGTAGAAAGGTTGACCTCCTATGTTCTAGCAGTTTCTCTTTTTTCCACTGGAGTTGCAGGACTTGTAGCTTCTCTTTTTGCATTATACTATGCTGATGCAATTGATTTGACTCTTTCTCCTGAATTAATGCTTTTTTTAAAAATTGCAATCACTACACTTTGGGTTCTAAACATCATTGAACTTGGTGGACTGCATCGACTTGGTTTTTCTGGAGTAGGGAGCACTGTTGTTACGCTGAATAAACTCATTTCCACAGGTGAGAATAAAAAAATTTCTGAGAACTATGGGAAGGATGAACTAAGAAAGATTTATGATTCACTCAACAATTACCCACTATTCAATGCAATTAATTTATCTACTTGGATTTTTGTACTAGTTTTAATCGCTTTTCCCGTTTCTATCTATCTTGATGGTTTTAAATGGAGCTTGATTGGACTAATTTGTACGTTAGGTGTCATTGCAATTTTCATTGCTATCTGTTTTTGTTATATTTTAGGGGAAGCTATAACAGGTAAAACAAGGGAAGAATGCAAAAGGATGATGGCTGAAAAAAATATTTCCTATTCTGAACGTTCCGTTTTTACAGTCAGGATTAAACTCATTCTATTTAATTCCCTTTTTGTGGTTAATTTATTTTTATCTAACTCTCTAACATATTTCAACAGAGATGAACTACAGAAAGTAATTCATTTTTCAGGACTTGCTGTTATTATTTCCATCTTAATAGCACATGCAATTTTTAAACTAATTTATAATTCTTTGAAACAAATTGAAAATGCTGCCTATGATCTAATGAAAGGTGGAACTGGTCAGATTTATACTCGTACTTTAGATGTTGAATTTGTGAATGTTGCAAAGGGGATGAACGAGGCAGCTAAAACAATCCTTGAGTATCAGCATGGTCTAGAAGAAAAAGTGAACGAAAGAACTAAGGAACTAAACCTAGCACTCCAAGAATTAAAAGAAAAAGATGAAATCATGGATATGGAGTTAAACTTTGCTGCTGATATCCAAAAAGGAATTATACCTTCTAGACTTGATCCTTGGAATGGACTTCATTTTGCAGCTTATTATTCTCCTATGGGAAAAGTTTCTGGAGATTATTATGACGTTTTCAAATTTCCGAACCATTGTTTTGTGTTACTTGCTGATGTTTCTGGACATGGAGTTCCAGCAGCGTTAGTTACCATGATGGCGAAGCAGGCTTTTTCAAGTATCATCGAAGAGCATCTAAGTCCTGATGAAATTTTTAGAAAAGTTAACACAACGTTAGTCGAAAGAGTAACAACAAGTGATTATCTATCAGCCTTTTTTCTAAAGATAGATTCCAGAAATAGAATCATATACAGTAATGCTGCACATCCAAAAGCTGTTCACTATGTTTCTTCTAAAAATGAGTTCTTGCTTTTAGATACTGAAGGAATGTTTGTTGGATCATTCTTGGAAGCAAACGACCATTATGAAAATAGAGAAACTAAGCTAAATGCAGGAGATAGATTTTTTCTTTATACTGATGGAATTCTGGAACATAAAAATATGCAAGGTGATGAATTTGGAATGGATAGATTTCTAAATTGTCTAGATAAGTATAAAGATGAGTCACTAGAAATGCAAATTCAACATACAATTCGAGAACTTAGGGCACATATTGGTTCAGCACCTATCAAGGATGATATTTCAATGATTGCACTTGAATTACAACCTGCTTGGACAAAATTTATTGATATATATAACAGTGGGGTGAAACTTCTTAAAAAACATAATTTAGACGAAGCTTTAAGTGTTTTACAAGAAGCATATAAACTCATTCCTAGTTATATAAGTCTCAATTTTCAACTTGCTTTAGTGAATTTCCATCTTGGTAATTATACTAAGGCAGAAGAAATGATTTTAAAATTTTTGTATGAAAGACCCAAGGATAAGTCAGGACTACAACTAGCAATTAATATATATTCTAAATTAGAGAAACAACAAAAAGTGGAGCAATTTTTAAACATACTCAAAGAAGTTGCCCCAGAAGAGGTGAAGTCCCTTGCCTAGATTAAAATCAACAGCACTAGTAGTATTTTCCGGTGGGCTAGATTCAACAATCTGTCTTACTATCGCTAAACGAGACTATTCTAACGTAATCGCTCTTAGTTTTGATTATGGACAAAGACATAAGTTTGAACTAAAACATGCAAAAAAAATTGCAAAACTCATGGATATTGAACATAGAATTGTAAAGATTCCAACAGGAATTTTCCAAGGAAGTTCTCTTACAAATAAAGAATTGGTTGTTAGAAAGAATTCACTACGTGAAAAAGGGATTCCTAATACTTATGTTCCTGGAAGAAATATTTTATTTCTATCTTTTGCAACATCATTTGCTGAGAGTAGAAACATCAAAGATATTCTTATTGGAGTGAATGCACTTGACTATTCAGGATATCCTGATTGCAGACCGGAGTTCATTAAATCATTTGAAAAAACAATTCAACTGGGAACTAAGGCGGGGGCAAAAGGTGCAAAGATAAAGATCATTACACCTCTTATCAATCTGAATAAAAAACAAATTGTTGAGATAGGTAAGATCATCAATGCACCTATTGAATTATCTTTTTCTTGTTATGATCCAACACCCAATGGTAAACCTTGTGGTAAATGCGATAGTTGTATTCTACGGAAAAAAGGCTTCAAAGAAGCACAAGTTAAGTAAGTTGTTTTATGATTTAATCTAGCCAATGGTAAATTCTTTGTGTATAGATTTTTCTTTTTACTTATTCTTAATCTAATCACAAAAGGTTTTTGTTTTATTGAGCCTAATGAAAGTCTAGACTCTGATCAGGCTATTGTTCTTATCATGGGAAATAGAATTTTACAGGGAATTGATTTTCCAATTTTCTTTTATGGACTCAGGTATCTCGCTCCCATTGAGTTATATATAACGATTCCATTTTTTGCTTTGTTTGGTCTAAAATATTCAGTGATGCTTTGTGTAGAAATATTACTCTCTACAATGAATTCCTATCTACTATTTTTATTACTGAGGAACAAAAATATTCATTGGGCAATGCTTAGTTCTGTTTTGTTTTCCATAGGCAATGAATACTTAAATTCATTACTAGTGGATATTTCTGCCAATTATAATCTAACGCTTAGTTTTGTGCTGATTGGTGCTTTTTTGTTGCCAAAAGAAAAAGAAGATAATATAAAAAAATTATTTCTAGTTGGTCTATTGATTGGATTAGGACTCTATATGAGAGAATTAACTGTATTCTATCTTGGACTTCTTCCCATCCTTTGGTTTTTAAGTCTTACAGTAAAACGAAATATTCTAGTAATTCCCATAGGTTTTTTTATAGGTTATCTTCCTGCGATACTATTTCCAATTATTGTTCCATATTCCAATAAACTTATCAAGGTTATTCCAAAATTAGAAACAGATTTTAATAAATTAATAAAAGTAGTCCCTGATATTCTTGCAAAAATTTATCTACCAACTGATACAAATCATTATTTTACAAATTTAGTTTTACTCATCATCACATTCATTGGAATCAGTATTTTCTATTTCAGTATATACTTTTCATTAACTAGTAAAAAGAGTTCTATAAATTTTTATTTTAATGAATCTTTATTTTACTATTTAACAATTGGAACTATTCTCAATTTATCGTTTGTTTTGATTACTAAAGAAGCTCTAGTGTATAGATACTATATTGGAACAATGATTTTTTACACTCTAGGAATTTCTGGATTTTTGATTCTTCTCTATGAAAAGAAAAGAACTATTTTCTATTTTCTTTTTATCGTTTATGTAGGTTTGGTTCTAAACTCAACCTATAGAACTTATAAACAAAGATTGGATCGATTGGATTCAGGCATTAAATCAATCAAAGAAGTCTTGATTCAGGAGAATAAGACATCAGGTTTTTCAGAATATTGGGCGAACTATCCACTAACGTTTCTTACAAATGAAAAAATTTATTCTATGACCTATTTAGATAGACAAAGAGATATTTTAGGAGCAATTCATGTTTTGGAAAATGGGGTGGATTTCTATTTATTTATTAAAGATTCCAACTTTGAAAAAAATTTCTTGGCGACACATTCACTAAATGACTATTCAAAAATAGAAAAAGGAAAATACTCTTTATACCTTTGCAAAAAAAAAGAATTTCCTTGGGGTGAAAATACTCAATCCATATTGGAAGAGTTAAAGACTTTTACAAAATATGGTCTGAAGTTCAATTGATTAAAGGATTTCTTAGTTTAAGGTTAAAACAAATCTGCTTGATTCAAAAAGTTACCTATTCTTTTTTTCGCTAACAAACTATATTCTTCATTAATTTCATAACCAATAAAGTTTCTTTTTGTTTTTAAAGCTACTAAGCCAGTCGTTCCACTACCAATAAATGGATCTAAAATTATGTCGTCTTCAAATGAGTATAGTTGTATCAATCTAAAAGGAAGTTCTTCTGGAAATGGAGCAGGATGTCCTATTTTTTTTGCACTTTCTGCTTTCATTTCCCAAATCGATTTAGTCCATTCTAGAAACTGGTCTCTTTCGATTGAATTTTTTTTATTCCCTTTTACTCTATTATAATTGCCCTTTGAAAAAATTAATATATATTCATGAATATCTCTTAAAATCGGATTTGTTGCACTTTGCCAGCTACCCCAAGCTGTTGATGGACTTGCACTTGCAGCCTTATTCCAGATAATTTCTCCTCTCATGTTGAATCCAATTTCAATCATGATTCTTGATATATAGTCAGATAAAGGAATATAAGGCTTCCTTCCTAAATTAGCAAGATTTATACATGCTCTTCCACCATTTATCAAAACTCTATGAGTTTCTATAAAAACATTTTTTAATAAATCAAGATATTCATTAAGAGATAAATCTTCATCATATTCTTTTGAAACATTATAAGGGGGCGAGGTAATCATTAAATGTACACTACTATCTGGAACTGCTTCCATTTTTTCACTACTGCTAGTTATTATTTGATTGAGTAAGTTTTTTGGAAAGGTTTGTTCGTCATATTCAATGATTGTACCATTTTTTTCTAATGAAGAGTATAATTTTGAATTATAAAATTTTGTGGAGTCATGATTAATTCTTCCAGTAGTTCCAAATGAACTTGTTTCTGTTCCCTTTCTTTTTGCCATTTGGTTAACCTCTTATTAATGAAAGAAATTTTTCTGCTCTAGCGACATCATTAGATTCTTCACTTGAAATTTTAATAATATTACCTAAATCTGATTTTGGTAACATCGAAGAGAAAAAATTCATCTCAAAAGCTATTAAACTAGTTAATAAATTTTTTAGTTCTTTTTCATCTTTAATAGTTATAAAACTTTTATTCTGTGAAAAAAGAATATAATCTTCAGTCTCTGATGGTTTAGAATTTAATGACCAAAAACCTTGTATCACTCCAGAAGATTTTAAAAAATCAACTTTCGAAGAATAACTCTCAGTAATAGGACTATTACCAAGTACAATAATTGGAATTTTGGATGATTCTAAGCCCGAGACTCTAATATTAATAGACTTACCGATCGCTTTTAACATTGAATCTGATCTTAGGAGGGAAGGATTTCCTTTGTGTTGTTTAAAGTCTCCTAAATACTTTACTTCATTATTACTTTTTGAATATTCATAATTAGAAACAATGCTCATTTTTATTTCAAAGATGATTTTAATATTTTCAGCTTTAAGGTATTTGCTGTCTAGGTCAGTAATTACAAGATCTCCTGGAGATTGTTTGGTTAATCCAATTTCTTCACAAACTGCTCCATTAATAGCGAATAGATTACTTTTCTTAGCAATTGGCTCAAAAAGATTTTTACACCAGTTTTCAGTATATGAGCCAATTAAAGAATTTCTACTCTGTAGTGTCTGTCCATTGGCTTCTTTTCCCTTAGGAATATAAGCATAGTATTTATCTGATAAATTATAGAATAATTGTTCAGGTGAAGCAAAATTCTTTAAAGCATTTTCAAAGAAAGAGATCTCAGTTTGGGTATTCCAAAGCATTATTAACTATATTGCATGACTTAAACTTGGTTGCAAGTATTCTTTTCATTAAATTTTATTATCAACCAGTTCAATTGATTAAATGCCATACCAGGTTGGTAAGGTTCTTTCATGAATCCATTTACTTTCAAAAGCATTTTTATTCTCAATAATTTTCATATAAGTCTTATAGTTTTGTTTTTGAATTAAGGATTTATTGGACTCCACCCAAATTTTGATTTCATCCCAAGTATTCATCGCTGAATCATTCAACGTTAGTCTAGTCATTGCTCTAAAAGAAAAGTCTTGTAATTTTGGATCTAGAAAAAACTCCTTAGCATAGAAAACTGAGTTGCTTGTTCTTAACTCCACAATTCCATAGAGACCCATTTTTCTAAGATTAGGATTCGAATGTTTTAATGCTTTATTCAAAATCTCTATAGTTTCCATTCCTAACTCTACAAAAATCTTTGCAACAACTATGGGATGTGCTTGGTTGGACTCTATCAAATGAATATAATGCTCAAGATCAGTGAGTATCCATTCACTATTCTTTAGAATTTTTGCAATTGCTAATGGTGCGTAGTTATAATCTAAATAGACTACATAGGGTAGTCCACCTGAACCATTATCATCCATATCAGTATATAGATCAAACTTCAATAAAGGCTCTAAATAAGTTAATATTCTTTTATCAGAAATATTGGAGTTCCGAATAAAATATACTGTATCAATGATGAGTTTATCATTCTTACTTTCTAAATTTTTGATGATTAAATCTAAATCCATGAATGACCTTACTCCTATTAATTCAAATGAACAATATTTTTTGATTTTTACAATTCTAATTTTTAAAAAAATGATTTTCGTTGAGAAAAAAAATTGGGCGACTGCCGGGCTTTCCTCTCTCGTCAATTTTTTGCATTCACAAAAAATTAACGCCGAGTCAATCCCTGTCGCATTCCAAAGCGTTAGTTTCCATGTTTAGCGAGAATACTAACGTTCCCTCTATTTTGTATGAGTTGTTCTGTAATTGTTCTCGCATCTTGTATTAGTAGTGTCTAATCTGATCGTTTTTGATTCAACGTTTTCGCTCTGGTAGAGAAAATTGTCTTTAGGCGTAAAGATATTTTTGTGTGTCTGCCAAAAAAACAGTTATTGCAAAATAATTTATTGACAGGTTAATAGTTATTACAAAACACCAACCACAGAAAAGCCCTCGCAATTTAATGAAGCTATTCAACTAGAGCGACCAGAGAGAAGCCTTCGATACAAAGAAAAACTCACAACAACATTCAACCACACCGAAACTCTAATATGTAAACAACAAACCTGCGTCCCCGATCGAAGCGTAGTCAATAAATTTCGGTCACTGAGCGCTGTGTTGAGCATGCCGAACCATGAAAAACCCTGAAAGGGTTTTTGTATCGAAGTGCGAAATTTATTGACTGAAGCTGAGAGCGGGAAAAGACGCCCAAGAAATTACTAATGTGCTCAAGCTGTCCTCCTAAGATAAAATTGAACTCATGTTAAATACAATTATTTTCTGTATTAATTATTCATTTACTCTTTTGGATTATTTTAAAAGATGAGAACAATTATCTTAAATCTGATTCAAAAATGTAAGGAGAAAGTTTATTTATGGGATTGCAGATCTTTGGAAAGAAAAAATGTTCAGATACAAAAAAAGCAGAGCGTTTTTTCAAAGAAAGGAATATTAAATTCCAACTTATCGACTTAGACATTAAAAATATTTCTAAAGGTGAACTCACACGAGTCACAAGAAATATTAACCCAAACGATCTAATTGACAAAGAGTCTAAAGAATTTCAAGCAAGCAATTATAAGTATATGAAATTTGATCCCATGGAAGTTTTACTTGAGTCCTCTAAGTTCACTAAGACTCCCATCGTTGCTCTTGATAAAGATTCCACCTTAGGCTATAGACCAGAGGTTTGGAATACTTGGAAGCTAAAATAGCTAAGAAATAATCCTAAAACTATGAGTCTTAAAAGTAATCAGTTTTGAAAAAAACCTCTTTACTAATCTAGTAGAAAACTTAGGTTATACTTATGGATATTTTTAATAAAGAAAACAGAATGGCTGAACAAGAAGAAGAAAAGGGTGGAGAACTTCTCCAAGAGCTTAGAAATGCTCCAATACAGAAAAAATTTCTGGATGCAAGAAAGATTTTTCTTTGGGGTCCTGTAATGGATGACTCAGCAAAAGAAATCGTTAGTAAACTTATGTATTTGGAAATGACTGACCCAAACAAAGAAATCACGTTTTATATCAATAGTCCAGGTGGATCAGTCACTGCTGGTATGACAATCTTAGACACTATGAGAATCATTTCCTCTCCTGTAGCAACTGTGTGTATGGGTATGGCAGCGTCTATGGGTTCCCTGCTTCTTTGTGCGGGCCAAAAAGG
The DNA here is from genome assembly GCA_033762425.1 of Leptospiraceae bacterium. Lineage (GTDB taxonomy): Bacteria > Spirochaetota > Leptospiria > Leptospirales > Leptospiraceae > JANRLP01. The sequence continues at coordinate 23,238 of JANRLP010000074.1, forward strand.
AAGAAGATTTATCTATCCTAGTGCTAAGGTTATGATTCATCAGCCAAGCATTGGTGGTCAAATTGTAGCCCCTGCAACTGATATAAAAATTCATGCTCAAGAGATCAAAAAAACTAAAGAGACCTTGAATAGAATTTTAGCAGAAGCATGTAACCAACCTTTTGAAAAAATTGTTCAAGATACAGATAGAGACTATTACATGACTTCAGAAGAAGCAGTAGCATATGGAATTGTAGATCAAATTTTGAGCCATTCCATTCATGTTCCTGTTTGATGGAAAAAATTTCACTTGAGAGTGCAATCCGTTCCTTTTTAGACTTCAGTAAAAATGAAGAACAATCAGAAACCTTTGCACTTCTCTTGGAATATATGCAACTATTGTTTGCCGACTCAGAAGAAGAAATCTTGCTAGAGGACTTCACTGCATATGAAGCAGATGATTTTCTAAATTTTTTTCTAGAAGATAATTTTCCAGAAGAGTATGAAGTTATTAGAAAAAAATCAGAAAAATCTCTCAAAGATTTTTTTAATTATTTGAAAAAGAAAAAACTTATTTCCAAAGAAGAGGTAGAAGAATGGAAAGAAGTTTTCGGGTAGTAAATTTTGCTAAGACTGCTTTTCTATCCAATAAACATTCCCAAACGATTTTTAGTTCTTTTTTTCTTCCCGAGAATAAACTAAAATCAGAATATTTATACGAAGATATTTTTTTAAACACAGACGACGATCTACCCGACAAACTCTGCATTCATCATAATCCACCACTAGTGAGTTATAAAAAGTCTCCCGTGATATTCAATGGACACTACTTAGTTCTTGTACATGGCATGGAAGGAACAGCAGACAGTCATTACATAGTAACGTTAGCCGAAACCGCACTAAGGTTAGGATTCGGTGTGATTAGAATGAACCTCAGAGCCTGTGGATTTGCAGAAGAACTTGCTTCTAAACCATACAATGCAGGAGGTTCACTCGATCTTGGAACAGTAGTTTCCTATATATATAATCATATTTCTAAGAACATAATTCTTTGTGGATACTCTCTTTCCGCAAACATGGTGCTTAAGTATTTAGGAGAAGCAGTAAGAAAAGAAGTGAAATTTTTTTCAGCAGTGTCAACACCATTTGATTTAAAAAAAGGGAGCGAGTTCATTGATTCTCAACAAGGAAAGTTCTATTGTGATTTTTTCTTACGTTCATTTCGAGATAAACTCAAACGAGGATTATATTCTAAAGCAACACCTGAAATGAGAAGGCTTGGAATGACTGCAGAAACAATGTTTGATTATGATGATTTCTTTACTGGTCCATTGAATGGTTTCAAGGGTGCAATAGATTATTATAAAGCAAGTTCTTGTATTAACTATATATATAACATTCCGCAACAAGGTATTATTGTTCATGCAGACGATGACCCACTCGTTCCCTCAGCACTATTTGAAAGTATTGATTGGAGAAGGCTTCCTAATATCAGTCCAATTCTAACTCGGGGAGGGGGACATGTTGCTTTCTTAGCAAAACGTAGTCATGAACTTCCGGATGGTAGATGGTTGAACAATACTTTACTACAATACTTCGCTGAAAAAATCGGAATCTATAAATGAAGCAAACGATAGGCGTTGATGCTAGACCCCTTTCGTATGGACTTACTGGAAATTCAAGATATCTTTATGAAGTTCTAAAACAAATTGATACAGATAAATATGAGTTCATACTTTTTTCCAATAAAGAGATTCATCCTGTCTTTGAACCGCTATTCACTGAATATAAATTCAAAAGAGCAAAGATTCAATCTGGACTTGGTTTTGTTTGGTTAAATTTTTATTTACCCAAAAGTTTTTCTGAATTCAATATAGATTTATTTTGGGGAACCCTACAACTTTTACCATTTAGAAGACTAGACATACCTTCAGTTGTGAACTATCACGATCTAAATTTTATTAGTGCGAAAGAAACGATGACATTTTCTAACTATCTTCAGCACAAGGTTTTATCCCGATTCACTTTGGCAAATGCAGATAGAATTTTTTGTCTATCTAAAAATACCTACAATGAAATTTCTGAATATAGACAATCTGTTACCTATAAACTAAGAGTAGTATATCCTGGCGTTAGTCGAAATCTAGATAATGTTGGGGATCCAATTTTTAAGGACTATCTATTCAGTATAGGAACCTTAGAACCTAGAAAAAATTTAACTACTTTGATCGAAGCTTTTATTCAATTGAAAGAGAAACAACCTGAGTATCCTTACAGATTAGTTCTTGCAGGAAGACTTGGATGGGGTGAAGAATCCTTGACAAAAAAACTCAAAAATGGTGAGTTTAGTGAATTAGGAATTGAATTTGTGGAAAACCCCGATGAGAAAGTTTTAACCAATTTATATAGAAATTGCAAGTTCTTTCTTTTTCCCTCAGTTCATGAAGGTTTTGGACTTCCACTGCTTGAGGCAATGGTGGAAAGAAAAATTTGTATAGCAACCGATATTCCTGTATTTAGAGAAATTCTAGATCCTAGTATAGATATTTTGGTTGAGGATACTAAAAATCCTACCAATTGGGCAAAAGCCTTTTTAGAACTTGCAAATAGAAAAACTTCTGTGAGAGAATTTTCTGAAAAGACTTGGTCTTGGAAAGAGTCCGCTCGAAAAATTGAAGTTGAATTAGATTCATTACTTTCGAGAAAAAAATGATGATTAGTTTAGGTCGAAATTTTGAGGGTTTTTTAATTGTTATTTAATTCAGTTGAATTTCTAATTTTTTTTCCAATCACTCTCATCATTGGAAATTTACTCAAAAACACTGCACAAAGAATTTTTTTACTTCTTGCAAGTTATTATTTTTATATGGCTTGGAACAAGTATTTTATTGCATTGATCCTAGTTTCCACAATCTTAGACTATGCTATTGCATTATGGTTGCAATCGCTTCCCGATACTAGTTCTAGAACTAGGAAGATTGCACTCACAATTTCTATGGTTGGAAATATTGGTTTTTTAGCATTTTTTAAATATACAAACTTTTTAATTGAAGTTTTTCAAGACATTGGTTTTATCAATTTTGCAAATTTTGCAGTCTATCATTCTCCCATTGGAATTACTTGTTCCTTAGATGAAAAAACTTTAAGGTATGCTTGTGATATAATCTTACCTGTTGGAATTTCATTCTATACCTTTCAATCCATGAGTTATACAATTGATGTTTACTTTAAAAAGATTGAAGCTAGAAGATCGATCATTGATTTTGCACTCTATGTAGCTTTTTTTCCTCAATTAGTTGCGGGTCCAATCGTTAGGGCTACAAGTTTTCTGAGGGATTTGGATCTTAGACTTTCCGTTACCCAAGCAGATATTGAACTTGCAATTTCTAGAATACTCATTGGCTTTATGAGAAAATTAGTTTTTGCTGATAATCTTGCATTAGTTGTAAATAATGTTTTTAAGAACTATCATCAGATGAATGCATTGGAGGTTTGGACGGGAGCAATAGCATTTGGTTGGCAAATTTATTTCGACTTCGCGGGTTATACTGATATTGCAATTGGAACCGCAAGACTTTTTGGTTTTAAGTTCGATCCTAATTTCCAATTTCCTATGAGCACAGATAGCATTATGGATCACTGGAATAAATGGCATATCTCTTTTTCAACTTGGATTCGAGATTATATTTTTATACCATTAGGCGGTTCCCGAGAAGGGCAGTGGAAGACATATAGAAATTTATTTATCACTTGGTTTTTCGCAGGTGTTTGGCATGGGGCAGCTTATCATTTTATTTCCTGGGGAGTTTGGCAAGGAGTGATGATTACAGTGCAAAGACTTTTCAAAACTACTAAAATCTCAGTTATACTAAATGAGAAAGGTGGATTTGTTTATGATCTATTCTGTAGAGTTTTCACTATGTTCTGTTTATCCTTCGGATTTGTGATGTTTAGATCTGAGACAATGAAAGATTGTTTTGCAATGCATAAAATTATGCTTTTTCAGTCAAAAATTTCTTTCCTAGATGAAAAAGGAGACTTACTCTATAGAAATATAGAATTTGGAATTTTGCTATTCATTTGTTTTTTTGCAAGTTATTTCTTTTCCAAAAGAAATCTAGAGACTATGCATGAAAAAAGAAATTTACTCATGATAACAAATATAACAGCGATATTTTTGATCTTAATTTTTGGAGCAGAGCCAAGTACATTTATGTACTTCGCATTTTAATCATGAAAGATTGGAAAAAATTTATTTCTGGTAAAACATTCTTAGCACCTTTATTAGCGTTTTTACTCTTTGATCTTTGTTTAGAAACTGATATATATAAACCATATTTGAAAAAAAATTCTTATGCAGCGAATGTAAATCGAATATTAAATCATACAATTTCTATGAAAGAGAAACACGATCCCGAAATTTTAGTGATGGGAACTAGTGTCGCTTTCCAAGGACTTTCCCCTAGAATTTTGCAAGAAAAGATTGAACTCACAGGTAAAAAAATCCAATCGATTGCAGTTCCAGGATCTGAGTTAGTGGTTCAACACTTAGTGGCAAAGAAAGCTTTAGAGAATTTTCAGAAAGTAAAACTTTTAGTATATATAGCTGAGTTTACCATGCCTTGGGTTTCTAAAACAGATCTAACACTTCCAACACTAGCAATGTTAGGAGAGTTTCCTAAGAAGGAAGCAATCAATACAATCAATGAATTTCAATATAACTTGAAGTATGATGACCTAGGTTATATACTGTTTAAGGCGATCGCCTATCGTAGGGATTTGAAGGATTTCCTAACTGACCCAAATAAAAGATTTAAGCATATCAATAAAACTCGAAAAAATCCAAATCTAAACTTTTATGATTATGAAAATGATAAGAAAGAAAAAATTAGTTCTTATGAAATCAAATCCTTAGAAGAATGTTTGGCTAAGACCAAAGGATTTGGTGAGCCTCCTTACCCCAATTCAAGTTTTGAGCATAAGAAAGCAATCTTTGAAACCTGTGATTTAGGTGCAAAAACAATAAATTATATAGCTGAAGAAACAAAAAAATCTGGTTCAACTGAAACTAAAGAAACAAGATTATACTTTGAAAGATTAAATAAAATTTTTTCACAATTTAGAGAAAAGAATATTTCCATCTTAGTAGTATTTGCTCCCTATAGTGCAACCATGAACGGAATTTATTCCAAGGAAAGAATGGATTACTGGGAGACTGAACTAAAGAAAATTCAGGGAACCAATTCTCAAATTCTGGATCTACAGAATATTTTTCTTGGAAAGGATAGTAATGAATTTTGTTATGATACAATTCATTTGAATCAAGATGGAATGAAAATGTTCTCCAGAATTCTTGGAGAAAGATTAGCCGAAAAAATGAAAGAGTATATCAATGAAAAATAAAACTAAATCGTTAAACGATAGTATCAATGAAAAAGTGCTAACACTAGCACATGCACAAAAAATTGTTGACGATTGGATCAATACTTTCGGTGTGCGATATTATTCAGAACTCACAAACATGACCATTCTCACTGAAGAAGTAGGTGAACTTGCAAGACTTATGGCAAGAACTTACGGCGAACAATCTTTCAAAAAAAAAGACAGAGAGTCCACCATCCCTAAAGAAATGGGCGATATTCTTTTTGTTCTCATTTGTCTTGCCAACCAAATGGGAATTTCTCTAGAAGAATCTCTGTATAATACTATTCATAAAAACACAAAACGTGACAAAAATAGACATAAAAACAATAAGAAGTTGAAGTAACTCCTAAAGCGTTATGCGACCCTTAGGTGTTTATTGGGCACCTGTTTTTTTGAAAAAGTTTATTGAATACTCAGTAGTTGCAAAAGTAAGTATTTTAATTTTTAGTGCAATGAATTTTTGTTGGCTTATATTCATCGAAGTAAATTTCTTTTATTGAAAAGTCTTTCGGACAAGAGTTACTTATATCCCATTGATAAGAACTATCAGATCCTTCAATTCTTTTAAACTTAGGGATTAGAATTACATCTTTAGAAATATTAGTCTCAACTTTGTTTTTCATTATTATTTTTGTTGTACAATTACTGATTAAAATTAAAATAAAAATCACGATTTTCAATTCATTCTCCACATTCAAATTCATAAATTGTTAAAGAGTAAAGACCCAAAGTAAAATAATAAAAAAAATCATTTTTATCATTAAAACTAATCTTTGTAATTTTTCCTTCTGGACAGATTTCTTCTTCCTTCAGGATATAATTGGGAATGCTATTCCAAAAAAATCTATGAAGTTTTATATTGATGCTATTCTCTTTTTTTGGAGGTTCGGGAGAAAGTTTGTATTCTAGAGTTACTCTACAGTTTAATAAGAAGATAAACAAAAAAATTAAAAGCAAATTTTGTATTTTCATTAAATACTCAAATTTCAAAAACTTATTCACAAATAGCTTCAAGGTTTGTTATTGCTCCTGAGCTTACTATCGAAATTTCTTTCCAATCTAAATGATTCCAATCACAATCAATTTCATATGAATAATTTCTATCAAATTTATTATTATCAAGTCCTCCCAAAGAAATCTCTTTCTTAAATATTTTACCTTCTTTTGGATTTTGGATTCTGTTGTTATTTTTTTTTGAATATATCTTGATAATTTTCATTGAACTTACGCAATTAATACTAAAGAAAATTAAAACGATAAAAGATAAATGCTTCAATCTTTTTCTCCACAATAAAAATCAATTTTATAAATACAGATTAACGTTAAGGAGTAAATGCATGAAAAAGGTTCACCAGTTATACTTAAATGTAGCAATCTCTGATTTCCTGAGCAAATTTGATTTTCATCAATTTCATAACCTGAAGTCCAATAATAGCTATTAGTTAATATGAATTTTGATTTTTTTTCATAAGCTTTTCCTTGGGTGATGCTAATATTTTGTTTCGAAATGCAAGAAAAATTGCTTAAAGCAAGAATAATCATTAGTATAATTTTTATTTTATTCATTGATTCGTTTGATCTTAACACAATTAAATGGAAAAGCTTTTCTAATAATATTTTCATTTATTCATTGCAGGTCAAGTGGTTTATCTATCAATTTCATTTCAAATTTTTTAAATTTTTTTCTTTTTTTGAATCCTTTTCCTGCTCTTATTTTTTATATCATTAATTTTATTTTTCTTTAACATCTTATTTGCTTCTTTATCATTTTTATAGTTCATAAAATATCCTCCTCTTCAAGTTTTTTCTGAAAACTAGCATTCAATAATAAATCGCAGCGACCCTATGGAGCGAGATTGCAAGTGCCTGCTGGAAACGAAAAAGTAAGTTGCTAGATGAGACTATACGATAGTCACGAGCTGCAATTGAAATTTTCATTAAACTAACGTAAGTTCGGTATAAGGATTTTATCTCTGAGGACACCTTTAGCAGATTCGTAATTATTTCCACGTTTTCTTATATCGAACTCACTTAATAATTTTTGGGCGTCTTTTCCAGCTCTCGCTTCGGTCAATAAATTTCACTTCAATACGCAGCAAAAAGTTGCGGCTACTCAGTGACCGAAATTTATTGACCCCGCTTCGATCTGGGACGCAGGTTTTGTTGTTTACATATTAGAGTTTCGGTGTGGTTGAATGTTGTTGTATGAATTGTTCCTTGTATTGCTAACTCTTCTCTAGTTGCTCTAGTTGGGGAGCTTTGTCCTAGTTGTAGAAGCTTTTCCGTGGTTTGTGTTTTGTAATAACTATTAACCTTTAAATAAATTATTTTGTAATAACTGTTTTTATGAAATTTCTTGACTATGTAATAACTATTACTCATTCAATAATTTATTTTGTAATAATTGTTTGTTTCGCGAACACACAAAAAGTCTTTACGCCTAAAGGCAATTTTCTCAATCAAAGCGAAAACGTTGAATCAAACACGATCAGATAATGCACTACTAATACAAGATGCCAGAACTATTACAGGAAAACTCATACAAATAAGGAGTGTTAGTATTCACGCTGAACGCGGTAGCTAACGCTCAGGAAAGCCCCGCTGCTGCCAAAATGTATAATCCTATTATCTTTTCTTCTTAAATCGAACTCACGTTAAACTACACTCAAAATTCAGAATTTTCTATCGAATAGGTTGCTAATAGAATTGCTGAATTTTCTAACCGATTTAACAATTATTCATTGACTTCATTGCTTTTCAAAAATGATTGTTTTATTGATTTTAATTCTCAGAATCAATTATGAAGGGACGAATGAAGATACTATACTTATTGCTGATTGTGGGGGCTCTGAATGCTCAAACTACGCCACCAGAAAATAAACCGAATCCAAGTGTTATTGAAGAGCCAAAAACTAATAGTAAGCAAGTCTCTAGTGAAGGCATTCAAATTAAAGGAGATCGTTCCTTTTCTGGTATCACTCATATGAAAGAGATTGAAGGCACTTCTATCATGTCGGGAAAAAAAAATGAGGTTTTGGATTTAACGAAACTCAATGTGAACTATACCACTAATAACAACAGGCAGGTATATGGTAAAATTCCTGGAGTTGTTGTTTGGGAAAATGATGGTTCGGGAATTCAAACAGCAATTGGCACAAGAGGATTAAGTCCCAATAGAGCTTGGGAATTTAACGTTAGGCAAAATGGTTATGATATATCCTCCGATGCATTTGGATATCCCGAGGCATATTATACACCTCCGCTTGAGGGAGTAGAAAGGATTGAAGTAGTTAGAGGTGCTGGTGCTCTTCAATATGGTCCTCAATTTGGTGGAATGTTAAACTATATTATGAAAAAAGCAGATAAGAATAGACCATTTGCAGTTGAAACAAGACAAACAGGTGGTTCCTATAATTTGTTCAATTCCTATAATTCTGTTGGTGGAACAGTTGGAAAATTTAGCTATTTTGTTTCCTACCATCATAGAAGTGCTGACTCTTGGAGAAAAAATTCTGAGTATAGAACTCAAACTGGTTTTGTGAATTTAAGCTATCAAGCAACAGAAAAATTAAAGCTAGGAATTGAATATACTCGTTCACAGTACGTTAGTCGACAGGCTGCGGGACTTCAAGATGGACAATTCATGTACGATCCTGTAATGACTTCATCTAGAGAACAAGTTACTGGTCTTCCTATGGAAGTAAATCCTAGACAATCTAATAGATCTAGAAATTGGTTTTCAGCTCCATGGAACCTTCCCGTTTTTACTGCAGACTATGATTTTAGTGAAAAGACTAAAGCTACATTAAAGATTTTTGGTTTACAAGGGGAAAGAAATTCAGTGGGAAATCTTTCTTCAGTGACTAGTCCAGATGTGACTAGACTAACCACAGGTAGAACAACAGGATTTGAAATGGAAGATGCATTTAGTCCAAGACAAATTGATAGAGACTTTTATAGAAATTATGGTGGAGAAGCAAGATTTATAACTTCCTATAAATTCTTAGGGATTGAACATAGTTCTTCTTTTGGTGTTAGACACTTCATTGGAAATACAGATAGAATCAGAAATTCAAATGGAACAAGAGGTTCTGATTTTACACTTCACGAAACAAATCGAATTGGTGACTTCGTTGTGCGAAATGCAGATTTAAAATTTAGAACAGTGAATTATGCTGCATTCTATGAACATTTATTTAAGATAACAGAAAAATGGAGTATTGCTCCAGGAGTTAGATATGAAGTAATTGGAGGAGATGTATCAGGCCATAGAGGATTAGATAATCGAAGTAGAACTGCAACCCCAATTAGCTTAGATGGAAGAACTACTCCATTTAATATTGCAATTCCTCAGAACATTCAAAATCAAGTCATCTTAGGAGGCATCGGAACTCAATACAAAGTTTACAAAGAAACTAACGTCTATGCAAACTATACTCAAGCATTCAGACCAGTTTTATACCAAGAGTTGTATGCCCCAGGAACCTCAGTTGATTTCTTTGATCCAAACCTAAAAAATCAAAATGGATATAACGCTGATTTTGGGTATAGAGGGACTGTTTCTAACTTCTTAAACTTTGATCTAGGTGTTTTTGAACTTAAATACAATAATAGAGTTGGAGTAATCCCATTTAATAGAAGGACTGATATCTATGTTCCTTTTCAAACAATAACAGATGGATCAACAGTTACAGGACCGAATTATAGAACTAACGCTGGGGATAGTCTTAGTAGGGGAGTCGAAGCATATTTAGAATATGATCCTATTGCTCATTTTTTTGAAAAATCTAGATGGGGGAATATCTCGGGATTTGTTTCCTATGCACAAGTAAAGGCTAAGTATGTTAGAACAACAATCCCCATTGAAATTTCAAACCCTGAGTTGGCTTCTATCACAGGAAACTCTAGTGGAAGAATTCTACTTCCCGATAATGGAAGCTTCAAGGATTTAGGAATTGTTGGCAATAGAGTTGAGAATGCTCCCGATAGAGTGACTAGACTTGGAGTAACATATACATTGAAAGGCATTTTCTCTGTTACTATTCAGAACTCTCAAATAGCATCCATATATACTGATGCTACCAATACAGAACATCCGCTTCAAGCAAATATTACTGGAAATGGAACTAGACTTAGTTCCTTTACAACCAATGGTCAGAATGGTAAGTTAGATGGTTATAAAATTTCTGATATTTCTTTTACTTGGAATATCAATGAAATTTTTAGTATCAGAGGCGGAATCAACAATAT
>JANRLP010000075.1:0-12092 GCA_033762425.1 Leptospiraceae bacterium
GATTTTTTTTCCGACTTTGTAGCTAAGTCTCCAAAAGAATTATACAATCGGATTTGTAGGGCAATAAGATTTTACATCAAGAAACCAACATTAGTTATGGAGACTTGTAAAATCCGCAATTCATTTTGAAAATGGGTATAATAATGAAACTATTTGCATTAGCTATCTCAGAGATAACAAAACTGTTTCTTGTAGTAGAAGTAAGTGTTGCAGTCAATGCTCTAGTATTACCAAAGTTTTCATTTTTACTTAAGTTGCTTTCTTCCCCAAGCAAAGCTAAGCTCATCAATGCATATTTATGCCTACTGGAATTACTAACACCTTCTGGTTTACAATTCACCCAACTTAGGAGAAAATAAACAAATAGTACTAAGGATATTTTTTTACTCATCTGACTTTCCTTATTGTTTTCTTAAAAACAAGTTTTTGAAAATGTAAAATTTATTCTATTTTTTCTCAATTCAAAACTCATTTCTTTGAGTTACAATAGTATTAAATATGAAGTAATAGTATTCATTTGATTACAATACCATTAAGTAATTATCACAAAAAATCATCCATCCAAAGTAATTATTGTATATTATTTAACTGAAATTACCCAAAAATTGTAATTTAAGAAATATACTCCATAAGCAAGAATATTAGAAGATGCTAATGAATTAATAAATCATAGACTTCGGTAGCAAGCACATTGCTAAGTGTTAAAGCACAAGTGAAGAGTGGATTCACTTACAGATATCTGAGTTATTTATGAGTAAATAATTTTTAATTAGAATTTTTTCACTTGGCAGAATCTAAACTGTTCTAAGGCTATAATAGAGCAATGAAAAAGAAACCTCTATATAACTCATTCGAGATATTCATTGATATGGATTGGTTTAACCAAAGAGGCTTTCTGAATTTTAACAAAGGATAAACTATGAAAAAGTATGATATCACAGTTTTTGGTGCTACAGGTTTTACAGGTGAACTAACAATAAATTATTTGGCTTCCAAAGTGAAAGACAAACCTTTCAAAATTGCTATCGCAGGACGAGACTATAGTAAGTTAAATTTTATGAAAAAAAGGATTATGGCAAAATTTCCTGAATGTAAAGATGTAGGAGTCGTTATTGCCGATGTTACAAGTTATAACAGTCTTTTAGAAATGGCTCTTGCAAGTAAAATTGTTATTACTACAGTTGGACCATACCTAAAGTATGGGGAAGATGTTGTGAAAGCTTGTATTGAAGGTAAGGCTGATTATCTAGATTTGACAGGAGAAGGTGGTTTTGTTGATACTATCATTAAACGATACCATGAGAAAGCAAAACAAGAAAAGGTAAGAATTTTAAACTGCTGTGGATTTGATTCGATTCCTGCTGATCTTGGAACATTTTTTACAGTAAGCAAACTTCCTCCAAATGAGCCAAAAGAAGTAGAATGTTTTGTAACAGTAACCAGTTCAATCCCTTCTGCAATGAGTCAATGGAATTCTGTTTCAGGTGGTACTTGGCATTCAGCAATTGGATTTATGAATTTTTCTGAATATTTAAGACAAAAAGAGTCTTATTCTAGAATTGCATCAAGTTCAATTTCGAGAAAAATTTTCCCAATTCCTTTTCAAATGAGATATAGAAATGAAACTGGAACATTTGGGGCGCCCCTTCCTTTTGTGGATATTGAAGTGGTACTAAGATCAGCTGCAGCTTTGGAGTCTTATGGTCCTGAGTTTAGTTATGGTCATTATGCCGGTATCGGCTCAATTCTAACGTTAGTTGGTGGTGCTTTTGCAGTAGGAACAATTTTTGCTCTTGCTCAATTAGAAATAACTAAAAATTGGCTCCTTAGCATAAAAAAACCTGGAGACGGTCCAGACGAGATTCAACGCCAAAGTAATTCCTTTTGTTTGAGTTTTGTTGGAAAGTCCAAGTCAAAAACAGTTAGAACAGAAGTAAGAGGCGGTGATCCTGGTTATGGAGACACAGCAAAGATTCTAAGTGAAGCTGCCTTAACCCTATTACACGATCCGATCCCAGAAACCTATGGAGTTGTTACTCCTGCTACCATTTTAGGAGAAAATCTAATCAAAAGACTTGATTCCATTGGAGTTACTTTTAGAGAAGTTTAGATGATTTTCTATTACTAAGTTTTTTTATTAGATCAAGAATGATTTATAAAAAAACTTAGCCTGAATCTAGTTAATGAATTTTTGCTTTTTTCAGGTTGTTAAAATAATATTCCATTCAAAATAGGTTGTATGGAAAAGAACGCTAGAATTTATGTAGCTGGAATTTATGGGATGGTTGGTTCAGCGATTGCAAGAAAGCTGAAAGAAATGGGTTTCACTGATGTGATGGGACACAGTTCAGAAGAGTTAAACCTAATCAGACAAGCTGATGTAGAGCATTTTTTTAAGTCAGAAAGACCTCATTATGTTTTTATATCAGCAGCAAAAGTTGGTGGGATTTATGCCAACAATACCTATCCCGCAGATTTTATTTATAATAACCTACAAATTCAAAATAATCTCATTCACTCATCTTATGTGCATAGAGTCAAAAAATTATTGTTTTTAGGTTCATCCTGTATCTATCCTAAGTTTGCAGAGCAACCTATTAAAGAAGACTATTTATTGAGTGGGAAATTAGAACCCACTAATGAAGCCTATGCAATTGCAAAAATTGCAGGTGTCAAAATGTGTGAATTCTATAACAAGCAATATCATACAAATTTTATCTCTGCTATGCCAACGAATCTTTATGGTTTTGGAGATAATTATAATGCTATGAATTCTCATGTGATTCCTGCTTTAATCAGAAGAATTCATGAAGCAAAAGTAAACCAAGCTAAAGAAGTAGTAATCTGGGGAACAGGCAAGCCACAACGTGAATTTCTATTTGTAGATGATCTGGCTGATGCTTGCATCTTTTTAATGAATGAATATCTTTCTGACCAAACCATTAATGTGGGAAGTGGAATTGAGGTTAGCATATTAGAACTTGCTAATACAATCAAGAAAGCAGTTGGATATGGTGGAGACCTCATTTTCGACTCAACAAAACCTGATGGAACTCCTAGAAAACTTCTTGATACATCTAAGTTACAAAGCCTTGGTTGGAAACCAAAGTTTAATTTAGAAGATGGGCTAAAGGTTTCATATGAAGACTTTTTAAAAGGAGAAGTTAGAATGTAGTATCGCCTTGCGATATTATTCTAGTTAACAACTCTTATGATTTCAGGGAAAAAATTAGTAATAGTCCTTCCGGCATATAATGCCGAGAAAACATTAGAAAAAACTTATAAAGAGATTCCACATAATATTGTTGATGAAGTTATCCTAGTCGATGATAAAAGTAAGGATGAAACGGTCAAGGAAGCAAAAAGAATTGGTATTAATCATATCATAGTTCATGAAATAAACAAAGGATATGGTGGAAATCAAAAATCTTGCTATAACAAAGCAAGAGAATTGAATGCTGACATAGTCATAATGCTTCATCCCGACTATCAATACACTCCCAAACTAATCACAGCAATGGCTAGTATTATTGCAGAAGGACTATATCCAGTTGTATTTGGTTCAAGAATTTTAGGAAAAGGTGCTTTGAATGGTGGTATGCCATTATACAAATACTTCTTTAATAGATGCTTGACCTTTTCTCAGAATCTACTCATGAATCAAAAACTATCTGAGTACCATACTGGCTATAGAGCTTTCTCTAAAGAAGTTCTTCAGAAAGTAAACTATGATGTTAATTCGGATGATTTTGTTTTTGATAACCAAATGATCGCTCAAATTTTTTCCTGTGGCTTTGAAATCGGTGAAGTAACCTGCCCAACAAAATACTTCCCTGAGGCTTCCTCGATTAATTTTTCTAGAAGTGTGAAATATGGCTTAGGTGTTCTTAGTGTAAGTCTGAAATATTTTTTTCACAGAATTGGATTCACACAAGAATGGCTAAAACCTGTTAAATAAATGATTAAGATTGAAACTTTTCCAGTCTATCCTCTTGGTTGCAATTGTTCAATAGTATATTCTGAAGAAACAAAGGATGCTATCTTAGTGGATCCGGGTGGAGATGAAAAAAAAATTTTGGAACGTTTTCATAAACTAGGACTCCGTCTATCGCATATCGTTCATACTCATGCTCATTTTGATCACTGTCTTGCAACAAATCCAATGGCAAATCATTTCCCAGAGTCAAAAGTTTGTTTGCATAAAAATGATCTATTTCTTTATGAAAACCTTGCTAAGCAATGTGCTTTCTTTGGAATCAACTATCCAAATCAAGAAATCAAAGAAATTTCACATTTTTTACAGGATGAAGAAGAACTAACTCTAGGAAAAGAAAAATTGAAAGTCTTATTCACTCCAGGGCATACTCCGGGTTCGATTTGTTTTCACCTAAACCACTCTCATGGCTCGATACTATTTTCAGGAGATACTCTTTTTTCAGGAAGCATTGGCAGGACTGATCTTTGGGGTGGAAACTATGATCAGATAATAACATCTATCGAAAATAGGTTATTCACTCTTGAAGATGAAACAATAGTAATTCCTGGACATGGTGAAGAAACCAAGATATACAGAGAAAAAAGAACCAATCCATTCTTCACATGAAGTTTTTATTACAAGTTTTCATTCTTTGCTTATTAAACTGTACCACAATTGGTTTTCACAATAATTCCAGCTATTCAAAACTTAATTTTGGAGCTGAACTAGACTATACAATTTGTATTCTACAAGATTCAGGAATTTCTGATTCAAGAGTAGAATCAATAGTTTCCGATCTAAAAGAAGAACTGAAACTTTATAATATTAATCTCAAAGTTGGTTGGCAAAGACCATGGGTTAGACCTTCTTTCTGGACAGGGGGGATCATTCGAGATGTAGAGATGATAAAACTAGAAAAACCTTGTGATAGAATTATGGCTTTTGTTAGTAGAAGTATTTTTGATTTTATTTTAGCGATTCCTCTTCCTGAAATTTTAGGAGCAGTAGAAACCAATACTCATACTCGAGGGATGATTTATGCTGACTATCTAACTCCAAATATTATCTTATTAGGAACTCCTTCCAGAGTTTTAATTCATGAAAACTATCATTTCTTAGGTTGTGATCATGATTTTGAAATGACTAATTGTTATGATTCAATTTTGTTATTAAAAAAGTCTTCTAAAATAGAAAAAACTTTTTTTCATACTTTTTCTTGGTCGGGGAAAATCTTAAAGGATAGAGAGTCAACGAATCAGATTCTTAACAGCTCAAAAGAAGACTAAGGAATTTCAATCAGAATCATCGAAACATCATCCCTATAATCAATAGCAAACGCATCTAATTCATTCCAGATAATATCTAAAATTTCTTTATTCGGTTTATCCATATTTGCTTTAAGCAAGTTTATTACTCTATCTTCACCAAACTGTTCTTCATTTTTTCCGGGTGATTCAGTTAATCCATCTGAATAAATAAATAATTTATCTCCAGTCCTAGTATTAGCTTTTAACACCTTATAATCAAAATCATCTGCCATTCCTAAAGGAGGTCCACAACTCTTAAAGAAAAACATTTCTCCAGTTGAAGGTCTAAAACAAATTGGTGCGTTATGACCAGCATTGCTACAAATGATCTTACCCTTATCATTCACTAAGAAAAATACTCCAGTAGCAAAGAAGGAAGACTGAAAACGATTCCCAATGATATTTGCTAGTTGTTGAATGATATAATTAGGACGAATTGACTTACTGATTATATTTTCAATTGAAAGCAAAGTTACAGTTGTAACCAAAGCAGCAGAAACACCATGACCTGATGCGTCTGCAAAGAAGAAACCACTATAAGCTCTTTTATTTGTTTTAGCAGATTTGAATCTATAAAAATGATAAATATCCCCAGATACTTCTCTCATTGGTCTATAAAAAGTTGCAATTTTAAAGTCTTTGAACTTTTTGTTGAGAGGCAAAAACATTTCTTGAACTTCTTTACCGATCTTTAACTCTTTCTGAATCTCTTCATTGAGTTTTGAAATAGTTTCAATTGTCTCTTCAATCTTTGAAGCCATTCCATTAAAAGCTGAACCAAGAGAGTCTAGCTCGTCTTTTCTATCCATAACCCAAGTGGCTCTAGATTTTAAATCTCCAGATGCCATTAGATCGGTTGCATTTCTAAGTAAGTTTACTCTTCTGAATATCGCCCTATTGATATAGAGAGCAAATAGAAGGTGAGTAACTAATCCCCAGATAAAAGCAATTGCAATCTGATAGTATAACTTAAGCAATCTATCTTGAATATTTTTAATACTTAGGTGTGTATAAAGAAAATATGTTTTTTCTTCTTCACCCTTCATTGGTATTAGAATTTTGATTGAAAAATCTTTCTCATCAAGATCTAGTTTATATTTGGAAGTGAATACAGAGTTTACATCAGAGATGGATTTGGCTTTATCCAAGATTTCTTTAGATACAATTAATTTTTCTGTTGGAGTCTGTGAATGGATCAAATTTCCTGAAGTATCAAAGATCAAAAAATTCTGTATTTCATGAAATCTGAGAGATTCAAAAAATTTCTCCAATTCGGGTGTTTTTTCATTTGTTATGATTTTTTCTTTAGTATCATCAATGACTGAAATTACAAAATTTACAGACTGGTAGTTGAAGTTTTTGACTAAAAGTTCAGTCTGGTTTTCAAAGATCATTATGGAGAAAAATAAAATGTTTACAATAGCAAGTAATGAGTACAAAATACCGATTTGTACTCTTAAGGAACGGGAAATCTGTAATTTTTCTATGAGTGTGGGCATTTAACTTGGGATCTCAATTGAAAAAAAGTTACCTGACAGCATTTTGTATTAATAAAAATATCGTCCTTACCTTCTAATTAGTTAAATGAAGACACTTTTCTTTGTCATTCTGTTTTTTATGCAAACTGCCCTTTTTTCTGATGTGATTTTATTAAATTCTGGAGAAACTTATCAGGGCAAGTTCCTAAAACAGGAGAATGGAAGGATTTTCTTTCGTTCTGAGGGCAAAAGCCTAAGTTTTCCACTTTCTCAGTTAAAAAAATTAGATGTAGGCTATGGAATTGCAAGCTTTTGTTATAGCCTGAGGGGAGTAATTGGTGATGAAAACTGTGAATCAACTATCCAACTTTTAGACCAAAAAAAGCTAATTCTTGCGAGTGAAGATGGGAGCTTGGATAAAACTGAACTTCCAACAGAAAAAGTCAGATCTGTCACAATTCGTAGGTCGGGAAATATCAAGATACTTGGGATTTTTGGAAAAGGGATCATGATTAGAATAACTTCCAATAACAAAGCTCAAATCAAAGGTATTGTTCATGATTCAAAAGCCTCAGAAGGGATAATCCAGATAAACACTAAAGAGAGTGGAAAGGTCATAGTAAAAGAATCAGATATCACTGAAGTTTATTGGGAAAATCCTGAACCATTCAGAATTGCTCCATTATTAAAATATACAATTCCTGGGCTCGTACAGTTTCCACAGAATCGTTGGAAGGGTGCTGGAATGATGTTCTTATTTGTAGGCTTGGTGGCTGCAATCCCTTATGAATATAATGCTGCAAATGAAGCTTTAAAAAAAGATGTGGACTATATTCCTGTTGGAAACACAGTCATTGTTGTCAATGGATATGGCTCAAATCCTGAATTTGAAGCTCACCAAAGAAATATGAGCATAGCTGGTGGAGCTCTTGCTCTTCTCTATGTATTTCATGCTTGGGACATTTACAGAAATTCACCCGGAGCTCCAATAACGAAAAAATCAAAAACAAGTTTTGAATGGAACCTCTCACCAACACCTTATTCGCCGAATTCGTTCAATGCAAATGCAAGTTCAGGAACTTTCAACAACATCAATTTTGACTTCAGATTCAATCATTCCTTTTAAGGAAGCTTTTTTGTTTTAATCTCATCCTGTACTCTCAAAACAAATTCTTTCGTGGTTTCTACTTTCTGTTCTTTTGTATAGTAATTACGAACATTGACTGAATCAGATTGTTTTTCCTTTTCACCAACAACAAGTATGTATGGAATTTTCATTTGCTCAGCGTTTCTGATTCTTTTTCCAAGAGTATCATTCGGTTCATCTAGATGAACTCTAATCTTTTCATGTTTGATTTCTTTAAATACTTTTTCAGCATACTCAAGATAGTTTTCACTCACAGGCAAAATTCTAACTTGTTCAGGAGCGAGCCAAACTGGAAATGCACCAGCAAAATGTTCTATAAGAAAACCAATAAATCTTTCATGAGTTCCTAATGGGCTTCTATGGATGCATACTGGTCTTTTTGTTTGACCGTCGCGGTCAATATACTTTAAGTCAAATTTCATTGGCATGAATAAATCTAGTTGACAAGTACTTGCAGTAAATTCTCTTCCTATCGAACTCTTGATTTGAAAATCCATTTTAGGACCATAAAATGCAGCTCCATCATTTTCGACAACATACCTAACGCCCGATTCTTCCATAGCTTTTCTTGTGAGTGACTCAGCTTTTGCCCACATTTCTTCTTCACCATGATACTTTTTATTTTCTGGATCTCGAAGAGATAAAACCATGTAATAATCTTTTATACCCAAAGTCTTATAGTAGTATTCATGAAGTTTGATTACTTCTTTAAATTCTTCTACAGCCTGATCCTCAGCACAATAGATATGAGCATCATTCATTGACATTCCACGAACTCTCATAAGCCCAAACAAAGTTCCAGAGTCTTCGTATCTATGACAAAGTCCATATTCAGCAATTCTAAGAGGAAGTTCTCGATAGCTTCTAGTTCTATCCGCAAAGATTGTATGATGAAAAGGACAATTCATTGGTTTTATGTAATAATTTTCATTATCCATCTGCATTGGTGGAAACATACTCTCTTTATAATGAGGTAAATGCTCTGATGTATAAAAAAGTGATTCTTTAGTGAGCACTGGTGTCGTAACGCGAGAGTATCCCTTTTCTTCTTCTGTTTCTTTGCCCCAATGTTCTAGTTCTTCTTTGATTTTATTTCCTCTAGGAAGCCAGAGAATAAGTCCTGGACCAATCTTTTCAGAAGTTGTAAACAATTCTAATTCGGCACCTAATTTTCTATGATCTCTTTTCTTGGACTCTTCGATCATGAATACATAATCATCTAGTTCTTTTTTAGTCTGAAAAGAGACTCCATAGATCCTTTGCAACATTTTATTATTGCTATCAGCTTTCCAATACGCTCCCGAAAGTGCTGTCAGTTTAAAAAACTTGATGAGTCCAGTATTTGGAATATGTGGTCCTCTACAAAGATCAAACCATTCTCCTTGGTAATATAAGGTTACAGTGTTAGATTCAAAACCAGTTATAAGCTCAACCTTATACTTCTCACCCATTTCTTGGAATTTTTTTAGTGCATCTTGTTTCTCTAGAACCTCACGCCTAACGTTCAAATTCTCTTTGACAATTTTTTCCATTTCTGATTCAATTTTTTTTAAATCATCTTGAGTAACTTTTTCATCGCCAAAATCAATATCATAGTAAAAAAATCCTGGACCTGATTCAATTACAGGACCTACAGTAAGTAGAGCTTTAGGATAAAGTCTTTGAACTGCTTGACCAAGAAGGTGAGCACTTGAGTGGTGAAAGATTTCTTTTCCTTGTTTTGAATCATAAGTAAAAATTTCTAGAGTTGAATCCTCTTCTAAAGTAATCGTTACATCAACCTCTTTACTATTTAAGTTAGCACCAATTGCTTTTTTAGCTAGAGAAGGGCTAATCGTAGCAACAAACTCTATGATTGTCATTCCCTTAGTTGCTTCTTTCTTTGTTCCATCCAAAAGTTGAATTAAAATTTTATTACTCATCTATACCCCAGTCCAGAATTTTATTTTGCATCTTCAATTCAAATGATTTTTATCTTATAGCAGTAGGGTCATATTATTCTTTTGAATAAATCTGAATACAACCTATGTCTGATTCAACAAGCTTTGGATTCTCCAAGCTAAAGCCTTCTGTTTTCCAAAATTGTGAAGCTTCATTTAATCTTGTTGAATTTGCACATTTTTCACCAACTATCCAAATCTCTTTGAATTTCTGATCAGATACTTTGAGTCGCTTTGGATCAAATATCAGTTTTAGATTTTTTTTAAAGGCTTCTCTTTGAAAAAGATACTCTACATCTGCTTTATTCACATGCAATGGACTCATTTCATTATAAACATATGCATTCGTATTCATAAGTATATTTGCTTTAGATTCCATCCATTTAGGTGTTTTATAATCATTTGTATTATATCCAGTATAACAAACCTCAGTCTCACTCAATGATTTAAGTGGAGATAACAAAAATGGAAAACTAATTGCTAATATCAAAAAAATCGCAAGAGAATTTTTCAAAATCAAATTCTGTTTAGACTCCCAAATAAATAGAAACGGAAGTAGAATCAATGCTGGAAATAGATGAAAGATATGCCTAGAGAGTCTATTCGTTGTAAATAAACTCAATTCAAGAATTGTAAGTAAGCAAAGACTAGACCAAAGAAAACTTTGAGTGAAAGACTTCTCTTTTATAAACTTCCAAAGCCCACTACAAAAAATAACAAGTGCTGATACAAAGAATAAATACCCTAAATGAAACTCTCTAAAACCTGTTGTTATAAACTCTGATATAAAGAGTAGGAAGTAGTCTAAATTCTTCTCTACAGCCTCTCCAGGGTTCCCTCCTTGAGATTCAACATGAGTTATCTGGCCTGCATAGCTTCCAAATCGATCAGGTTGCAAAAGCATCCAAATTAGAATTGGAAAAATTATCGTCTTTAGTATGAATATTATTCTAAAATTTGAAGAGTTTCTTTCTATCTTATAGAAATGATAAATCAAATCTAATGTCAAAAAAAGAACTACAGCAAATCGGAAATAGCCAGGAATCTTTCCTTTCAATATGCTAGCGGGTAAAAATGCCCCAATTAAACAAACAATAGCAAGAATCAGAAATGGATTTGAATAAATAGTTCTAACTCTCTGATTAAAATAGTCCTTAACATATGCAAAAGATTCTTTAAAGAAGAATAAACCATGAAAAACTATAATGGAAAGCACTAACATATAACCATAGGGATACTTAGTTTGGTGTAGAAGAATACAAATGATGAATACTTTTCTAATCCAATGGTGTTCTTTATCATGAAAGCTATCTACATAGAACCTTCCAAGAAAATAAACTGTTAGTAAAAAAATAAATCCACCTTGAACTTCTAACATTCCCGTGAATGAATACAGCAAAATAGAATCAGCTTGAAGAAATGCTAAGATAAAACCTGTAATAGTTAATGAAGCAAATAGTATGGAAGTCTTTAAATCATATAAAATATAACCAACACCAATCAATGTTAATGGATAAAATATTGTAGAAAGCATTGTATCAATGAATGGAGAAGGCTTAGTAATAAAAAAAACAATCATTTCGATGAGATTTCTTAGTGAAGGCCAGTGAGGTGAATCAAAAAATACACCAAGAATATGAAAAACCTTACCTTCTTTAGCAAAGTTCATGAGTTTTAATGTGATTATATATCTTAATTCAGGGTCCCATGTTAAAAATTCTTTATTAATACACTCATTATCATATTGATTCAATAAGAAATAACAACAATAGATAAAAAAACTATTGATAATGATAAGTAGAAGTGATGAAAAAATAAATGATA
This sequence comes from Leptospiraceae bacterium, assembly GCA_033762425.1. Lineage (GTDB taxonomy): Bacteria > Spirochaetota > Leptospiria > Leptospirales > Leptospiraceae > JANRLP01. The sequence continues at coordinate 11,673 of JANRLP010000075.1, forward strand.
ATAACTTTTCTCGATTCATAAACATAATTACTCCATCAAGTCTTATAGTTTTATCTTATCAATCAGTTATTCTTTAAACTATCATGAATTATTTAGAAGAAATTGCTCATATCTTCCGATTGTATAAATGGATCAAGAAAATATTTTATAAAATTTTATAAAATGCTTTACAAGATTCAGTGGACATATAAATTATGTCACAAAAGTAAATCGAATTTCTTCTCCTAAAAGACTTCGATTTAAATCTAACAGGAGGGAATCAATGGTTGCTAAAAAGAAAGCCGCAGCAAAGAAAAAATCAGCTGCTAAAAAAAAATCAGCTTCCAAGAAGAAATCCTAATTCGGAATTCTTTTGGGGATATATATATATCATTTCAAAACCTAAACCCGCTTCAATAGCGGGTTTTTTATTTTATAAAC
>JANRLP010000076.1:0-37578 GCA_033762425.1 Leptospiraceae bacterium
ACTCAACATGGGAACTAACGCACGCAGACTATTCCGAAGAAAGCTTGTTAGATGTAAGACACACGCTAAGGCAATGCAGGAATTATTGGATAGATATGAAACAGCGAGTTGGTCGGGAATGATTTTGAAGCCCAATGCAAATATGAAAACCAAATATCAGGTAAAGGCACCTGAGTCGGAGGTGGAGGCAGAGAACTACAAGATACAAACGATACGAGTCTTTTCCCGTGACTATTTGAGATTAAAAACCCTAGCAAATTTTTTAAGGATATCCATGTCGTTATTATTTGCATACATACTATCGTTTGATGAGACCAATGCAATTCAATTTTATAGAATGGTGAAAAGATCCTTAGCATTAGCCAAGAACTATTCGTTTAGCTCTAAGATTCGATTTTTCAACGGCTTAGATTTAGTAGAATTTTTTGTAAAAACCCCACTAGAACGTGGGAGCTAACAAACTTGGCAGGGATAGAGGCGATATGCCCAAAATTTCTGTAAGAAATTTTGTATCTGCAAGCCTCCCGCATGATTGCTATTGGCTTTCAATGGTTAAAAAATTTTGGTCACTGAGGCTCTCGAAGTGAGAATTTTTTTGACTTAAGCAGAAAGCCCGGCTGCCGCGCATAAATTTTTTTAGTCTTATCGATTACTTTAATCTTAATCTTGTAACTAATAAATCTATTTAGCGAAATTATTACTATGAAATTTATTCTACTCTTAATCCTTTGTTCCCAATTTCTCTTCTCTGAAGAATGTAAAGAGGAAAAAGAAAGATTTACTGTTCTCGAATTATTCACCTCAGAAGGATGTTCAAGTTGCCCAAGTGCTGAAAAATTTTTGAATGAGCTTTCTAGTAAAGATACTAAGAATATTTTTCCTTTAGAATTCCACGTAACTTACTGGGACTATCTAGGATGGAAAGATCCTTATGCTCAAAAACAATTTACGGAAAGACAAAATTTTTATGCTGCTAAGAAATTATTTTCTAGTATCTATACTCCCCAACTCTATCTGAATGGAAAGAAAGATTTTGTTGGTTCCAATAGAACACATATTCTAAAAGAAATGGAAAGGGAAATGGCTATAAAGACATTTCAATCTATATTAGTTAATTCTAATTTAGTTGGATCTAATATTGAAACAGATTATAAGATTAATTGTAGTTTAGGAGAAGAGTGGATTCATTTTGCAATTGTTCAGAAAAAAATTATTTCTAAAGTTACTAAGGGAGAAAATGCAGGTGAGTTACTGAAACATGAATCTGTGGTTAGGAAATTGGTAACTCTGGATGCAAAGGATAAAGGTAAGCTAAGCATTTCTCTGAAAGGATTAGAAGAAAATTTGGATGATTTAACAATGATTGTCTATACTCAAAACAAACAAAGTCTAGAAATCACCCAAGCAACTAGAAAACAAATTCGATAGCTTGGATGAATCTAGGTTAAAAAATTATTTTTCTGCAGTAGCCTTCAAATTCTGAAGTCCATTTTCAAAGTCTTTTCCAATCATCTTGTCAAAGTTCATAAAGGTATCAAAGAGTTTGGATGAGAAAGGACTTGGACCAGTCATTGTCCAAACTAACTTAGTTCCATTGTTTTCTGGCACCAATGTGAAGACTGTTAAGTTGTTTGCTTCCATAGGTTCAATGAAATCTAATTTGATTTTAACCTCAGTAGGAGTGGATTCAATGATTTCCATTCTGCCTTTTCCTACATCACTGTTTCCTTCCCATTCATAGATTGTTCCTTTTCCAACTTTTTCACCACTATACTTACGTTTTAAGTTTGGGTCTAGCTTGTCCCATGGTGACCATTTGTACCATTCTTGAAAATCATTCAATTGGGCTAGGATCTTTGTTGAGTCTGCATTGATGACAATGGATCTCTCAACCTTAAAACTGTTTGGTTTAGTTGCGACATAAATCAAAAAACCTGCAATTAGACCAACAATGGTTAGTGAAATTTTTTTTATCATATCTCCTCCAGAAATGAATCAATAAATTTTGTACAAAGTTAAAGAGTATTATTTTATTGTAAACAAAAATTTAGTATTTTTAATACTAGTTAAGAAATAATCATTAAAAAAAAATGATCTATTAGTGAAATGATCATTAATCTAAATTCATAGACTTATTTTGTTTCAATCTTATCATGGAAACAAACATTCTAGTGAGAATAATAAATGGAAAAATTTCAATCCTATATAGATAGTTTAGTCAAAGAAGTTCAGAATGATAATCGATTTTTGGCAGTTTGTATTGCAGGCTCATCAATTTCAGGAGAACTTGATGAATTTTCTGATTTAGATATTGTACTCATTACTGAAAATGATATAATATTTGAACCAAAAGATATGATTCAATTTGCAAGTGGAATTGGAGAACTTCTTGTAGGTTTTACGGGTGAGCATGTTGGAGAAAAAAGATTATTGATTTGTCTCTATGATTCACCATTACTTCATGTTGATATAAAATTTGTAAAACTTGAAGATTTTAATGATAGAGTAGAAGATCCTAAAATCCTATATGATAAGTTAAGTCTAATTCCAGATATCTATTCTAAGTTTCCATCCCATTGGCCAAAAGTAGAACTTCAATGGATTGAAGATAGGTTTTGGGTTTGGATTCATTATGCTGCTACAAAACTGGGAAGAAGGGAATTGTTTGAATCAATAGACTTTCTTGCATTTTTAAGATCTAATGTTTTAGGTCCAATGCTACATCTAAAATATAAAAAAGATCCTAGAGGTGTTAGAAAACTAGATTTTTTTCTTTCCGATACTGATCTAGAAAAATTAAAAAACACTTATCCAAGTTTTGAAATTGATTCAATATTTAATTCTATCTTAACGTCTATTGATCTTTATTTAGAATTAAGAGACCTGCTTAGCTCAAACATCTTAAAGCAAGAAAAGGTAAGAAAGCAAAGTGTTGAGTATTTAAAGAATTTAATGAAATAAATTCTTAACTGTAATGTAACTACTCACCCACTTAAAAAATTTTCTTATACAAAAAAAGTTCTCATTTCTTGGGAAAAATAAGAAAGTTTTATACCCTAAATAGATATGAGTGCAAATGTTTTATTCAATGAACTTCAAACAAATGGTTTGAATTTAAGATTCCAAAAGAAGACTACATCAACTTTACGAATTCCAAAAGAATTGATAGAAGAGTTTGAAGAAAAGATTCAGAAGCATGAAAGTATAGATAGATATTTGAGGTATTTACTGAGAACGTTTAGACTTTTTAATTATAGTGGAATGGTTCCGAATGCTCGTAAAGTGAAAACTGAATTTAAGTCGCAGGCACGAACAGTGCCGAGACTACAAGTGCCCGCTGGAAGCGATCAGGCAACTTGGTGAGCGAAGTAAATTTTTTGATAAAAAAATTTATAAGATCAAAAGGCGTATAGATTGCAGCAGTGAGAAAACTTGATTGTAATTGATTTAATTGATCGAATATCAACTAGAGGGAATTGGTTATAAGCGTGTGGACTTTAAAGTCTCTAACGATCTATGGATTCAACTGAGTGCGTTAGCTCTGTATTACGGAAAGTCTCGCTGCTTTTTATTAGATAGTCTCTTCAGCCGACTTAGTCTAGTGTTCTAATCCTGCTTTTCATCTTCGCAATTCTTTTCCAAAGAACTGCATCAGATGCCAAGTCGGCTTAACGGCAAAGGTGCCTACCGCTTGTAGTCTCGCTTCTCTTCGAAGCTGCGTTGAGGTGTTTTTAAGTTTAATCAAGCGATTTATTCTATTGTTCTAAGAGAGTTTTTTGACTTCACAAATTTTTTATTAAAATTTGTTTCAGTCACCAAGTCGGCTTAACGGCAAAGGTGCCTACCGCTTGTAGTCTCGCTTCTCTTCGAAGCTGCGACTTGTTTTGTTTACAGGCACGTTCTGGCAACCACAAAAGAATCTTTATACCAGAGGGATGAGGATAAAACAAACTTAGAGATACAACTAGAGACAAACCACTACGAACACATTTTTTTTTACCCTAAACAATTGAATCCCACAACTAGAGCAACAAAGAAAAAGTCTTCGCTTATATCAAAATATTATTCTTTATACAAGTATGTCTATATTCTCCACAATAGATTTAAAAAGGGATTGCTTTTATCAAATAGTTCTTCCTTTGAATTTTTATTAGCTGAGTAGTTACTATTTTTCTTGTTAGAAATCTGAGTAATAATTTCCAACTATTCAATAAATGAACAGTTGGAAATAGTTAACTATTCTATTTAGTTTTATCTAAAATGAATGCGGAAGCAATTCCTATGATCACAGACTCAATCATTCCATAGAAAAACCATTGAAATGCTAGTTCATGAGGAATTGGTAACACTATATAATTAGTGTAGCCATACCAAAATTTTGCAATTGCTCCAATGCATAGACCAATGACTAAGCCTTCAATGATCCCATTGCCTCTATATGAGTTTGAGAAGAGTTTAGCAAATCCAATTGAGAAAACTAAATAAATGCCCAAAAAAATTGGTGCATAAGATTTTAAATCTTCATCAGGTCTCCAGATTGATTTTAGTGAACTGTATGTATCTTTTAGTAGAAGCTGGTTGATAATTGTTTCCAAAATGGCTACCAAAAGGAAAGTGGAAATTGTTAAGTATAGATTCTTTTTCATAGAACCCTCCGTTGTTTGTTATCCTTATTACAAACGAGTTTTTAAAATTAGGACAAGTTCGAGAGGTTATCTGATATTTTTTTTTGAAGTTTTACTTTTTCTTGTTCTGAATTTGAGAGATGAATAGCTTTCTGAAAACTTTGGATATATTCTAAATCTTGAATTTCTTTCTGAAGTTCACCAAGTAACGCAAAATATAAATAATTCTTTTCTAAACCTTTGATTTTTTTTAGTTCTAAAATTGCATGTTCTGGGGAATAAACTTTACTTAAGACATATACTCTATTTAATTCAACCATTGGATTGGGGTTTAGTTCTAATAATTTATCATATAAATTCAAAAGTCCAATCCATTTAGAATCTGATTCAGGTTGTAGATGAAAATAAGCAATCATTGCTTCTAGATAATAGTCAGAAAGAATCGAATCATTGTGAGATTGATTCAAAAAATACTCTCCTTTTTCAATAAGTTCTTGATTCCAGAGTGTTCTATCTTGTTCTTTGAGTGATAATATTGCCCCATTAGAGTCAAATCTACTTTCAAATCGTGACGAATGAAAACACATAAGTGCAACTAATGCATTAACAAAAGGCAAATTCGTTTTGGGATATTCTATGAGTAATAGTGAAAGTCTCATCGCTTCATAACATAGGTCTTTTCGAATTACAGTTTCTTTGGTTGAAGAATGATATCCTTCATTAAACATCAAATAAATACATTTTAGTACATGGGAAAGCCTAGGAAGAAATTCATCATCATTAGGAATGTTAATTTGAATCTTTTCAGATTTAATCTTTTCTCTAGCTCTATATAATCTTTTATTAATATTATCTTTTGTAGTCAAAAAAGATTTTGCAATTTCATCAACACTAAACCCACAAATTGTTTTCAGTGCAAGTGCGACCTTCCAATCGTCTTGGATTTCGGGATGACAAACTGCAAACAGAAGTTGAATTTGGTTGTCGTCAATTCTTTGGATTTCTTCTTCAATCTTAACCGTTGCAATAAATTCTTGAGGGAAGAAAGATTGATTCATGGAAATAATCTTTGTTAAATTCGCTTGTCTTTGAATAAGATTTAAAAATTTATTTTTGGCAACTTTATATAACCATGCAGAAGGATTTTCAGGAATTCCTTTTAGCCTCCATACTTCAAATGCTGTTATAAAAGTATCTTGTACAATATCTTCAACTTCTTCTAAACGATCTAGACCAAAGATTTTAGTGAGAACAGAAGTTATCTTTCCCGCTTCAACACGGAAAAGATGCTCAATTATTTGTGTTTCTTGATTTTGGTTCAAACTGAAAAAGGTGTAACGTTTCTCACTTCCAAACTTCCACCAGTATAGTCTAAGATTGGACATTTTTTTCCAATTTCAACTGCTTCTTCTATTGAATCTACTTTACAAATTAGAAACCCAACAACAATTTCTTTTACTTCAACATAGGGACCATCAGTTACACTTCCGGGTCTAATCAATTTTCCTTGATAATCTAAAGGTTGTGTCGAAACAAATTGCCCTTTACTGACTAATTCACCAATCCAAGCCTGCCACTTAGGCATTGCTGCTTGCATTTGTTCAGGTGAAACCGAATAGCTTCCTTCCCCAACTTTATTTCTGAATAATAGCATAAATTCTTTCATGCTTTTTCTCCTAATTCTAAATTCTATTTTACAATAGTTAAAGTAAAGACAATTGATAAATAAACAATAGGACAATTATTCCATAAAAAAAGCAAAAGATCAAGCACCTTAAAAAAATTTTTCAGAGGAACCTTTCAAAATATTTTTTTGGTTACCAAATAATAAATCTGAGGGTTCATTAGAGCGAGTAATTCCTAGATTTCTAATGTGAAGTAATTATTCATTGGTTTATATCATTTTTGATAATAACTGTCGGTGACTTTTGCGTTTGCAAAAAGACACAGGCAGGTTTATCTTTATTGATTAGATTTGGTATCTAGCTTTAGCTACGCTAAGCCGCTACGCCGCTACACTATTAGAAATCTGAGTAATTTTAGTTTGAAGTAAAGCATGATAGTTAGAAATATGGGAGTATAAAAGATATTTGAGGTATTTATGGAAAGAGCTGTAATATTGGATGGAGCAAGAACTGCTTTTGGAAGTTTTGGGGGAACACTAAAGGATATCAATGCAACTGAACTAGGTGTGATTGCTTCCAAAGCGGCATTAGAAAAATCTAATATTGATCCTAAAGAAATTGGTGAGATCATTTCTGGCAATGTTGTGCCTTCAGAAAAAACCTCTTGTTATCTTGCAAGACATATTGGTCTTAAAACTGGACTCAGTATCGAAACACCAGCACTAACTGTGAATAGACTTTGTGGTTCTGGTATGGAATCAGTGATTCTTGCTGCAAAGAAAATTTATCTTAATGAAGCAGATGCAGTTCTTGCTGGTGGTGCAGAGTCAATGACTAACGCTCCTTATGTAGTAAGAAATGCAAGATTCGGTGTGCGTTATGGACATGCAGAATTTGAAGATAGCCTAAACCAAGGACTGACAGATTTATATGTAGAACTTCCTATGGGAATGACTGCTGAGAACCTAGCTGCACAGTATAGTATCACCAGACAAGAGCAGGATGAGTGGGCTTCGATTTCTCAAGAAAGAGCTGAGGCTGCTACTAATAACGGACTATTAAAAGAAGAAATTGTTACAATTACTATTCCAGGAAAAACACCAATTATATTTGAGAAGGATGAATTCATAAGAGGTGTTGCTGCAAAAGCTAAAATTGGAGGCTTGAAACCAGCCTTCAAAAAAGATGGAACAGTAACTGCTGGAAATGCATCGGGAATCAACGATGGTGCTGCAATGCTTACTGTTACAAGTGAAAGCTTTGCAAATAAAAAAGGCAAGAAGCCACTTGCTATCATCAAAGGATATGGTCATAGCGGATGTGATCCTGCAAAGATGGGAATTGGTCCAGCACTTGCAATTCCACTTGCTCTAAAACACTCTGGTCTTAGCATGAAAGACATTGGACTTGTTGAAGTAAACGAAGCATTTGCAGCACAATATCTTGCTGTTCAAAAAGAATTAGGTTTAGATCCAAAGACAACTAACGTCAATGGTGGAGCAATTGCAATTGGTCACCCACTTGGAGCAAGTGGTGCTAGGGTAACTCTAACACTTGCCTACGAAATGAAACGTAGAGGTGTTAAGTATGGAATAGCATCACTTTGCATTGGTGGTGGACAAGGAATTGCACTTGTTTTGGAAAACCCATTAGTTTAATTTGATAATATATATTTTTCTAGACGGCATTGGGTTTGGAGAAAACGACCCCGAAAAAAATCCTTTTGCAAAGTATGCAAAAAGTTTTTTCCTACCTCTTGCTGGAAAAGAACTAACCACCGAGAATCCTTTCCATAAGGGCAACTATCTGGTTGCAGATGCTTCGATGGGAGTAACTGGACTTCCTCAAAGTGCAACAGGACAAACTGCTCTTTGGACTGGATTCAACGCACCACAAATCTTAGGAAGACATGTAAGTGGATATCCTAGTTTCACTTTAAAAAAAATTATCAATGAATTTTCAATGTTGAAGATTCTAGAACAAAATGGTAAAAAGGTTTCTTTTTTAAATTGTTATTCTGAGAACTATATAGAACATCTCAAAAATAATCCTAAACATGCTTCAGCTTCATCATTAGTACAACTTGCTTCTTCAACTCCATTTAAAACTTTTCAAGACCTAAAAGAGAATAAAGGTATTTATATGGATATTACTCATGAAGTATTGAATGAATATGCAGAAAAATTTCAGCTACAAGATGAAGAGTTATTAAGAATCAGAGATCCATTTGAAGTGGGTAAGCTTCTCACTTCGATTGCTGGTGAATATGATCTAGTCTTGTATGAATATTTTTTGACTGATAAAGTTGGTCATGCAATGGATTGGAATTGGGCGAAGAAAGTCATAGGAACAGTTGAGCGATTTTTAGAAGGTGTTATTTCTGCAATCGATCCAAATAAAACTCAGCTAATACTTTCTTCAGATCATGGAAATTTAGAAGACCTAAGTACTAAGGTTCACACAAAAAACCCTGTTCCAGTCTATCTTTATGGAAAACACACAGAAATATTTACTCCAAAGATTAAAGCGTTATGCGACATTGTTCCTGCTATTTATGAAATATTTGGAATAGATATGAGTTTTGATTATGAAAAAATTTCTAATAAATAAAGTTTAACATAAAAATATGATTTAGTTAGAATTTATTAATGATTTATTTACTATCATCAAACAATACTATTGAAAATCTTTTTTCTGGGTTTAGAATTACGCAAAACTCAAACTAAAATGATTTTCGAGAACTTGTTTTTTTCTTATTGACTTGAGAATTTAAATTGGGAATATAAACTATGGCTATGAAGACCAGTACTCAATCAGAAAACCATGCCACAAAGGATGATCTCAAAACCTTAGTCAGCTATATGGACAAGCGTTTTGAAGATATGTATAGATATATGGATAAACGTTTTGATGATGTGAACAAAAGATTTGATGATATGAACCAAAAATTCAACTGGAATCTTTGGATCATTGGAATTTTGTTTTCCATAGGAATCTCCATAATTACTTACCAAAACCAAAGAGCTATTGATGAGGAGAAAAAACATCGCTCTAGCACTTTAAAAAATTTAATCCAAGAGCTAGAATCAGCTGACTCTTCTACCAAAGAGCTACTAAAAAAAGTTCTAGAGTAAAGAATAATTTTTTTCTAACCCATCTTCTAATCGAGCGTTAGCGAAGCTTTGCTATTAGAAATGAGAGTATAACAAAATGAACTTGAAGGTAAGTTTTTAAAATTTGATACCAAAGATAATCGGATATATTCATTCTACGATACTATCTCATTATGATACTATAAATACCTATTATCTAAAAATTTTATTTCCTCTTTTTACTTTTAATTTTGAATATAGATTCAAATATCTTTCATTCATTGGCTCTCTTAGCAAACATCTTTCGATAAACTCAATGGATTCAGAGATCTTATTTAGTTTCATTGCACAAAAGCTTGCAATATGTAATATTTCTGTTTCACTAGGATAAGATTCAGTAAGAATCTTGATATTAAAATAAGCTTTCTCATAATCTTTTTCTTTGATGTATAGTTTTGTTAATCGCTTAAATTTAAAATAATTATTAATTTCACTTTCTTCTAAAAATTTTATTGCTTCTTTCCTGTTTATGACAACAGTCTTTTCCATAAAACTATCTTCAATAGAATTATCTCCTAAGTATTCAATCCTCAAAAGAGATAAATCATCCATCAATTCACCATGATTCTTTAAATTTTCTTTTATTAATTTTATATCACCAAGACTCTTTTCAGCAACTCTTAAGATCAATTTTTCATCTTCATTGATTACTCTTTTACCTTCTTCACCATGGCTGATTACTAAATCATCTTTTCCATCAGACCCAATCAGTATAATATCATTTTTTCTCATTCTAAATACATTAATCTTTATTTTGCCTTCAAGCATTTGAGTTCCTAGTTTTCTTAGAACAACACTAGTTTCAAGAAAACTCGCACATCCATCTCTATAAAGAATTGTGAATGGATGCTCTGCATTGATATAAAATAATGCTCCTGTTTCTTCTTCTAGAAGACCCAGAGTTACAGAAACTAACATGGAACCATCAAATGTCTCAAAGGTAGTATGCAATTCAATGAAAGTATTTTTTAACCATTTTTCTGGTGATAGATTTTGAAACTCAACCTTTGTTTTATTTCTACTAATTATATTTCCAAATACTGAACCTAAGATCAATGCGCCACCTGCACCTTGCAAGGACTTACCCATTGCATCTGCATTGATAAACACAATATAGGATTTATCATTTAATATTATTTTTTCTGTGGAACAAAGGTCACCGCCAATCGATAACTTTTTGCCTTTAAATTCAAAAGTCTTTTTTTGTTCTATTAGAAAATCAATTTTCACTTTTTCGGTATAAGCAATTTTTTTATAAAATGGAACCAATAGAATAGATGTTAAAAAATAGTCTCCATCCTGTTGAAATTTTAATTTAGTTACTTCTTCCAGAGATTGATTTAATTCAACAGTTCGTTCGTTAACTTTTTTTTCCATTTCATTACTATATTCTTCAATCGAGTTTGCCATATAGTTGAAATTTTTTGCTAGCTCCCCGAATTCATCATTAGTTACAATTCTTGAGCGTTGTGCGAAATCTTGTTTTCCAAATTGAATTACTGTATCAGTGAGTTTATTCAATGGATCTATAATTGTGTTTATCAAATTATATAGAATGATTCCAATGATGATTAGGCATACAATTCCTATCATGGTTAGAATATAAATTGCTTTTAAAGTACTAGCGAGTAAATCAGTTTTAGAGATACTCACAATCAAACTCATATTTCCTGTTTTTATTGGAGAATAAAAAGTTACTATGTTTTCTTTTGTAAATATATCTTTAGTATTAATAAAGCCTTCTTTTTTTTGTAAAATTTCTTTAGCTATGGTTTCATACTCTGGAAACTTATGCTCTCCAGCTATTTGAGTGAGTGTCTTTTTATTTAAAATTAAATCATTAAACAAATGGTTTGAAGCTGAAACTATCATTCCATTATTGCTTACAAGAATTGCATAGTTCGACTTATAAATTTTTTTCTCATCAAATCCTTCTAAAAGTTTTTTGACTGTTTCAATGGAAATGTCAAGACCCGCCACCCCTTTGAAGATATTGTTCTGAATTATAGGATGGCAAAATGACATCATCAGAACTCCTTCATATACAAATGGAGTCGGGATAAAAATCTCTTTAGTCTTTCTAGGCACAGTATAGAAATCAGAAGTCTCTACATCAATAACAGGTTCTAATACTAAATTTCCTTTTATCCGATTCCAATAGGGTAAGAACCTTCCTGTTTTATCATGACCTATTGTATTAGCATAATTTTGATCAGAATTATCAAAGGCGTTTGGTTCATAGATAACCCAAGATCCTAAAATGCTAGTGTCTTCATTTGCAATTTGTTTTAAAAAATTCAGAACTTCTTTTCTAGAATGAGCCTCAAGCACTTTTTGAGAATGAGCCAAGGTTTGAGTAATTGAATTATATTTATTGATGAATGCTTCGATCTGGCTAGCATAACTTCTAGCAGTTAATAAATTTCTATTTAAAATATTATCTTGTTCTGTAAAAAAAATATAAAAAGCAATAATGATCGTTAATGCTATCAGTAATAGGGAAGTAGTTGAAAGAATGACCAGCATCATTTTGTCTTTAATTCTTCTCAAAATACAAATTCCTTATTCAGTTAATAATAAAAGGTCATTCAATTCATTTTATTCAAAATAAACTCAAGCAAGTGAGTTCGGAAAAAAAATATTTCCTTTATTCACTAAATATATTGTGATAAAAATTACAAGACAAAAATTGCATTTTGCAACTATGACGAGGAATTAATTTTGCAAACTGAAATCATCTATCTGAGCGAACAAGAATTTAGACTTTCTTGAAAATCTTTGAATTGATCGAGATGAATGATTTAGTATAAAGGGAAAGCCCTGAACTAATGATGATTTTTTTTTGGCTAAAGCTAAAGTTTCATATTCAAAAATCATTTGACAATGAGTTTAAATAAGGACTTTATCTGTTTTTAGTCTAGCATCAGCTTAGACTAAAAAAAACTCAAAATAGTTATTACAATTTTTTGTCATTTCGAATATTTTACTATGTACATGATTAGTAATTTTCTATTGTCCCTAAATTTGCTTTCTGATTTAAGGTTAAAACGACTAGATTTGCTGTTAAGTAAACATTGCTAAAGGCAAAACTAGCAAAGGAAAATTCGATGGAACCTTTAATACAAGAATATGAATTGGAGAAGAGTGTTGATGAATTGATTCAGAAAGAACTTCAAGAAGAAACTTTTCTAATCCATGAGTTCTTTAAGAATTCTTCAGTGAATATTCTGATCTTTGACAAAGCTAACCAAATCATCTTTGTTTCCAATTCTTTCGCAAAGTTAGTTGGCTACACTCCATTTGAACTTGTTGGAGAAAATCTTTCTAAAGTACTTGCAAATCCTCCCTCGGAAGAAGAGAAAATTGACTGGGAGCGTGCCGAGAATTTTACAAGTTCAGTCAGGGAGCTTGTTCTTTCAACAGGTGAAAAAATCCCAACCCTCTTTTATTCCAATTCTATCAAAGAATTTGGAACCATTGCATTCAATTCTCTAGTGGTGAATGCTATTCTTTAAATCAAAACCTGCTATCCTTCTACCTCTTTTTGTCGATATTCTAAAATAGAGGTTTTGGGATGGCAGTTAGCAAAGAGCAGAAAGCAGAATTTGATAGAAATATCACTGATTTCAAAAACTATATTGAGGAACTAAAGAAAGAAACAAATTTCATTAAAGCTCAAATGAAAAAATCTAAAGACCTTGAGCCTTATTACCAAATTGCACTTGTCCTAAGTTCCATTCGTCTTATGAACACCTGTGTTCTAATCAATAGACTCTCCTCCAACATCATGAATCTGAAAAGTGAGCTTTATCTAAATATTGCTCGAAAAGAAATCTATAGCGTGCTTTCCAGTATGGAAAAGGTTTTCGGCAAGAACTTTGAGGACGGGCTGGATGATAATAGAGAACTTCTAGAAAAAGTAACCTTATTCAACCCAAAACAAAGACTGAACTTTCTACTTGCTTTCAGACAAACTATCTATGAAATCATTGAAGCCTATGAAGCAGGAGCGGGAAGTAAATGGAAATGGAGTTTTCCCGACATTCATTTTCAACTTGCAGTTCTTGCTAAGAATATGATGGATTTTAGAGCTCTTGAACGAGAAAGTGATCTAGAAAACCCTTACTACTATGTCCGTCGTGAGCATTATGATCTAATCATTGAACTAGCCAATAAAGCTGCCCAAGAGTTCAGAGCTAAATTTGAGTTTTCCACCAAGGATGTGAGCGACCTTAGAAAGAGTGTGAACACCTTAGAAATGATTCGTCAAATCTACCAACTAACAGGCAGGATGGATGATCTAGTGAGAACAAAAAATATCATCGATGCTCAAAACGCAAAAATTGCTTCTATGGAAGAAGACAAGACAAAGAAAAAGAAAAAATAAAGTTTTCCCACTTTTTCCCTTCATTTCTATGGTCATATATATTGAAGGAAGGTTCCTATGGCATTACCAGAAATTTCGGATTCTACATTTCAAGAAGAAACATCTAAAGGTTTAGTTTTAGTAGATTGTTGGGCAGAATGGTGTGGACCATGTAGAATGGTTTCCCCGGTTCTAGAAGATTTATCCAAAGAAATGAGCGATAAGGTTTCTATCAAAAAACTTAATGTAGATGATAATCAAAATACAGCACAAGATTTAGGCATTCAATCTATTCCTACTCTACTTCTATACAAAGATGGAAAGTTAGTAGATAAAGTAATTGGAGCTTTACCAAAAGCACAAATCAAAAACTTTATTGAGCGTAACGCTTAAAATATACATTGTGACTATATCGTAAAACTGTCGCTCTGAAATTTTTGTCTTGGAGTTAGTATAAAAATTTTATACTATCTCTAAGCAAAGATCTTTTTTCAAAGCGACTTTTTACATTTCCTTTTTTCAATTTTGAAAAAAACTTTTTTTATAAGGTTAGAGTTATGAAAAGATTTCTTCCATTTACAGAAGAGCATCATGCGTTTAGAGACGCAGTGAAACGTTTTATGCAAACAGAGGTTGCCCCATACCATGAAGAATGGGAAAAACAAGGAATGGTAACCAGAGAGGTTTGGAAAAAAGCTGGTGAGAACGGACTTCTCTGTCCTGAGATTGGTCCTGAATATGGTGGAGCAGGTGCAGATTTTTTATACAATACAATCATTATTGAAGAATGTGCTAAAGTTCGCAATACTGGTTTTTTCATTTCACTGCATTCTGATGTCAACGTTCCGTATTTCATGGAATATGCTAACGAAGAACAAAAAAAACGTTGGTTGCCTGGTTGTGTAGATGGAAGCCTAATCACTGCAATTTGTATGACAGAACCGGGTGCAGGCTCTGACCTTAAAGGAATTAGAACCTCTGCTGTCGACAAAGGAGATCATTTTTTAGTAAATGGTCAAAAGACTTTTATTAGCAATGGTCAGATAGCAGATTTATATATCACTGCTGTGAAAACTTCTGATGAAGGAACTAGCCTTCTTGTTATTGAAAATGGAATGCCCGGTTTTGAAAGAGGAAGAAAATTAGAAAAGATTGGTCTCAAGGCTCAAGACACTTCTGAACTACATTTCACAGATGTAAAAGTTCCTAAAGAAAATCTGCTTGGAAAAAAAGGACAAGGCTTTAGGTATCTTATGCAAAAACTTGCAAGAGAAAGACTAGTTCTTGGGATTGCAGCAGTGGAAGCAGTTGCAACTGTGCAGGAACTAACGCTTAAGTACATCAAAGAAAGAAAAGCCTTTGGAAAAGCGATTGGAACATTTCAACATATCAAATTCAAAATGGCAGAAATGAAAACGGAACTTGAGATGTGTAGAGCATTCACAGACCAAGCAATCCTCGCTTATATGGATGGAACCCTAACCACAGCTGAGGCTTCAATGGTGAAATGGTATTCCACTGAGATGCAAAAAAGACATACGGATGAATGCCTTCAATTCTTTGGTGGTTATGGCTATATGTTGGAGTATCCTATTGCACATGCTTATTTGGATGCAAGGATACAAACAATTTATGCAGGAACTACAGAGATTATGAAAGAAATTATTGGAAGAAGTTTAGGTTTATGAAACAGTATAAGATTTTTTCGATCCTTGGACTCTTATTCTCATTAGTGGGAATGGGACTCTCTTTTGTGCTAGCACAAGAATATTTTGGAACTGCAAGTGATGCCATTGGTAAGGCTTGTGGGGTTTTGGGAGATGGAGATTCATGTGCTAAGGTTGCTTCTAGCAAATATTCATCAATAACACTTCCTGTTGTAGGCGATATTCCCATTGCTATCTTTGGTCTGATGTTCTATGGTGTTAGTGCTACAGGATTCTATTTTGCGTTTCAAGCAAAAGAAGCGGGAGAAGCAAAAGGATTTTTTTCTTTCACATTGATTCTTTCTGCAATTGGGGAAATAGTAGATATGATCTTGCTAGTCATTTCTGTTTCTATCATTGGCACAATCTGTCCATTATGTTTAGCAACTTATTTTATGACAGCTGCGATTATCGCTATTAGCATTGTGGGAATCATTTCTTCGAAAAACCCAGAGGAGAATTTAATGAGCATTGTTCAAAAATATCCATTAGAAAATTTTAAATTAAAATACTTTCCTTACTTAGCAATAGCAATTCTACTTTTTGGATGTGGATTAGCTTTTGCAAGACCATCTAAAGGTGTCCATCCTCCTGATCGAAATGGGAATCCTGAAGTGTTTCAAATTAAAATCAAAGAATATGAAGCAAAAGAACTTTTAAAAATTGATACAGCAAATACCCCGTTTCTAGGAGATCCTAAGGCTCCAATCACAATTGTTAAGTATGCTGATTATAACTGTGGGCATTGTATGCACGCTAGCCATATTCTCCGCCAAATCGTTGCAGAGAATTCAGGACTAATCAAGATTTATTATAAAAACTTTCCACTGGATGGAAACTGTAATAGATTGTTGCAAAGAAAGTCTCCCGATGGAAGTTCCTGTGTTGCTGCTGCTGCAAGTCTTTGTGCAAACAAACAGGGAAAATTTTATCAAGTATATTCCTCTTTGTATGAAGACAATGAAAGAGGTGTGAGACATACTGGACCATCTGTACTTGCTATCGCCAAACAACAGCAACTTGATATGTCTAAGTTTCAATCTTGTATGAATTCGGGAGAAACAAGTGCTCAGATTGCAAAAGAAGTAGATGAGGCTGAGAAATTGAAGATACAAAGTACTCCATCTATCTATGTGAATAATAGAGCCTTAGAGCCCGGAACTCCTGATCCTGGTTTTCTAAATGCTCTAATTAAACATTTGATTACTAAAATTTGAGGATACATGAGCGAAGAAGAATTAAACCAGAATGAACTAACCAAACAGAGAATCCAAAAGATTCACGATCTAAAAGCAAAAGGAATCAATCCTTATCCAATTCGTTTTTTTCCCGACGCTCATTCCCAAAACTTAATTGAGAATTTTGATAAGCTGTATGTTCCTATAGAAAATGAGTCCAAGCCACACTATAAACTTGCGGGAAGACTTCATGCTAAACGAGTGATGGGCAAAGCTAGTTTTGGTCATCTTCAAGATAGAGATGGACTCATTCAAATCTATGCAGCAAGAGATAGTATGGGGGAAGAAAATTATTCACTCTTCAAGACCTTAGACCTTGGAGATCAAATTGGAATTGAAGGTTATCTTTTTAAGACTCAAAAAGGTGAGGTTTCCATCCATGTGGAAAAGCTAACGTTACTCGCTAAGTGCATTCGTCCACTTCCTGTCGTAAAAGAAAAAGATGGTGTGGTCTTTGATGCATTTGCTGATAAAGAGCAAAGATACAGAATGCGTTATGTTGATCTAGTGGTGAATGAGTCGGTTCGCGATACGTTTATCATGAGAAGTAAGATTGTAAGTGAGATTAGAAGCTTTTTCTCAAGTGAAGGTTTTCTAGAAGTGGAAACTCCTATGATGCAACCTATTGCTGGTGGTGCTGCTGCTAGACCTTTTGTAACTCATCATAACACATTAGATATGCAACTCTATTTAAGAATTGCACCAGAGTTGTATCTCAAACGTTTGATTGTGGGCGGATTAGATAGAGTATTTGAACTCAATCGAAATTTCAGAAATGAAGGAATATCCATCAAACATAATCCTGAATTCACTATGTTAGAAGCATATATGGCTTATGGGGATATGGAAGCTATGCTAGTGCTTACGGAAAAATTATTTGTTCATCTTGCAGAAAAAACGGGTAAGGGTTTAAAACTTCCTTATGATACTCATACTATCGATTTAACTCCACCTTGGAAAAGAATGAGTTATGTGGATGTAATCAAAGAATATTCAGGAATTGATTTTTCAAAGATCAAAACACTGGATGAAGCAAAACAAGAGGCAAAAAAAATTCATGTGAAAGTGGATGATTCAGAATTCATTTGGAAGGTTGCAGATGCAGTTTTTTCTGATAAGGTAGAACCAAATCTAATCCAACCAATCTTTGTTACAGACTTTCCGAAAGAACTTTCACCACTTGCAAAATCTAGAGAAGATGATCCAAACTATGTAGAACGATTCGAGCCTTATATGGTGGGAAGAGAAATGGGAAATGCTTTTTCAGAATTGAATGATCCTTTCGACCAGAAAGCAAGATTTGAAGAACAGGTTCAAATGCGTGAAGCGGGCGATGAAGAAGCATTTATGATGGACAATGACTATATTAGAGCATTAGAATATGGAATGCCTCCCACAGGTGGACTTGGAATTGGAATTGATAGACTAGTGATGTTGTTTACAAATTCCCATAGCATTCGTGACACGATACTATTTCCACTCTTAAGACCAGAATAATATGCCATCTAGTTGGGGAAAAATATTTAAGGTAACCACCTTTGGTGAGTCGCATGGTGTCTCAGTTGGAGTAGTGATTGAGGGTGTGCCTGCAGGACTTCCGATTCGACTTGAAGAAATCCAGAAAGACCTTACCAGAAGAAGACCGGGACAGAATCTACTCACCACTCCTAGAAAAGAAGATGATGCAGTGAGAGTGGTTTCTGGTGTTTTTGAAGATAAGACTATCGGTAGTCCAATAACACTAATGGTGGACAATACTAATGCCATCGGACGAGACTATGAACGATTCAGACATATCTATAGACCATCTCATGCAGACTATACTTATGATGTAAAGTATGGGTTTAGAAGTCATGTGGGTGGTGGAAGAGCTTCCGTTCGTGAAACCATTGGAAGGGTTGCTGCGGGAGCGATTGCTAGGATGATCCTTAGAGATGATTTTGGGGTTTCGACTATTGCTTGGGTGGATTCTATCGGAGAAATTTCAGCTAACGTTACAGAAAACTTGCCCATGTCACATGAAGAGGTGGATTCTAACGATGTGCGATGTCCAAGACCAGAGATTGCAAAACTCATGGAAGAAAAGATTCGCGAGGTAAGAAAGGTCGGTGACTCGATTGGTGGTACGATCCGCGCCGTTGTGCGAAATTGTCCTCCTGGACTAGGTGACCCCGTGATTGATAAACTAGACGGTGATTTAGGTAGAGCGATTCTATCAATACCTGCTTGCAAGGGTTTTGAAATTGGTTCTGGATTTGAAGGAACTAAATTTAAGGGCAGTGAACACAACGATGAGTTTTATGTGGAAGACGGCAAAGTGAGAACTAAAACCAATCGCTCAGGCGGACTACAGGGTGGAATCTCCAATGGTGAGGAAATTTTGATTCGAGCAGCCTTCAAACCCACAGCTACCATTTCTATTGAACAAGATACTGTGAACGATACTCCAGAAAACACAATCTTAAAAGCTGGTGGAAGACATGACCCTTGCGTTTTGCCAAGAGCAGTTCCGATCGTTGAAGCAGCAATCAATTTGGTTTTAGTAGATGCATATCTTTTCCAAAGAGCGTTGAATCCCGATTGGTATCGAAAATGGGTGAAGCAGTCATAGCGACTAACGTCTAAACGCTAATCCAACACCGATTTTATCGATTCGAACTACTCCTGCATTACGATTGCTGCCGTCAATTGATACTATTACTGGACTTCCCAAATCCAAATCACAGTTTGCCCAATTTACATAGAGACCTGTTTCACTTACATCTATTGTTCTCATCCCCCCTTTATCCCCCCAAACTTGGGGGGAATAAAAAGTGAGGAGAGGTAAATGGAATTCCAAAATACTTTTGTAAAACGAGAGTATTTATGAGCGGCGATAGTATCAAGACAAGACTTGTGACCAAAATTGAAACTGGCTTTTTGAGTCTTTTTCTACGTTCCACTACTAACATCTTCCAGTAAAGAAGCAAAGAACCAGCAATTCATTTCTTCTGCGTTCTTCCTCTGCTCGTCGCCTTTCTTCTTCAGCTCTCCTTGCTCTTTCTTGTGCTGCTAAAAGAGCCAACCTAGCTGCCTCTGCTTGTTGTCTTGCAATTTCAGCCTGTCTTGCAGCCTCTGCTAGTTGTTGTGCTAAAATTTCTTGTTGTCTAATTTGTTCTAGTCGTTCTGCTTCTAGTCTTTGACGCTCAGCTTCTTGGGCTGCAATTTAATAAAGTCTTTTGCACTTGAAATTTTTTCAAAATTTTCAAGTGCACCAAGTTGCCTTTTTGACTCCGTCAGGCACTTGTAATCTCGCTTCTGTTCGAAGCTGCGATTCCCTGAGTCCTAGCTTCCACAATTTGTGCATCAAGGTCTGCAATCTTTGCTTTAGTTTCTTTAATCTCTCCGTCCACTTTTTCAATTCGTTTTTGTATTAGAGAAAGCTTATATTCAGCATCACGAATTTTTGCTTGGATTTCTCTTAAACGTTTTTCTCTAAGTTCTAGTTCTGCTTTGGCTGCTAGATAAGCGGCTAACTTTTCTTGTTCTTCTTCAAGTGCAATTAATAGTTCATTTTCGGTATCTTTCCAACGATTCCCAGTTGCAACAAAACTTCTTGATTTTGAAGGAGTATTAAATTTAACTTTTCTCAATTTTTCTCCAACAATACTTCCCCATTTTTTAAAGCCCCTTTCAGTTGGGTGAATGAAATCTGATGACATTAAACTTGAATCGTTCATTTCATCAAAAACACTTAGGTAATGAATCTTATGATCTGAAGCTAGTTTTCTGAGATCATCCTCAATATGAGCATATCCTATTGTAGGGTATGCAAAAACATTTAGATAAGAAGCCCAGGCAGGTATATTCTTGACATCAACGATTCCTGGATTTGAAGGATTTGAAGTTGAAGTTGTTTGAAAAAGGACTAATGGACTACTACTAGGGTATCCTCCGATTAAAAGAATATCCTTTATATCATTAGTGCTAGAACTAGCAAATGGTTTCAATGTCCCAATCATATGGCTAGTATCATTTACTACTTGCCACTGATAGAATATAAAAATTGTTCCTAAAGCCCATGGTAAAATCGATCTTCCTTGTGCAGTAAATCTTAGTGCATTACCTGTTACGTAACTCAAAATACCAGCATCAATGAAATTGTTTCCTCCTATACTCAATACAAATCGTTTGGCTATTTTGTAATTTGCTCCAATCTTTGGAATGCAATCGCCCAAATGTTTTTTTAAATCTCCGGTTTTCCAACCCTCATATCCTAAATTTTGAATTTCATCATCTAAAAATTCGCTGGACTGTTGAATACCCTTATAAGGTTCATTCAGAATTTTAGCCATTGAGTTACTTCCAAAAACTCCACCTTTGTTCACTAGATCCATTCGACTATCCCCATAGAATGTGATTTTGGTGACTGAAGGAGTGAAGAAGTTCTTTTTAGGATCATTTGTAATGCAATCTTTCATTACTAATAATTCTCGATCCACTTCATGTGACTGTGCATTTGTGATCAGTAGGAATATTAAACAGAATATGATTATCATTTTCATCTTTTAACCTCTATAGTGTAAGTACAAATTGGAAGATTTTCAGAATCCTTACTTCCTCTTAAATCAATAACAATACTATTTTCAATTACATTTAAGTAATTCGTATCAATCATACAGATTTTTTCTTTTTCAGTTTGGCTTACTATAATAGTTCTTTGATTTATATTTGCACAAATTTTTGACTCAATGTTAGAATCAGTGAATTGATTATTGAAAAAATCACAAAGACTAAAACCAAAAGCTGTTATACATTTAGTGTCATTAGAAGTATTGTTAACAATTAGTCTATCACCTTTCAAAATATTATTTACTCTTACTGACCTTTGCTTATAGTCTGATATCTGTTTATTGACTTCAATTACTTGATAATTTAATGTACTCAAACAACCATTCACAAAGGAAGGATTTGTAACACTATAGGTTAGTAGTAATATCCAATTGGTTTCTCTATTTTCATTCTTCTTTCGTTCATCGTTTGAGAAACAGAATTGTAAAAGAATTAAACCACAAACTGAGAGCAACAATTTGAGTGTAGGCATCTTTGTTAACTTCATCTCTTTCCACGTTTGATTAACTCTTCAATCAATCTTCTTCGTAAATAATTTATATATTCAGTATTCTTTACAGTTAGCTCTCTTTCCTTAGATGTTTCTTCAAAATAACTTTCTAATTTTTTTGCAAGATGAAGATTAAAAGAAATATTTTTTACTCTTTCAATTAAATTTTCATCATTTAGCTTAAAAGAATCTTCTGCAAATGAGGAATAAAATGACTCTAGATTTTGAAGTACTTTTTTTAATTCTTCTTGAGAACTAACTGGAGCTTTATGAGGTATTCCTAAAACAATTTCATCTTCGTATTGTAATCTTTCATAATCATCTTCAATTCTAAAATTGACAAATTCCTTAAACTCATCTTTAGTTTTAGCAATGCTTTCTTCTTTATAATAACCTGCTTCTTCAAAAACTATCTCTTGCTCCGCAATAAACTTAATCTCATCGGGCGATAGTAGATACCTTGGGTCAACTCTATCTGTATCAGGGTCTATGAATTTATAATCAGAACCAGTATTTGGGAGAGAAACAACGTTTGGAACTCCCTTTTTTTGGATTTCAGCGTTCAAACTGTTTGAAATTAGGAGCATTTGGAATTCTAATCTTGTTTACTTTGCCTAAAGACAGTTCAAGGCATAAGAACTAATCATAAAATAGACTAGAGTCTTAGTTAAACCTGTGACAAATGATTGGGGGGGGGTACGGAATGATGGCATAAAGCTAATTTAAGTCATATATAAAAACTTGTCAACTGTGTTTTTTTGAACTTACTAGGAACAGTTTATTGTCCCAAATAAGTTCTCTTAAGTTGATTTAAAAACACTATCGTATAAGGATAGTATTTTAAAAACTATAATTAATTCCACATACTGTGCTTGAAAACAAAGTATCAGTAACTGTGATCGAAACAGGACAAGTTCTATCAATGCTTGCTGGAGTTCCAAAACTATAAAAAGTATTTGCTTGTGTTCCTTTTAGAACAAGAGAAGAACTAGTTCTAGTATAATTCGTAACAGCACCAACAGTCCCTGATTGAACGATAGAACCAGTGAGTGCTACCTCTGAGGTTAAACTTCCTGAGGTATATCTCTCTTTACAACCATTCAGAACATAAGTAAGATTCGTTGTGGTATTGCCTGAGCTTGGAACTGCTGTTCCAGTAATTGTATAAGTTCCTCCCAAAGAGCAAGCACCACTAACGTTGACAGTTGAACCGATAGTTCCGGCTATACTTCTATTGTATAGTAGTCGAATCGTTTCATTGATTGCAGTCCCTAAATCCTGAAATACCCTGTTCTGTGGATACGTATAAAGAGAAACAAGCACCAATAAAAACGCAGTTGTATTAGGTTTTTTCTTCTCTTGACAATTGCCAAAAAACAATATCATACTCAATAAATAAATAGCAATAAGTTTCATAATAACTTCCTTTCGACAAGATTTGATTCCATTGCTTTTTTTAGTCAAGGCTATTTGATACTGATAGACAGATTCAAAGCCACTTTCTTGAAAAGAATTCTAAAATACTATCGCGTAACAATCAATCTATAAAAAACAGAGTTGTTGAAGAATAGAGTATAAAGGAACTTTACCCGCAGAGTGTGCAGGTGAATCAACTTTATGTAATTTATTTTTCAACAACCCAAATATACTTTTTTACGAATGACAGTCTAGAATCATAGATTGAATTGGTTTAGGATGGAGAAAATGAAATTAAAAGTATGTCATGTGCATACACTTCCTGTTAACACTGGTGTTCAGAAATTTACCAATCTATTTTTTGAAAAGTATCATAATGAATTTGATTGCTCCATCCTTGTCTCTAGCAAAGGTGTGTTTACTGAAAAAAATGAAAAACTAGGTGTTAAGATTTTTACAATACTATCGCTTGGCAGGAGTATTCATCCAATCAAAGACCTATGGACATTGATCCAAATGATCCTTCTTTTTAGAAAAGAAAAATTTCATATTGTGCACACACATTCCAGTAAACCGGGCATCATTGGAAGAATTGCAGCTAGACTTGCAGGAGTTCCAGTTATAATTCATCATGTGCATGGCTATGCTTTTCATGAATTTTCCTCTATACTAGCAAAATTTTTCTATAAGAACTTAGAAAGAGTCGCTGGACTTTTTTGTGATCTAGTCATTTTTGTGAATGAAGAAGAAAGAATACTATCGCAAAACGAAATAGTATCGTCAAAAAAATGTATCACAATCTTTAATGGAGTAATTACACAGCCTAAAAAGAAGCAACTCAACAAAAAAAAGATTGTTGGTTTTTTAGGAAGACTTTGGGAGCAAAAAGACCCAATCACTATGATTGAAACATTTAAAATATTAGCTAAGTCTAATATTGAATGTTGGATACTCGGAGACGGTCCTCTACTAGAAGAGGTTCAGCAAAGAATAAATCAACTTGACGAAAAACATCGAAACAATATCAAACTATTCGGTTGGTTAGAAGAACCTGACTCTAAGATTCAATTTTTTGATGTATTACTTGTCACATCCCTTTGGGAAGGACTTTCTTTTTCGATTCTGGAAGCTATGAGTAGAGGAATTCCAGTAGTTGCTACAAACATAAAAGGAAATAGAGAACAGATTGAATCGGGAAAAAATGGATTCTTATTTCCTCCTAAAAATTCCCATCTTGCTGCTCATCTTGTTCTTAAAATCCTGAATGATAAAAAGCTCTATGACTCCATGAGTCAAAATTCGACTCAAAAGTTGAATGCATATTTTTCACTAGATGTAATGCTAGAATCTACCAGAACAATCTATATTGAACTAGCAAACAGAAAAAAAGTTATTTATTCTAAGATTTCTAATATTAATAAAAATGAGATAATAAAATAAAGGTTATACTTGAATTTACTATTGATTAAAATTGAAAGGGTTTGGGCAGAGCCCAAGAGTTGCCGACAGGCTCACCTTGTCTATTATGTTTCCAAAGAAACTAGCAACGCTTCATTGGAAATTTAGGAATTTAATTGATTATTTTGAAACTAGATAAGAAATAAGTTCTATACTATGCAACTTCACAATAAATATGACAGAGAAACACTAAAGAAAAGACTTGAAGCGGAGAGTTTCAAAAGAGTAACACTCTCTTTCTATAGATATGTGATCCTTGAAGATGTAAAAGCCAAAAGAGACAGGCTATACCTTGAATGGAGTGAACTTAAAGTCCTTGGCAGAATCTATCTCGCTCATGAAGGAATTAACGCCCAAGTTTCAGTGCCCGAAGAAAATTTTGAAGAGTTTAGGAAAAAACTTTTTTCTCATGCAGAATTCAAGGATGTGCCTTTTAAAATTGCTGTTGAGGATGATGGAAAATCCTTTCTGAAATTGATCATCAAAGTTAGATCCAAGATTGTAGCAGATGGTCTAGAAGATGATGCTTTTGATGTAACTAACGTTGGAACTCATCTAAACGCTTTAGAATTCAATCAAGCACTAGAAGATGGTGCAATTGTTGTTGATATGAGAAACCATTATGAATCTGAAGTTGGACATTTTGAAAATGCAATCTTACCTGAGGCAGACACTTTCAGAGAAGAACTTCCCATTGTCTTGGATTTACTAAAGGATCACAAAGAAGATAAAATTTTACTTTATTGCACAGGTGGGATTCGTTGCGAAAAAGCAAGTGCTTATCTGAAACACCAAGGTTTTAAAGATGTGAATCAACTTCATGGTGGAATCATTTCTTATGCTAGAGAAATAAAAGAGAAAGGTCTTGAGAGTAAGTTTAAGGGTAAAAACTTTGTTTTTGATGAACGGATGGGTGAACGAATCAGTGAAGAAGTAATCAGCAAATGTCATCAATGTGGGAAACCAGCTGACAGACAAATCAATTGTTCTAATGAAGCGTGCCATGTTCTATTCATTCAATGTGAAGAATGTGGAATCAAGATGGAAAATTGTTGTTCTATTGAATGTATTGAGATTAAAAAGAAAAGCCCTGAAGAGCAACTTCTGATAAAAAGAAAAAAAGGAAAGAATCATAAACATCATTCCAAACTTGGACTCTTAAATGTTAAATAAGATTCTACTTTATACAATTGCATTTGTATATCCTTCTTCTTGGTTGATAAATTGGTTTTTTGATAGTGCTACTCCAGGAGATTTTGCAGAAAGACTTTTGTTCTCTATTATATTTGCTGTTACAGGAACGTTATGCGATAGTCCTCGTAAAGAAGTTAGAAAGATTTGCATCAATATAATCCCAGCTTTAGTTTTTTCAATTACATATCATAGCTTATATAAATGCTACTCAACTGTATTTTCGTTGGAATATGTTTCCTTGTCTTATATGGTTTTCATTCTTTCAGCTCTTTCTTTTTCCAATTCAATTTTACTGATTACTTATGTACTACTCACAATTCTTGGGAACTTTGTAGCCTCAGTATTAACTCTACCCAGAGTGCAATTTTTCCATCATTTTATTCCTGCAATCCTTTCCTATCTAGCTGTTTTAGTAGTTCTCAGATTAAAAATAAAACAAAAGGATATACTAGTTTTGAATGAAAAGTATATTGAAGAAAATATTTTACCTAATCCAATTGGAGTAATCATTACTGATGAGGAATTTAGACTTCAATATATCAATGATATTGGTAAAAAAATTCTAAACGTTGGATTTAGGGATGAATTTTTATATGGATCAAAGATACTATTTCCAGTTACAAGCACACAGATGCAAACTGGGGAACAAACTCAGGTAGAAATTGCAGGAGATAGAATATTAGATTTACGTTATATAAAGTCTGAATGGATGAGTGTTCCAGGATTTTTGATCCTTGTAAAAGAAGTTACCGAAGAAATGAAGCAAAAAAAAGAATCAGAGCGAATTTTAAAACTCCAAGAAACAGCAGTTCATTCCTTAGGGGAAGGAATTTTATGTTTGAATCATGAAGGTATTGTAACCTTTGTAAATCCAAATGCTTGTAAATTATTAGACTTAGAAAGAGAAGAACTACTGGGAGAATTTTTTCATAGCAAGGTGCATCATACTTCCCAAGAAGGAACTTCCTATGAAGAAGAAAATTTTCCTGTTAGAGATACATATACTGAAGGTAAACCTTCTCATGTAAGCACTGATATTTTTTGGAAAAAAGATGGAACTTTTTTTCCCGTCGAATATACTTCTAATCCGATTTACAACAATGAAAAACTGGAAGGTGCAGTGGTTATCTTCAGAGATACTTCTGAGCGAAAAAGAAGAGAAAGACTGGATGAAGAATATAGAGATGGACTTCACTACTTGTCATCCACTTCCAACCAATTTTTAGAAATCTTTACTGAAACAGAACTCTATAGTTTTATTTCTAGAGAAATGCAAGAAATCACTGGAGCGAGTGCAACAATTGTAAACTCATATAATCTTGAGTTAAGTAGTTTTACAACAGAGGCGCATACGGGAATTCAAAGCAATTTCACAGAAGTATATGGAATTCTTGGTAGAGAGCTAAAAAACTTAACTTATAAAATTGATCTAAATGATCCTACATTAGATTTATATTATAAACATCATACTGAAAAAATTATTGATGGACTATTTACAATGAAGTATGGGAATTTTTCACATACAATTTGTATTGAGATTGAAAAAATTTTCAAAACTAAAGAAGTATTTTCTTTTCCTCTAATATATAAAGATATTCTCTTTGGAAATATTTTATTGCTTTTTCCCGATACTCCAAAGTTCAATAAACAAAAACAAGAAACTTTCTTGGGTCAGTCTTCGATAAATTTATATCGCAAAAGAATGGAAACGGAAAAAAATAGAAATCGATTTAGATTCGATCCATTCATTAGAGAAACCTCAGCATTGTATATGGAGATCAAACTAGATGGAACCATTCTTTTCATAAATCCTGCACTAGAAGAAGCTGTAGGCTATAGTCTTAGAGAAGTGGAAGGAAAGATTTGGTGGAATCTATTCCAAATTGGGGATTCTTATACTGAGGTGCAAAATTTTGTTCGTGAACTAAAAATTGCTCCTAAGAAAAATTTTCAGAAAGAAATTATTTCCAAAAAAGGGTATAGACTAAAAGTTAGATGGGACTTTATATACAAGATTGATCCAGAAACAGATGATGAGATAATTACAGGACTTGGACTAGAAGCATTCTATTGAGATTTAACACATCTCACACGTGTTGGAATTTCTTTAAGATAGTAATTTCCATAACCATCATTGATATCAACATAATAAGCGAATTCACTTGTTTTAGATTTTGAGGACCAATATACACAACATGGTTCTCGAAGTGTTTCTTCTTTTAATTGTGCAAGAACTTTTAGTTCAATTGGAGTTGGAAGTCTCATCCCTTTACTTTCACAAATTAGAACAGCCTCATGCCATTTATAGACTCCTTCAAAATCTCCCCAAATAAGATTTGTAAAGAATGGAGATTTAGTATCCTGAGATTCCTCTTTGAGTTTATCAGAAAAATTTTGACTTCTGAGTTTATGTTTGGGGTTTAGAATTTTTATTGCTACTTCTTTGAGCATCGAATCCAACTCTGAGTCGTGAAACGATAGTTCTACAACAGATTTACTAGAGTATTGGTTTTTTATTGAATCATTCTTTAGATTATTCAAACTTAGTGTGATATAACCGTTTTCTTTGGTTACCTTGCCGTGAATCATTTCTTCAGCTTCACGAGCTGCAGAGATTCTAGTTAAGAACTCTTTAGTATCCACTCCTTCTTTTTGCAGCAATTCTAGGCTTTTGAATAACGCATCTATGTCAGATTGAGAAAGAATTTCATGAGAGTCATGCCCTACTTCAATTAGATATAACTTCAATCTGTTTTGAAAGGATTTTCTGAAACTAACCGAGGTTTCGGGAGTAAATTCTAGATTGGAGAGAAATACTCTTTTTTTTACAGTCTGAGAATAGCTTTCCTTACTGGAAAAGAGTAAGGATAACATACAATAAAAAATGAATATATATCTCATAGGCTTACTATTTAGACTAGATTTTTTAAGTATTCAAGTTTTTTTTTAAATATTAGGCAGTATTTACCTGTTATAAGTGACAGTCTTCATGAAACTCGGAGAAATTACATAGGAATATAACTATAAAAATAGACATCATTTTAACCATTTCCTAAAGCTATAGAAAAGTATTACTATCGTAAAACAATTAGTATCGTGGAGTGATTGTATAAATTTTATTTTTTTAAGATTTCTTATTTTTCACTCTCCATATCTTCTGATTTTTTTAAAGAAGTAATTTTTCGAATAAACATTTCAAGTTTTTTGATGCTAATGATTATCGTTGAGTATTCAATCATAATCAAATTCTTTTTTCTAGAAATTACTATTTTAAAGAATGTATATAGAATTGTAAAACCTACAGGGAGAATCTTTTTCCAATCATTTGAAATTTTCGAGACTCCAGCAAATCTTTTGCGATAACTAACTGGGACTTCTAAAATTTTTAAGTTCTCTTGAATTGCTCTAAGGTTCATTTCAATATTCCAGCCCCAGGTTTTATTTTGAAGAGATAACTTTTTGAATTCTTTGTAGTTAAGAACTCTCATTGATCCAAGGTCTTTAAATTTTTTTCTATAAGTAAAATAGATTAAGCTTGTCACCAACTTATTTCCAAAAATTTGAGGAAGGCTCAAAGCACCTTTTTCCAAAACTTCTCTACTACCCACACAAAAATCTGCCTTTTCATTTAGTATTGGTTCTAAAACAATAGATAGATTTGAAACAAAATCCGACCTGTCACCATCCAAAAAAGCAATCCAATCAGGTTTCTGAACTTGTTCTTCAATATAACTTAAAGCCTTGAGACATGCATTTCCATATCCTTGATTCTTTTCAAACAAGACTGTTACTCCAAAGCTTTTTGCTATTTCGTTGGTTTTATCTGTTGAATTGTTATCTACAACAATTACGTTTTCCTTTTTTACAAAAGAATATTCAATAAGATCATTAAGAACAATAGGTAGAGAATCTTCTTCATTCAATGCAGGAATGATGATAAAACCATTTTTTCTTTCTAAACTCAAATCAATCACTCACCGTTGATGTTTCTAAATTCCATTTCCTCTTGAAAATTTTATGTCTTCCAGTTTTTATAATCTTCCCAAGTATCTATGTCCATGAGTCTAGGAAGTGTATAACGTTCTAAATTTTCTCTATTCCCAAGTTCAATTGTTTTCTGGTAAACTTCTTCTGTGCTCCACCTTATATCTTGAAACCAAATCTCAGGATTGTTTTTGATTCCAAGTAAATAATATCCCCCGTCATAACAAGGTCCAATGCAATATCCAAATCCAATTTTCAAAGCTAAGAAAGAATCTTCTAAAATTTCCTTTGTTAGATATGGACAATCAGTTCCAATGATGCAAACATTTTTAGATTTCTCCAAAATTTCTTTAAACGCATAATACATCTTATTTCCCAAGTCACCTTTTGACTGTGTTCTATGAATAAAATGTTTATCAAATGGAAATGTATCATCAGGAATCTCTTCTTGCCAAAAAACATATTTGGGCATTTTTAATTCAGCAACTGAAATAGAAGTTAAAATGCATAATTCTCTATATACATTTAATGCTTTATCATTTCCAATTTTTTCTGCAAGCCTAGTTTTAACTTTTCCATAAGTAAATGGTTTTGCAAAAATAATCAAAGCATTTTCTTCCATATATTCTTACTCAAATAATTTGACTTGGAACAAGATCATGATAAAAATAACTCATGATTCATGAAATGAATATAGTAGATAGAAAAAGTAAACAATAAAAAATAGTATCTATACAAATAAATTTTATTGAGTATGTAAAGATAAAATTAGAATATAACCTAGATTTCAAATGTAATTGAATAAATTAACTAAATAAAGATTGAATTTTTTCTATTTAACTCTAAAAATTCTGAAACAAAGTATCAAAAAATTTTTTACCATCCCTACTCTCAGCAAATGATTCTATTGCTCTTTCAGGGTGTGGCATTAGTCCAACAACTTTTCCATCTTCGGAAATAATTCCCGCAATATCATTCACCGATCCATTGGGATTATCGTAAGCATATTTCACTAGGATTCGATTCTTTTCTTCAAGTTGTTTCAAAGTATCAGAGTCTGCAAAATATCTTCCCTCACCATGCGAAATAGGAATTTTTAAAATACTATCGACTCCCGATAGCAATTTACTATTTCCCGCCTTGAGTGCAACAGTCTTACAAATATGCTTTTGGTTTAAATTCCTAAGTAGTGCTCCTGGCAATAGTCTTGCTTCTGTTAAGATTTGAAACCCATTACAAATTCCTAAAACCTTTCCTCCTTTAGAAATATGCTCGGGAAGAGATTTCATTGCATTTGAAAATCTTGCAATTGCACCAGACCTAAGATAGTCTCCATAAGAAAAACCACCGGGAACAACGATTAAATCAAATTTTTCAGTGATACTATCTTTATGCCATAATAATCTCACGTCATGAGAGTAATGGACTTTTAGTGTATCTGCAATATCTTTATCACAATTTGAACCGGGAAATACAATAACACCTGTTTTCATTTTTTTTCCAACTGTAACTTATAACTCTCTACAACTTCATTCACGAGTAAACTCTTGCATATTCTATGAAGTGTTTTCATTGCCTCATCTTCAGTGGAATCATTCAGACTCACTTCAATATACTTTCCAATCCTAACATCACTAACATTTGTTTCTCCAATATCGGAGAGTGCTTTATGAACTGTGGAACCTTGTGGATCCAATACTGATTCTTTTAGTGTTATACTGATTTTTCCAAGATACATTCTAGTAACTTCCTTTCGATTTCTCTATACTTTTCCATTAGCTTCTTAATTATATGTTCAGGTAATTTTGGAGGAGGAGCTTGTTTATTCCAATCCGTACTTTCCAAATAGTTGCGTAAGATTTGTTTATCAAAACTTGGAGGGGATATTCCTAGTTGATAAGTATCTTTAGCCCAATATCGGGAGGAATCAGGAGTGAGTAACTCATCAATCAAAATCACTTCTCCTTTATAAATACCAAATTCAAACTTTGTATCACATAATATTAGTCCCGACTTAGATACAAGTTCACTTGCTTTCTCAAAAATTTCTAGGGAATAATTTTTTACCTTAGTAAATAATTCTTTTCCAATCTGCTCTTCCATTTCTTTTTCGGAAATATTTTCATCATGGCCAGAATCATTTTTTACTGCAGGAGTGAATCTAGGCTCTGAAAGTTTTTCTGACTCCAACATCCCATTTGGAAGTTTTAATCCCGCTAGAGTTCCATTTGTTTTATATTCCTTAAATCCTGAACCCGAAAGATATCCTCTAACCACACATTCAAAATCGATTCTCTTAGTCTTTTTAACTAAAACAGCTCTATCTTTAAAGCCATCATTCTGGAATTCTTTTGGAAACTCTTCCAATCTTGTACTGATTATATGATTTGGTATTGACTGAAAAAATCCAAACCAATGATTCGAAATATTCGTTAGTACAATTCCTTTGCCTAATACCATTTCCTCAAACACACAATCAAATGCAGAGATTCGATCACTGGAAGACAATACCAATCTATCCCCTAGATCATATACATCTCTCACCTTTCCAATATAACTTGGTTTTAATTCCACAGATTCAGATTTTTTCTATATATTCTAAAGTCAACCACTCAAATTCTCTCACCCAATTCTGGAGAATAACTACTCTATTTTTTTGGCGTTAGCCAAAAAGCCGTCGCAACTATTACATTATGATTCTTTTAGGATAACTACTGCCTGTGATTTTTTGGCGTTAGCCAAAAAGCCGTCGGCAGACTTATCCTTTACTTTTTTTTATGGATTTATTTTTAGTTAAGTCTAATTTGGTAAAGGTCTATGATTTATAAAAATTTACTTATCAGTTTCGTTTTTCTTTTTGCAATTGGTTGTTCTTCTACAAACACAATTCCCGAACCAAATTTTGAGCAAACCACAGTTCAGTCAGAACCAACATGCTTGAGTTGGAAATGGTATTCTCCCTTTTTTTGTTACAGTGGGAAAGCAAATAGTGTAGAACTTAGAGGCACTGTTTCCAATAATACTGGCGACAAACAATTTTTCTTGGACTATTTTTTGGATTCATTTGATACAGATTTTCCAGTAGGAGTTGCAATCAAGATTGATTCTACTTACTATTTACTAAGAAAATCTCAAACTGATTTTTCCAACACATTACTCATTCGCTCTGAAATGAGTGACGAAGTAATCTCCAAGCTCAAAGGAAGTTCTAGTTCGATTCTACTAAGCTATTCCAATCGTTCACATACTTACAACTACCAACTATCCAGTGGAGAAGCTGAATCTCTTAGAAAAAATGCTAGAGAGGTTTTTGATAAACTTAATTCTGCAAGTAAAATGAAAATCGTTAAGTAATGATTGCGACTAACGCTAAGATTTTAGGACAAAAAAGAGCGGGAATCTCATTTCCACTTTCTTCTATTCTAACAGAAAGTTCTTATGGAGTAGGAGATTTTGACTCTATCATTGAGATTGCAAACTTTGCAGCAAACTCTGGTTTCTCCATTTTGCAAATTCTTCCTTTGAATGATCTTGGTTTTGGTAAAAGTCCTTATAGTTCTATCTCAGCTTTCGCAATTGATCCAATCTATATTTCTCTCAAATCACTTTCTATAAAAACAGAAAAACTTCCTATTCCAAAGAAAGTAGATTTTTTAGAGACTAAACAAAAGAAACTTGCACTGCTAAAACTAGAATTTGAGAAAAAACATTCTAAAGAAGAATTAGAAATTTTTTTGTCACTCAATTCTTGGCTCTATCCTTATGTTACATTCAAAGTGCTTTATGAAAAGAATGAGGGTTTGCATTGGGAGTATTGGCATGAAGGAACAAGCTATTCTAAAACCCTTTTTGAAATTATAAAACAAAAATTTCCTAAAGATTTCTATTTTCAAATCTGGTTACAGAAAGTTGCTTTCACTCAACTAGCTAACGTCAAAAAATATTTAGAAACTAAACAAATCTATCTGAAAGGGGATATGCCAATACTAACGTCAGACAATAGTGCTGATGTTTGGGCAAATCCCAACCTATTTAATAGAACTCTTTCTTCAGGAGCTCCTCCTGACTATTTCAACTCAGAAGGACAAAACTGGGGGTTTCCAGTAATCAATTGGGATGGAATGAAACAAGAAAACTATCGATGGTGGAAGGAAAGACTAAAATTTTTAGAGAATTTTTATCATTTGTATAGAATCGATCACGTACTTGGTATGTATAGAATTTGGGCAATCCCAAGAACAATCTCTAGAGCAAGGTTAGGTTTTTTTCATCCACAAAAAGGTGCAAGCAGAAGAGAATTTAATCGGGACAGACTCTTCCCCGAAGATTTTTTGAATCACGAAATTATTTATGAGTTCAAAGAAGATAGATATATATTTCATTGGGATTTTTTTAGATCAGAACATTATAATAACTTGAGTGAAGAAACAAGAGCCAAACTTTACAAACTCTCAAATATACATAATAACGAAGATGAAATCCATTGGAGAGAGAATGGAGAAAAAATACTCAAACTAATGATTAAAGAATCCAGCATGATTCCTTGTGCTGAAGACTTAGGTTCTGTTCCTGAATTTGTAAGAAATAGTATTTTTGAACTTAAGCTCATCGGACTAGATATCATTCGATGGACTCGTTCCTTTGAAGATGGTTCTTATATTACTCCTGCACACTATAGAAAGGATGCAGTATCTGCATTATCGGTACACGATACTAGTACTGCAATGGGATTTTGGAAAGAATGCTCTGAAGAACAAAGGGAAGCATTTCTAGCAACTTGCGAAAAAATTGGACTTGAGATAAAATTGAAAACAGAGGAAGAATTTGCTTCTCTATTTTTTGAATTTGCCATGAAAGCCAATAGCATTTTTTCAATACACTTGCTCCAAGATACTATCATTAAAGGAAACTATTCCAAAACATTCCTAACCGAACCAGATGAACATAGGATCAATGTTCCCGGAACTGATGAAACTCAAAACTGGCATTATGTTTTTCCCATTTATATTGAATCAATTTCTAAAAACAAAGAACTCACTGATTTTTTGAAACAAAAAATCACAGAATCTAAAAGAATACTTTAATTTTATGTAAGAGTTTGGAATTTTGAGTTTATTTGAATGATGATACTGTTAAAGTTTGGAGAATAGGATTTAGCTTAAGTAATGAATTATATTTATGGAATTATACTTTCAGGTGGAACTGGAACCAGAATGAGTTCCTCTGTTCCGAAACAATTCTTAAAACTAAAAAACGAGGAACTACTTAGACATTCTGTTAAAGCATTCCAAAACTGGGGTCTTTGTAAATCAATTGTAGTTGTTGCAAATGAGGAACATATCAAACAAACGGAAGAAATTCTATCTGATTTACTCTCGCCAAATGATAGGATTGTGACAGGGGGCAACACTAGACACGCATCCACATTACTTGGACTCAGTGCAATCAATTTTAGCAAGAATGATGTTATTCTAATTCATGATGGTGCTAGACCTTTTCTTTCTGATAAAGAACTTCATGAAATCACTAATGAAATTTTAAAATTTGGCAGTGCAACTCTTGCTTCTAAAGTGAGTGAAACTGTAGTATCGTCAAACGAGAATAAAGTAGAAAAAATTCTGGACAGAGATAGTATCTGGCTTATAAAAACCCCCCAAGGACTACATTCTTCACTTTTGGAATTACTTCTAAAACAAGACCTAGAATCGGAACCAACAGATCTATGCTCTTGGACTGAATCCATTGGCGTAAAACCTAGACTCATTGCCAGCAATCCATTCAACCTAAAAATCACTTTTAAAGAAGATTTAGAACTAGCCGAGTCTTACTGGAATCAATTTATCCAATGGAAAAGGGGAAATTAAAGCTTTCTTTTTTTTATGATTCTCCGTTATTATAATTAGCGATGTTTAGACTTATTTTGATCTTAATACTAATGAATATTGGACTCTTTGCTGAAACAGATTCTAAATCTCCAATAGAAGTCTTTAAAGCAGAAAGAATTCCTCAAGGGGATATTTTCTTAAGCCAAGCAAAAAACTATTATGCTGACAAAGAGTATCATCAAGCAATTGAGAAACTCATAGACTTCATCATTTTATACCCAAATCATCCTGAAAAACTAAAAGCACAAAAACTTTTGAGCCTTGCTTACCAATTCAACGATGAATGGGAAAAATCTGTAGAAGTGGACATGAAAATTTTTAGAGAAAACCCAACTGTAGAAAATGGACTCAGCTCGTACTTAGATGCAGCTAGAAAACTTGTTAAGATGGGCAGAGAAACTAAAGCAAAATCAATCCTTGAAAGCCTTACTAAGCAGATGTATTCAAACAAAATTGCTAAGGAAGCTGAGATAGAACTTGTGCAAATGAAAATTTTAGAATCCAATTAACCCAACCACAAAATACTTTCACTAAAGAATACTATCGCTTTCTGATTTTGCTATCATAGAACGATAGTATTCTAGAATGTTAGGATTTATGGTCCAGAAACACAACGTGTCAATCTACTTGTTGACTTTACTCCTTGACCAACAAAACTAGAGCTAAAGTGGACACCAAATCCGTTAGCAGAATCTGATGGTGAAGTTGTAGAACTCCAGTAAACATTTGAACCTGTTGCAGGAAAAAATGAAATGTTAATGTTTGGAAAACTGGAAAGGGATTTGTCCATTAATGAACTTAGCTCTAAAACAGAGGGAAGTCTCCAAGACCTACTAGCCAAACTAAGACCTGAGCATGTTGTAACAGAAACTGTCCAGATTGAAGTGCTGGCAGAACCTGATTCACAGTTAGTTCCTGATAGTCCAATTGAACATTTTTGCCAAATTAGACCATTACTTTTATCAGTTATAGTTCCATCAGAGTTATCAATATAAATACTTAATCGATTAGAGTTTGATGAAGAAATACAGCGCACATAATTGTTTGATGTTTTATCTATATTACCAACATCACCTAAACCGAAATAGACACCCCATGCTTTAGAAGTATTTGGAGTAAAAGTAGTAGAACTCCAATAATAGTTACCTGAAGTATTTGGAAAAAAAGTAGTATTGATGCTAGGATTGTAGACTCCATAACTTGGTAAAGTTTCAAACTCCATAGAAGTAGGCAATTTCCAAGTTTTTCCACCAAGTGATAGACTAGAACAATAATTTCCCGCATCTGTCCAATTTGTTGTTGTTGCAGTTCCAGAACAAGTAGAATCATTGTTTTGTCCTCTAGAACATTTCTGCCAAAGTAGTCCCGTGGAATTGTCTGTAACTGTTCCATTACCATTGTCTGTGTAACTTCTAGCGACACCATTTTGAGTCGCACCATCATCACCTGTGGCATAGGATGTGGTTTGACCACTCTTGAATGGCGAATAAGAATAAGTATAGGATTGAATGCTGCCCGAAAGAGTTCCATTCACAAAGGTTCCACACTTGATGGTTGCACCTGCAAGAGCCCAAATATGGGTTGCTGACCAAGTTGGGGTAGCATTGGTTGGATCATTTCCATCCGTTGTACACTTCACTTCTCCTCCCGAAACACTGGAAGTGAAGTTGATTGTCTGTGGAGTTGTATAGTGTCCAGTAGCAACCGTAGCGCTAGTAGTAATTGAACTTGAACCAGAGCTTGAATTAGATCCGGTATCATTCTGATCTGGTGAACTATTTGCAATTTGAGTTGTAGTAATAGTCGTTAGACCTCCAAGTAAAGCTAT
>JANRLP010000077.1:0-23245 GCA_033762425.1 Leptospiraceae bacterium
GATTTTTTTTCCGACTTTGTAGCTAAGTCTCCAAAAGAATTATACAATCGGATTTGTAGGGCAATAAGATTTTACATCAAGAAACCAACATTAGTTATGGAGACTTGTAAAATCCGCAATTCATTTTGAAAATGGGTATAAAGGAATAAAACGAATGAGTATGGAGTCCTTAGCATCCATCAACTTTGTTTTGTAAAAATTTGATGGATGCTGTTTTAAGTTTTTAGAAAGCTTTTATAAACTCAAAAGCTCAGAAGTAATTTTTTTCTTTCTTGCAGTAATCTCTTCTAGTGTCTCTTCCTTTAGAATTTCATCAGGTTGAATCTTGAAGATTGGTTGTGCCTTAGAAACAATCTTTCCATCTGAATCGTGCATGAAACTTTTCACAACTGTCCCACTAAAAGGAGCTGAGACCTTATTGAACATCTTCATTACTTCAATGATGAAGAGTGGTTGACCTGCTTTGAAATGTTCCCCTTCTTGAATCATCGGAGGAAGATTCGGAGCTTCTCTAGAATAGTACATTCCTCCCATTGGAGCAATAATCTCATCAGATTTTGCTTTTGGTGGTGGATTCAATTCCTTTGTAAACTTCTTCATCTTTTCTGGATCTAAAAATTCTTCAGGAACTATTGACTCAAGATTTGCTCCAACATCAATTCCAACAAAGTTAGATTGAATACCAATAGCGGCTAACGCTTTCAATAACTCTAATCCAATTTGAAATGCTTTATGAGAGTCTTGGCATTTTTTCCAAAGTTCATCTGAAATTTTTCCACCAGTTGGATTGGAACCACTCAAGATTTTATTTAGTTCTGGAAAATCTTTCTGCCCAAGAATTTTTTCTAAATCAGAATAAAACTCCAGAGCTTCCATTAATAGAATAGAATCATGATCCCAGATCTTGTCTGAAGGAGCCTTCTTGGAAGTATCTTCTAGATTCAAATAGATATATAGATCATTCAATAGAAGAATTGGGTTCTTCAAAAACTCTAATTTACCATTCGTTAGTTTCCAAGACTTTCCATGATGAAATCCAATAAATCCTGCTAGGATATGAGGATTCGTTAGGATATGTCTAATTGGTCTTTGTATGAGCGTAAGTTTTCTATTTAAGACTTTTGCGCTATCGGGATTTGCTTTTATGAATCCAGTCCAAGCAATGTCTAGGTCAAAATCTTTTGCTTTTGAGTATAGTGAACCTACTCCTGCAAGATAAGAAACCATAAACCTAGTATTTGGTTTAAACATTGGATCTTTTCCTAGTATCCAATTGATTAAACCGTAATGAACAGGCATATTGGTCTGTAACTCGTTTCCTCTAAGTTCAGTAACTCTGAGAATATTAGAAAGTCTTTGTAGATTATGCTCTCTACTTTCACCATACGTTACTATGAGTGCAACGTTAGAGTCATATGCTCCCGCCAGACGATAGTGAATAAAAGAACCAGTATCTGGGTTTCTTATTCCAATTCCTTGATCATCTCTGATTTCATGTTCAATTGGAGAAGACCAAGTCTGAATTAGACCACCAGCATGTGGTTCTAGACTCAAAGTAGTTGCATTCACCCTAACTTCACCACCTGAAATATTTCGTAAGATCCTTTCTGGTTTAGGAGTTTTCTTTGCATGAAGAGAAAGAATTGCCATTGCTTCGATTAAACTCTCAACAATGAAATAATCATTTGCATTAGATGGGTTTACAAATTTTAGTTTGTATGCCATCTCTGTAACACGATGTTCTACTTGAATTCTCGTGTTAACCTCCATGAAGAAATGATTTGTTCCTTCTACAATTGACTCAAATGTAGAAACAGAATTCAATTTAACATAAGCACCAAAACGAGCTGACTGTTCTTCCATTTCAGTAAGAACTTTTAGGTCACCTCTCACAGCTTCTTTTTTCTCAGGAGTTTTAGCATTTTCAATTTCCAAGTTTAGAAGTTCTACTGTGTTGGAAAGCTCAAGTAACTTTTGTTCATGCATTTGAAGAGAACAGTCTCGTCCGCCGAGAGCAATGCACCATTCTCCATTTCCAATAAGCTGAATTTCGTTATGTCTAGTATTCTCAATATTAAGCTCGATCAAGAAATTTCGATTGGAACCAACGCTAGTTACCTTAGATTCAGCTAGGATTTCAATCACAGCATCTTTTACTTGGGAGACGTTAGCGATGACACGTTGACCTTTTCCGCCTCCACCACCGATATACTTGAATCGAATTCTATTCTTGGAATACTTTTCCCAAATCTTTGCAGATTGTTTTTCAGCTTCTGACTGTAACTCTTCAATTGAGATGATATCTTTTGTAGCTGCATAACCTAATTGTAAAAGATTTTCAGCGTTATCTTCTATTGATAAAGACTTATCATAGTTGAAATTCAAAGAGTGTTCTTTTGCAATTTTTTCTAAACCAGATTGATCTTTAGCCTTAGCGACTAACGTTAGAGCAGTAATATTGTCCACACCTGGTGTAACTGAAAGCTCTAGTTTTCTTGCAAGTTTTTTTGCCTCATCCTTTGCTCCCGCCTGTTTTGCAACATGAGAACCAGGTCCCATGAATGTTACTCCTGACTTTTCAATAGACTCAATAAACTCAGAGTCCTCAGCCATAAATCCATAACCAGCAAAGATATGTGTATATCCATTATCTTTTGCTATAGAAATGATTTCTTGGATTCTTTGAATTCTTTCCTCACCACCAGCGCCCATATAATCTGGAACTCGATGGATATTGTTTTTGAAACGAAAACCTCTAAGCTCTGGAGCAAGTGCTTTAGGATATACTACACTATCTTTTTCAGAGAGTAATATTCCATACTCTCGAATGCCGATAGCATCGAATACATCCATAGCTTCTTTACGAACCGGACCACGACAAACGATTAAACATTTAATGCTACTTAGATCGAATCCTCTAACCCATTCTGAACTTGCTTCGTAAAAACGAATTTCTTTACCTGTGTTATCAAACATTATTCTGACTCCCTTTGAACCCCTGCCATTGGCGAAGGTGTATAATGTCTCATTAGATAATTAATATTTTCTGCTAGAACTGTTCTAGAGTTTCCTGGCATGATGATGCTGGAAACAGAACCCAAGGAAAGTGCTTCTTTAGGATTCATTAACTCCTTCTCATATCGTGACGTGAGAGTAGCAAGCCCAGTATCTCTTATTTTTTTTGCCTCAGCCTCAGACATTCCTTTCTTGATGTTCTCAGAATATTCTTTGGAGATTTTAATCATCTCATCTTTATACACATAATCCTTTCCCGCAGGACCCATAACTGCAATCCTAGCTGTAGGAAGAGTGAACACAATGTTTGCTCCTGTGTAATAGGAATTCCAGGTTGCATAAGCCCCACCAAATGCATTACGAATGATGAGCGTTAGTCTCGGTGTCCTTAAGTCAATGATGGAATCTAGTAGTTTTCTACCTTCTTCAACAATCCCTGCAGATTCTTGTTCTTTTCCAGGAAGAAACCCAGTAGTATCTTCTAAGAACACCATTGGTATATTGTATAAGTTACAGAAACGAACAAAACGTGCTCCTTTTCTTGCAGCACCTATATCAATCTGTCCTGAAAATACTGCTGAATTATTAGCAAGAAAACCAACCACATGACCACCAATTCTTCCGAAAGCAGTCACCAGATTTTTTGCTCTTTGTCCTTGAAGTTCAAAGAATTCACCATGATCACAAATATTTTGTAGATAGAGTGATATATCAAAAGGTGTATTCATACCTGTAGGAGAATTGAAAGTTTTGCGAAATAAAATATTTTCTTCAAAAGTATATCTATCAATAGGATCACTTGTATTGAAGAATGGAGCGTTAGTTCTATTGTTGTCAGGAAGGTAAGATAGAAGTCTAAGTGCAGTTTTGAGAGAACCATATTCATCAGGTGTTACAATATCAACAACCCCACTTTGTCCATGAACCTTTGGTCCACCAAGATCATCAGCGCTGATGTCTTCCCCTAAAACTGATTTAACAACTCCTGGTCCTGTGAGACCAAAGAAAGTGTTCTCACACTGTATCATGAAGGAGCCTTGTCTAGGTAGATAAGAACCACCACCAGCATTGAATCCAAACATGAGCATAATGCTTGGAACTACCCCGCTAATCTTACGAAGAGCAGTGAATGCCTCGCTATAACCATCCAGACCACCAACCCCAGCTGGTACAAATGCACCTGCAGAGTCATTCATTCCAATCAAAGGAATTCCATGTTCTCCCGCCATATAGATGAGTCTTGCAAGTTTACTTCCATTGGTCGCATCCATGGAACCAGCACGAAGAGTAAAGTCATGTCCATAAACTGCAACATCTCTTCCATTTATATTTAAGATACCTGTTACAAGAGAGGCACCATCTAAATTAGCACCCCAGTTCTGATAAAAAATGTTTGGTTCTTTATCAGTTAGAACCTTGATTCTTTCCCAAACTGTCATTCTATCTTTAGAATGTTGTACGAGAATTCTATCTACACCGCCACCTATGATTGGCTTAGCTTTAAGTTCTTCCCCCATCTTCAGGGCTTCTTCATAAATCCCTGTTTTGTTTTGGGAAACAACTGGTTTTTCTTTGAGTGGATTTTGCAGGACTTCCATGATTACCTACCAAAGTAAATTCAATTTTCTACCAATTTTTATGAGTTAAAAATCTACACTAGCAATTTAGGAAATTCATGATAATTTCTTCTAGTAATTGTTGGGATTCTAAGGGATTAGAATAACTAGAAAGTCAAAGGAAATTCATATTTGCTTATAATTCGTTGAATAAAACAGTTACACTCATATCTATAGAGGGTATAAAATTGCGAAGTAATAAGAACTTTTTTCGTTGGTGGAAAATTTTTTAGGTAAGAGTTATTGCACAAAATATTTCAAAAATAAAATCTAAATCCTAGTTTTAGTATATTCTTGAATGAAAGACAACAAAAGGGACTGAAAACTTCAGTCCCTAAGAATTTTTTTAAGCTGCTTTTATTCTTTCTTCTGGTTGCTCAGTTCCCTCAAGAGTTGCTAGCAATTCATTGAGGGATAGTTGGTCTGCTGCTTTTCCACCTTCATAACGAAGAAGTCCAAGCTCTTCATATCTTGGTCTAATTCTATCTGAAAGTAGTCCAATAGCTTTTAAATTAGGTATTAGTCTTGCAAATAGGCTTTTTCTGAATTCAGCCATAATTTCAGAGTTTAGTACCATCTTCACCCAAGCATCACGAGACATTGCATGTTGGAAATTCTCTTCATAATATTCAGTGAACATGAAACGATCTCTAAGCATTCTACTCACTTCATAAGCCCAATCTTCTCTTTCTCTACGTTTGTAATCTGGTACTTCTTTAGTATAGTAATCACGAAGAGCTTCCACTCCATAGTGAACATGTCTTGATTCATCAGAAATAACTAATTTTAAAAGTTCTCTGAGCAATGGCTCTTTTGTATGCTTGTAAATAAGACCGAAAGCACCTAACGCTAGTCCTTCAATCATGATTTGCATACCTAAGAATTTTATATCCCAATCTGAAGATGAGGTCAGCGCATGAATGATTACAAATAAATTATCGTTCACTCTGTATAGACGATTCATCTTAGTGTCTATGTATTTTTGGAACACTTCAACATGTCTTGCCTCATCCATTACTTGAGTTGAACCATAATACTTTGCACCCATCCAAGGAGTTGCCTCAACTGTCATTGCTGCTGCATATAAAGCACCTTGTTCACCATGTAGAAAATTGGA
Organism: Leptospiraceae bacterium; assembly: GCA_033762425.1. Lineage (GTDB taxonomy): Bacteria > Spirochaetota > Leptospiria > Leptospirales > Leptospiraceae > JANRLP01. Next base: position 5,749 of record JANRLP010000077.1, read on the forward strand.
AAGTAACCAAGAAATAGTGTAATGCATGAATTTACCTTTTTCTTTCTTATCCATTTTCATGTAAAAATCTTGCCCATACATAGGTTGAAGCTTTTCAGGAAATATCGGTAGTGCCAAATTTGTTGGGTCAACTTCAGTTTCCCATTTAAGATCATCTGAATCCCATTGTCCTTTCTTAGCTTTCTTATAAAGGTTCATGAATTCAGGATTACCGAAATTTCCATATTTCCAGTCGTAATGAATCCCATGATGAGATTGAATGTCTATTTGGTCTTTACGACCATCTTGCAGAATATAGCCTGATAAAGCTGAAGGAAATAAATCAGTAGCAACCTTAATGTTCCTACTAGCCATATCAGTTATGGAAGTTATAGTGTCAAAGTTCATGTTCATTTTTTTTTACCTTTAAAATTTTTATGCTACCTTCAAATCATGTGAAGTACTTGGAAAAAGTAATAACATGCTTCTTAGGAAAGAAATTTGCTCATCCCAATCTTGAGCACTGGGGTTTAAGATTCTGTGAATAATGATTCCAAGTGTGAAGCTAAGAAATGTTGATGCAATGACACTATCAGAAATCTGAAGTTGTTCACTAATTGACTCTCTGTAGAATTCAGAAAGTTCTTTGATAATTAGGTCGGGGTCTTTACATTCATTCTGGCGATAGTAATCGATGATTAGGAAGATGATGTTTTGAAAAAACTTTTCGTTCGCCAAAATATAGTGAAACATGTTCTTCACTTTTTCATCAGTATTTTTCGTTCTCTTAAGTCTCTCTACTAAGATTCTCACTTGTTTATGGGAGATATAAGACATCATTTGCTTAAAAATCTCTTTTTTGCTTGGGAAGTAATGGTATAGTGTTCCTGTGGAGACATTGAGTTCACGAGCCAACTCTCTCAGTGTAATCTCGTAACCTTTTCGTGCGAAATGCTCAAAAGACCTATCTAAAAGCTCTTCTCTATAGTCGTCATGGTTTACAATCTTGGGCATCTTGGATTCCTTATTTATAACGAATGTTCAATATAAATAATTTTCTGTCAAGCTAAATTTAAAAAATTTATATTTTTCTTGACGACAAATTAAAGTGTAGTCATTTGGCTACACAATGATATTGAGAAGAGATGTTTTTCAAGCAATTGCTGATCCAACAAGAAGAGCAATTTTGTTGCTAGTTGCTACTGGGGGAATGACGGCGGGCTCAATCGCAGAAAATTTTCAATCAGCAAGACCAACAATATCTAAACATTTAAAAGTTTTGTTGCAATGTGAACTTCTGAAGCAAGAACAAATTGGAAGAGAAATTTATTTCCATTTGCATCCCGAAAAGCTGAAAGAAATTGCTGACTATCTAGAACCATTTAGAAAATTTTGGGATGATAGATTCAATAAGTTAGAAGCAATCATGAAAAATTATGAAAATAAACAATGAAGGTAAGTAATGGAATTAAGAACTAAAGTTATTGCTTTGGAAGGCAAAAACGATTTACAGATTCATAGAGACTTTGAGATAAGTGTTGAGCATTTATTTATGGCATATACTGAAGCTGAAATAATTTCACAATGGATGGGAACTAACGTTCTGAAATTAGAAAGTAAAAAGCATGGTAGTTTTCAGTTTGAAACAACTGATCCAGAAAATAATAAACTAAAGTTTAATGGAGTTATCCATGATTTAATACAAAATGAAATTATTGTTAGAACATTTGAATTTGAAGGTATTGGCTTAGGTGTTCAGCTGGAGACCTTGAAGTTTATCAAGCTTAATAATAATTCTTCAAAGTTAGAAGTCCATTCGTTATTTCAATCTGTAGAAAAGAGAAATCTACAATTGAAAATGCCATTTGAATTTGGACTCAGTATGGCTCACAATAAATTAGAATTAATTCAAAAAAATAAATATGGAGAATCAAAATGAAAAAATGGAATAAAACTTTATATTGGGTAGCTACTCTATGGTTATCACTAGGAATGATTTCTACAGGTTTAGTTCAAGTTTTACATATTAAGGAACAAGTGGATCCAATACTAACATTGGGGTATCCATTATATTTCTTAACATTCTTAGGGGTGATGAAATGTTTAGGAGTGATAGCAATTCTAATACCAAAATTTCCTATACTAAAAGAATGGGCTTATTCTGGATTTTTCTTTATGATGCTTGGTGCGATATACTCACATCTTGCAATGAAAGAATCTATTGATAAAATTTTTCCTGCGTTACTTTTGCTCATATTAACTATTCTCTCTTGGAATTTTAGACCTGTAAATAGAAAAGTAGGTGAAATATGAATAAACATAAAGAAATATCCACTAAAGAAAAAGAAGAACTTCTTGGAATTTTAAAAAGTAGATTTGAGAAATTTAAACAAAGGCATAAAAATATAGAATGGACTAACGTTCAAAAAAAAATAGAAACGAGTCCTGATAAATTATGGTCATTGAATGAAATGGAAAAAACAGGCGGGGAACCTGATGTGGTCGGATTTGATAAAAAAAATGGAGAGTATATTTTTTATGACTGCTCTATCGAAACCCCTAAGCATAGAAGAAGCATTTGTTTTGATAGGGAGGCATTAGACAAAAGAAAAGAAAATAAACCCAAAAACGATGCAATGAGTTTAGCTAAAGAAATAGGAATTAAAATTTTAACTGAAGAAGAATACTATCATCTTCAAGAGCTTGGAGATTTTGATTTGAAAACTTCAAGTTGGATTGAAACTCCTGAAAAAATTCGTAAGCTAGGCGGTGCACTCTTTTGTGATAAGAGATATGATACTGTTTTTACTTACCATAATGGAGCAGATTCCTATTATGCTGTGAGAGGTTTTAGAGGTTCGCTTAGAGTCTAGTTTTACTTATTATTCAATTTCAAAATAGAACGCATAGAAGAATAAAAGAATCATTGTGATGATTAGCAGCACTATCACAAGACGGAATGTAAATCTAATTCTAAAATTGAGCTTATGAACTGCGGTTCTTTTTTCTTCCAGAGTTTGTGGAGTGATTCTTGGTTTAAGTTCTCTTGGAATGTTTGGATTTTTAGGAAAGAATTTTCTTAATAAAAGGGTAACTAAATAGGCAAGGATAAGAACTAACGTTAGAGGAAGAAAGTAAAGAAAAGTCCAAATCGCATAGTGTTCTAAAAATTGAACTATTGTATTCAATTCAAGAGAGGGTCTTTAGTGTGTTCGGCAAAGTACTTGTAGATTCCACCTTTACGTACGAGTGCATCCTTCCATACTTCTTCTGGATTATGCAATAGCACAATCTCATTATCTGCCTCATCTGTTACCCAAGACTTTCTATCAAATTCAGACTCTAGCTGCCCCGCTCCCCAACCAGAATAACCATGAAATACTTTAAAATTTGACCCTTCAGTTTCTAAAAGTTTTAAAAGTAGGTCATAACTTCTACTCAGAAAAACTCCTTTAGCAGTTTCTATCCCAGGATCTTTCCATTGAGCTTGGTCATGTAGAATGCTTATGAAGGAACTATCTACTGGTCCACCCCAATACATAGGAACTTCTAAGGATACATCAGGTGGAATTCCTACAACAACATCATTCAATAGATATTTTGATTTTTTATTTACTACAAGACCAAATGCTCCAGCAGGGTCATGTTCTACAATAAAGACTACTGATTTATGAAAGTCATCAGTTACGATGCTTGCATTAGAAATCAAAAGGCTTCCTTTGTAGAACTTTCTAGTTGTCATTGCTTACGATGAATCTCGTTGATGATTCTATGTGCAATCTCAAGTGTTTGAATATCTTTTTCCCCAAGTACATGTGGTTCAACTTTTCCTAAAATACATTTTACGAAATGGTCATGTTCTTGTTTAAGTGGGTTGTCCTTATGGACAAATATCTTTTCAACTATTGATTCTTGCTTATAACGAATTTGTTCACTGGACATTTGAGTGTTTGAAGAAGCTTGTCTGTGCAACTCAATCTCTTGGTCAGTAAAATCAAGAGTTATATATTTGTCTTTATCAGAAATATTTAAAGTTCTAATTTTGGATTGAGTATTTCTAGAAGCAGCGATAGTCGCAATGCAACCATTCTCAAATTTTAGTACAACTGAAGCAACGTCTTCATGCTCAGAGACAACCTTGCTTCCACATGCATGTAATTCCGTAACTTTAGAATTAACTAAGTTCAAAACAATATCAATGTCATGGATCATCATGTCCAGAACCACACCAACATCTTTGATTCTAGCGTTATAAGGAGCTAATCTTCTAGATTCTACAAGTATAGGAGAATCGACAATCTTTCCGAGTTCTAGAATTGCACCATTGAATCTCTCAACATGCCCAACTTGTAAAACCAACTTTTTAGAATTTGCAAGTTCAACAATTTCTTTTGCTTGGGCAACAGTCTCAGTAATTGGTTTTTCCACTAGAACATGCTTTCCCGCATTCAAAGCTTGTTTTGCAATCGAATAGTGTAAAAAAGTAGGGGCAGCTATTACTACTCCATCTACTTTTTCTAAGAGTTTATCTAGTTCTGAAAATGGACTTGTTTCATACTTATCAGCGATAAGCTTTGCTCTATCAGGATCAGCATCATAGATACCTACTAGTGTTGCTTCGGCAAGTTGTTTTGATACATTCACATGGTATTGACCCATGTGCCCAGTTCCTATTATCCCTAATTTTGTCTTATCACTCATTTGAATATCTTCCCTGTAAAAAAGCCTTTGCCTGAGTCATTCATCTCTTTGGCAAATTCTTCCATAAGTTCCCTTTGTCTCTTAGATAGCTTTTTTGGTATATCAATTTTTACGATTACATGTTGATCGCCTTTACCATAGGAACCAAGATAGGGAATTCCATTTCCTTTTAATACGAATTTTTGACCCGATTCAGTCCCTTCAGGAATTTTCACTGCTAACGTTTTTCCATCAATTGTAGGAACCTCGATTTGTCCCCCTAAGACAGCCATAGACAATGGAATACTTTTGTTTATAATCAGATCATTGCCTTGTCTTTCAAAAACAGAATGTTTTTTGATGTGAGTAACTACATACAGGTCGCCATGATTTCCACCACCGGGTCCTGCTTCCCCTTCACCAGTAACTTTGAGTCTGCTTCCTGATTCAACACCAGGTGGGATTTTAATATTGATTGTTCTTCTGCGTTCTACAAGCCCATGACCATTACAAGTTTTACAAGGGTTAGTAATGATTGATCCTTTACCATTACAACGTCTGCAAGTGGTTGCTACTGAAAAAAATCCTTGTTGGATTCTCACCTGACCCCTACCACCACAGTCTTGACAAGTCTGAGGAGTGGAACCTTTTGTTGCACCCGATCCAGTACATTCTGGACAAACTTCATTTCTAGGAATTTCAATTTTGATTTCTTTTCCTAATGCAGCATCTTCAAGGCTGATTTCGAGATTATACTTTAGGTCAGAGCCTCTTCTTGCACCACCTCTTTGTCTTCCTGAACCACCACTAAAGAATTCTTCAAATATGTCACTGAAGCCACCCATACCTCCAAAGATATCAGAGAAATCAGTGTATGCTCCTTGGCCAAAACCACCACCATTTACACCCGCTTTTCCGAACTGATCATAAGCTTTTCGTTTATTAGCATCACGTAATACTTCATATGCCTCAGTTGCTTCTTTGAATTTTTCCTCAGCTTCTTTATCCCCCTTGTTTTTATCAGGGTGATACTTTATCGCTTGCTGTCGATAGGCTTTCTTGATTTCCTCATCAGAGGCAGTTTTGGAAACACCTAAAATTTCATAATAACTTTTCTCAGACATAATGAATTCCTTAAAGGTTTTAAAAAAGTTCTAAGGAGTAGAGAAAATTCTCTACTCCTTTGTATTCAAGAATTACTTCTTGTCTTCATCCACAACAGTATAGTCTGCATCTACAACTTTCTCACCAGATTGAGATTGGTTAGAATTTGTATCAGCGTTAGGCTCACTTGTAGTATTGGAATTTGAGTATATCTCAGTTCCAATTTTATTTGCAATCTTAGAGATTGAATCTTTTGCAGCTTGAATTCTTTCAGGATTCTCAGATGCAATAGCCTCTTTAGCTCTTTTGATTTCATCTTCAGCAAGTTGTTTATCGTTAGTCGAAATCTTATCTTTTGCATCTTCAAGAGTTTTCTCAAGTGCATAGATAATACTTTCTAACTCATTCTTGGATTCAATGACCTCACGAGCTTTTTTGTCTGCTGCTGCATTGATTTCAGCTTCTTTCACCATCTTCTTGATTTCTTCTTCTGAAAGTCCTGAAGCTGACTCAATACGAATCTTTTGTTCTTTACCTGTGCCAAGGTCTTTTGCAGATACATGCACAATACCATTTGCATCAATATCGAACGTTACTTCAATCTGAGGAACACCTTTTGGAGCTGCTGGAATTCCCACTAGATCAAAACGACCTAGAGTTCTGTTATCGCGAGCCATCTCTCTTTCCCCTTGCAATACATGTACAGAAACTGCATTTTGATTGTCAGCAGCAGTACTGAATACTTGTGATTTACGAGTAGGAATTGTTGTGTTTCTATCAATAAGCTTAGTCATGACACCGCCTAACGTTTCAATTCCAAGTGATAATGGAGTTACATCTAGAAGAAGAACATCAGTTACCTCTCCACCAAGTACTCCACCTTGAATAGCAGCACCTGCAGCAACAACTTCATCGGGGTTAACTGATTTATTTGGTTCTTTGCCAAATAATTCTTTCACTAAATCTTGAACTGCTGGAATTCTAGTTGATCCACCCACAAGAATTACTTCATCGATCTCTGAAGTTGATACTCCTGCGTCACGTAAGCAGTTTTGACAAGGAACTCTTGTTCTTTCTACTAGCGATTTAGTGAGTTGGTCAAACTTCGCACGAGTAAGTGTCATGTCTAAGTGTTTAGGACCGGTGTTATCAGCAGTAATAAATGGTAGATTGATCTGTGTTGATTGTGTTCCCGAAAGTTCAATCTTAGCTTTTTCAGCAGCTTCTTTCAGACGTTGAACAGTATTCTTATCTTTGCTGATATCAATACCAGTTTGTTTTCTGAATTCATCTACTAACCAGTCCATGATTGCTTGGTCAAAATCATCCCCACCTAAATGAGTATCCCCATTAGTTGCTTTAACTTCAAAGACCCCATCTCCAAGTTCAAGGATACTGATATCAAATGTTCCACCACCTAAGTCATATACCGCAATCTTACAGTTTGCTTTTTTCTTATCAAAACCATAAGCAAGAGCAGCTGCAGTTGGTTCATTGATGATACGTTCTACTTCTAGACCAGCAATTCTTCCCGCATCTTTAGTTGCTTGACGTTGTTCGTCATTGAAGTAAGCAGGAACAGTAATCACAGCTTTCTTTACAGGTTGACCAAGATAGTCTTCAGCAGTCTGTTTCATTTTCATGAGAACCTTTGCCCCAATCTCTTGAGGAGTGAACTCACCTGATCCAGTTTCAAATTTAACACCCTCATTTCCTGAGCGAATTACTTTGTAAGAAACCTTGTTTACCTCATCTCCAATCTCACTAAATCTACGTCCAATAAAACGTTTAGAGGAACGAACAGTGTTCACTGCATTTGTGATTGCTTGGTTTTTGGCAAATTGCCCAACAAGTGTTTCACCTTTGGATGTGAATGCAACAATTGAAGGGGTAGTTCTTGCACCTTCAGAGTTTTGGATCACTACAAAGTCTCCACCTTCCATAACAGCGACACAGGAGTTTGTGGTTCCTAAGTCGATACCAATAATTTTTTCCTTTGCCATAATTATTCTCCTATTAATTGATTACAGTTTTGGTCTTCCCACTCTAACTCGAGCAGGTCTTAATACGATTGAATCATTGTTCTCTTTCAGTTCATAACCGGGTTGATAAACTTCGATAACAATTTCTTCTGAGTAGTCTTCTGATTCATCAGCAGCGATTGCTTCCATTTTAGTAGCATCGAATGGTTCATTATCACAGTTCATTTGATGAATATTCTCTTTTTCTAAAATATTCTTAAACTCATTTCGAATCATTTTGACACCATCTACGAATGGTTTCAATTCATCAGTAATATTAACTCCGAGAGAAACTCTGTCTAGGTTATCAATTGGGTTTAGAATTTTAATTACAAAATTTTTCACTGCTTCTCTCTTTATCACAAGAAATTCGCCCGCAGTTCTTCTTTTATAGTTTTGAAATTCTGCCCTTTCTCTTGCCCACGAATCTTTAAGCGAAGCAATTTCAACTTTCGCCTTATTCAATTCCTCTTCCAGATTAATATCGTTTTGCGATACTACTGGTTCTTGGGTTTCTGCTTCACCTGATTCGTTTTGAATATCAGTCGTTATATTTTCATTTTCTAACATAGAACCTCCTTATTTTATAAATTTATTTACTAATACGCGTTATCATTTCTGAGACTAGTTTAGAAGTGAATTCTACAAGAGGAAGATTCCTATTATAGTTCATTCTAACTGGACCTAGAACACCCATTGCACCAATTCGTTTTTCTCCAAGACGATAGTTTGCTGCTACAATGCTAAAACCTTTGATTTGATCGTCTTCATTTTCTGAAATATAAGTCGTTACACCATCATATTGAATGTACTTAGAGAAAATATCTCTCACTTGTTTTTTATCATCGAGTAGTTTGAAGATAGCGTCTAACTTTTCATTTTCTTCATCTTTGAAATTATCTACTAGATTTTTTAAACCATCAATATATACATAAGAATTTGCAGAATCATCAGGTGAAAATCCAGACTGAATAGATTTAGAAATTTTTCTAAAATCTTCAGGACTATCTAGACTTTGAGCAAGCTCAGGGATGAGTCTAAAAATTTCATCTAATTCTTGTCCCATAAGATTTTGGTTTAGAAATTTTGAAATTTGATAGAGTGACTCTTGGGACATGTTCCCTTCTAGAAATAAATTTTTATTGATAACTTGACCTGAACGAGTCACAATAATCATAAGAACCTCATCCCCAGTCACATGAATTAATTCTAAGTGTTTGAGGGAATCAAAGGTTTGTTCAGGAGCTAGAACCACACTTGCATTGGAAGTGAGTAAGGAAAGAACCCTACAAGTAGCTAGTAGAATCTGCTCTAGTTTAAATTGATTTTTTAAATACTCTTCCTGAATTCTTTGCTTCTCTTTAAGAGTTAGTTCATACATGATTAGAAGATTGTCCACATAAATACGATAGCCTTTTTCTGTAGGGATTCTTCCACCCGAATGGTGCTTAGAATTGATTAGACCCGCCTCTTCTAGATCCCTAAAGCAGTTTCTAATGGTTGCGGGGGACAAGCCAAGGTCGTATTTTTCTGTTAGGGTTTTGGAGCCAACAGGTCTATTATCAATAACAAAGTCATCAATCAGAACTTTCAAAATCATTCTATGCCTAGGTGATAAGTCCATGTCTTCCTCCAAATAGATTAGCACTCTATATATTAGAGTGCTAAATTTTGAGTTTAGTTTAGAATTTTGATATTTTTTCGTCAAGCGAGAAAAAAAATCACTCAATCCCTCAGAGTGCTAATGAGACATAATTAATAAAGTGAGACCGCAAGAAGGATTTTATCTCAACAGGCAGCTTGAGCAAATGAATCATTTCTTTTCTTACATCGGACTCACGGGATAAATTTCTTGGGCGTCTTTTCCCGCTCTCGCTTCGGTCAATAAATTTCTGTCACTGAGCGATTGTAAAGCAATCTTACCAAAGTGCGAAATTTATTGACCACGCTTCGATCGGGGACGCAGGGGTGTTATTGTTTGCATCGCATGAGTTCAAGTGTGGTTGCTGTAATAGAAGAGCTTTGTCCTAGTTGTAGGAGCTTTTCCGTGGTTAGTGCTTTGTAATAACTATTAACCATTCAATAATTTATTTTGTAATAATTGTTTGTTTCGCGAACACACAAAAAAGTCTTTACGCATAAAAACCATTTTCTCAACCAGAGCGAAAACGGTTAAACAAATACTATAACGAAATACACTACTAATACAAGATGCGAGAACAATTATAAAACAATTCATACAAAATAGAGGGAACGTAAGTATTTACACTAGGACGTGGTAGCTAACGCTTGGGAATGCGGCAGGGATTGACTCGGCGTTAATTTTTTGTGAAAGCAAAAAATTAACGAGAGAGGAAAGCCCGTCTGCCGCCCAAATTAATCATCAAATTATGCTTTCTTCTTTCATCGAACTAACGTTAAATAATATCAAAATAAAGTAAAACTAACAACTAAAACCCAATAAAAAATTAGATTCAGATAGGGTTATCAAAAATCCTTAAATCAGCTTGCTCAAATGATCTAAGATTTCTGCTGTTTGTGTTGGGGATTTTGAAAGTGCCTTATTCAAAGCTTTGAGGGCAGCTTCCTTATTTCCTCGCTTATTCAATAACATGCCAAATGTATCTAGGTAGGCGGGGTTTTCGGAATCTAAAACCAATGCTTTTTTGATCGATTCAGTCGCAATATTCAAATCTTCTTCACTAGGTGATTCTAGCTCTGAAATTAGAAACGCTAATGAATTCAAACTATTTTTATAGTCGGGTCTGATTTTGAGAATGTTCTTATGAATCTGAATAGACTCAGGAATCATATTCATTCTTTCTAATATATAAGCTCTGAAAGATAATAGCCTTAGGTCTCCAACATTAATCTTCAATCTCTCATCAGTAATCAATAATGCTTCAGGATATCTCTGAGTTTGAATCAAAGAAAAAATGAGCAGGCGATAGATGGAATCAATTTCAATGAACCTTGGAAATTTTTGTAGTAGTTCCTGTAAAATGGAAATGCTCTTTTTATGGTTTGAAGTCTTAGAACAACAGATTGCAAAGTTATAGAGTAGAACAGGATTTTCGGGAGATTCATTGATCTCTTTGTCTAACATGGAAAGGGCTAGAGCATAGTTCCCTGCTTCCATTTCTTGGAGATATTTCTTTTTTCTCAAAACTTTTTCTGGTTTTGGATTCTCTCTAGAATTCTCTCCTTCTCCCTGTTCGTATAACTCAACCAATTTGCTATTTCCTCTACTGTCCTAAAACACCCAATGCAGGTCTCATTCTCATCTAATTGACATCTTTTCGTGCAAGGGGAATTTATCAATTTAGTTTCTATGAACATTAATTTTTCAATTTCTCCGAATCTCAATTTTAGAATTAACTTTTCTGTCAAGAGATATCGAATCAATAAAAAAAGAATCTTTATTAGATTTCTATTGTCGTTATCACTCAGTTATAAATCTAATCAATGATATACCTGCCGTTGACTGTTTGTTAAAGAAAAAAACATACAGCTTGATCTATGCTATCATTTGAGATATAAAATTGATTTAAACTTGATTGATAATTAAGCAAATTATAAAAAAGCCAAAGCTTAAGTTCATCATCTGAGTTTTTTTGACAATACCCATTCATAAAAAATAGACTGATCGATAGAATAATAATAAATTTCCAAATCTTCATCTTTCCATCACCTTGTATTTAAACTTACCCGTTTGGACTCTATCTCTGTATATATCCTGTGTTGTTGGCTACCAGGATCATAGAAAAAAGGAATCATTCAATTACCATCACATGAATTAGCATAGGAAAAGAAAAAATCAGCACCGGATGTATTTGGTAAAACTTTAATAAAATAAATTTGACCTTCCTTCTTTTTATTTTCAAATGTTAAGAAATATTTTCCAGTATAACTTGGATTAATTTCAGTTTGAAAGTATTTTGAATTCACATTTGAAAATGCAAAACTTGATTTTTTTACTTCATATCCAATCGATGAGAAATTTTTATCAAAAAACTTAACTTGTACATTGTCAATGATATATCCAGATTCCTCTATAAAATACATTATAAATACTTTATCTTTCTCCAAATTGATATAAAAATAATCAATATCAGAATTATTTGAGTTGTAATAAGGCAAACGAAAAATAGCATTTTTATCTACGATAGTTTTATCTAAGCACTTAGCTTCCTCAAAACTATTGTTAGGCTCAAATGTATCATTTGATTGTATATTGAGACTTCTAAGTAAAAAATAAAAAGCTAAATTTCTATTTGAACGTTTATGATCTACTTCATCCGGAGGGGTAACACAATAAAAATTTAAAATAAAAGTTATTAATAAAGGAGCTAACCTCATCATTCAAACACCTTGTATTTAAACCTAACTGTTTGCACTCTATCTCTGTATATATCCTGTGTTGTTTGGCTGCCACTCACTGTTTTTGAGATCGTAAAATATCTTTAAACACATGAGTTTAATTCCCCTCACAAGGGTTAGCGTAAGAAAATGTATAATCACCGTAGCCATTTACTTTGAAGTTTAAAGTATAAATTCCGTTATAAGATTCTGAGGATTTTAATTGAATTTTAAAATAATATTTTCCAGTTGTTAAAGGAGTATATGAAAATTCTTGAAACTTTATTTCGTTACTTAAATTTATTGGTAGAAAGTTAATTTGAATAGGTTGTAAATTTTGGTCGTAAAATTCAATTTGATAACCAAGATTAGTCTTTACTTCTGACTGAACTAAAGAAAATGGCTTATCTTTAGATAAATTCAAATAGTAGTAATCAACATCTCTTTGATTAGAATTTGGAAAAAGAGGTAAATAAAAAATAAACAAACCACTAGGTATTTTTTTTTCATCTAAACATTTAGCTTCTGAAAAATTATTGTTAGGTTCAAAAATATCATTCATATAAAAATTTGAATAATTCAATAAAAATAATGCATAGACGCAGGCACGACATTCATTTCTCTTACATGATGCATCCGTAAATATTGCAAAGAAAGAGAATAATAAAAGACTTCTCAAAATCTTCATCATTCAAACACCTTGTATTTAAACTTACTTGTTTGTACTCTATCTCTATAGATGTCTTGGGTTGTTTGGCTACCACTCACTGTTTTTGGATCATAGTCTAGACCAAACGTAAATGTGCCAACTTTCTCATAGTATTCATGGTTCCAAGACTCATTCTTAAACTTGAGGGGTCTTGTATATTTCGTATAACGTTCATCAATCTGAATATTCATCGGAATCATAATTACAGGTGAGCCTACCATCTTTTTTGTCATATAGCCTAAAATATTCAATAATTAAGTCAATGAAAATATTTTTATGAAAATATATTTATTATTACATTTTAATGACTTGAAATTCATGATTAGAGATAAATGCTACCTCCTTCAGAAGATTTACTTATTAAGAAAAAACAAGAAAGTTTTATAGCAACTACCTAATAGGAAAGATATAGGTATTGGTAGAAGTATTTTTTAGGTTTTTGAGTAGATCTAAGGATCTTTATGAGATTGATACTTTAGTCTCAGAATTAATTTAAAAATCTTACTACTATTTAACTCTTGACAATGGCTTAAATTCAGTAAACTGATAAAGCCTTAAAGAGGATAGAATGGATTTTCAAGAACCAGAAGAAATAAAAAAACTCAAAGCCAAGATTCATGATTTTATCATCAATGAAGTTGTTCCCTTAGAAAAATACTATGATTATGAACATGGTAGAATGCCTGAATCTGTTTCGCAAGATGCGAGAAAGAAAGTAAAAGAAGCAGGGCTTTGGACACCACATCTGCCAAAATCAGAAGGTGGGCTTGGGTTGGATATGCTTGGAACTGCAATGGTATTCACTTCGATTGGTTATTCACCTATTGCACCTTATATATTCAATTGTGATGCACCTGACGAAGGAAACATGCATCTTCTTCATGTTGCTGCAAATGAAGAACAAAAGAAAAATTTTTATTATCCACTTATCAATGGAGAAATTCGTTCTGCATTCGCAATGACTGAGCCTCCACCTGGAGCTGGTGCTGATCCTCAAAGTCTTCAAACGAATGCAGTTAAAGATGGAAATAAATTTATCTTGAACGGACATAAATGGTACTGCACTGGAGCCAATGGTGCTAAGTTTATCATTGTGATGGCTAAAGTGAATGGGAGCTTTCGTAAGACGACACTATTCTTGGTTCCAACTGATTCCGTTGGTTATACTATGGTAAGAGAAGTTGGGGTAATGGGTTCTCATGGTCCTGGAGGACATTGTGAACTAACGTTCGAAAATGTAATCGTTCCTGAAGAGAATGTACTTGGGAGAGTTGGAGAAGGTTTTTCACTAAGTCAGGTTAGGCTCGGTCCTGCAAGGTTAACTCATTGTATGCGTTGGACGGGAATGGCTAAGAGAGCATTGGATATGGCTTTAGAATATGCAAATAAGCGAGAGCTATTTGGTTCTAAACTTTCCCATCACCAAGGAATTCAATGGATGTTCGCAGAGAATGCATTGAATATTGAATCAGGATATCTACTAACGTTAAAAGCAGCTGATACGTTACGTAGAAATGAGGATGCAAGACAAATTATTTCAATGGCGAAATGGAAAGTTAGTGAAACTCTTTGTAAAGTTTTGGATGATGCAATTCAAATCTGTGGTTCCTCAGGTTATAGTAGGGATATGTTGCTTGAACTTTTTTATCGTGATGCGAGAGCAGCTAGAATTGCTGATGGGCCAACCGAAGTTCATAAAATGGTAATTGCAAGAGGAATCTTAAGCGGTAAATATGAACTCTGAACTTGCAACAAAACTAGAATCCTATCTTAGCAATCGACTCTCAGATAAAGTTTCAGTTACAAATATGATTTCCCTTAGTGGAGGAGCTTGCCAAGATAACTATTTGATCGATCTGGATCTTGATTCAGGAAAAAACTATAGATTAGTATTTAGAACAGATAAAGGAGCTTCTCTCTATGCTAGTCTAAGCAGAGCTGATGAGTTTTCTGTATGTGAAATGGCGCATAACGCTGGAGTAAATACTCCTAAACCATATTGGTTAGAAACTGATCGTTCCATTTTAGGAAATCCATTCTACTTTCTTGAAAGGATTGATGGTAAGGCAAGTGGAAGATACATTGTCAAAGACCCTAGTCTAAAAGATGTGCGAAAAACGTTTGCAGAAACTCTAGCAAAAAATTTAGCAAAACTTCATAGTATTCGAGAGAAAGATTGTAACGACTTAGATCTCTTAAATAGACTGAAAAGGCATAATGATGATAAACCCAATTCGATTGCACTTCAAGCTTGTGCTGATATGCGTGAGCAAATGCAAAAGATGATAGAACCTCACCCCGCAATGGAACTTATATTAAATTGGCTCGAAAAAAATGCACCATCATCGGATGCATCTGTTCTTACTCATGGAGATTTTAGGACAGGAAATTTTATGGTAACCAAAGATGGGATTTCAGGAATCATTGATTGGGAATTTGCACATTATGGTGATAGACATGAAGACTTTGCTTGGCTTTGCATGAGAGATTGGAGATTTGGTAAGCTAAAACTAGAAGTTGGTGGCTTTGCTGAACGTAAAGAATTTATGGATGCATATTCTAAATACTCAGATGTTCCACTTGATGATTCTAAAACTCTTTACTGGGAAGTCATGGGAAATCTTCGTTGGGCAATAGGATCTGTTGGACAAGCAGAAAGACATATTAGTGGCGCTGATAAAGGCATAGAATTAGCTAGCATTGGAAGGCGAGCATCTGAGATGGAGTGGGAAGCTATGAGACTTATAGAAGCATCTAAATAGTCATTAATTTATTGAATAAGGAAATAGAATGAACCCTAAGTATAACTCGATTAAAAATCCAATCATAATTGTTGATGATGATGAAGATATGCTTTCAATATATCGAGATATGTTTACAGGTACAGGTTTAAATTTTGAAACCTATAATAATCCTAAAATTGCACTAGAACATGTAAAGAAAAAAGATTACTCAATCTTTATCACTGATTTGGACATGCCTGGAATGAGTGGGATAGAATTTATGGAGGCAGTAAAGTCTATTGTTGAAAGTCCGATCATTCTTGTTCAGTCAGGAATGTCAGATCCAAAGACTATCATTCAAGTGATGAAGATTGGTGTGTTTGATTATATCATTAAACCATTTGATATTAGTCAATTTGAAATTGTACTAATCAAAGCATTGGATTTTTATCTAATCAAAAACCAAGAGAAGATTCAAAGTAAGTATGCAACTGATAAACTCAAATCACAAATTGAGTGGCTTAACTACAAAGAAAATGTTCGATTAAAAGATAAAAAAGATTCTGTGCTTAGAAACCTTGGTGATATGAAGAATTCATTTCTAGAAGGTGCAAGCATCGGTTCTATCATGACAATGGTATTCATGCTTAGAGATACGATGGTAGAAACCGAGGAAGGTTATGTTGTTGATAAAGATATTTTCAATACATTGCTTGAGTGTAATGAAGTTTGTCGCCATCAATTCGAAGGTGTATATGAGATAATCAATATTATGGAAAAAAACTTAGTAACAGAAGTGATTGGCATTAATGATTTGATTTCAATTATCCCAGAATTTTTCAAAGACTTAGAACAACATTTCACACCTAAAAATATTAAGATAACTTATCCAACGATCAAGAGTAGTAGAAAGCTAAAGATTGATAAAGTAATGTTTAAAGATATTTTAGAAGAGTTGGTTATCAATGCATATAAATATACAATAAGCAATACAGTAGTTAATATCTTTGCATATATTGTTGAAGGATTTCTTGTTGTCGCAGTGAAAAATGATATACCTAAAGGTGAGGTGTTAATTCCTGAAGACTATGAAAAAATTATTCTAGAACCTTTCATCCGTCTAAGAGCGAACGATGAGGAAATGCTTAAGCATGAAAAATTTGGTTTAGGTCTTGGGCTTACTGTTGTGGACAATATGGTGAAAAAAATGAATGGTTTGTTCTTCATTCACGAAATCACTGATCATACCAGTCTCGAGAAAAAGAAATGTGTTTCAGCAGAAATTTTCTTACCACTAATTGATTTGAAGTAAAGTAACTACTAACACTAGAAAATTTTCTTATATAGAAAAAAATACTCAAATCCTCGGAAAAACGAGAAAATTTTATACCTATATAAATATGAGTGCAACAGTTTTATTCAACGAACTTCAAACAAATGATCTGAATTTAAGTCGCAGGCACGAACAGTGCCGAGACTACAAGTGCCCGCTGGAAGCGATTATGCAACTTGGTGAGCGAAGTAAATTTTTGATAAAAAAATTTACAAGATCAAAAAAAGAAAACTTCATCAACACTAAGAATTCCCAAAGAAATGATTGAAGAGTTTGAAGAAAAGGTTCAGAAGCATGAAAGTGTAGATCGTTATTTGAGATATTTGCTGAGAACGTTTAGACTTTTTAATTATAGTGGGATGGTTCCGAAGGCTCGTAAAGTAAAAACTGAATATTAAGTCGCAGGCACGAACAGTACCGAGACTACAAGTGCCCGCTGGAAGCGATAAGGCAACTTGGTGAGCGAAGTAAATTTTTTGATAAAAAATTTACAAGATCAAAAGGCATATAGATTGCAGCAGTAAGAAAATTTGATTGCAATAGATTGACTTGCATTAAGGGAATTGGCTATAAGCGAGTAGACTTTAAA
>JANRLP010000078.1:0-64862 GCA_033762425.1 Leptospiraceae bacterium
ATATCCTGGTAGTGAAAACCCTTCTTGGATACTATATAATAATATTTTTTCCTCTTTAACTCTCTCGATTTATCCTTCTTATTATGGCGACTTAAATCAATATAGATTTTACTTTGTATTAAAATCTACGAATTCAGACAATAAGCTCATCATTCATTTAACTTATGCTAAACGCAGTTTAAGAAGTATTCTCTTTTTTCCTGTTTTATTTATGAAAGAAGAGACTAAATATTTCTGGACAATTTCAAAAGAAGAAAGAATCGAATTGTATAAAGAGGCAATTAAAGATTTAAATGAAAAATTATCTCTATAGTAACTTTGTACGTTATGCGAAAGGTTAGTTAGTAATTTCTTTCCATTTATTTTTGTTTATTTGGTAAAACTTCTTCTTCTAATTCAAAATAAAAATAGGGTGGTTCTATACTAGGATAATCAAAAATTTTTGTAATTTCCTTATATTTATCACATTTTAATCGAATCTTATATTTTGATTCTCTATGCCAAGTAGCCTTAGAGAGTTCTAAGAGACCATCACTTACAGAAACTTTTTGTTCATGCCATATTTTGTTCGGATCGGGAGTAAAGCTAACATCTTTGATCTCTAGTAAATAATAAAAAATCTCACAGTTTCCTGTAAATTTTGAGAAATAAGTTTTTGAATTAATATTATGTTTTACGAAAATATTATTTTGGATGTTTATAAAACCATCACATGAAAATAGAAATGCCAAAGAGAAGATAGATATAAGTTTTTTCATACTTAATTTTAATCATCCAGAATCTTACTTTTTTTACAAGATAAAATTAACACCTCTAGTGAATAGATTTTATTTTTAATTTAAATATTTCGCATAACGCATATAACTACTGAGATTAGATTTTCAAATTCTGATATCATTATTTCTATTTTTTAAAATATTTCATAGGACTTTTTTCAACAACGAAGTTATTTAAAGACTAGTTAATCATAGTTTGAAAAATCTTTTTTCAACTGCTCTTTTCCTCCCTTATAATAGAAAACAATTTGATACTTACAGTTGATCATGAAACCATCATAGGATTTGTAGTTTATTAGATGTTCTTCATGTGGAAAAATTTCTGGTTTAGGCAACTTCTTTTTTAAATCGATTAATAATGACTTTTGCAGCTTATCGAAGTTCCTCTCTGCAAAGGAAAGATAAGCCTTTTCGAGTAGTTTATTTTCCTCTTGCTTACAAATCTTTTTTTTATCTTCAAGAGATGTATCGTTATTCAAATCAATTTCACTAAATTGAATAGTGTAAAAAAAATCTTCAGTGTTTGAACAAGGAAGAGAATTTTTCGAAAACCAAGAATTGTTATAATGATCAATTCTAGGCGGTGAATCCATATTCATAGCAGCTCCAGTCATTCCCGAAAACCAAATATATATAACACTACCAATAACTTTCAACCCCGTAATTGGTTCAGAGAATGCATATGCAATTCCTGCAGCTAAATCTATCACAAAACCTACCGTAGAGCCAACAGCTTTATATTGAAAAGATTTTACCGGCAGTTCATTCTCTCTAATTCTAGTAGCCATTTCACTTGATATGCAACTTGGCGGTATTTTTTTTCTTGAAACTGTATCAACAGTTCCCCCAATAACTTTGCCAATTCCTGAAAAAATCATTGTTGCACAATTTAGATTGAGTAAGAACAAAAGAATAAATAAAATATTAATTAACAATTTTTGGCATTTGATATAAGTAAGATGTTTATGTATCGAGTCCATCTTTGTATCCTAATTTTAAAAGCCTTTCATTAATTTCTTTGTCAGTTTTTGTCTTTGATGTATAGAAGGCAAGAATGTCGAGTGTCTTTGGAAGTTGTTGTTTAATAAACTCATCAAAATTTATTTCAGTCTTATAAATTCTCAACTGTTTAAGTCCATTTAATTTTTCAAGACCAGTCAGTGATTTAAATGTTTTACAGTTGATTAATTTAAAGTTTGTCAAGCTAGAAATCTCATCGCTGAAGTGAAGCTCTTTCAATTGTATCTGGTCTTCAATTATAAGACTTTTCAGTTTCTTGAAGTTTGATACATTTTTGAAATTATTGAATGCCCTAACCCTAACTATTTCCAGAACTTCGATTTCGTTTTCTTCAATTTCATCTAAGTTTTCTCTTCCACCTAAAACCAAGTGGAGTGATTTAAGTCTTTTAAGTTTGTTTACAAAGTTCAATTTCACTTTTGAAATTGAATTCAAGCCTAAGTATTCTAAGTTTGTGAGATTGCAAACAACGTCGATGTTTTTCGTATGTCCAGAAATAATTAAGTAGTTTAAATCTTTAAAGTTTTCTAAATACTTAAGATTAAGAGCTTTAGTTCTTGTATCAAGGATAATTAACTCTTTAAGATTTTTAAGATTGGTGGCTTTAAGTATTTCTGTCTCTTTGAGTTCAAAGAAACCTAAACTTAATCGTCTTAAATTTTTCAATTCGGTCAAAACTTCTAAATTGTCCATTTTCAATAAACTGTCAATCTTAAGGGCTTTAATGTTTGGTAGTTTTAAAAGTGTCTTGCAGTCAAATGAATCTTGATAATGTCCATAAAAACGAACACTGAAATTGTCTTCGAACTCTAAACAAAGTTCGTTTAGATCAACAAGAATTTTGTCAGAGTATAATTTTTCAGAGAATTGGACAATAACTAGCTTCCCCTCCTTTAATTCTTTGTCGATTGAAAGTCTTTCAATTTTCTCGGGATTATTTATTATTTTCTGAAGTCTATGCAAAGCCTATTAAGTCCTTCTAACTAACGTTTCACACCAGCTACTCTTTATCAAGCACTGGTGTGAATCAATTAGTTCAATTATTTTTTAGAAAAAGAAGTATTTCTCGATTCAATTGACTAACGCCTGGTTCTTCGTAGGGATAATGACCTGCTCCTTCTAGCACAACAAGTTTTTTAGAAGAGGGAAGTTTATTAAATGTTTTCTGACTGAGTGCAAGAGGAGTCCAAGGATCGATCGCGGGATGAACTAGTAGCACGGGACATACTTGAAATTTCTCTGGTTCAACTTTTGGTTTATAGTTTAAAAATGTGCGCAAAAATCCAAAGCTCACTTTGCTTCCACCAGCATATGGATCATTTTCAAAAATCTCAGAAAAGCTTGGGTCATTCGTAATCAATTCCATCTTACTCAACCATTTGATGGGAAGGTTTATATCATCTGTCACCCAATAGAATAGAGAATTGATTGGCAGTCCGACTCGAGATAAAAAAAGATTTGCAGAGACCGCATCTCTAGTTTCTGAGTCTCTTGGATCAACTAACGTTGTTACGAGTATCCCTTGAACGTTTCCATTATATGCTGCGGAATGATAGGCAAGCATTCCTCCAATACTCAAACCAAATAGATAGATTCTTTTGTAATCTTTTCTTTCTTTTTCGATTAAGTCATTGATCAATACAACCCAATCATCATAAGTAATAGTATAATCTTTGTGGATTCCACTAAGTCCATAACCGGGCAAATCTGGAGCGAGAACATCACAGCTAGTCTTTAAGATCGGTTTACTTAACGTTCCTAGAATCCGTCCGTTTCCACCTCCACCATGAAGCAGAATGACCATACACTCTTTGTTCTTCGCTTTTTGAAATCGATCTAAGTGAATTTGGTTTTGCTTCCATGTCCAAAATTCTTCCGTAGGCAGATCTGCTTCTTGGAACCTCATGGACTCGGGTAAGAATCTTTGGTAACGATACCAATACGAATGATTGGAATATTTATCTGGTTTCTCTAAAACGGAACGACAGTTTATGAATAGAGAAAGCAATAGAAATAGAAATGTGTAGATTTTTTTTGAATTCATAGTTTTTTTATTTCCTTCTAGGGAAAGGGCAGTCAATTGAAAATCAGATCTTATTTGGTCTAAAAGTTTACAGGTGTAAAATGTCAGAAAAACTGGAAAAAAATTATCAAAAAATTATGCATTCTTTCTTAGACCTATTGAAAGAGAATCCGTATAATAAAGTTTCTATCCAAATGATTGCAAAGCATTCGGGAATGACTAGGGTCAATTTTTATAAATACTTTAGCGACAAAGAAGATTTGCTTTGGAAAACATTTCTCTATCTTTTTCTGGAAGTAGAGGAGAAAGTGAAAGAGTTAGACCCAATTACTTTGCTTTCGGAAGGCAAACCTATTACCTATTATGCATTTCAACACATAAAGAAGAATCAATATTTTTACAAAAATATCTTAGATAATGATCCTCCTTTCCATTTTAAAAAAAATCTTTTATCCTATTTAACAGAACAATCATTTAGAACACATAAGGTATTACGATCACAGTATAAAGGAAAAATTCCTTACCATAGAATCAATGAATATCTTTCGGGAGCATTATTCTATTTGATTTATAACATCATTCATGAAGAAGATTTTGATTCTTTAGAATTATCAAACTTCTTTACAAGTCTAGCTGTAGGAGGATTGCAAAATTATATAAAAGAATCTGCTTCTGTTTAAAGAAAAGTTATGTAACAACCTGAATGGTAATATGACTGACATAGTTTTATAAAGAGGGAAAATTCTTTTTATATTTATTTGACAAAATAAAAGGAAGGATTTACCAATCAAACATCCTGATAAACTAATATCTTAATTGTGAGAATACGAGGTAATAATTTCATGAAAAACAAAACTCTTCTTTCTTTAACTGCAGTATTGATGGCTTCACTAATCAGTTGTGCTACACCAGGCTTTGGTCCTATCGGCACTATTTATACTGGAACCAAAATAGGTATTTGGGCGGTAAGTCCCAATGGAGCAAAAACGGGTAAGGCATGTGTAGTAAGTTATTTAGGCATCATTGCCGAAGGTGATGGTAGTGTTGAGGCAGCATCAAAAAATGCTGGGATTACAAAAGTAAATAATATCAATCTAGAAGGGTTTTCGGTTCTAGGAATTTACTCAGAGCTTTGTACGCTTGTACAAGGAGATTAATATATGAATAAAATTATTTTTATTTTAATAACTCTTTCAGTCATTGTAATGAATTGTGTAACTTCACAAGTAGGAAATCCATCCAATACGCTTTTTTTAAATAAAGGCACAAATGGTTTCTCGGGGGTAAAGTATGACCCAACAGATAAAACAGGAGAAGCTTGTGTCACTAGTATCTTTTTAGCTTTTATTGCTTATGGCGATGCTTCTATTCAAGAAGCTGCTGCCTCTGGAGGGATTACTAAAATTAATAGTGTATCTCATCAAACTTACATGGGTAATTTCTTTCAAGAAACATGCACTGTAGTAAGGGGAAAATAAATGTATAACAAATTTATCATACTATTTACAATAACATTGGGTTTACTTTCTAATTGTATTAATTCAGGTTACACAAATGGATTAGGACCAGAGGGTTTACTTTATTCTAATTATAAGATTGGGCTTTCAGGAAACAATAATCCTACAGTAATTTACTCTAAAGTTGGTAGGGCTTGTGTGACTAGATATTTATTCTTGATGACTTTTGGTGAAGCAGGAGTTTATGAAGCAGCAACAGAAGGACAAGTGAAAGATATTAAATCTATTGATAGAGAAGTATTGAATATTTTAAGTATATACACTGAGGCATGCACAGTTGTAAGAGGAAACTAACTAAGTCTATTGGGTTTTATGATTGGTTGATGTTTAATCACACCATAAAGTCAACTTAAATGTTTTATTCACTGGCTCAACTGATTAATCCTGAATTATAAGAATCTTTCTTTGAGTAAATATTCTTCTATTTGAATTCATAAGTTTTAAATAATTCTATTCTCTTTGAAAGTAATGATTGCAAAACATTTAGTTCAGGTGGTTTTTGTCCATTTAGCTGAAATGAATAGATTCTATCTATAAAAAAATAATTCATACGGACTCCAACTTGTTCTCCCTTAGAAAGTAAAATTTCACACTTGCATTCAATCGAATTACAATCAAATTCATTTACTTGTTGTTTTTCAATTCCGCCAATTAAATCCATTAAAAATGAAAAAAGAAAATTAAAGTAAATTTGCTCCTTCATTGAAAGCCAAGAATCAAATCTTGTTGCTTCTGAAAACATTGAAAAACTATTTGTATCTAAGGACTCTGAATAGAGTGAATACACAACTTGATCCATATCACTCCATTTTTGTTTATAAATTGATTCTTTTAAATTAGATTCTTGTATTAATCTAAAACCGTTCTCTTCTAAGTCGATTCGGGTTACTAACAAATTCATTTCCTGTTCATTAGGTTTGCTTGGTGAGTTAAATATATCACATCCCCAAAAAAATGAAAATACTAGAACGATTACTATTTTATAAATTTGATTCATTGTTTCCTTAAGGTTTTCTCTTCTATTTTCTGATCTGAATTACAACCTATCAAAATAGCGATTAAAAGCATTACAAATTTTTTTATTATTATCTCCTATGAATTCATATGATAGAAATATCGCTTAACGTTCACTTGTATCTGAATTTTGAAATGAGCATAATGAAGTCCTAGCCGTAACTAACGTATTGTTATATTCTGTCTTAAAACCCATACAATTCATTTTTAGATAAAGTATTTATAATTTTTTTATCTAAAGTCCAGAGTTTAATTTTTTTCTTTTTCACTTGGTATATTAGCACAGAATCTATAAGACCAATCCCTTTGTCATAATATTTATTTATAAAAGATAATTTACCTGCTTCGATGAATGAACCGTCTGAATGAATTTTATTTAAATTTTCCCAATAATTCAATATAAAAGTTTCTTCTGATTTTGATTTACAACCTTGCAGCAATTCACCAAATACAATTTCATGCACTATAACCTCAGAACTTTCTATTAATTCTTTCAATTCTGAAAATATTGGCTCCTTAGTTTTGAAAAATTCAATCCAAATTGATGTATCAACTAAAATCATTTTCTTACTCTATTGATTTTCCTAACTTTTTCAGCAGTGAACCCTTTAGAAAAGGACAAAGGATTATCTTTTAAATTCATGTTTAATTTTTTTAATTTTGTTATCTTAATCCATTCAGTAAGTGCTTTTTCCAATGAATCAGTAATATTTTTACCACCAGTAAGTCTCTTAACATCAGAAATTAAATCGTCGGACAAGATTGCAGTAACTTTCATAAGATACAATATACGATAGCAAATCGTATATTTCAAGTAATTTTTTTATTCCCCAATAAGCAGATATCTGTATATTGATACAGCTTGCGATCTTGGCAACAAAAGGATTTCTTCATACAGTTTTGTTACACCTAACGCTAGTTTTCTTTTATCTTCATCACTCTTTATGTTGGTATAATTGGCAAACAAATTCTGAATATCGGGATGTTTGCTAAAGAAATCAGTTCTATAGGTTTCAAAAATTGTTGCTGAGGATTTATCTGAATCATTCGATTCTTTTTTTGCACCCGAAATTACAATATTCTCAAGCTCAGTCATAAGTGCTGCTCCAGATTTCATCCTTACAAAAACATTCTCATCTATAGGACCAAAAGCATCAGGGAACATTAGGCGACACACTGTGTCAGGCTCTTTCTCACTTGCTTCTTTTAGAAATTCGATATACTTTCCTAAATACTTGATTAATGCTTCTCCAGATGCATTTTTATAATATCTTGTTGTGAATTGAGCACCATACTTTTGAAATATTATGAAAATTTCTGTTTCTGACTTTGAAGAATTTTCTTTGAACAAAGACAATGAGCCTTCAAGCAACTCTTCATAAGATTGTAAATCATTTTTCTTTATATAGCGAAACATGGGCAGGCTTGATTTCATATATCCCTTATCAATTGACTCTTTGGTAAGAGGAATCTTTTCTGAGTTCAAAAAGATTCTGTTTCCAAACATAGTTATGATTGTGGTCAAAGCAATTGCTAATACATTTTTTATTATGTTTCTGTTCTTCAAGTCCTTGCTTAGTATTTTCTCTGCAAACAAGAATGATACCGCACCTGCTATCAATCCAACTAAACCTGAAATCATTATTATTTCTATATTCATTCAATACTCCTTATATTTGATTGTTTAAGTAATGATTATTAATAATCCATCTTCGTCTTGTTCAATTGGTTTACCCAAAGCGTCTTGAACCATGGATTGATAGCTTGTTTAGGATATACTAACATAGCATCACGGTTGATTAAGGGCATGATTAGTTTCGTAACTACACAGTCCATTGAAATTCAAGGTTATAATTGTTTTATATAAGCAATTTTTTATTAAAAGTACTCTTGAGTTGATTTAGACTTAATTGAATAAGGAATAAAAATCCGGTTGATAAGAGAAGAGTTTTTGTTTTTCTCTCTAGTTGTGGGATTGATGGTTTAGAGTATGAAAAAATGTGGTTGTGGTGGTTTTTCTTTAGTTGGGTATCCCTTGTCGAAGCGTTTTATCCTCATCCCTCTGGTATAGAGATTCTTTTGTGGTTGCCAGAACGTGCCTGTGAACAAAACGCTCCCTCCTAAGGTTGGAACACCACCAAAGGAATCAGAGATGATCTCTCCAAAACCAGCAATGTCTAGCGATAACAGAAAAGTGAACAACCAGCAGCGAGACTTTCCGTAATACAGAGCTAACGCACTCAGTTGGATCCATAAATCGTTAGAGACTTTAAAATCCACACGCTTATAACCAATTCCTTCTTCTTGATACTCGGTTTTTACTTTACGAGCCTTCGGAACCATCCCACTATAATTAAAAAGCCTAAACGTTCTAAGCAAATACCTCAAATATTGATCTATGCTTTCGTGCTTCTGAATCTTAACTTCAAACTCTTCCATTAATTCTTTAGGAATTCGTAAGGTTGATGTAGTCTTTTTTTGAAAACGTAAATTCTGATCATTTGTTTGAAGTTCATTGAATAAAACATTTGCACTCATATCTATATAGGGTATAAAATCTTCTCATTTTTCCAATGAAATGAGAACTTTTTTCTTTGGAGGAAAATTTTTTCAAGTGGCTGAGTAGTTATTTATTTTCTTTAATAATCCATCCTATTTTTATACCAAAATCAGAAATATAATTTTTGTCTGAATATCAAATAAAATTTCACTGTTTTAAAAACTTTATAAAAATTTGGATCAACCACTAACAATAGTTATACTGAGTTGTTCACTCTACATCAAATCATTTGTTTCGTAAAATAATGATTGGCACCTCAGTGGGACAATTAAAACGAATCGGTATGATAGACCATCCAATTCCTGCTGAGATAAAAACTAATTCGTCATAAATAGATTTTTTAATGCCTAAATCATAATTTTTATTTGTTACAGGTAAAATAGGTGAATAATTTAAGAATGGAATTCTAACCTGTCCCCCATGAGTATGTCCTGTAATGAATAGATCAATTTTTTCTTCATGGAAAGTATCTGCAGAATCGGGATTATGTGCTAAAGCTATTCTAAAGATATTGGGATCAGAATCCTTAAAAACAAAATCAATTGGAATATGATCTTCCCAAAAATCTCCCAATCCACCTAACGTTATCTTATCGTTTCCTCTTGTGATATCTAATGTTTTGTATCGCAAGGATTTATTACTTTCTTCTAATAAACTTATAGATAACTCATGATTTGCCCAATGATCATGATTTCCGTTCACAAAAACTTCTGTATCTTTTGCTTTTAACAATTTGAGTAATTTCCAAACATGAATTAACTCCTGATCATAATTTTCTTTTTTTACATAATCTCCAACTCCAACGATTAGATCGGGATTTTTTTTATTGATAGATTGAATTACATATTTGATCCAGAAGTCAGGATTCAGAAATCCATAATGAAGATCGGAAACTACAGCTATTTTATATCCATCAAAACTTTTTGGTATTTTATTGGACTCTATTTCATACACTGGAAAACGAATAAAGTAACGCTCAAGGATAAACGAGTTAAATAGAATAATAAATATTAAAAAAGATAAAATCTGAATCGTTCTTTTAATCATAATTTCTGAAACCATTCATACAACGCTATGATTAGGATTTAGTATAATCAATCAATATGAAAATTCCATAGAACAAAATTTAAAGAAGTTTTCATTTAATAAAAATTCAGAATTAATATGAGTCTTTATTAAAAAAATTCTCTAAAATTTTCACTTCTATCTTTATCACAAAAATTCAAAAGAATCATAAATCTATCATTAGAACATTTATTAATTAATCCTATTTGAAAAGTATAATAAGATCCAGATTGATTAAATATTCCAACCTGAAATATATTTCCAAAATTAATCATTCCTACTTGAATTATCCCTCCAAGATTTGCTAAACCGATTTGAGTATTAGAAAACATATTTAGTCCACCAATCTGCAAAATACCGCGAAAATTAACTGCGCCACCTTGAATAAGAAATCCATAATTAGCTTCATTAAATATCCCTAATTGAAGACCAATTGAATGATTTTCTATTTCATTAAACCCTCCAATATTAAGCCCATACAAGTTTTTAATTCTTCCTCTCATTAAATTGATTTGAACAGCTTTAGCTTCAGTAACTTTAGGAATGTTTAATTTAATATTTCTATTTACCGAAACTCCACAATTCATAAAGCAAAATAAGCAATATAATAACATAGTATATAGACAACAGTATATCTTCTTTCTTTTGGTCATAAATTCTCTTTCATTTATCAATTTGTATCGCATAACGTTAGTCAAGAAAGCAAAAGACTTATAAATTTGAATATTCTCTTAATAAATGATGAATCAGAATGACTCAATGAAAGCTTAGTTTGATTATTTCCAAATCTATAAGCATGGATTGTTTCAGGTCTTTCCTTTGGAAAAATAACCATTCCATTTGTACATGATCTTAAATTTGGACATCGTTTTTCATTGTGAATAAACCAAAAATGTATCGAACGATCAATGTTATTTTCAACTAACAGAAATTGAATAGAAGGAGTTTTCGCTTCAACAGAATCATTAGTCCATTTTACTGTATTTAAAAGCTTCTTATCCTTTTCAGGATTGTCAGATGGATAGGATAATTTTTTTTCATAAGCTCTGAAACCATCTGCACCAGAACCAACAATTAACTGAATATATTTATCTTTTAATGAGTAATCTACTCCAATAATATATGGATATAAAGTTGAAGTTTCTAAAGGAAACCAGTAATGAATACATTTGAATGATTTTTTTTCAAAATCACAGGTCTCTTCAAAATTCCATAACAATTTATAGTCTAGAATATAAGTTTCTTTTTTTCCATCATTGTGATAATCAATTATTCGAGCATTGTTGGATGAACAATGAATTAACAAAAATAAAATGATAAAAAATTCAAATCTACTCAAATTTTTTCCTCTATAAAATAGCACCTAACGTTCAATCATTTCAAACCTTTACAACTAAAGTATATTTTGTTGTGTAAACAGTAAATTAAAATTTTTCAATTTTATTTGTCCTCGGATTAAAAATATATTCTTTTGTTCCAATATTAAATGTAAAAAAATTATTAGATTGGATGAATTCAAATTTATCTGAAAGTTCAACTTTGTCAAGAAATTTCATCTCTGGATTTATTAAACATTTTTTATCATCATTCATAAAAAGTTCAGGAGGGTTAAAAGGGAATTCAGTATAATAAAAATAAATATTTAACTCCTTTGCTTTATAATCTTCTAAAAAGTAATAATTATTGTTTTTATTTATCCAGAGAACAGAATACTTCAAAGCATCTTTTTTAGAATTATTACCGCAATCTACTGGCATATGTAATAAATCCTTTCCTCCATAAAGTTTATATCCTTCACCATTATAGATATTAAACTTTTGAAGTTCAAATGTTCCACAACATACTTTTGATCCACTTAACCAATAATCACTATACCAACCATTTATTGTGCACATTTCACCACCAAGTCGATAAGATTTAATGATTGATAGATTTCGTGAATCTTTGATTCTAACATAACAATCATGCATATCGGTCACATCAAGTGAGCAAAAACATTTTTCGTCAGTGCTTAATAATTCATAATAAAGATTTTCATTAGGACTATAAACTTTAGATATTAGTGATAATCTTTTTCCAAGACCATGAATATCTACATAACCAAACTTGCCGTTATATTTAACTTGAAAGTAAACTAAATTCTCTTGAATAACTTCAACATTCTCATTAAATTTAATTTTACCGATGATTTTAGAATTTTCACTTGCATTCTCTAATAGGTTCAGTCCATTTTTATTAGATACATAATACTGTATTTCTTTAAAGTTTTCATATTCCCCAGTCAATCTAATACTCATTAAACTGAACTTTTCAGGTTTATAATTTTCTAAAGTATTTTTCATCATTTTAGATGGGATTTCTTTTACTTCAGTTCCACAAAAATTAAAAAGGATTAACAAGAATAAACTTAAATATCTATTTAACATTGTCACCTAACGATCAGTAATTCTTCCTAGTCCATTATCCTAAATTTCAACTAGTTCCAATTTGTATTCTTGGTTATGTAAAAATTTGAGTTTATTCTTTTTATCTTTTAAAACTTTAAAAATGTAAGAATCATTAGTTTTAACAATATAGAGAGAAGTATTTTCATTTTCAAAGATCCATTCGTTCTCTTTTACTTCCTTATACTCTGGAAATAACTCCGTTATTGATGAATTAGAATCAACAAAAACTAAATAGATCATCAGATCATTAGTATAAGCTAATCGAAAGTATCGTAGAGTAACCCTTCTCATCATACTTCTTTTAAATCTTTCTATAATGTCAGTTTTTCCAATCAATTTCAATAAGTCTGACTCATTTCCTAATGTTAAGTTCTTTCTACTTAACTTTATCCAACCGGTAATTGTTCCACAAGTGATTAGAATTCTATCTTGCCTTATCATCTGATTATTCAATTTATAAAAGAAAGAGGAAAATTTTTGTATTTCACTAATTGTATCTTCTTGGCAATAATCAATATAATTTTTATCTCCGAGTCTTGAATAAATTTCTGTTTTTAGATTTATTTTTACGTGTGTATGCTTAGTCCAATGCTCATGTAGAAAAGGCACTTCTTTAAAGCTATCATATTCACGAGAGTTACAGTTCACTAAAGTAGAGTGTATTGCTATGAGAATGAAAAAAAAGAAATACCTGTTCATTTTAATTTATTATGATCCTTTCTTAAATTGCACATAACGTTTACATACAAGAACATTGGGAATTTTACAGAAAACTTTCTTTGAAAACGAAATCTCATCCTTGCATCAGTGCTATTATGTGCTGCCTTAGTATTCATTAGGTTCTATGTGAATTAACACATGCCCTAATTGTGGAATTTCGAGTCGTAATTTATCCTTTAATTTATGAGCGATTTCATGTCCGCGTTTAACTGTGATTTCTGCCTGAACAATTGCATGCAAATCAACGTTATATATCATGCCTGCTTTTCTGATAAAACATTTTTCAGTACCAATAACACCTTCTACTGTTAACGATACTTTTCTTATATCTTCTACAAGGTCTTCATATAATTGCTCGTCCATTATTTCGCCCAGTGCAGGTCTGAAGATTTTATAGCTGTTATAAAGTATAAAACCTGAAGCTAAGAGTGCCGCCCAATCGTCTGCTGTTTCATAACCTTTGCCAAAATATAAAGCAATGGAAATTCCAATCAATGCTGCAATGGAAGTAATTGCATCGCTTCTGTGATGCCATGCATCTGCTTTTAAAGAAGAACTATTTGTTTCCTTTGCTTTTTTCATTACCAATTGAAAAGAAATTTCTTTCCAAATAATTATTGGAACAAGAACATACAAAGTCCAAACTTTTGGTACCTCATGAGGTGTCATAATGTTGTTGATACTTTCATAGGCAATGATTGTAGCAGAAGTAATTAGAAAACCAACAACTAAGAACGTAACCAAAGGTTCAACTCGCCCGTGTCCATATGGATGGTTTTGGTCGGCGGGTTTGCTTGCATATTTTAGTCCGAATAAAACCAAAAAGGAAGAAAAAATGTCTGTAGTTGATTCTATTGCGTCAGCAATGAGTGCATAAGAGTTCCCAAAAAATCCCGCAAGTCCTTTGATTACTGCAAGGCTAACGTTACCTATGATGCTGAGATATGTTGTTTTGATTGCTGTCTGTTCGTGAGTAGTAGTCATAGCCTATTTAATGTTCTCGGTATATCTAAGATAGCGCATAACGTTCATGTGTTTATACTATGCAATTTAATTTTTAATTGGTCCAACGTCCATTCCATCATAAGAATCTATTCCTAATTCATTCGCTAAGTATTATTTTTCCAAATTTCATGATTACTCTAATTGATAAATATAATTAACCATTGATGATTTAGGAAACAAATTATTTTTTTTTAATAAAGATAAAATATCTTTGAGATCATTTGAATTCCAATCTAAGAATATTTTGAAATATCTGGATTTGTATTTTCCAATCGCTTCATTCTCAGATCGCATAATTATTTCAATTTTTGAAAGTAATGGATTCGAGATAAAGAATCGATTCAATAAATCTAAGGATTCCTTTTTTGTAATAAAATACCATTTTGGTGGTAAGGGTAAAACGGATTCATTTTTTGAAGACAATAATCCCAAAATCCAATACCAATGATTAACTAAAAATAAATTATTGACTGGAGAAAGAGGAATTTCCTCTGGTGTTGGATTAAATAAAATTAAAGTCATATTTTTTGGATTCTTGGTCATATGCTCTAATACTGAGAATCTATCGTCAATAAAAGCATCTAACCCTAAGTGCTCAGCTATTGAAGCTTTCTCGATTCGAGTTCTACAGAATATAAGATTATCTCGTGAAAATTCTGTTTCAGAAAAAAAGTATCTATGATTAAGCCACTCAATTGTTTTTTCTTCAATATGTTTTGAGCATTTTGAAATCAAGTAAATATTCTCAGATGAAAATTTACTAATTAGAAATTTGATGCACTGAATGGAAGCCCGCACTTCTGGTGTGGAGATAAAATTTTCAGAAAAGAATAATTTCTCTGAATCAGTATCTCTATTTATCAAAACTCCACCAATATCGATTCCTATTTTCATAATACTCCTTCTTGCCAATGGTGCATAACGTTCAAATATGTGAAACGTTTACAAATGGCATTCTATTTTAAGGATAGAGTTTACCAATGTGCTTTATATGATTCTCAATCATTTTTGTTAGAACTTTTTTATCAATGTCTGCTAGAGATTTAATGTGAACACATCCTTTATCCGCTTTGTGCCATTTTAGTCCCTTTTAAATACAGAATGAAACAATGTCAGTTTGAATTCTGTATCAAAATATAATTGATAGCTATAGCCTTTAGATTATAAAGTATGGTTAACTGGTTGTTGTCAAGTGTTTATTATACTTTTAGTTTTTGCTTCACCGTTTTCGCTCTGGTAGAGAAAATTGCCTTTTGGCGTAAAGACTTTTTTGTGTGTTCGTCAAATAAACAGTTATTACATTGTCAAGAAATTTCATATAAACAGTTATTACAAAATAAATTATTGAAAGGTTAATAGTTATTACGAAGCACCAACCAAAGAAAAGCTCCTACAACTAGGATAAAGCTCCCCAACTAGAGCAATCAGA
This sequence comes from Leptospiraceae bacterium, assembly GCA_033762425.1. Classification (GTDB taxonomy): domain Bacteria; phylum Spirochaetota; class Leptospiria; order Leptospirales; family Leptospiraceae; genus JANRLP01. The sequence continues at coordinate 15,577 of JANRLP010000078.1, forward strand.
GAAAAGTTCGGCTGCACATAAGAAATATTCACACAATGACATTCAACCACACTCGAACTAAATCAATGTAAACAATAAAACCCGCGTCCCAGATCGAAGCGGGGGCAATAAATTGCAATAAAGCAATTTATTGACCGAAGCTGAGAGCGGGAAAAGACGCCCAAGAAATATAATTACGAATTTGCTAAAAATTTCCTTTGAGATAAATCCTTATACCAAACTCAAGTTAATTTAGATATTCGAACATTTTTTCTTTCAAAATTGAATCCCATGAAATTCTAGATTGCGTTTTCAAAGAAGCGAAACCTATCAAAAATTTAGCAGAGCATTTTTTTTCAATTGAATTTTGGGCAATTATTTTTATAGAAACAGATTTTTCTCTAAGTCTCAGTATTGTTAACTGAAACTCTAATTCTTCACCTAAATATGAAGGGTTATGAAATTTAGCTAAGATTTGCATTACAGGTATTCCATTTTTATCTTTGAGAACCATTCTATTAAAATCATAGAGGAGAGCACTTGAGAACCAGTCTTCGATTACTTCTGTAAAAAGGTTGAAATATTGAGGAGTAAATACAACTCCGGCGGGATCACAATGTTGAAATCTAATTAGTTTGTTAACTGTGAAAGTTTTCATATTTGAATTTGTCGGTAATTTTTTTTGTAATGAATGTATTGGATACGCAATAAAATTTCAAATCCTCAATTTAAAAATTTTGGCACAGAAATATCCATTATCCACACCAAGGCCATTCCGATTCCTCCACCTAGTAAATTTAATCCAACAGATATTTTTATTTGTTTTGCAGTAATTTTTTCTGAAGCTTCACTAAATCCAGTTTTGACGAATAGACCAGGATGTTTTTCCATAAATTCAGCACCTCCTTTAAAATATATCCATCTACTCAATAAAATCCAAAGGATAACTAATGATAAATGAAATATCAATACAAATGGATTGAATGACTTTGGATTGCAATAATCAAAAAGAGTATTTGTGTATTTGGTTAAATTTCCTATCCCCATTATCACCCAAGGAATATTTCCATAAATCAACCAACCCTTAAGTAACATGTCATAACCAGTTTTTAATTCAGGACTTTCTTGAATGTATTTTTGTGATTTTACTTTGAGAATAATCCCGTTGATAAAAATCACTGCAATAGATATAAGCCAAAAATTTTTTAAAATTAATTCCAGGAAGTTTTTCTCCATAGTTTATTTCAGAAACCTAAAGCTACAACATTTCGCATAACGTTTTGAGGTTTTACAAAGTTGGGAAATTAGAATCACAAATAAGCAATTTACTAAAAAGCTTTACTTTTGCAATACAAATTTTTTTGGCTACTCATTAAGCATTGTGATTCAGTTTAAAAGAGGTAATCAGCAGTTGCAATTTATCACTTCTAAATGTCTAATTTATATTTGCTCTTACAATAGAAAGTCAATTTCAAAACCTTCTAGATCGTGTTGAATTACTGATACTTGCCTCAAATAAAGATTTTTACTTCTGATACAGTAAATTTTACCAATGCACCTAACGTTACATATAGTTGAAGTTTACTGCTAGCTTGAAATCATGACCGTTTTTTAGTGTGTAGTCTAGGCAATTCACAGATGGCATCTATCGCTATTTCTAAGCAGCTGATTTTACTTTTAAAATTTTTGTTTTCAATTTATAGTCTTTGATTAATATCTCAGTTGGAATATGCAATTCCTGATTTAACTTGCGAATCATAGTTAAGGAAAGTTTTCTTTTCCTTTCTAAAATTTCTGAAGCACGACTTCTTCCACCAAGAAATTTACCCAAATCAACCCTTTTTAAGCCCAACTGATCCATCTTATATTTAATTGTCTCAATAGGGTCTGGCAAATCAATTGTAAAATTTCGTTCCTCATATACCTCAACTAAAGTAACTAGTATATCCAATATATCATAATTTGGAGTATTTGGCTTTGAATCCCATAATAAGTCTATAAGCTTCAACGCTTCTTTATGATCTTTTTCAGTCCTAATTGGTTTCAATTCAACTTTCATTTAAATCTCCTCTGCATTTATTTTATCATACTGTTGATGAGTTCCGATAAATCGAATATAAACGATTTTTAAGTTATAATGAACTTTAACGATTAAGCGATATTTATTTCCATGCAAATTAAAAACAACTCTATTGTCACCAATAATACTAGCATTGCTATACTTAGTCTTTATATCAGATGGAGAATTCCAATTAGCTTTTAAAGTCTCACTAAACCAAGTTTCAATTGGAGTTTTTGAATCTTTGTAAGTAGGATTTTCATAAAATTCTCTTAAAGCTTTTCTTGAAATTATCCTCACTTATCCATATTATTTGTTACCAAAATGGTAGCAATCAAATTTTTCAAAAAATAAGAACTTGTGCACTCGAAGTTCAATATAGGTGTAAATAAGCTATTCATATTTTTTTGTTCTTTTTCCAAGAAATATCCAAAGTGCATTAGCAATTGAGAAACTCATAAACCCATATTTATTCTTATTTCCCAATAAATAAACTGCAAGTAAACTTAAAGCCATTGCCAACCAATCTAAGGTATAATATTTTAAGAAAAGTTCCATTGTGATTCAGTTTAAAAGAGATAATCAGCAGTTGCAATTTATCACTTCTAAATGTCTATTTTATATTTTCTCTTACAATAGAAAGTCAATTTCAAAACCTTTTAGATCGTGTTGAATTACTGATACTTACTACCTACAAAGATTTTCTATTCAGATACAGTAAATTTTACCAATGCACCTAACGTTACATAAAAGGGGGAGTTTTATACAAGTGAATTTATCTATTATTAAAAAAATCACTAATCATTTTTTGAGAAATTTCAGTTGTTCTAAGTTGAATTAATGTCCCGTTTTCATCAAATGTAAAATGGCCTTTGAATGCATCGGGCATATTATTATACTGAATTTCTAATTGATCGAATACTTTTTTAAAACAGGAATAGTTATATTTTTTAATTAAATATGGTAAAGCATTTGCTCCTTTGAGAGACTCATATTCTTGATAATTGTAAGGAGTTGTTTGTGAACTTTTTATTAAAGATTTAAGAAAACTATTCATTAAAGGTTCTATTTCTTTTTCATCGATATACTGCGCTAATCCTCTAATTGCATAAATCTTCATATCTAGATAACGTTCTTTTTTGTATGTTTTTAGAAAAAAATCCTTTAAAATAGAGTTTTTAACTTCATACATTTTTTTCAAAAGGGAATTTCTTAAAAAAATATCTTTCAATTGATTATATAAATTAATTAAAAACAATAAATCATTATCAGTAATATTATTTAATTCAATTGAAATAATTGCATCTTTATATTTTGGATCTCTTTCTGAAATTATAGAATTTTTTAAGTATTCAATTTTATTTGATTCGCTCATCTTACCTATTCCTAAAGTATAGAATTACAACATTTCGTCTAACGTTATTGTGTGCAAACGTTTACAGCTAGCAACAACTTTATTAGCTTAGTGATTTTATCGAAGGTTATGAAGTTTATGATATATTGGAAAAAGCCAAAGACGAACTTAGGGCACTCGAAGTTCATTAGATGTATTCGATAAATTTTTTTCTTAGGCATCTTTTTACTGACTCTATCTTAAACTAGATTGGATATTCTTTGATCCTTTGTAAGAAGCATACACCAAGTCCGAAAAATTGTATGGATTACAATCATTAACGTTCTTTTAATTTACCAGTAACATATTGGTGAAGAATACTAGACACTAAAGTTTGATAGGGAATACCAATTTCTAATGCTTTAGTTTTCAAAAGTTGCATATCTTTTCCTGCAATTCTTATATTCATTCTTTTATCTTTTAGTAAGGTATTCTTTGCAGCAGATTTAAGTTTTTTTATTAATTGATTTTTATTTTCAACTGATCTCCATTCATTTTTACGAATAGAGACTTCTAATTTTTTTTCTTCTCCGTTAAGTTTATATTTCATAGCTTTGTCTCCGGCAAATAGATATTAGTATATTTTCTTGAAGGGTATGCAATTTTTAAGAAATAGGAATCTTTTTTCTCTATCGTAGGAACAACCCAAGCATAGCCATCAATTTCTAAAATGATTAACATTTGATTTGGATACTTAGTTTGATTGTGGTGCTTTAAAATTTCTAAAATAGCACCTGCTTCAATTTCCACAACAATCCTTTCGAAACTAATATTTCTTTCAGACTTCAAGATATCATTTTTAGAATTATCCCAATCAAAAGTCACTAATCCTAATTATTAGACGTGTGCCTTTTGTCAATACAATTAAAATTTTATCTAAGTCAAAGTGTAACAGAAGTTTTAAAACCCAAACCACTGAAATCTTCTCTCTGTGGTGCAACATCCCAACCTAGTATTAGCAGCGCTGAAATTAAATATCATTTCTTTTTATAATATATTCTCCATAAACCCATCCAAACTCTTTTTTACAACCTCTTGACCATCCAGTATAAGGCCTAACATAAAACCAATAATTACTTAATTCGCCGATTTTAAATTTTTCTGTAGTTCTAGCTAGAACTAATAAGTGAGTTTTTGGTGGTAATGTTTTTCTGAAAGTATTATATTCTTGATCTTCAAAGTTGCATAAAATAGAATTATATTCTAAAGAAGGACCTTCTCTGAAATAAATAAATTCTTTAGTATAATAATATTTTGGAGAAACTGTTAGTGCATTGAAATTTTCTATAGTAACTTCTTTATTTTCCTTTAATAAATTTTCTTTTTTAAAAAATACTTCATCATTACAGACTAATTTTAGATCCGAAAATGATGATGTATTGTCTTCTTCTATAACACATTTATTATTTTTTATTCTTTTCTCATTTAAACAAAATGTTTTTTTTTCAGGAATTAAGCTAATATAATCATGATATACTTTATATTTTCCTGAATACCCACCACAGCCTTCCCCAATATATTCTTCCTTAAATTCACCATTCTTGAAAAAAAACTATATTCCACCCAAATCTATCAAATTCAGGAACCCAATTACCAATTAAATATTTTAAATAATTCTCATAATAATTTTCTTTTTTTATCTCAATCTGTTTTTTCTCTACTTTACAATAATAAAAGGTTAAAACAAAAAATAACAAAAATAAATTTATGCGCATAGATAAATGACCCCTTTCTATTTTTCCTCAAGCATACTTAAATTACATAGAATCTAACGTTAATAGTATCATGCTAGCAAGTCCCGTAACTTCAACTTTTTCCCAAAAGAAAATATTCTCAACAATAGTATCATTGATCAATACTATCGAATCACGAATACACTGGGCTTGTGTGAGTTCAACAACAGTTGAGCCGGCTTGGAGCAAGGAGGGAACAGCTTCCCAAGTAGTACATACACCTATTAGATAAGCAGAGTTAGCTTCCATTTATTTTTCATTTTCTTCAATTATTTCTTTCAATTCTTCTACTGATAATGGGGGGTTGGATTTATGAAGCATCGCATGGCAATTGGGACAAACAGGTATTAAATCCTTTATTGGATCAATTGTGGTTTCTTTCTGATTAGTTGAAATTGGTGTTATATGATGGACATGAATATATTTATATCCTAGATTACCATAGAATTTTTCAAAATTAAAATTACATATTTTATATGAATACCCATGATATTTTAGACATTCTTTTCTTACATAAGGATTTCTCTCATATCTAGTCTGTGTTATTTCTATTGATGCTCCTTCCACATAAGTTGGCAGTGAATTATCATAGTCTAAAAAATAATTTTGCTTTAGCTTATTCTTTTGCAAAAATTCAAACCAAAGTTTTTCCAATTCCTCAGTTACATCATTTCTAATAGAAATTCCAGAAGCTTGAGAAAACCAATTTTGTTTGCTCAAAGTTTCTGAATTTAAATATTCCAAAGTCAAGATAGGCTCTGAAGATGGATTTAATAAAATCTCTAACTCTATTGAAACTTTATATATGTTTTTATTTTCATCGTTCCAGTGAGGTGATAAGAACGGATTCGAAATAACTTTTCCTGAAGCGAAAATTCCTTTAGGTTCTTGCCCTAGTATAATAATGAATACTCTATCTCCAATTCGTATACTTTTATGACTAATACAACTCCAAGTTCTAGTGACCTTTCCATTTAATTTTAGATTACTTATATCTTCTTCTAATGATTCCCAATTCCAATTTTTAGGGTTCCATACGAATAAATAATAATTCTGAATTGAATTAATGCTATCATTATTTAGCTTTTTAGTTTCAATCAGAGCATCTTCTAATTCTTTTCTTATCTGATATATAAAAAAATTTCCTTTTTGATAACCTGTAAAGAAAATATCCCAATACACATTCGTGCCATCTTCTCGAATTCTTTGATCTATATTAAATTTTTTTAATACTCTTTTTCCTAATCCTACAATTTTACCAGTTACTGAATTCTTATCAGGCCATCCAATTATTCTAGCCAAATCAGTTGCAGAAGCTTCCTTTTTATTTATAGAGCAAATTGTATTAAATATTAGAATAATATCATCATCAATTATTTCTCTATCATTGAGAATTTCTATATAAGTTTCTTTTGTAATTTCGTTATAATTCATATCATTATCTTAAAACAAAATACCGTCTAACGTGTGGCGCTTTCGCTGCGCCTGTTGTGCGATCGTTTTTGGATGTGATTTTATTCATTATTTTAAATTTGAATTTTTCAATCCCAACCCATTCCAAAAATCTTGTGGATATTCTATCTTTTTTGGTTTTCCAATCCATCCTTTAATTAAATCTAAATTATATCCATTTTTTAGTTTTGTATATTTAACACTATTAAATACAATTATATCCCATTTGCCTAAGTATTTTAATTCAGACAATGATTCTGGATAGCTGTTGTATCTTACTTTATGTAACTCAATTAATGCTATGGCGGTTTTAAAGTGCTGATCACCAAATTGTGTATTTGCTTGTTCTTTAAATTGACCACAACCAATATTTATTATTATGGATAACATCATTATATATATTAGCTTTTCCATAAATCCTCCTATTCGAAAATTATTATTTAAAACAATTTTTCACATCCAAAACTGTCGCACAACGCCAATCATCCGTATTTCGTAAAATACTTCAAATAATAAATTCTTAAAAGTAGTTATAACAAAGTTATTCTATGATTAAACTTCAGAATAATTATGAATTCGATTGAGGAGCTTGAAATACAATTTTCAAAGAACGAATTTTAAAATTTAAAGACTTTATTCAAAGTGAAAGATCAATTACTTTTGGCAATCGGTATAAATAGACTATTTTATTTTTGAATAGCGCATAACGTTAATAGTAGTTGAGATTTACGCTGGTTTGAACTTTGCTAACTTCATGAGTTATCATAGGATGTAAAGTTTAAATAGGAATGTATTGCTTCCTTTTATAAAATATTTCAATATACCAAGTAAATCTTTTTTAGCTTCTTCTTGATTTTGATAATTTTGGGTCTGTTTTTTATGGGGGAATTTAGACTGTAATTAGGCTAGCGGTAAGCCAAAGTTATGCGTCGTTCAACTGTATACGAATCCTTCTTTTAGTTAAAAATCATTTTTTATTGAAAATTCGGGATAGGATAAACCTCTTAAAGAGCAAATCACACATAACAAACTATCTAACGCATCACCTTCTGCATCTTCTAAAATTTGTCTTTTTACTGACTTTATCTTATTGGATTTTTTTTATCCCTTTGAAATGAGATTAAGATCGTGTGAGAAAAATAGTATGTAGTCAAAACAGAAACCATCTTTCCAACCTTGTGGCGAAAAAGATGGTCGATGGTTTTGTAAACTTCCGAATTTTGAGAGTAGGAAATTAATTTTGTTTAGTAACTGGTCGAACTTCTACTTTTCCGTTCTCTACAAAAATAGGACAGCCCTTTGAAATCTCTACAGCCTCGTTTAAGTCTTTAGCGTTAACAATAAGATAGCCATTAACCATTTCTTTTGCTTCGATAAAAGGACCATCTGTCACGACTTTACTTTTTCCGTTTACTTGCTTACCAATACGCTGAAGAGATTCACCTGCTGAAAGTATTCCTTTCTCACCAAGACCTTGCATCCAAGTCACCCAAGATTGAATGTATTCCATAGCTTCTTTGGAATCAGCATTGTCAGGGTGGGTGTCACCACCTCTGAATATAAACATAAATTTTTCCATATTACAATCTCCTTTTAATTGTTTCTAATTGCTAATCTTAGCCCTAGTCATGATAGCTACCATAAAAACTACTGTTTTTAGATTTTTTATTTAATCGTTTTTTTAATCAATTTGGTACAACTTCATAAATGGCGTTGATATTTCCGTTTGTTGCTTTTGAATAAGAACAAATCAATTTAGTGGCTTCAACCAGTTTTTTAGCAGTATAGTAGTCTATATCATTTATTTTAACAAGAAGATGAGCTCCAAGATTAAAATTACCGCTCTCATGTAAAACACCAATTTTAGCAGTTACCAACACTTCTCCTATTTTAACTTTTTCGATTCCTGCAGCAACTGTCAAACTTGTTCCAAAACAAGCTGACCAAGCAGCCGCAAATAGTTGTTCGGGATTTGTTGCCCCACCAGCTCCGCCCATTTCTTTGGGAAATCTGATGTCTAAATCCAATAAACCATCTGATGATTTTGCATGACCGTTACGACCTGCTAACGTTGTCACTTCTGCTTCATAAAGTTTTTCCATATTACTATCTCCGTTTGATTGATATTTGCACTTGCAAATTACAAGTGCAAATATCAATATATTTACTTGCCATTTACAAGTAAAGAAAAAAATATTGTTTATGGAAGATAAAAAAAAGAATAGATCGAGTTGTGGAATATCCCAATCACTGGATATTTTTGGGGATAAATGGTCTCTATTAATTATTAGAGATTTAGTTTATTTTGGTAAAGAAACCTATGGTGATTTATTGAAAATGGACGAAGGTATTGCTACCAACGTGTTGGCTGATCGGTTGGTAGTTTTAGAAAAAGAAGGATTGATAACAAAAGAAATTTTTGTAGGTAGTAAATCAAAATATAAGTACAAACTAACTGAAAAGGGAATTGATTTATACCCAATTATAGCGGAGATACTATTATGGGGCAGTAAATACTGCGAGGTAATGCCTGAGCAGAAAATGTTTGCTAAAATGACTAAACAAAAGAGAGAAACATTTGTAAGGGATGTTATGAAGAAACGACTTAAAGATTTAGCTGAAAGGAGTTAACATTTTATTTTTTTGTGTTTACCCTTTTATTTAAAAGAGTTAGTTTACATGCTTCCATCTGAAATTCATCGTTTTCAATTTTTACTTTACAACTTCCTATTTCATCTGCTAGTTCAATTTTACCACTAGCAATTATCTTTTCATTACAAGAAAGTTTTGAGAAGTAAGAATTTGTTGCCTGATCAAAATTTGATTCAAGTTTATAAAAATTAGAATTATCTCCACAAAGATAAGATCCATCCATAATCTGATATCCAAATATCTTATTTTTTTCTGTACAAGTTGAAATATCCAATTCATAAATATCAATACTTATTGCCCCTGCATCACCAAAATTACTTTGTCTATAAAAAGTTCCATTTTGTGAATAAAATTCACAAGAAACATAATCAAATCTGCAAATCAATTTTGAATTTTCAAAAACTTCCATAAAGCAACTTCCTTTATAGCTATTATCCTCAAAAACATTAATTTTATAATTTCCAAACTCTCCTTTTTTTGAAAACTTTTCTCCAGTATCACCCTCTATAGTAATTAATTCCCTTTTAGCAGTAAAAATATCTAAATACGTGCTAAACATAAAGCCAATTTTGTTTTTGAATTTAACTTTGTACCATTCTCCTTTTCTATTTTCAATTGTCTCTAATACTCCAGTATGCTCTTGAATTTCTACTTCACTGTTCCATGGCACAATGAAAATTGATTTTGATTTTTTTGAAGGCTCTGATCTTAAAATTAAACCATTTCTCGCCTGAACAAACAGTTTATTCATTTTTGGATTTAAACTTTTTTTGGGTTCAGTAGTCTCATTTTCTTTTTGTGAGCAAAAAAAAATGCTCAATAGAATAAAAATAGTAAAAAAATTCATAAAGCTAAAAGTAATTCTTTTCTTTCTAGCGCTGAAGCGGCTAATTTGCATCTCATTTCTTCCTTCTTGCTCTTCAATATTCTATGCTAACTTAGCGGCATATCGAATAGCTTCAAGTCCCGTACTTCCAACTTTTTCCAAAAAGAAAAAGTTGTCAACACTAGTATCATTGATTGATACTATCGGATCATGAAGGCACTGGACTTGCACTAATACATCTAAAACACTAAAAATTTTCACTTATACAATTAAGCTGGCTTGGAGTAAGGAGGTGAACAGCATCTGAGCATAGTTAATTGTCGTGGTAGATACTCGCAGTTAGATGCAGTAAGCACGCTTTCATATTCAGTAGAATATTTACTTTTTAATATATCGTTCAACTTTAATTTTATCTAGAATTTTCTTTCCTTTTGTGTTGACATGTAATAAATATTCACCTAAAAAATTCCAATGCCCATAAGAATACATTTCATTCTGACTATTATAATTTAATTCTATCTCAATATTTGCAATCTTAATAAATTTGTATTTTGCTTTTTTGTAAAAGCGAGCATAACAGTATTGGATAAAAGGTTCATACGTTTTCTTAATTGATTCTTCAAGTAAGCAAAAACCATTATTGAAATTGTCAAATACTGGAATTTCATTTGAATAATAATCTAACATGAGAATTAAATTAAGACCAAATTCGCTATTAGCCTGTTCCGTTAAAACAATCGCTGCCCCATAATTTCCATTCATCAAATCAATCATTAAGCAATCACCTTTCCTAAATATGGAATCGCGAAAACTATTCTTTTTAATTTTTCTCGGTTTTAAATTTACTGTTAATAATTTTTTATAATACTCATTTATTACTTTCTCCCGTTTTTTCAAGTCTGATTGAGATGCTCCAAGTCGTTCCCATCTTTTTAATTCACTTCCGGATTCAATAATACTCTCTATTTTCAATAACAAGTTTTTATCAAGAGCACTGCATTCCCACTTTGCTTTTGCCAATGCAAAATAAAATTCATTCGATTCATCTTCATCCAATAAAACAGCTTGGTATTTCCTTTCAAGCTCCTTAGAGATTAATTCAATATTATTACCAATATTATAAAGTTGAAAAAAATTATCATAAATATCATTGAAAATATCACTTGAAGTAATTCCAGTGCCCCAAGTCCCCATTATTTCTCCTTTTTTACCAAACCATTTATAATTAAAATATTTCTGTTGATTCGCATGATTATTGCATCTAACGTTCAAGGGTAGCTGACGTTTCAAAGCTGGCGTGAACTTTGCTTTGTTTGCAAAGTTCATGACAGATTTGAAATAGCCAAGGGCGTGGTGAAGCCCAAGCCACTGAAATCTGTTCATCAGTGCCGCAGCTCATCATGTGCCGTGCATGTTCTAAAAAGACTTACTTTAATTTTCTGCCTTTTTAATGTACTCCCCATATACCCACCCAAATTTTTTTTCACACCCATATGAATACCATCCAGTATAAGGTTCAACAAAATACCAATAATTATTCAAATTTCCTACCTTATATTTATCTATAGTTCGAGCAATTACTAATACAAAAGTACCATCTGGAATCGTTTTTCTGTTTACTGGTTCACCAGCACTTTCAAAACTACAAGAAATTGAATTAAATTCTGTTCCTGGCCCTTCTCTAAAATAAATTACCGCATTGGTATAATAATTCTTTGGAAAGACACTTACAGCTTTAATTGAATTTATATTTAAAACTTCGCCATCTTTTCTTTCATTTTCCTTACTATAAAAAACTTCATCATTGCATACTAACTTTAATGTTGAATATAAAGAATCAAAATCATTTTGTAGAATACATTCATTATTCTTAATTCTTTGTTCATTCAAACAATCTACTTTTTTATCTGGAATTAATTTTATTTTTTCTGAAAGAATAAAATATTTTCCAGTATATCCTCCACAGCCTTCACCTGCGAATACTTCCTCATATTTTCCATTTTTAAAAAATTTGATTCTCCACCCAAGAACATTATATTCAGGAACCCATTCTCCATTTAGGAATTTAGGATATAATTTTACATTTTTATTTTCAATTGGTATTTCTTTTTCATACTCAATTAATTTATCATTCTTTGAGCAGAAAGTTGATGTAAAACTGATTAACAAAATAAATATCGAAAATTTCAATTTTTAATATCTCCTACTTTATTTCTAATCATTTAGTCCTGATACAAACATAATTGCATGGCACCTAACGTTAAGAGTTCCGACGTTTTTTTCAATGTCTCCAAGCCGTACTATTACTAGCAAGTCCCATGACTTCAAATTATTTCCATAAGAAAAAGTTGTCAATAACAATATTGTCTTACGATACTATCATACCATGAAGGCACTGGACTTGCGTAAGTCTGACAAATAAACTAAATAATTTCACTTAAACAATTAAGACCGCTTGGAGCAAGGAGGTGAACAGCATCTGAGCATAGTTAATTGTCGTGGTAGATACTCAAAGTTAGAAGGTATTCATGCAATTCTAACTATTCCTCAGCAAAATAGTCAGAATCAATTTTTTTGATTTCAAATAAATTTTTGACACTTACTCCAATATTATAATCAATCATTAAATTTGTTAACTCCTCTCCATTAATTAGCACGACTTTTATATCAATATTACTAACATAATTATATGCGTTTTCATTAAAGCTAGAGGTTGTTATAAAGATTCCTTTTTTCGCTCTCTGCCCTTGCAAAGCACCTACAAATTTTTGTATTTCTGGTCGTCCAATAGAAGCTTCCCATTTTTTTGCTTGAATATAAATAACATCTAATCCGAGTTTATCTTCTTTGATTAATCCGTCAATTCCCTCATCATTCGATTTTCCAATCACACTACCACTATCTTTAATTGAGCCACCATATCCCATCTTTAATAGTAAATCTACAACAAGATTTTCAAAAAATTTCGGTGAAGAATCTTTTACAATTTGTAAAAGTTCTAAAGATAATTCTTGTCGAATTTTTTTATATCCTAATTCTACCATTTCATCAGGAGTATAATTTGAAATTTCTTTATTTTCTTCTTGAGTATTGTCTTTATATGAAGAATTCCAACTATCTCTCTTTTCTTGATACTTTTTGAAATTTTTTAAGTAAGCTAAATTAATTTGAGATAGATTTTTTTGTAAGGTTTCTATTCCTTCATTAGTAATTCTGTAAATAGCCCTTCGAGGTGATTCAATTAAACCTGCCATTTTCATATGTGTTTCTGCCCAACCAACTCTATTTGAAATTAAATAAACAGAACTAGATGAGGGCAATCTTTCATCTCGGTCAGCGGAAGAAAGATTGAAATGATTGGAAATATGTTCAATAATTTCTTTATTAGTATGTTCTTTTTTATCCTTTAAAAACTTCAATAAAGGCAGCATGATGCTTTGAAAATCTGGTACAGCCATTTCCTTTCCTTATTTAATAAATTTTAGAATGCCATATAACGTTCCAGCATATGAGATAATTCAAAGCTGGCGTGAACTTTGCTTTTGTTTGCAAAGTTCATGACTGAACCAAAATGTGGAGAAACCCAAGCCACCGAATTTGTCTTTATATTTTTGGTTCGTCATAAGCATCTCCTAATTTTTTAAAGTCGTCCTGTAACCAATACCAATGTTCACCTTTGTTGTCGTATAAATTTTCCAACAGTTCGGTAAAGCTTTTTGCTACAATTTTGCTTTCTCCTTCCAAAGTGTGAATTTCGTAAAAACTGTCATAACATTGTCCAAGTCTTTCTTTTGTCAAGTCAATGCTTATATACTGGCTTAGTTGTTCAGTTTCTGCAATTAAGTACCATTCATTTGAAACAGAACCTTCAAGTTCGTCCCACATAATATCGTCGTCTGCATATAATCTTTTGCTTGTCGGAATAAAATTTTTTCGTCCAACAATATTTATCCCAAATGATTTTTTTTCAAAAAGCCAAATTCCGTCTGTCAATTCGTAAAACTCTTTTAAATCGTTTGGAATATTTGTCGGCAAGCTAATTTCTTTATTCGCTTGTCTGACTTCGCAGTTCTCGTCTTGCTTTATTAAATTTATAAGTTCTGTTATATTCATAATTTCTTCTTGTGTTTTCGGTCGGTTATAAAATGCCGTCCAACGTTAAGAGTATCCGACGTTGAGAAAATGGGAAGAAAATGCCCCAAGCATTTTTCTTTCCATTTTCTCAATGTCTCCAAGCCGACCAACTACTAGCAAGTCCCGTATTTCCAACTTTTTTCCAAAAAGAAAAAGTTGTCAACAATAGTATCATTGATCAATACTATCGAATCACGAATGCACTGGACTAGCGTGAGTCTGACAAATAAACTACAAAGTTCAACAACCACAGTTAAGCCGGCTTGGAGCAAGGAGGTGAACAGCTTCCGAACATTGTTCACCTCCGCAGTGGATACTCGCAGTTAGGCAATGTTCCTGCCCGACCGACATGTAGAACAAGTCTCGACACGATGTCGAGGCTAATACGTTATAGCTTTTCAATAACTTCAATACTGAGTCCAGTCGAATTAGAAATTATTTCAAAGGCAACGCCAGCTAGTTTTAATTTCTTCGCTATCTCTTTTTCTGCTTTTTCTTTTTCTCTTTTTTCGGCTAATTCCACTCTGCCTCTTTCATCTTGCTCTCTCATCAAATAATAATCATAACTAGCTAATTCTTCCTTTGTCCAATTATGTTTATCTGATTCTGTATAGGCTTCTTTTAGTCCTTCATCATTAACGTCAGGCGGAATAACATCTAAGTTTTCTGCGTTCTTAATAAAATAAATCCATTTGTCTGTTAGGGTCTTACATTCATTTAATTCTTTCTTGAATTTAGGTAACTCGATAAAATTAAAGTTAATATCTTTTAATTCATTTTCCAAAGTCTCTATATTTAATACTACATGGCGAGTTAAATAGTTATTACCCTTAAAATAATCAAACTCGAGTATACCAACTAACACAACCGGAGTAAGTTTAGAATAATCATCTCCTTTTTCTATTTGTGAAGAATATTCTTTAGAAACATAATATTGAACTCTTTTATCAAAACTTACAACTTCACTGAGTTGCATCTCTACTATGTATGTTGTTCCAGATTGATCTTTAACATTTACATCAATAATTGATGATTTGAGTCCGGCGACTCTCGGAAGTTGGAACGTATTACGAAAATATAATTCAATAATTTTTCTATCTCCTTCTAAACTCAATACTGAATTTAGAAAGGAGATAAGGATAACTTTTTTAGCTTCATTTCCAAAGATTTTTCGGAAAGCAACATCATTTTTTGGGTCAGCAAATTTCATACCTTTACTGTTTGCCCATATTTAAAAATTGTCAAGTGGATTTAAAGGCTATTTCAAGCATGTTTTACTTTTAAAATCTACTTATCAACTCTTGGATTTTATTTTTGGGAAATAGCTGTTTCGTTTGAATTGGATTACTGATGCCTACTATATCTTTGAGTTCTTTAGGTTTTATTGCATCATTTAAGGAATTCAGAATTTGGTCTCCACGATCTCCTTCGATTCCATCAAACCCTGCTGAGATAAATTTATAATTTTTCATTGTATCCCAAGCTTGTTGGTTTTCAAATCCGATATTAAACCAATAAATTTCTGGATCCCTTCGTTTAGTGACTGGAGAATTGAAATACAGCTTTTTCTTTTTGTTTGATAATTGATCAAACTCTATCGAAAAAGAAATAAATTCTTCGCTGTTAATGCTATAGTAATCGTAAGAAATACATTTAAAAGGAACTCCTTGTTCAGATAACCACTGTCCCATCGAGAATAGCGAAGGATCAAAGGACTGAGCAACTAGGATTATTGATTGCTTAGCATTTAATTGCTCTAAGTCATAATCATCGCCTAAAAATCCTTTTAAGGTTTCTTCGGGTGTTGTGCCAAAACTTGAAAGCTGATCTTTAAACCTCTCAATAAAACCTTTTCCCCTGAAAGCTGATAAGTCCGCAAGATACTGTAGTGCTTGTGTCTCAACTCCAAGTTTTGCTTTATCTTTTTTTAATTCAATAACTACTGTATTACCATAACTATCGATAGCTAATATATCTGATCGTTTTTTATCTTTAGTCCGAATTTGAGTCCCAAGAAAAAGCAATTGCTCTCCAAAAATATTTTCATTTAAAAAACCATCCTCATCAGGGGATTTTAACAACTCCTCAAGTTTAGCTTCTTTATCAATAGAATAGGCAGTTGCAGATTTCAAATAAAGTTGTCCATTTTGATCTGAGATTTTATATATCATATGGGGTTAGCCTATCAATTCCTTTTTCTTTTTATCGAACTCTTCTTGAGTAAGAACACCTGCGTCTAATAATTCCTTGAATTTTTTTAGTTCGTCTGCTACGCTTAAGTTAGAGTTTAACTGTGCCTGAACTTGTTGTATATTAGGAGTTGGCTCTTCTTGCTTTCCTTTACCAAAAAAAGATTTTACCATATTGATACCTTTTTTAGTATCTTCTATATTTTTTGTTAAGTTTTCTACAAAAGAGCCTTTCGCAGCTTTTTCTGCTTTTATTTCTTTGCCAGATCGTTCCCCTTCTGAAATACATTTTTTGCTACAATATTTTGCAGTCATAGTTCCTAGTAATGGATTGTAATCAAATTTTTTTCCACACCATTGACATGTCATCTTCGACGTAAGTAATCCCATATTTTAATTCTCCTTAAGTTAAGTTTTATCCCGATACGATGTCGGGATAGCCTATTCCTACCAAGTTTAGGGCAGGAATGCCGCCTAACGTTCAAGAGTAGCTGACATGACTTTAAATTATTTCCATAAGAAATAATTTGTGAGCGAAGCGACACATTAGTAGGGCGCAAAACTTGCATGGTCACTGAGTAGCTAATTCCGATTAGCGTATCGAAGTGTGCAAGTTTCGTGACCTCCAATATTTTCGAACAGAAAATGTTATAAGTTAAAGAAAAAGTTGTCAAAAATAGTATCACTAATCAATACTATCGGATCACGAAGGCACTGGACTTGCGTGAGTTCAACAACAGTTGAGCCGGCTTGGAGCAAGGAGGTGAACAGCATACGAACATAGTTCACCTCCGCAGTGGATACTCGCAGTTAGTTGCTGTTTTAGACTTGTGTAATTCTAAAAAGTCTGACTAATGCCTTCTACTAAAACCAGTCTCGACACGGATGTCGAGTGTAATACTTACTCCATAACCCAATACTACTTTTTTTCTATACATTGGATTTGCGAAGTTTCCTACAAAAACTATCCATCGGCAATTTGTTATTAGCCTTTTAGTAAATACAACATTATAAGCAATTACATTTAATTCGATCGTTTTTTCAAATATTCTATAATATAATCTTCATCTGGAATGCAAGCAAGAGAAAAAGCTTTTCCAAAGGGAGTTAAATGCCATTTGCTGTATCTTTTTATACCTGTTTGAGTTCCATTATTAACAATAGGATCTTGTTTGTAGACTGGCCAATTTACAAGTCCTAGTGACTCAAGATGATTGTAATAGGTTTCAATCAAATCTGGTGATTCTAGTTTTTCAACTGGAATCTCACTACTAACCATTTTTCTATTACAAAACTGATTAATGCTGCGGTCTAAATCCATTGTATCTATAACTTTAAATTCTTTATTTTTCAATTCATAGAGCATAATTGCTTCATCTGAGGACATCTGTTCTAAAAGTCTCGAAAATGCAGGATGCGCTTCAGTGTAATGATCTTTATCCATAGATTTCGTTATTAAGTTAATAAAGGATTCGAATAATATGTCATCGGCTCGTATGTATTTTAGATTTTCTAATGCAGGACCAATTATTTTAGGATCGCCTTCTTTTATTCTTTCGTTTGGAATTTTTTTTCTTATTCGATCCAGAATTAGATCTAGCCTATCTTGCAGTGACCCTAGGAGTTGTATTGGCGCCAATAATAATCGGGCTGTTTTAATTAAGTCCTCACTCAACTTTCCAATTTGTGAAGTTGTTCCTGATAGACCATCATCATAGATTTTTTCAACTAATTTAGAATCTAATGCTTCTTTTACTATCTCTAGTTCGTTATCCATTTTTAATCCTTTTGAATAAATTTACTCTATATATTTGACTGTATTACGCATATTGTTCAAAAGCAGTTCACTCTTCTTTGTTATGCAATCACGATGCCGAGTGTAGGCTTAACTCCGTTATCCAATACTATTCTCTTTATGTTGGGTTTGCGAAGTTGCCACTTATTACGACTAATCGGCAATTTCCGCAAATCCAACGTTAGGCGCGTATTACAATGTTTGTTTTTCAATTACTTCTTTTTTTAATTTCTATCAATCTCTTTCTTTTCTATCTTTCAACCATATAAATATTGCTTCGAAGCGATAAAACACTATACTACTTTGTAATCAAAATCCTGTAAGATTAAACAACACTCAATTACATAATCAAAGCACCATTTAGCATCATCCAACTTATAGTTTGCCTTTGGATTTTCATAAATATTGTCTCCACCAAAAGTTTTTACATAACGAGGAGTAATTAAATCAAATTTGGTAAATTTCCGATAATCAAAACCTAGGCTTAAAATTTTCATTGAAGATTGCATGGAGGAAATTGACTCGTTAACATTATCAATAAATTCTCCGAGTTTTCTATCTTCAATGTTCATATGAAATGAATTTAGAAATGTCATGGATTTACCAAAGAAAAAAGGAGATTTTCCATAGAAGTGACGTTTACTTTCTTCATACTCTTGAATCAATAACCAAAATGCCAATGTAATCTCAGAAATTGCATCTTTATAGTTATTAGAGTCAATATGTTTTTCTGCAATTTCTAAATGTTGTTTCGGCTTATTAAATGTTATAAGATTTATCAACGATATAGAATGAAAATCAATATCAAACGCAATAAGCGTATTATCCTCAAAAAAATTAACGCATACTGATCTAAATGATTCTATGTCTATTCTTGAAGCCATTACACCACTATGCTTTATTGCTACTCGTGTTTTATTAAACCGCTCGATAGATACTTTTTGAGTTAAGTCTATTGTATTTTCTAAGGCTTTAAAATAATCTAATAGACCAGCATTTTTTTGTGCAGGTTGTGCGTTATGGTGTTCGCAAGCCATGTACATAAAAAGCTCCATAGAGTCATGAAAAGATAACATTGCAGCGTTACATAAGGGTTCAGGTTTATACGATTGTTCTATTCCTATCTGGTATAAATATTTTATAAAAGCAAGTCGTCTTAATAATTCCTTTTTATCAATTGCCATAAATTATATCTATCCTTTACAAAAATTTAAATTTCAATACCCAACTTATCTATCTCTTTCATTATTCTATCTGTTTCGATTAGAGCTACAATGATTTTCTGATAATGTTTTATGTCTTCAAATACAAGCACTCTATCTTTTCTATCTTTCAACCATTTTTGCGCTGGTTGATAACCGCCAATATAAAAGTTCCATGCTACTTCGGGAACTTTAGAAAAATATTGAGTTTCATTAATAAAAACATTTTCATTTTCAAATTTTATTTTATCAACAACATTCTCTCCTGAAATAGGATACGACGTTTTATATGTATTAACCACATCTGATTCTAATAAATGAATCTGGCGTAACTCTTCGCCTAATTTTACCAACTTCCAAAATGTTTTTTTATCTTCTGGATAAGGCACTCTCGGAAAATCTATTTTTAGAAATTCCTTATATGTTTCTCTGTATGAAGGTGAATGTAATACTGCATAGATGTAATCTAAAATATCAATAGGAGCAAAGGAGTTATTTGTAGTTTCTTTTTCTTCCGTAAAGGTCAATCCTAATTTATCGGAAATCTGTTTTACGAGTTCCATTTTTAAATTTGGTTTTCTTATTTTTAATCCATTTAATTCTGGATTGGAAGAATCAGAGTAAGTGTAAAGAGGAAATATTTGATTAGCCTCCCTGCTCGTTGTAGACATTACACAATCATTTGCAGGTAACTTTGTTATGAAAGTATGACGAAACCCTTCTATTGCTTGCTGTTTTGAATTCAACAAACAATAATTTTCTTTATTTAAAATATGTTGTAATATTTCTTTTCTTGGTCTATCACAAATCGCTGTATGTAAGATTGCAAATTGATTATCGAATGGTCTATATGAAGTAAGTGTAATATTATTTTCAAAACTTTTATCCTCACGCAGTATTTTTCTTTGCTTATTTAAAATCCAGTCCTTTGACTCATTTATAGTATATTTCTTTTTCAATTCCGAATCGTCTAAATTAATATCTATAAAATCTTGAACTCTTTTTTTCAGATTATCCAAATTAAAATCTACTGCAAATTTATCTCTATGTGTTTGAAATCCTAAAACATTGATAGGCATTAATTCATTTAAGCGAAATCCTTTATCATATTCTTTAAAAGTGACATGGTCTTTCTCTACAAAAAAATAATTAGGAGCTGTAATATTTAATTCTTTATATTCAATATTTTTCATAGAATTAGTTTTTAAAAACTCATATTTATCTTCTCTTTTGCCATACAAATCAAAATGAAAAACTTTACCTAATTCATCCGATTTCTTCTTGCCCGTCTTGATAAAAAAATTAATACTTACACCTTGCATAATATCGAAAACATTTTCATCTACACTACCATCAAGTGCAGTTTCTTTCTTTTTACTGTTACCATGTAAATCAATTGTATAAATTTTATCATACGTTTTCAATAAGTTCCAGCGCATTCCTCTAAATGTTGGGTTCTCTAAAAAGCCATGAGGATTGATAAACGCTAATATACCGCTACCATTCTTTTCTATAAAGTGCTGACCATAACGAATGAATTTTACATAATCATCATTAATCCATTTTGGATTTCTTTCATTTAACTTTTCTTTCCCGCCTGGCTCTTTCTTATAGTCTTCCATGAGATTCATAATCCAATCTCCCTTATTCGCACTTTCTCCCGCATACGGTGGATTACCCTTTACTACCATTACTGGTGTATCTCTTTTTACGTCGTTTGCTTGTTGGGCTTCTTCACTAAGCCATCGAGCTAATGCGAATAAAGTTCTGTCGTCTTCGTGGTATTCTTCAAGAGAGTTAGTCAGATAGATTTTGAGTCGTTGGTTCTTGGTTGGTTTGAATCCTGTCTCTTGTAAGAGCATGTCGATTTTTAAATGTGCCATTGCGTAAGATGCCATTAGAATTTCAAAACCATGTAATCGCGGTATAAGATGATTCTCCACATAGTTACTCCAAATACCTTCTTGTCCTTGAAACTTTTGGTAAACTTGACGGATGAGTTCCGCAATAAATGTTCCGGTTCCGGTTGCTGGGTCTAGAAATTGAACGCGATGAACTTTTTTCTTAATAGGCTTTTTCTCTCCTGGTTGCTTCACATCAATGTCAATCATCGAATTGTCGGCAATTCCTTCTCTGATTCCAAACTCGGTTTTGAGTATATCGTCTATCGCACGAATAATGAAGTTGACAGCGGGATGTGGAGTATACCAAACCCCACGAGCTTTACGAAGAGCAGGGTCATACTCACTTAGAAAGGTTTCGTAGAAATGAATAATCGGGTCTTGTGTTTGAGTAGCCTTCCCAAAATCTTTCAAGAGGGTTGCAACATCTGCCGAACGAAAAATTTCAGCTAATGATTCTACAATCCATTTTATCCGGTCATCAATATCCGGACCAGCAATATAACTGAATAAACTTCTAAGAAATGGATTCGATTTTGGAATTAATTCTGCCGCTTCTTGACGAGAAAAAGTTTCCAATGTCTTATCATGAAATCTAGCAGCAAACATTCCGTAGGCGATTGTCTGTGCGTAGATGTCCGCAAATTCTTTTGGCTTTATGTCATGAATAAGAATTTTCTGAAACGCATCCATTTGGTCTCTTAAAGAACTACTTTCTTCTTTTTTTATATCAGAAAGTAATGCAGCCTCTATTATGTTTTCTAACATTCTAGCTTTCTTCGCCATCATAGCGGCTAACGTTGAAGAGGATTTAATTGTTTGTCCTTCAAATAAACAAAAGTCTTTTATGATGTCTATGAAAGTAGAAAAATTATTTTGGATTGGAACTATTTTTCCATTTTTTATTTCCCCGATTTCAATTTTTGTTTTAAACTCTCCATTGATATAAAGATGAAACGCAAGATAATCTGTAAAAATTAAATTTTGTAAAGACGCTCTGTATCTATCAAATTGTTCTTTTAGTGATTTACTTTCTAAATCTACTCCAATATCTTTTGCTTCTATATAACCAACTGGAATATCTCTCTTTGTAATAATATAATCTGGTGCACCGCATTCAATTCGAGCCGGTTCATTTGTAACTAAAACATCTGGAACAATAGTATTGATTAATGCTTGTAAGTCTCCACGGTAAGAATGCTCTCTTGCATTGCCTGTTTTGTAGAGTTTGTTTATTTTTTCTATATAATTGTTGATTGGCATTCGCTATCCTTTATTTCAATGAATACTTAATGTACATACTCTAAAGTCAAATATATTTTTCCAGAGTTTTTCGAGACACGGATGTCGAGAAACCTACGTCAATAAAGTCCGAGCATTAGTCCCTAGAAAAAATGTGGTCAAGTCTAAAATGGCAACTAACGTTAAGCGTAGCCGACGTGACTTTGAAACTCGAAAGTGCGGTAGCACCTTTTGAGTTTCAAAGTCATGTCTCCGAGCCACACTATTACTAGCAAGTTGCGTGACTGAGTGAAAGGCACAATAACTTGCTCTTTTCTTCCGCAAGTTTTGTGCCTGAAACGAAGGCGCGTAACTTGCATTAGTCTGACAAATATACTAAAAATTTTCACTTATACAATTAAGCAGGCTCGGAGCGAGAGAGTGGACAGCTACCGAACATAGTCCACTCTCGAAGTGGCTCACGCGAAGTTATGCGGTGTTTTAGGTGCGCATACTCATAAGAAGCCTCAACCAACGCCTTTATCTACTACCAGTCTCGACACGGATGTCGAGTGTAATACTTACTCCATTACCCAATACGATTCTTTTTATAGGTTGGGTTTGCGAAGTTGCTTGTCAAATCCTATTCAGTAGCAATTTCCGCAAATCCAACGTTAGGCGGCATTTTAATTTTAAAGTCAACTGAAAGAGGAAATTGAAGCAAAATTTATATGATAAGGTATTTAGACATCCGTGGACAAAGAAAAATTTGAAAAAAATTATTTAAAAATATTTTGATTTTCCCATCTAACTCTTACCTTTAAATCCCGACAATCCCTTACTTACAGTATCTGCGTCAACTAACAGCAACTTTAAATCTTCAGGAATTTCCATCGGCGCAAGTATATGGACATTAGCCCCTCCTGTATTCCCTACCGGTATTCGATTAAAGATAGAGCCAATCCATCCTACTAGTAGTCTCGGAATTTGACCCCAAATTTCATTTATATCTCGAATCCGTATAGCAAAAACTAACATGCGAAAATGAATTGCAAAATGTGAAACTGGATGATATTGTCCGATGATGTGCGCACGTTCAAGATAGCGCCATGCACCGTTAAGATTTCCATTTCGTAGAAGTTTTTGATACTCTTCAAGTTCTAGAAAATACTGTTGTTTCATTTTTTCGGGCATTAGAAAATTCATTATATAGTAACCTCTATATCTATAATCTAACATTTATTTTTATTAAAATTCTGCCCGTTGTATTCTTACTGCATTTAAAATAGCAAGTAATGCAACGCCTACATCCGCAAAGACTGCTTCCCACATAGAGGCTAATCCCCCTGCACCGAGAAGCAAAACAATTGCTTTTACAGAGAATGCAAGAATGATATTTTGCCAAACTATTTTTTTTGTTTGCTTGCCTATATTGATTGCCATTGGAATTTTACTCGGCATATCGTCTTGTATTACCACATCGGCAGTTTCGATAGTGGCATCACTACCTAAACCGCCCATCGCAATTCCTACACTACTTAAAGCAATTACGGGTGCGTCATTTACACCGTCACCGACAAAGGCGACGCTTTCATTTCGTTCTTTGATCTCTTTTACCTTATTTACTTTATCTTCCGGCAATAAATCTCCATAGGCATCGATAATTCCTAATTTATCTGAAACAAATTTTACTACATTGTGTTTGTCGCCACTTAACATTGTAATTTTTACATGCAATGCTTTTAGTTTGTCCACAGTCTCCTTTGCATCCGGTTTAATACTATCGGCTATTGTGAGGTAACCGACAAATTTTTTATTATAAGCTACGGCAATTAAAGTATAAACGATACTTGTCGGATCAATATCATATATAATGGAAAATTTATCCATCAATTTAAAATTGCCTACTAAAAGTTCTTTATTCTGAAGAATTGCTTTTAGTCCGTGTCCCGATATTTCTTCTACATTTTCCAATTTAATATTCGGGTTTATCTCTCCGGCAAATTGGCGTATGGCGGTTGCAACCGGATGAGTGCTTTGATTTTCCAAGGCATTTACCATTTGCAGGATTTCTTCTTTATTGAATTCAGGTTTGAATACTACTTCTTGTACTTTGAAAACCCCCTCGGTCATTGTACCAGTTTTATCCATCACTACATTTTGAATGTTAGCAAGGATGTCTAAAAAATTACTTCCTTTAAATAAAATCCCATTTTTACTAGCCGCACCTATGCCGCCAAAATAACCCAATGGAATTGAAATCACCAGAGCGCAGGGGCAAGAAATAACCAAAAAAATTAAGGCTCTATAAAGCCATTTTGTAAACAAATAATTATCTACAAAAAAGTAAGGTAATATGGTAATCGCAAAAGCAAGAATTACTACTATAGGCGTATATATCTTTGCAAACTTTCGAATGAAAAGCTCGGTCGGGGCTTTTTGCGCAGTGGCATTTTGTACTAATTCTAAAATTTTAGAAAGTTTACTGTCCGAATAACCAGCAGTAACTTTTACGAGGGAAACTGAATGTAAATTTATCATTCCAGCGAAAACGGTTTCGCCTTTTGATTTTCTATCCGGTTTACTTTCCCCCGTAAGAGCTGCCGTATTAAAAGAAGCGGTTTTAGAAATAAGTTCACCGTCCAATCCTAATTTTTCGCCTACCTTAAGTTGGATAATATCGCCAACGCTTGCATTTTCCGCTTTTATAGTTTTGGCACGGTTGTCTTGCAGAATCGTTACTTCATCGGGTCTTTGGTCGAGCAATGTTTTTATGTTTGCCTTGGCTCTTTTGACCGCCATTGTTTGAAATAATTCACCGACCGCATAAAACAGCATTACCGCAACGCCTTCGGGGTATTCGCCAATAGAAAATGCTCCCAGCGTAGCAATGCTCATCAAAAGAAATTCTGAAAATATTTCTTTCTTTGCAAAGCTCTCAAAAGCTTCTTTAATAACAGGAAAGCCAACCGGCGCATAACCAGCCGTATACCAAAGAATTCGAATCCACCCTGTGAACCACTCTTGCGGATAATAACTATCAAACATAACGGCTAACAGCAATATAACTAATGAAATAGTAGAAGGTATAAATAGTTTAAAAGCACTATCTATAGAGATTGAACGGCTTTGCCCCGTCCCGGTTGTTTTATTTTCTTTTAATAAATCTTTTGCGCCGGCATTTGTGTAAATTTTTTCTGTTTGCGTACAGCAAATTTGTTTTCCGTCTTTGTCGTAGGTATGTTTGTGTTCAGCCATATTTGTTTCCTATTTATTTTTAAAATCATAAATCCCATCCCAGCCTTCAATTTCATTTTCTAGCAGGTCTTTAATTCGTTCTAAGTATAACTTACATAAAATGTCTTCCGGATTTTGTTTGAGCGCTTGCTCGAATAAAATTTTGGCTTGCTGAAAGTCTCCGCTTTTGTAGAACAAAAGTCCGTTCATAAAATTGAGTAGATTTAGTTCTTTTTTATTTATTTCGTCTTGAGATAAATGTGAATAAACTTCAAAAAGCACACAGGGTATTTGCTTTCCTTTGACTCTGACAGAATCTATTTCCCTAACTTTAAAATCTTGCTGTTCAATAATGCCTTGATAAACACTGTCCGAAATCAGAAAATTTGAATGATAAAATTTGTTTAGATTTTGAACTCTAGATGCAAGGTTTACATTATCCCCGACTACTGTGTATTCTCTTCTTTCCGACGAACCGACATTGCCTGCGACGACTCTTCCCGAATGAATACCAATAGTAATTTCAAGCTTCTCATCTCCGAAGCATTTTTTTTCATTCAACTGCCGTAATTTTTTTAACATTTGAATTGCGACATGGACTGCGGTTTGCTTATCATGCGATTTTGATTCGGGTATTCCAAAGACAACCATGATTGCGTCCCCGATGAATTTATCCAAAAAACCTTTGTTTTGTAAAATGATGTCGACCATTTCAGAAAAAAATGTATTCAATAGAAAGATTAAATCAGTCGGTTTTAATCTTTCCGCTAATTTTGTAAAATCTTTAATATCGCAAAATAGAATCGTAACTTCTTTCTCTTCACCTTCTGTTTTAATTTTTTTATTAATTAA
The DNA here is from genome assembly GCA_033762425.1 of Leptospiraceae bacterium. Lineage (GTDB taxonomy): Bacteria > Spirochaetota > Leptospiria > Leptospirales > Leptospiraceae > JANRLP01. The sequence continues at coordinate 42,202 of JANRLP010000078.1, forward strand.
ATCGTTTACCAGTTGTGGAGAAATATATTTGCCAAATAGGTCTACAATCTCATTCTTTTTATTAATCTCAAACAAAATAAAATCTCGTAAGAATCCAACGGCTACTCCCAGTATAACCAAAAAAGGCGTTTCCACTAAATGTTCGAGCATAACAGTGTGGACATGATTCTCTTGGATTAGCATCACAAATAAATGAACTGATGCTAATATCGTACTTACACCAATACTCATAATAAATCCTAAAAAAATTGCCGTATATAAAATTGGAATGTGATAAAATCTCATAGTTATAGCTATCCAAAGTTCATTATTGCCTCTAAGAGCTAAAGTATGCACTATGAAAATACAAGTCGTCAGAGTTATAAGAGTAAAAATTTTTGACAGCTTTAGGCAATGTTTAAATTGGAAGACATGAAATTCAATTAATTTCTTCATTTTATTTCCTTATGGTAAATTTGTATTTGCCCCTGCTAGAACAAATGTATTTAAAATAAATAAGCCTGTCAGTTCCGACTTCGATAAATAAAATTTGTTTAGTCATCCGATGTCAACTCTTTTAGAAACACGGTTATTTCGGTTGCATTTTTATCCAGACTTGCCCTAACTTTATTTTCTTTTAACTTTCTTGATAACTCGGGAAGCGTTTCCAAATAATCGTTATTGGAAAACGCAGTAAATTCTTTCGATTTGACTTGGTTACCTCCGGGTATGCGGAAGGTTATGTCAATTGTGGTTACCGTAAAGTAAGATTTTAGTAAATAAATTTTAACCGATTCTTCAACGACTTGTTTTGCTAAAATGGCAATGCCGAACTCCCTCTTTCCCGTCAGTTTCACGACCAAAAGGCCGATCATCAGTCCGATAGACAAGCCTCCGATAAACATTTTTGGGCGAATTTCACCCATATCGACTATCCGGGAAGAAAGAAAAAGATTGGCTTTTTCTTTCTCCTCGATGATAATACCTTCCTTTAATAATTTTTCCCTTAATCGATTTTCAAACCAAAGGGCATGGCTATGAGAAACGCGCCGAATCGTTTCTTTCAATAAATCGGTGGTCGGTTCTTCCGAACTAATTGAACTTAAAAAACGAATATCAATATCCACTACAACTGGCTCGATATATACTTTGGGAAGATTATTTTTCGATTGGATGTAAGTTTTTATTTCTCTATTGCATTGGATTAATAATAGAACGAATAAAAAGAATGTAAAAAAAATTCCGGTTATTCTAGGCTTCAGGCGAATAAATGATACTCCAACTCTAGAGATTGTTATCATAACCTTCCAGCGTTGTACCATTATAAAGCAAAAGCAATATACCAAATCAATATTTATCCAGCTTATGTTGCGCAATTTTTTTTACTTTCGGGTCTATATCTAGCCCGCAAATTTGGCTTTTTCTCATTTGTCATAATTTTTTTTCTCCTTTAATCCTTATTAGCCTCAACTTCTTTTTCTGACTCTATCCATTCATAAAATACTGGTAATAAAAAAAGTGTGAGTATCGTAGAAGAAATCAATCCACCGATTACAACAGTTGCAAGCGGTTTTTGCACTTCTGAGCCTAGTCCTTCTCCAATTGCCATAGGAATAAATCCGAATGATGCCACAAGAGCTGTCATAAGAACTGGTCTAAGTCTAGATACTGCGGCAAGTCTCACTGCATCGTCAACTGATAAACCTGACTCTCGTAATTGATTTATATTATTCACTTTTACTACACCATTCAAAATTGCAATACCGGATAACGCGATGAAGCCGATGGCGGCAGAAATACTAAAATTCATATCTCTAATTAATAAAGCAAAAATTCCACCAGTAACAGCGAAAGGAATACTTAAATAAACAAGAAGTGCTTGCTTTAAACTATTAAAACTTTTTAGAAGTAGTAAAAATATGATTAAAAGTGTGAATGGAACTACAACAAGCAATTTAAGCCTTGCTCTCTCCAAGTTTTTGAATTGTCCACCCCAAAAAACAGAATAGCCTACTGGAATAGTAAGTGATTTAGAAATTTTTTCTTTCGCCTCGGCTACGAAACTATCTATATCCCTATCGCCGAGGTTAATGGAGATTGCCGCATAACGTCTCCCGTTATTTCTTGCAATAGTCATTACTTTCTCGGACTCCTGCAAGGTAGCTACGTCGCCTAACGGTATGGAACCCAAGTCCTGAGTACCAATAGGAATACTCTTAATGGCTGATTCTGAATTTCTGAATTCTTCCGATAAACGAATTACTACAGGGAATTTTAAATCCCTTTCATAGAGGTTTCCAACCATTATCCCACTCATAGACGCGGCAAATGTGGAATTAAAATTTTCTAAGGAAATTCCATAGCGGATAATTTTATCGTAGTCTGGTTTTATATCTAGAACTTTACTCTTTCTAAGCGCGGAGATTGGGTCTAATTCAATTTCGTCTGCACCCGGAACAGTCTTTAAAATTTTCTCTGCTTCTTCTTGTAAGACAATCAATTCATCCAAATCATTTCCATATACTCGTAGCGTAATATCGGCTCTACTTCCTTCTAGCAATTCATTAAATCTAGTTTCGACCGGCTGACCGACCGTAATTTCATCGTTTGGAAATTCAGCTTCAAGTCTTTCTTTAATTTTTGTAATAAATGGATTCCAATTTTTTGCTTTAATCAGTTCTAAAATATTTTTCTTCTTTAGAATTACAAACGTATCTGACATATAAATTCCCATTGGGTCATTTGCGACTTCTGTTGTTCCTGTTCTGGAAAACACGTATTCGATTTCGGGAAATTCTTTTAGAATTGTTTCTACTCGCTCTTGCAATTCAGTTGATTTCGCCAAACTGATATTACTCTCACGGACGAGAGTAATCATTATATCCCCCTCTTTTAATTGAGGAATAAAATCCGCACCCATTCTAATAAAACATACTAAGGCTACAAAAAAAATAAGAATGCTTATTCCCAAAGCAATCATACGGTTTCTAAATCCAAACAGTAAAATAGGAACATAAAATTTATTGATTCGCTCCGCCGCAACATTGTGTTTTTTTTCTTTATTCGGAATCTTTAAGAGGCTTAAAGAAAAAACGGGAATTAAAAGAAGAGTCACAAGATAACTACCGCCTAAAGCAAGTAACACTGCTTGCGCCATTGGGCGAAACATTTTGCCTTCGATTCCATCTAATGTTAATATGGGAATATAAACGAACATAACAATGAATATCCCGTAAGTAACAGGCTTTAGTATTTCACGCGATGATTGCAATACAAATTCAATTGGATTCTCTATTTTCTTCTCGCCTAATTCTTCTTTTTTCGCAAGTGTATTTTCAATCATAACAATGGCTGCATCGACTAATAATCCGAAGTCGATAGCACCAAGACTCATCAGGTTGGCTGAGATATTAAATACATACATCCCAATAGCGGCAAATAGCATGGAGAGTGGAATTACTAGTGCTACATAAATCGAGGCTCTAAAATTTCCAAGCACTAAGAATAAAACTAAAATTACAAGTAAAGCTCCTTCTGCTAAATTTCTAGATATAGTGGTAATCGTTGAGTTTACTAAAAAACTTCTTTCGTTTAATACGTTGATAACCACATCATCTGGGATTTGAATTGAATCCATAAAAGATTTTAATTCCTGCACGGTTTGACGGCTATTAGCCCCCATAAGCATCATAGCAGTACCAAATACAATTTCTTTTCCGTTATGAGTAGCAGATCCAACTCTTTGCATTCCATGTTCGCGAACGATTGCAATGTCTTTGACTCTTATAATTGCACCTGTACCGCTTTGGCGAACGGGCAAATCTTTTAACCTTTCCAATACAATAGAACTTCCAAGAGTACGAACGACAATCATCTCATCATTTTTTTCTATATAGCCCCCGCCATAATTTTCTCCAATAGATTCCATCGCTTTTACTATTTCATTTATACTGATCCCATGTATTCTTAACTTTCCAGGAATTAAATCGATATGAATCTCTCTCAGGTAACCCCCGATTGTATCTACCTCAGCAATATTTTTTACATGGGTTCTAATTTGTGTTCGAATAATTAAATCTTGCACTGTTCGCAAATAAAGAAGCCTTTCTATTTCTGATTTTTTTTCTAAAAAACTTCCGGGTTTTGCTTCTACGGAATACATAAATATTTCTCCAAGCCCCGTAGTAATTGGGGTTAATTCAGGAGTAACCTCATTTGGTAATTTATCTTTCAAATTCTGTAATCTTTCTAGAACAATTTGTCTAGCCCTATAGATATCTGTCCCGTCTTCAAACGTTAAAACTACATTAGAAAGCCCAAACTTAGAAAGAGAGCGTATATCATTCACGCCTGGGATACCTGCAAGTTCGGTTTCCACAAAAAAAGTAATTGTTTTTTCTACTTGTTCCGGGTCGAGAGAGCCGGATTTAGTATTTACTTCTACAATTACGTTTGATATATCGGGTAACGCATCGAGTGATACTCTGAAAATGGAAAGCATTCCGAAGAAAAATAAAATGAAGGCAGAAAGGAAAACCCAAAGCCTATTTCTTAGCGCGGATTCTATTATTTTATTTAGCATTTGATTCTCCCGTAAATGTAGAATTATTCGTTAGAAATAACACTTGTGTATACTTATCAACATATTCGAGTTGCGTATCGTAAATAGCATGATGGGTCTCGTGAAGTTGGGTTTCTAGTTCTAAGTAGCTTATTAAGTTTAGCCTGCCCTTTTGAAATTCTGTATCCGCAAAATTCAACTTCTCTTCCATTTCAGAAATCGAATCTATCGAAAAATTCTTTAAAATTTCTCTCGCGGATTCATAGTCGATAATTGCAGCATTTAATTTGCTAATCAAAAGTCTTGTTTGATGAGATAGTAAATAGTTTTCAGAAGCAATTCTAGACTCGATGCTTTTTACTTGATTTTGGTTTCTATCCAAGACGGGGATATTAAACGTTACCCCTAAATCAAAAAATTTGTTTGCAACGCCAGACCTATCTTCGCCAATTGCGCCCTGTATCTTTAAATCAGAATATTTTTCTAGACCTGCAAGTCTTGCTTCCGCAGTTGATTTTTGAATTGAAATTTTTGCCTTTTTCAAAATTGGATTTCTTTCTAGCATTTCGTTTGCGACCAGTTCTTTATTAAAAGTTATTCCTTTTTTAAACCAACTAGGTTTTATTTTCACGCGAGAGTCGAGACCTAGAAAAAAATTTAATTTTTCCCATTCTAGAAATTGATCTCGTTCTAGTTCAATCAAATGCTTTTGCAAATTCAATAGGCGATTTTGGACAATGAACAATTCAGATTTGCTCTGGGGAGTGACAAATGCTTTTCTTTTAATAAAGGATTCCATTAATGCAAATCGTTTGACTCGATCTTTAATATGAGTCGCCTTTTCTGCTGCAATCAGGTAAGAATATACTAGCTTAATCACACTATATTTATATTCTAATTTTCTTTCTTCTAGGTTAGCCTCTAATGATTTTTCATTTTCCTCTGCAATTTTTACGCGTAATTCGCGTTTGCCTGGGTAATAGAAATCCTGACTTACTTCCACTGAATATTCTGGACCTGTTTCGTTACTTGCGCGTCTACGACCATAGTCAAGTTTGATACTTGGGTTCTTAAATTTACCAGCCTGTCTTTTTAAAAATTCCGCCTCTTCTACACTAGCCTGACCAGCAAGTATTATCTCCGCTTTTAGTTCGGCTCTTGCGACTAAGTCTTCTAGCGTATACTCAGCATTAGTCTGTGAATATATAGTTTGAATCGTAAAAAATAAACTAACAAATAAAATTATAAAAAATTGCATGTCTTGTCTCCTGTCTGTAATTATAATTTGATGAAAAAAACTAGAAAAATTAATATCTAGAAATCAAATGACAAGATAAACGGAGTTTAATAGAACGGATGAAACACTTGGAATAGATAATTCCTTTTTTAGAAAGGAATTTAGAAGATTAGTCTTTACCACGATAATATTTAAAAGTAGCAAAGAGCTAGATACTGCTGGAGATTTTATAAATTTAAAATTGTCTGAATTCGGAAAGTCTTGTTCGCAAAAGCAAGATTCATCTTCTTGGTGTTTATCCTCGCAAGTCTCAGAAAAGGGAAGGTGATTCTTATCTATCACACTTCTGATAAATTCATCGGCAGGACATAGAATACCAATTTGTTCAAGGATTTTGCAGTTTGTTGAAAATAACAAACTGACTCCTAGAATAAAGTGGATTGACTTAGAACGCATAAGCCATAATTAAAACTCTTATTTTAATTGAAAAGTAAAATAAGTTAAAAACTTTTGATTAATCTGAATACATGAAAGGCTGTTCTAATGATTTGCTTCTTACAATATTTGGCTGCGTATAGCCGAGGGTTTTAAGTAATGGAAGAATAATGACTTCTCTTACACTATCTTCTTTAAAATCTGGATCAGTTAAAATGCTTTTAAAATCAGTATTGCCAAATAAATTTTCCCGTATATTTCCAATCTCCTTTACCTTATGCGATAAAGTCTTTCGAGACACGGATGTCGAGAAACCTACTACTAAAATATCCTAGCGTTGGTTCCTTTATCGAACATGCCCGCACCTAAAATGCCGCATAACTACTATTCTCCGTACTTCGTTTAATCTGTCAAATCAATTGATTAATTAAATTTTAATTTACGTATAGTAACCGATATAAAATATAGTTTACGATGAACATTATAGAAGAGATCCAAAATACTTATCCTAATAAAAAAGTAAAATACATCTCGAATATAGAGATAGAAAAATTTTTGAATGAGAATAAGGCAAAAATAAATTCGACTAATTTTCAAAAGTTGAAAGAGTTTTTTCTGAATGAAAATAAATTGAATCGTTCCATATTTCAGAGTTGGGAGAAAGAAAACATTTTGTTATTGGAAGCAAAAAAGGGAATAATAGAAAATGAAATACATTTTCCAAAGCAAAAAGAATATAAAGACTTACTAGTATTAAGACGCTATTCAAGAAAAACAATTCAAAATTATGTAGGTGCAGTAACTAACGCTCATATATGGTTAATGCAAAATCTAAAAATTTCAATTGATAAAGCGGATCGAGATGATATTAGAGACTACTTTTTATATCTTACTGAAAAACAAAAACTATCAGCATCTTCGATGCGGGTGAAACGATTTTCGATAGAATATTATTTTCGTGAAATACTCATTCGGGATTTGACTTTAGATTTTGCCTTGAAGATGAGAAAACCAAATTCATTGCCAACCATTTTTACAAAAGTAGAAATAGTTAAAATTTTGAATTCTTGCAAAAATCTAAAACACAAAATGATACTATCATTATTATATTCTTCGGGACTTAGACTTAGTGAAGTGATTCATTTGAAAGTGAAAGATATTTCTTTAGAAGAACAAACACTTAAGGTTCGACTTGGCAAAGGATACAAAGATAGAATTACTGTATTATCCGAAAAATTATCTTCAGACCTGCAAGTTTTTCTACAAGACAGAAAACCAAATGATATTTTATTTCCATCTAATCAATCTAAAAATGGTAAAGATTCTTATCTTTCTTCTCGCACAGTCGAAAAAATTTTTGAGAACTGTCTTTTGAAATCAGGAATCAAAAAACATGGAACACCTCATGACTTTAGGCATTCCTTTGCAACTCATCTTTTGGAATCGGGAACAGACATTCACTTTATCCAAAAACTTCTTGGTCATAAAAATCTTTCGACTACATCTATTTATACTAAGCTTGCAAATCCAAAAATCGCTGGGGTTAAAAGTCCTTTATAGCTTGCCCCAATAGCGACTAACGTTGATTCTAGTTTACTCTTATAAACTACCTAAAACTTACTTGACTGGAAATGTTTCCTGTTTCTTCCTTGCCTTACCAAAACTGAAAAAAAATTTGTAGATTTCAAATATCTGAACAAATGCTTATCCATTATAGTCTAATATCTTAGGAGTGAACTAATGGAAACAACTCTAAAAAAGACTGAAGTGTTTATCACGGGAATAACCTGCGAAGGTTCTGCTAGAACTTTAAAAAAGAAGTTTGAATCCATTAAAGGTGTAAAGCATGTCACTTTTTCTTTGGAATCATAAGGGGGCTGTGGGGCACTTCCCCGCAAAAACCAACACCAAATGGAATTTAGTCTCGTTGCGCGTAACTTTGTTATTGGATTTACAAAATTAGATTAGAATAATATTGTATCACTTATGAAACTCTCAACTAGAATTCTTCTACTTCTCACATTCAACATAATACTGATTGCTCAATCTGTGAAATTCACAATGGAAGATTCTGATAACGATACCTTCTATGATAAACTAGAAATTGCTGCGGGCACGAATCCTAATGAGAATGAATGCAAATCCAAAAAATGTCCTGAAGCAAATCCCGAAGGTATTTCTGATTCTGATTATTTTATCATTCTACTAGACCAAAGTGGAAGCATGGAATCCAAACTTGGTAAATCCTCTGAATCTAGAATGACTGTTGCCAAAAGAGTTATGAAAGAATTTATCAACAATGCTACGAATTCTTTAAAGATCGGTATATATACCTTTGGTGGTAAACAGGCACAATGTGATGAAGACCCACTTTTAGAAATTCAATCCCCTTTTAAAAAATCTAATAGTAAAAAGTTGCACTCTGAAATAGATAAATTAGAACCGATAGGCGACACTCCGATTGGTGGTTCACTCAATAGTCTTACAAAAATCCTATCAAATAAGAAAGGTATATTTCAAGTACTACTCATCACTGATGGTGCAGCATCCTGTACTGAAGTTGATCCAATCTTTGCAGCAAAAAACTTAGTTGCATTAAATTCTGAAAAGCTCAGAATCAAATTCTATATTGCAGGTCTAGACATGGATAAATCCACTGCTGATCAGATGAAAGAAATTGCAGATAATTCTCAAGGGGAATACTTTGATATTTCCAATGAAGACGAATTTAAAAATATATTCCTAACCCCACTCAAAGCAATTATTGTAAATCTAAAAGGTATGGTTTGTTTGCAAGCAATGACTGATGAACTTTTGCTTTGTGAACAAAATAGATTTAACAAAATCAAAAATGTTTTTCCTAAAAAAATTAACACCCCAATTCCAAATGAATTCACTGAGGAGGAAAAAGCTTTTCTGATTTCTAAACTTCCTAAGTTAGAAGAAAAGTTTAGTCTAAGAAATGAAAAGTATATGGAAATCAAACTAAAAAAACATGGAGACTATCAAAAAAGAATTGATGAGATTACTAAAATGCTTAAGCCTACAATTAAAAACTAAATGCTAGAAAAAATAATTCGCTTCTCAATCCGTAAAAAAACTCTAGTTCTAATCATTACAATGATTATTTCTGTAATTGGAACCTATAGTGCAAGTTTACTTTCTATAGATGCAGTTCCTGACGTAACTAACGTTCAAGTTTCTGCTGTCACTGTATCTCCTGGACTTTCTCCTATGGAAGTAGAACAGTTCATCACAAATCCAATTGAACTGGAACTTATGGGAATTCCCGGTGCAACGGAGATCCGCTCCATCTCTAGAACAGGAGTGGGAAGTGTTACAGTAATTTTCGAAGATAATGTGAACATTTGGTTTGCAAGACAACTTGTAGCTGAAAGACTTAAAGTAGCAGACAAAGCAATTCCTAAAGAATATGGTCAACCAGAACTTTCTCCTGTAGCAACAGCGTTAGGCGATATTTATGAGTTTGCACTTGTATCCGATAGACATACTCCCATGGAACTTAGAACCTATGTTGACTGGGAACTATCCAAAAAAATAAAATCTGTTCCCGGTGTGATTGAAGTTAATTCTATTGGTGGAGAAAAAAAAGAGTATCAGATCATAATCGATCCTAGAAACCTAGTGGCTCACAATCTCACTCTTTCTGAAATCTATGAAGATATCAAGAAAGCAAATATAAACACTGGTGGTGGCTATATCATCAAAGGTCAAGAGCAGGTTGTGATTCGTGGCGAAGGAAGATTCGAAGGAATCGAAGAAATCAAAAGAGTTGCAGTTAGAACCTCCAGTGATGGAACCCCTCTTCTTTTGGGACAAATTGCTGAAGTGAATATTGGTCCTGCACTGCGATTTGGAATTGCAAGTAAGAATCAAAAAGAAGTAATTGGGGCAACAGTCATCATGCTTCTTGGTCAAAATTCTAGAGAGGTTGTAAATCGGGTTAAAGAGAGAATCAAAGAAATTGAAGAAACTCTTCCTACTGGTATGAAGATTGAGCCTTTCTATGATCGTTCTGAATTTATCAATAGAGCTTTGAAAACTGTTTTTATTAACTTAGCTGAAGGTGCAATTTTAGTATTTATTACTCTTATCATTACACTTGGAACTGTGAAAGGAGGAGCGTTAGTCGCTCTTGCCATCCCAATATCAATGTTATGTGCAGTTATATTTATGAAACAATTAGGTGTGATTGGAAACCTAATGAGTCTCGGTGCTTTAGACTTTGGTCTTCTAGTGGATGGTTCTATCGTGATGTTAGAATCAGTGCTTGCAGGATTTGTTGCCAAGAAATCATTATTTGAAAAACCTTTATCCTATGCTCAAACAACCGCAATCACGGAAAACATAATCACTGAGGGTTGTATTAAAGTGAGTAGAGCAGCAGCTTTCTCCGTTGCTATCATCATGCTGGTATATCTACCTCTCATGGTACTCGAAGGTGTTGAGGGTAGAATGTTTAGACCCATGGCAATCACTGTTGCTCTTGCTCTCGCATCAGCGTTACTTTTTTCGATCACAGTTTTTCCCGCTTGTTTAGTTTATATTTTTCCTAAACCGATTTTTCACAAAAGTCATTATTGGGAAGTCTTGGAAGAAAAGTACAAACTACTATTAGATTGGGGATTTCATCGCAAAAGAAAAATTTTAATTTCCGCAGCATACCTAGTCATTTTTTCTTTGGTACTTGGCTCTTCCCTAGGCTCTGAATTCATTCCCAGAATTGATGAAGGGGAATTAGAAATGGACGTTAGGCGACTTCCTGCAACTTCTATTGAATATTCCAGAGATCTAAATTTTGAAATAGAAAAGGTACTCAGTGAGTTCCAAGAGATTAGAAGTGTTGTTTCAAGAGTGGGACGGGGAGAAACTGCTGCTGAACCTGCTGGAACTGATGAAGCAAGTATAATGATTAAATTGAAAGATAGAAGTGAATGGGAATCAGGAATTTCTAGAGAAGAACTCATGAATAGAATCAAAGAAAAAGTTCTGCAAAGAGTTCCCTCCAGTTATATTAGTATGTCTCAGCCAATTGAGAACAGAGTGAATTCCCTTCTTGCAGGTTCCAAAGCTGATATTGTTGTGAAGGTATATGGTGATGATCTTTTACAACTTAAAAAAATTGGGGAAAAGATTGCAAATGTAATGAAAGGCATTCAAGGAACAGGTGATATTAGAGAACAAAGAATCTTGGGTCTATCTGTTTTAAGAATCAACACTAACTATGATCTCATGGCACGATATGGTGTGAACTCATCAGAAATCTTGCGATCAGTAGAAATGCTTAGAGTGGGAATGAATGCGGGAAAAATTTTTGAAGGTTTAAAAAGTTTTGATTTAGTGATGAGGCTTGACCTAAACATCATCAAAGATATCAAACAAATTGAAAATATTCCGATCATGACAAGTTTTGGTAAAACGATTCCTTTGGGTCAGGTTGCTGATGTTGAAGTAGTGGAATCTGCCGCTTCCATACAAAGGGAAGGTCTTAAGAGAAGACTATTCGTGGAAGTGAATATTCGAGGCAGAGATTTAGTTGGTTATATTAATGAAGCAAAAGAAAAGACAAATGAAATTATCAAGGACTTACCAGAAGGTTATGAAGTAAAATGGGGTGGACAGTTTGAAAACTTTACAAGAGCAAAAAACCGTCTAATCCTTGTAGTTCCCATTGCTCTAGCTATAATATTTGTTATGCTTATATTAGCTTTTGGTAATATATACTATGCGTTAGGCGTTTTCCTTGTTGTGCCACTTGCGATTTCTGGAGGCATTCTCAGTCTAGTGATTAGAGGACTTCCTTTCAGCATTCCTGCAGGTGTTGGTTTTATTGCTGTGAGTGGAATTGCTGTACTGAATGGTGTGGTCTATGCATCTACCCTAAAACATTTACATTCACAAGGAATGATGGTTTCTCAAGCTGTGAGACTTGCAGCAATTGAATCCCTTAGACCTGTTGTGACCACTGAGCTAATCGCTGCAATTGGTTTTATCCCTATGGCAATTTCTACAATGGCGGGAGCCGAAGTGCAAAGACCACTTGCAACTGTTGTGATTGGTGGAGTTCTAATTGCTACCTTGCTTTCACGTTTAATTCTTCCTATCGCTATGGAATATCTTTTAGTCAAAGCACTTAGAATGGAAGAAAAAAAAGTTGCTAGGCTCAAAGCTAAACTTGAAAAAACAATTCAACTTTGATGTATGAAGCTTTACTAAGGATATATAAAGATTTCATATTTAATTCATGTTACGGAAAAAGTGAAGTTATGAAGTTTAAATCATAATTAACAATATTAGTAAAAACTAATGAATGAATAAATTCAATAACTTTTGTATCTAACAAACAATGCGTTGTAAAACTTCTGTGAATACATTAATAAACTTAGGTAAGGTGAGTTATACAATATGAATCTCAACAACTAACCCAAAAAAAGTTCCAATAAAGAAAAAAGTTCTCAGTTTATTGGAAAAAATAGCAGGTTTTATACACTATATAGATATGAGTTCATCAGTTTTATTCAATGAATTACAAACAAATGATCTGAATCTGCGATTTCAAAAGAAGACTTCATCGACTCTAAGAATTCCCAAAGAATTGATGGAAGAGTTTGAAGTTAAGATTCAGAAGCATGAAAGTATAGATCAGTACTTGAGGTATTTGCTTAGAACATTTAGACTTTTTAATTATAGTGGAATGGTTCCTAAGGCTCGTAAAGTAAAAACTGAATATCAAGAAGAGGGAATTGGTTATAAGCGTGTGGACTTTAAAGTCTCTAACGATTTATGGATCCAACTGAGTGCGTTAGCTCTGTATTACGGGAAGTCTCGCTGCTGGTTGTTTACTTTCCTTTTATCGCTGGACATTGCTGGTTTTGGAGAGATCATCTTTAAATCCTTTGGTGGAGTTCCGACCTTAGGAGGGAGTGTTTTGTTTACGGGTACGTTCTGGCTACCACAAAAGAACTTCTATACCAGAGGGATGAGGATAAAACGCTTCGATAACAGAGATACAACTAGACAAAAACCACCACAACCACATTTTTTCTTACCCTAAACCATTAAATCCCACAACTAGAGGAACAAAGAAAAACTCTGCACTTAAAAAGAAATTTTTATTTTTTCTGCAACAACGACTAAATTCGTTACAAGCTATTACTATAGACTCAGTAAATATTATAAATTTAGATAAGAAAATAAAGAGTAATAGTTGAATTTTAAAGTAACTAAATGTGAATGGGAGGTATCCTTTTGAATGAGTTAAATATATGATGAAAATTGGAACACCTAAAACCAAGTCTGCAACAAAGCTTGCCCTTCTTGGTTCTGGAGAACTTGGAAAAGAAGTTGCAATTGAGGCACAAAGACTTGGTGTTCATGTAATTGCAATTGATCGTTATGCAAATGCACCTGCGATGCAAGTGGCACATGAGTCTTATGTAATTGATATGTTGAATGAATCTAAACTGGAAGAACTTATTACTCAATTAAATCCAGATTTTATCGTTCCAGAAATTGAAGCCATTGCCACTCCTAAACTAGAAGAGTTAGAAGCCAAAGGCTTTAGAGTAATTCCTACTGCTAAGGCTGCAAGACTCACAATGAACCGAGAAGGGATTAGAACTTTTGCATCTAGGGAGCTTGGTCTTAAAACTTCTCAATTTGGTTTTGCAGATTCTATGGAAGAGTTTGAATCCATTATTTCTAAAATTGGTTTTCCTTGTGTCGTAAAACCAATCATGAGTTCTTCTGGTAAAGGACAATCTATCATTCATAATAAGGATGAAATACTTACTGCCTGGGAATATGGTCAGAGTGGAGGAAGAGCGGGAAAGGGAAAAATGATTGTTGAAGAATTCATCCCTTTTGATTTTGAAATTACTCTTCTAACAATTAGACATTCTCTTGGAACAACATTTCTTGCACCTATTGGTCATTTACAAGTTTCAGGAGATTATGTTGAATCTTGGATGCCTGCACCCATGAGTGAGACCGCTTTAAAAAAATCACAAGACATCGCAAAAAAAATTACTGATGCGTTAGGCGGCTTTGGTATCTTTGGTGTAGAACTATTTGTTAAAGGGGATGAAGTATATTTTAGTGAAGTCTCTCCTAGACCACATGATACGGGAATGGTGACAATGATTGGTTCTAACTACTCAGAATTCTCTCTGCATGTAAGAGCAATTCTTGGACTGCCCATTCCTAACTTAGTATATTATGGTTATTCAGCATCTGCCGCAATACTATTGTCGGGTGATAGTAATTCCCCAGTATATGAAAATCTATTTGAAGCACTCTCACTTCCCGATACTAATTTGAGACTATTCGGAAAACCAGAAATTCATGGAAAAAGAAGAATGGGTGTAGCCCTAGCCCTTGGTTCTTCCATTGAAGAAGCTAGAGAAAAGGCAAGAAAAGTTCGTGACTCAGTTAGATTAGTTCTAGAATGATGTTCTAAGAGTTATGCAAGAAGTTTTTAACTATTTTTTACTATCCCTAGGATTTGGTGGACTCTCCCTTCTCACCCCTTGTGTATTCCCTCTGATCCCAATTACGATTAGCTTTTTTTTAAAGAGCAAAGAAGGTAGCTCACCGATTAGAGATTCCATTCTATTTACAGTTGGAATTATACTTACATTCACTTTTCTTGGACTATTAACTTCTATTTTTTTTGGTGCAGGAAAATTAAACCAACTTGCTTCTAGTCCTTACTTAAATCTTGCAATTGGAATTTTATTTCTACTCTTTACATTCAATCTTTGGGGATTGTATGAAATCCAACTTCCTTCTTCAATTCTATTCTTTTTAAGCAAGGACAGAGATAAAACAAGTGTGCTTGGTATATTCTTTGTATCACTCACTTTTACGTTAACAACGTTTACTTGTACGATGCCATTTCTAGGAACAGTACTTGTAAGTGCAGCAAAAGGAGAATGGTTCTTTCCGCTTGTTGGAATGTTTGGGTATAGCTTGAGCTTTTCCATTCCATTCTTCTTTCTTGCACTGTTTCCAACAGCAATTCAAAAACTACCTAAGTCGGGAAATTGGATGGTGAGCTTCAAGATAGTTCTTGGGTTTCTAGAACTTGCTGCAGCACTCAAATTTTTTTCGAATATTGACCTTGTTTGGAATTTAGGAATTCTCACTAGATCCACAACCTTACTTATCCTTGCTGCAATATTTACTGGGCTTGGACTTTATTTGTTTGGTCTATATTCGTTTCAACATGAAGTCAAAAAAGAAGAAGGCAAACATCCTTTCCGAGTTCTTTTATCAATTGCTGCTTTTGTATTTTCTTATTTATTTTTTTATTCAGCAGATGGGAAACCGCTTGGTGAACTTGATGCATTTCTTCCGCCCAATGAATACCCTTCTAGCAAAACAGTTAATAAAGAAATTGTCTGGATTGATAATATGGAACAGGCTAGACTAGAATCAATCAAACTCAAGAAACCAATTTTTATAGATTTCACTGGTTATACATGCACCAATTGCAGATGGATGGAACAAAATATATTTCCATTACCAGAAGTAAAAGAATTATTTCAAAAATTTGTTTTAGTGAAAATATATACTGACGGTGACGGTGAGGTTTATGATAAGAACCAAAAATATCAAGAAGATAAATTCAAAACTATAGCACTACCACTTTATGCTGGACTCTCGTCTAACGATAGTATCCTTGGATCACTTGAAGGTATGACTCGTGATAAATCAGACTTTGTGAATTTTTTACAAAAATTATTAGAAAAATCAAAGGATGAACCATGAAAAAAATTTTATTACTCACGATCTTTATACTGACTAATTGCAACACAACACCTGTAAAGGAAGAGAGTTCTGATCTTGCTAAATCCGAAGCAGTATATCAATCCTGTATTGAAACATTCAAGGATGTAAAGAAATGTGAAGAGCTTTCACAGAAAACCAAAATTGCTCGTGAAAAAGAAGATAAGAAAAACTCTCTCGCCAAAGTGGAACTCACTGAAGAACAAGAAAAGTCAATATGGATTCGTGAAAAGTTAAAAAATAAGTTTATGAGCAAATCTAAACTAAGTGTGATTGAAACTTTTGGAGAGCCTGAGGAAAGCTTTCGAGATGGTTCTGGAAGAGAGTATATGATCTATCGGAAACCTATCTCTAGGTATAGCAAAAACCACGACCCCGATATCGAAATTCGATTCATTATTTTAAGAGATCAAATCTCTGAAATCAAACATACATCTCCTCCAAGCACTCCATCTAGTTTTGATTTATTCAAGAAACTCCCTAAGAATTAATTTGATAATCTAGATTCAACGTTTTCGCTCGGGTAGAAAAAATGGTCTTTAGGCGTAAAGACTTTTTTGTATGTTCGCCAACAACACAATTATTACGAAATAAATTATTGAACAATTAATAGTTATTACAAAAAAACTGATTTTAGTTATTACATAGTCAAGAAATTTCATAAAAACAGTTATTACAAAACACTAACCACAGAAAAACTCCTACGACTAGGACAAAGCTCTTCAACTAGAGCAACCAGAGAAGAGCTAGCAATACAAAGTAAAATTCACACTACAATGGCAACTACACCGAAACTCTACTATGTAAACAACAACTCCCTGCGTCCCAGATCGAATAATGCTGTCAACTTAAGTAGCCCTTCTTCGATTCATTTCAAATTTTCTTTTTCTAATTTTCTCATGACGAGGAAATTTCCTGTTCGATCGGACTGTGATTTTCGGAATTCTTAAAAGTCTATCTTTAATCAGTTCAATTGTTTTATCTGAATTAATACCAGAGATGAGAAAATCTAATTTATCTTTTACGATTCCGAAAGCTATATTTTTGTTAATTTTATATTTACCATTTTCAAATATTTCTTTTTTCTCCTCCATTGCTTCATGAATTAGTAGGTTAGTAAAATTCATCAACAATACCTTTGCAAAATATTCTTGTTTGATTTTATTCGTTGTCTTTGATGCGAAATTCTCCAATTCAGCAGTTTGTTTCTCCATACGAAAATGAGTTTCTATTTCCCAGCGTCTTCTATACAATTCTAAAATGCGTTCAGATGAAAATTCTACTTGCAAAAGATTAGTTACAAATATTCCTTTTACCCCGTCTGGAAATTTTCTACAAATAAATCTCAAAGACATTCGATTCCCTAGTTTTTCAAAATATTCTTTTACGGAATTTTTATTCTTATTGCGTTTTAGTTTTAGAGTAACTTCTTTTATTGAATCATACTCTTTGTAATTCAAAGCATCTTTTGCTTCTTTAAGCCAACTTCTACTACATCGCATAATAAAGCTGATTTTATTGACTAATAATGCGCTGATAATTTCTAATGATGGATAATCCCGATCAAATAAAATAATAATTTTCTTTCCATATAGATTTTCAAATGACTTTATTTTCTCTATGTGATCTAAGACTAGTTGTTTCTCCGAGGATAATACGTGTTTAATTACAGAGCTAACTATGATCTCGTTTTCTATGTCATACAATACTGAAGTTAATGCTGTTGGATGTGAAGAAATGCCACTTTGATTTTTTAAACATCCGAAATCCTTTTTTAACTCGTCACTAATTGGCAAGGAAACTCTGCAACCATCACAGGCTAATAATATATAGCCGTTGTAAGTTTTATAATCTTCTTCGTAATACCCGTCTACAAAAGAATTGTTAAGTAACTCAAAAACTTCACTGTTCAAATTTTCTCTTGAACGAGAAAGTGCCTGCTTCGTAAATTGAATAATTCTGAACCTTTCGCAGACAGAAATGATTTCCAGAAAAATACTTCTGCTAAATGTTCGTAAGATTGTAATTATTAGATGAGGTAGTGTCAACTTCCTATTCCTTGTAAATGATGATTTCTTAAATCTAGCAAGACTTTTAATCTCAGTTGAAAAGATTATCTTGCATAGCTTTCTAGATAATTTAGAACTTTTTTTTCATTATATACTTATCGTACCAATTCCTTTAATCATTAACTTTTTCTCTTAAGTTGACAGCATTAGTCAATCCCTGCCGCATTCCAAAGCGTTAGTTTCCACGTTGAGCGTGAATACTAACGTTCCCTCTATTTTGTATGAGTTGTTCTGTAATTGTTCTTGCATCTTGTATTAGTAGTGTATTTCGTTATCGTGTTTGATTCAACGTTTTCGCTCTGGTAGAGAAAATTGTCTTTAGGCGTAAAGACTTTTTTGTGTTCGGGAAACAAACAATTATTACAAAATAAATTATTGATAAGTTCATAGTTATTACAAAAAAAACTGATTTTAGTTATTACATAGTCAAGAAATTTCATCAAAACAGTTATTACAAAATAAATTATTGAACGAGTAATAGTTATTACGAAGCACCAACGACAGAAAAGTCTTTGCAACCAAGACAAAGCTCCTCAACTAGAGCAACAAGAGAGAAGTCTTCGATACAAAAGAAAAATTCACAGGAAAAGAGCAACTAGACATAATCCATTCTAGGTAAACAACAAAGCCCCTGCGTCCCAGATCGAAGCTGAGAGCTGGAAAAAGACGCCCAAAAAATGATTAATATTAGTTCCATGTAAGAAAAGATACCAAGCTCAAGTTAAATAAATTATTGCTGCATATCCAAAAGTAAACCTCTAATCTTTTCAATTTGTTTCAATAGGTTAAATGCCGAATTGTTTGGATTTATCATTGTAAGTGCAAGAATTTGAATGTTTTCATCAATCACTTTCACAGACATCAAAATTCTTTTATCGTTCTTTCCTCGCTGTCTAGCCTGAGATAGAGTAGTGTTACTCTTTAGAATTTCATTTACAATTTCTTTAACTAAGTTCTTATAAGAATTCATATTCTCTGCATTAGGGCTTGCAAGAAATTTCTTTTCTATATCAGGTAATTTTTGCCAAAGCGTGTTGATTTCTTTTGTCTCTGCTTTATCAGAAGGTGCAATTGATTCCAATAACTCTAAAAAACTATTCCCAGAGCCAACGTTAGTCACTGCCTCTTTCTTTTCAGTTTTATTCTTCTTTTCACTTGCGGTTTTAATTCCCTCAGTTCCTGTTCCAAAAATTCTCATGGCTTTGGTATCACTGTGCACTTACCCTGAAGATGCACTCCTTCTTCAATAACTAAAATTGGTGTTACAATATCACCATAAACTTTACAAGTGGAAAGCAAAATTACTTTTTCTGATGCATAAACGTTCCCGTTTACTTGGCCACCTGAAACTACATTTCTTGCTCTGATATCAGTATCAACTATTCCAGTTTTCCCAATCAAAACCTTGCCATTAGTTTCAATTACACCCTTGAACTTACCATCAATTCTAATCAGTCCATCTACCTTGAACTCTCCACTAAATTCGGAGCCTTCACCAATGATGCTGTTTACAATGAACTCTTCGTTTTTTTCTTCCTTCATACTCATACCTTAATTTAAGAACTGATTCAAAAATGAATTTGGATTTAGAGGACTAGTTCCCACATGAACCTCATAATGTAAATGATACACTGGAAAGTTGACAGATTTACTCACATAACCAATAATATCGCCACGAGATACTAATTGATTTTTCTTGATCTGAACCCTTTCTAAATTGGAATAAATTGTTTTCCATCCATACTTATGAGAAATTTTGATATAATACCCTGTGATTTCAGAAAATCCAATCTCATAAGCAATACCCGACGCAGTGGCAACAACCTCTGAACCGGGATAGGCACCAATATCTACTCCATTGTTTTGGATTTCAGTTCCTGTGAGTGGAGAAAGATATTTACCATATGGAAATAGAATATAACCCTTAGTTGGCCAGAGTGAAGGAGTGCTTTGGATAGTCTTGCTTTTTTCTTTGATTGTTTTTATCATTTCTCTAGTTTGTTGGTTCATTAATTTTAGATTATGTAGATCAGTATTTAAGGAGTATGTTTCTTGAAATATATCAGTTTCTGCTTCTAAATAGTCTAGTCTTGTTTGACTTGGTTTTTTGGAATATACTAAGTCAGGATCACCACCAAGTCTTATGTATAGATTAGAAATTTTTTCGTAGTATATATTAGTGTTCTCGTGAAGTTTTTTTAAAATTTGTTCAAGCTTTAGTTTTTGCTTATGAAAATCTTCATCAGAAATTTCAACCTCATACAATTCACTTGAGTCTCCACTGGATTTCAGCACAACAAAAGTGCAAACGAATAAAAAACAAAAGAAGATTAAAAATATCTGAGTGATTTTGTTATAAGAAATGCTGAAACTAATTGGTTTATCTTCTGAGTGAGGAACAATCATAAAGGTAAAATGTGCCTTACCTTTTTTGGAAAGTCTTTCCCTATGGCTATTTAAAAATTTTTGAAGAGAAGAAATCTGTTCCTTTATCTGTTCAAAATAGAATTTTAATTTATTCAAAAACTTCACTAACTGAAAAAAATAAATTCTCTACACTTCTTGTAAAGTAGAAATACTCAAATTTTATTGGACAAATTGAATTCCTTGTCCAGAATTGCTATACTTTAAGTAAAAAAGCAAAGGAATCCATGGACGAAGAAACACTAAATAAAGAGTTGGAACTGAAATCTTTTTATAAATTTTTTAATCTAGACCCAATCCGTTTTCAATTCTTAGAGAAGTTAACTGGTGAAGAACTACATTCACTTAAGAATAGTATTGTGGAAAATGAACAAGAAGGTCAAAAGGAAATTTGGTCAACAATGGCTAGGGTAAGTAAGTATATGCCGAATTTTCTCAATGCAAAAGTCACAGAGGATATCTTAGGTGCAAGTATAGCCGCAAATCTTTCTTATCATCTTCCTCCCCAAGATGCAATTGGGATTGCAAATTATTTTTCTACAAAATTTTTCTGCGATGTTTTAGAACATTTAGTACCAGAAAAGATTGAGGCAATGATTAGTGTGTCTCCAGTTGAATTGATGAAGAGAGCTGTTGCTGAACTAATCCTTAGAAAAAACTTTTTTCTAATTGGAAGTCTAATTGATTATACACCTATAGATTCAGTAGATAAGGTTGCAAGAAATATTCCCAATCCAGAAGATCTAATCAGTATAACAGTCAATACAAAAGATAAGACTAGGGTCTTAAAACTCTTTGAGAAATTTGAAGATATAAAAATTTTTAATATCTTAAAATCGGGAATCAATGGAAGTACTAGAGAAGAGTTGAAAGAGATTTATGTTTATGCTAGCCCGGAACTCAAAGAAAAATCCAAAAGAATCTTAAAAGAAAGAGATATGGATACTCTTACTTTATATCAAGAATTTATTGAGCAATGAATGTAATCAATTTTGCACTAGAGAAAGGATTAGAACATGAATTAGAAAGCAAGAGGGTTCATTTTAGAAAAGAAGTTACTCTTGCACCACTTTCTTCTTTCAAGATTGGTGGGGTTTCTCCACTAGTCATTGAACCTGAATCTGTAGAAGAAATCGAAACAGTTTTGTTTCTATTGAATCAGTATTCAATTGAGTATAAAATTCTGGGGGGAGGAACCAATTTACTCATTTCAGATCACCCTGATGATTTTGTAACGATCAGACTTGGTGAAAACTATAAAAAATTTGAAATGATTGAAGAAGGAAAATTTAGAATTGGAGCTGCCTGTAATACTACCCCAACTTTTAGAAAAATTTCTCTAATGGGTTATAGGGGTGTTGAGTTTCTTTCCACAATTCCTGGATGGGTTGGTGGAGCTGTTATACAGAATGCAGGGTGTTATGGAGGTGAGCTATTTGACTTTACGGATTCAGTAAAGTTTTTAGAGCAAGGCAAGGTTTATACTTTACAAAAAGAAAAAATAGATTTCGGCTATCGTTATACTCAGTTTCTAAAGAGTAAGTCGGCTTTCATTTTGGAAATAGAGATGAGTTTGAAATCTGGGAATCTAGCTGAGATAGAAGAATCGTTAAAAGAGAAAAGAGATAAAAGAAATTCTTCACAACCTGAGAACAAAAAAAGTGCAGGCTCTGTTTTTAAAAATCCTAATCTAAAAGATGATAAGGGAAATTCCATGAAAAGTTGGGCACTAATTGATGCAGTAGGGATGAGAGGATTTCAATTAGGTGGTGCTCTCGTTGCACGAGAGCATTGTAATTTTATTGTTAATACAGGTGATGCTAAGGCAAGAGAGGTTTACAAGATAATTAGTGAGATCAAAGAAAAGGTTTTTCAGAGATTTGGAATTGAACTAGAACAAGAAATTGAATTTTTTGGGAAAGTTCCTTAAATTGCTAGGCTTAACGCTTGCAGATACAAAATTTCTGTAAGAAATTTTGGACATATCACTTCAATCCCTGTCAGAGCGTTAGCTCCCACGCCCTAGTGGAGTCTTAACAAAAAACTCTACCAAATCTAGTCCATTGAAAAATCGAATCTTTGTGCTAAAGGAAAAATTCTTGGCTAATGCCAATGATCTTTTCACCATTCTATAAAAATGCATTGC
>JANRLP010000079.1:0-14861 GCA_033762425.1 Leptospiraceae bacterium
GCAATGCATTTTTATAGAATGGTGAAAAGATCATTGGCATTAGCCAAGAATTTTTCCTTTAGCACAAAGATTCGATTTTTCAATGGACTAGATTTGGTAGAGTTTTTTGTTAAGACTCCACTAGGGCGTGGGAGCTAACGCCTATGAATGCGGCAGGGATTGACTCGGCGTTAATTTTTTGTGAATGCAAAAAATTAACGATAGAGGAAAGCCCGTCTGCCGCCCAAAAGATTTTTTTAGTTTTGTGGAGCACATTAGTAATTATTTCTATTTTTTTCTTACATTGAACTAACGTTATTTATGAACTTCAAAACCTATATTCCCACTGAACTTGGATATAGGGATGTCTTGAAAGAAAATTAGTTTGTGCCATAGAATCTTGTGATGAGGCAGCAGGTATCAGTTCGGGGATCAGTTTTATGGAAATGGATTTTTTTTCAGTTGGGTAGAATAAATAAGAATCCAAAATATTTACTAAATAAAATGTTAAGAAGAGTGAAGAAACCGAATTTACTAAATTTGCTGAACTTAACATGGATGCCCTTTCGTTTCCAATGTTTCTAGTTTCCAAGAGATAGTATAAGTTCAAATTAGAAGAATTCAAAACTCCTAAACTATTAAAAATCAATGCGTTATTTACGAACTCTGAGCTGCTCTTTTCGTAAATCCTTCTTTGGGATATTCCTTCTTCATACAACACAGATGTTGCAATCAAAAACGTAGCGAAACCTCCAAACCAGTAATAAGACGCTTTTTTTCTTCCTTCCTTGTATTGACCTAACCCTGGAAAAAGTGCTGAATAGAATAAAATTTTAGTTCGGGAAGGAATGGATTCAATTTGTTGTACTGAATTATTTTTTTCTTCTAAATTTGTTTCAGGATTTGTATTTCCTTTTTTTGACTTTCCTTTTTCCAGTTCCTCCTCTAATTCTTTTCTGGATTTGAAAGTAATTTTTCGTATCAAGCTAGAAGGGATTGTTTTTTTGATTCCATCTTCTACAATGATGATTCCCTCTTCCGTTTTATTTAAAATCTTTCCCGAAACTATTTTTCCATCTTTTAGAAGAACTGCTTCTGAAAACAAAGGACTCAAAATTAAAAAACATATTAGAAAAGGTGAATATAGAATAATTGATTTGTATTTTGATTTCATAAATTGATTAATTTGATTCTATTGAACATATAAACCATTAACTGTATTGCTTCCGAGTCCATTGGCAGTGGTTCGATTTACAAAACTAGTTCCTCCATCTGTAGAAATGGATAACCCTGCAGCAGTAGCTGCATAGATTGTATTCAGATTAATAGAGATATTAATTGTAGCTGTAGCACTTCCGGCGGCATTTGCTGCTGTGATTGTATATGTAATTGCAGATTGAGCTGTAGTTGGTGTTCCGCTAATAGCACAAGTGGTTGCATTGATCGCAAGTCATGATGGCAAGGTTGGACTCGATGTGCAAGTAGTTGGACTCCCACTTACTGTTGGAGTAATAGTCGTGATAGTTACATTTGTGGATAATGTATAAGGACTTCCAGAATAGGAAATAGTGGGAAGAGAGGAACTGGTCTGTTGATTACTACTTCTAGAACTTATGATCAGATTCAATAAACTGAATGATATTGGATTGCAATTTGGATCCATCTTCGCACATCTAGTGTCCATGATTTTGCAATTGGAAAAGAAAAGAGAAATACTAATTACTAAAAGGAAAATTTTTATTAGATTGGTTCTCATAAAGAAATTTACTACTTTAGTATCCTATCGTAAGAAAAAAGTTATTAGAGTCAATACGATTTTAAAAGAGTATAAAACTTTTTTTGATTTTTTCTTCCATCGAACTAACGTTAATTAAATCAGCTTAAAAATTGAAAATAAATTCTTCTTGTTCCACTGATTCCACTGCTCTTTTGGAGCGGGACTTTCGCACAATTTGAATTGATTCTGAAGAGTCATAGCCATAAAATTTTTTTAAGAAACATGCTGCAACTGTTCCCGACCTTCCGAGCCCCCCAACACAATGAATCAATACATTTTGTTTTGCCTTCGTTTTTTCTAAGATCCAATCCAAGATTGGGTTCAATGCTTCTTTTGTTGGAACTCCTTGGTCTAGCAAAGGAAGATGTTTAAACTCAAGGTTTCTCTTTGCATATTCGGCTTTCAAATTGGAAACTCCATATTCTTCTAATTCATGTTCAGTAACTAAAATCAAAATATTTTGGATTTCTTTCTTTTGAATCTGATCTAGATCTTCTTCTAAGTTTCTGTCTCTATCTTTTCTTCCTGGAAGAATTGTGAGTGCAAGTTTTCCAATTTCTTCAGCTCTCTCATTGATCAAAAAATCAATTCTAAGCAATGAGGATGATGTAATGCTCGATTTAATTTTTCCTGAAAGTTTTGAACCTGAATAGAATGCGAGTTTTTTTTGCCATTCATTACTCTCGTCAAACGATAGTGTATGCATTGCATATCTCATTAAGCCACAGAAAAGTTGATAAGGGTCTCTATCTAATTCAATCAGTTCTGAATAGAAAGACCTAAGATAGATAACAATTTCGTAAGCCTTTTGGATTTCTGGATTTTTAAAAACCTTATTTTTATTGATTGCTACTCCTAAATCACTTACATCGATTAGTATGTCTAGAAGTTCTAATGCATCTTTGAAAGAAGTCTCATCTTCAATTTTCATGAATATATATAGAATATCATTTTCAAGCTTGATTAGGTCTTTGAGTATATGACCCTTATGTGTATGAAAAAAATCGATGATCCAAATATTTCCACCACCATCCAGAATGATATTGGCACCATTTAAGTCCCCATGTATAAAAGACATATATCTTGGTAAAGAGTTTTTCTCTTTAAGATGAACTAGTTCTTTCTCATAAAACT
This sequence comes from Leptospiraceae bacterium, assembly GCA_033762425.1. Taxonomy (GTDB): domain Bacteria; phylum Spirochaetota; class Leptospiria; order Leptospirales; family Leptospiraceae; genus JANRLP01. The sequence continues at coordinate 2,891 of JANRLP010000079.1, forward strand.
TACATACATTAGGAATCGTTTTATCAAAGAAAGAGATAGTATCATCACTCGATACTGTTCCTATTAATTTCTCGACTCTAGTTCTCACTCCACTGGAATATTTTGGGTTAAAATCATAGTATTCAAGTAAATTTAATTTTTCATTGGAACTTGCCTCATAGAGCCGTCCTAGTTGTTTCTTGAAAACTACTTCTAATATTTGTTGAATTTTTTCTATATCATTTGATTCAGCATAAAATTTTTGAAATGTCTTCACATTTCCTTCTAGCATGGACGCATAACGGTACTTTATTGCACCTCTTTCTCCGAACTCTGCAAAATCAACTATGCTTGGAGCATTATTTCCTAAAACTTCTTGTATTCTTTCAAATGAATTTCTTTCTCTAGCAATTGGTTCTCTAGCTCCAATCTTAACTACAGTTGGTACCTGTGAGTGACCTAAATTATCAATGACTTTTGCCTTTAGAACAACATTTCCCGAGAATCCACCATCTAAACATTTGAAACTTGCTTCTCTAGCCTCTCTAAAAAGATATTGCAATATCTTACTATCGTCTTGTGATACTGAGTAGTTGTCTTCAAACTTCATTTGCACAAAAGAAGCATTTCTGATTTTTCTTTCCATAACAGGCACACTTCCTACAAGAAAGTTTGTGAATTCTGAAATTGAAGTGAATACATTGATTCCAAGTATATTCTTCATTTGTTCTAATGCTATGAAATGAGCCTGTCTATTCGAACCTGCTGTGATTAAGCTACAAGTGGCAATTTCAAAATTAGGATACCTAGTTTTTAGTTCATAAGCAAGAAATGTTACTTTTGCTTCCGTCCATACACCTGAAATCCCAACTTTAATTGGTTTAGTTTTATCGTATGACGATAGTATTTCTTCTAAATTAGTGTTATAAAAATCATTCAGTCCTGAAGCATTTACGATGAAATCTTTTCTATTTTTATTTCTGAGTTTGGAAAATACAAACTCTGCTCCATATGTGTTTTGAATACAATGTTCACCAAACTGGTTTAGATGATCTTTTTGTTTTGGATCATGGTTATCGTGCCAGTCTCTTATATGAATTAAGTCAAGTTCTGTTTCTTTGGTTTCATAAGCCCATTCCATCAAAGTATTGATGGGGCCATCTTCAATTTTTTCACCTAAAAGTCTTTTTGCTTCCATGAATCCAACATGAAGTTGGTTTGGAATTGGTTCATATTTATCAATGAGTTCTACAAAATCATTTTGAAGACACTGTGTGATTAAAATTGAATCTACCATTAAATCGTTACGTAACCTCTATTATAATAAAGCAAAGGTCGCCTATCGTCTTTGTTTGTTACACCTAAAACCTTAGCAACGAATATTGTGTGGTCACCACCCTCATAAGTTTTGTAAGTTTCACATTTTAAGATGGATAGGCTTTCTTTTAGAGAATAAATCCCTTTTTCATCAGGAGATTCTTTTAATACTTCTTTTAAATAATTTGATTTATCAATTTTTGAACTAGCAAATGAGCTAGAAGCCTCTTGTTGTGCAGAAGATAGAATATTGATTGCATAGTACTTTGAATTCAAAAGTTTTTCTAAACTAGAAACTGAATTTTGGATGCTGAATAGAACTAACATTGGGTCTAAGGATAAGGAGCTAAAGCTAGAAACAGTAATTCCACCAATCTCTTCTCCAGTGTTATAGGTAATTACAGTAACTCCTGAAGCAAAATGCCCCATACTTTTTTTGAAATCATCAATCGATATTGTCATTGTCAAAGATTAAGATTTGAGTCAAGTTCTGCAAGGAAAAAATATTCTATACTCAACTATATCCTAGTTTGTTCTATTTCTATTATTCTAAACTAATATTAGTTTTGGCTATTGAAATAATAAAGATGCAATTTTCCTCTTTACATAAACTAATACTATTTTAGATATTGAGCAATGTTAGTTAAGAGGGAATATGAGTGAATATTATAAAGATAAGGTTGCTTTAGTCACTGGCGGAGCATCAGCCAGAGGACTAGGTAGATCAATTGCAAACACAATTGCAAAACTTGGTGCAAAGATTGTGCTAGTAGATCTTAATAAAGAAGCAATCGAAAAAGCCGCTGAAGAAGTAAAATCTACATATGGAGTAGAAACACTTGGACTTGCATGCAATGTAACTAAGGCTGAAGACTGTGAGGCTGTTGTCTCTGAAATTAAATCTAAATTTGGACGACTTGATTTTTTAATCAATAATGCTGGAGTCTTGAAAGACAATCTACTCATGAGAATGTCTGAAGCAGATTGGGATCTAGTCATTGATGTGAATCTAAAAGGTGTATTTCTTATGACTAAGGCTGCATCGAAGTTACTGCTTAAATCTCCCAGTGGTAGAATTGTAAACATTTCCTCAGTCTCAGGACTTACTGGTCAACCAGCACAAGCAAACTATTCTTCCTCCAAGGCGGGAGTAATTGCTCTTACAAAAGTTTCTGCTCGTGAGTTTGCAGGACGCGGGGTGACGGCTAACGCTATATGTCCCGCATTTATTCAAACAGATATGACTGATACTCTGCCTGAAGATGTCAAAAAGAAATTGACTGAGATGACTCCCCTTGGAAGACCAATTCTTGCTGAGGATGTATCTAACGTTGTGAAATTCTATATAAGTGAAGAGTCTAAAAATATAACGGGCACAATCCTGAGAGTGGATGGTGGTGCTGCAATAGGAATGTAAGATGAGAGAAGTTGCAATTATTGGTGCTTATGAAACTAAGCATGGAAATCATTCAGATAAGTTTCTTAGGGAACTTGTTACGGAAGCGGGAAATGGAGCAATCAAAGATGCGGGGATTGATAGAAAAGAAATCCAAGCTGTGTTCGTTGGAAATTATGCAGGTGAAGAATTCAATAATCAGAATACAATGGGTTCCTATGTAGCAACTGCTTTAGGTTTAGGACATCTTCCCGCAATGAAACTTGAAGGTGCTTGTGCCTCTGGTGGTATCGCTGTGCGACAGGGTTTTCTTTCTGTTGCAAATGGTCAATTTGATACAGTTCTTGTGCTTGGTGTAGAAAAGATGAACACGAAGGATCCAGAGTCAACGATGCAGATTGTAGCTAAAGGACAGGATTCAGAATTTGAAGGTGGATTTTGTGTTTCTGGTCCTTCTGGATTTGCACTCAATGCAATGCGTCATATGCATGAGTTTGGAACTACTAAAGAAATGATTTCAACAGTAGCTGAAAAAAATTATTTCCATGGAAGCAAAAACCCTTTTGCTCATAAACAAAAAATAGTATCGTTAAAGAATATTATGAATGCAAGAACTGTAACAACTCCGTTTGGATTTCATGATATGTCACTAGTAACGGATGCGTCAGCAGCAATCGTGATTACTACAAAAGAAAGAGCAAAGAGTTTTACTAAAAAGCCTGTACTCATCAAGGGTTCGGGACATGGTGGAGACTATTTTACTCTTTCTATGAAACCTTCCTCTGTAACTTTTCCCGCAACTATTAAGGCTGCGAAGGAAGCATTTTCCATGGCAAACGTATCGCGTGATGATATTAATGTGATTGAGTGCCATGATTGTTTTACAATCACTGAGATCATCAATATTGAAGACCTAGGATTTGTAGAAAAAGGAAAGGGTGGTCAATATACTCTGGATGGTCACACTAGACTTGGAGGAAAACTTCCTGTAAACACTTCAGGTGGACTAAAAGCAAAAGGTCATCCAGTTGGTGCAACTGGAGTAGGTCAGGTTGTGGAAATGACTTTTCAGCTAAGAGAAGAAGCGGGCGACAGACAAGTGCATAACGCTAGAACTGCTCTCACTCATGTGCTTGGTGGTCCAGGGGCAGTGAGCATTGTGCATATCTTAGAGAGAGGTTATTAATGGTTGCTGAAATTCTTAAAGGAAAACATTGCGAGTCTTGTGGGCATAATATGCTTGATCCAAGTTTTATCTGTCCAAGTTGTGGAAGTGAAACGTTACGCGAAATTGAATTTAATGGTATGGGTACGATCTATACTTTTACAATTGTTATGGTAGGTTTTGGACATCTTGCAAAACGAGCTCCCTATTGTCTTGCGATAGTAGATATAGATGAAGGACTCAAATTACTCACAATTATTGAAGATGTGGATGTGAAGGAAGTTAAAATTGGAGATAGAGTCCAATTTAAAAGAATAGAAGAAGGCACTGGTCCAATTTTTACAAATAATGTCCAAACTTAGGTTCATTTGATTTGTAGATAATTCATTTTTTATGAAAGTCTATTGACAAAAAACTTAATATTTAGATTATTTTGAAAACCTTTTTCTTAAAAAAGAGAAAGGAATTTCTTTGATTATCAATAGTGCGTATGATTTATTTTGAAGTTATTATTTTCATCACTTCAATTTTTCTTTTCACTAACTGTTCTACTAAACGCAAAGACAATTCCCTTAGAAATAGTTTGTTCTTATACTTTTTAGGAAATCAAACTAACAATACCCCTAGTGGTTATTCTAATTTTTCCAATAGTTATTTGGGATATAATCTAAATACATTACTTTGGGAAGGGGGGATAAGTGATACAAATGCATTAAAGTCTTTGAGTGATTTAAAACCCAATATCATTCGTTACCCTGGGGGAACTGAGTCTGACTATTTCGACTGGGAAACAGGTGGAACTGTTAACACTTGTAGGTTTATCCAAACTTCAGGTGGAGGTTGTAGAACTTGGGATCGTCTAACTTTAACTGAAAGACCATTTCGTACTCAAACTACATACAAAGATGGAAAGCTGGAGCAATTTAAGATTCTGTTAAATCAATCTAATTCGGAAGCGTTATTTGTGTTAAATCTAATCACAGCAGATTACGACACAAATTTGAAAATGTTAGAAAAAGCTGAGAGCTTAGGAATTGAAGTGAAGTATGTAGAAATTGGAAATGAGCATTATTATGCAGAAACAAATTACGAAACAGTATTCACTAATTCTAATTCTTATGGTTTACTTGCTAAGAGTTGGATTAGTAAATTAAGAACAAGATTTCCTAAAGCAAAATTTGCTATCACAGGAATTGTGCCCGAGATCAATTTAAATAATAAGACTTATTATTTTTCCACAGACCAAGAGTATATTACAAGAGCAACAAATTGGAATTCAGGGTTAGCAAGTTCTGGAGCAATGAATGAAGCAGATTCAGTTTCGTTACATGTTTATGCTAGACCAAATGGAAACTTAACTAGCACAAGCTTCAGTGCAACAACTGTTGAGTCTGTTTTGAATCATGCTGATGATTATATTGATTTGTATTTTACTAGACCAGAGTTTCTTGCCATAACTAAAAACAAACCTCTATGGTTCACTGAATTTAATATAAATGCTGGGGAAGCAAATGGTTTAGTAAGAAGTTGGACACATGGGTTATACAATATTTTATTTTTAACAAGGATGCTTGAATCCGAGCAAGTAAATATGTTGATCTGTCATATGCTTATGGGGAATGACACTTGGCAAAGTATTTTTCATCCTGGAACTTTTGCAGGAGCAGTTTTAGTGAGTGGTGCAACTCCATACAATAGAACTGCAAGTGGGGAAGCGTTGCATCTATTCAATTTAGCATATAATAAGTCTCAGTACATTCGCAGATTAAAATTAAGTGATATAGGGCTTTCTGGTCAAGATGAAAGAAGAGTGAAAGCATTCAAATTTAGAAATAGTTCTAGCACCGACGATTCAAAACTCTTTCTTGTGAATGCCACTGCCAGTTCAATTAAATTAAATCTTCAAACAGAGCTTAGTTCTAATTGGACTAAAATTACAACTTATAACTCATTGCCCGCGACTAACGTTCTAAATAGTAGTTCTTTAACTAAAGCAACAAATGTTTTTTCAAAAGAACCTATAATTCCTTCATATTCTATTGTTTTGGTTGAATAAATTGTGAAATACTTTCGTATGATGAAAGTATTCCTCTAGAATTTTAATAAATACTTAGTTTTATAAATGTTTTAGCGAAAGATACTATTCAAATCCTACTAATTCAATTAAATCATTTGTTGAACTTATTATTTTGAAAGTAGCTTTACAAGATTTATTCTTCTCTAGTTGTTGTATTTTTGTATTTAATTGTTGGCAAAGGCTTTGGTTACAGTTCATTTTTCTTTCTCCCAAAATTGTAAAAGAAGTATAATCAGGAGAAAATTCATTTCTTGAATTTTTATCTAAATTTAATGTAAGTGTTTTATTGTCTGCTGGTATTTTAGAGTTGATAGAAATTAATTTTGAAGTTCCAAAACAATCATCTTGGCAACTAGCTTTACTCTTTTCGTAAGAATACGTTATATCATAAAAATAACCCCATTCATAGTTTAATCCTTCAATACCTCGATAAATTTCAGATCTAGTTCCATTAGACTTATCAATTGATACGAAACAAAATGATTGAAAGAATGATAAGTTACATGTCTGCCTATAATAGTCTAATTGATTTGAAAATATCTTAGGTTGATTCTCCAAGAAAAAATATGTATAAAGTATTTTTTGTTTATTCTCAATTTTATCATTTGGAGGTTTACAATTTAAAACTAGAATCAATAAGAGTATAATTATCTTTTTCATTAAAAATATCCTTTTAATACTGAACATCTTTTCTTTTAGTTGATGTAAATCCAGTTTCTTATTTCAAACAAAAACCTTTGCTTGAAGAATTACAACTCTTTTGCAATAAACTAAAACTAATTGCAATAACAAATTCATAATCTTAATTTTTAGACTAGATTAAAAAATGCTTGTTCTTTATGTTTTACCTTAAGATTTAATAGATAAAGGAAATAGTTTTGGCAACTAAACTTCTAATAACACTTGCTCTATTGCTTTTCATTTCTTGCAATGCGAGTATTGTAGGTGGTACTACAATTAAAAAAGTTGATGCTGAAAATAGAATCTCCTTAAACATTCTAGTTAAAGCTTTTGCTTGCAATTTAGATCAATCAAGTTCAGGAGTGCAATTTATTGGTAATACTGAGACAAAAGATAAAAGGCTCTTTCAAAATAAACAAGAGCACTTTATTGTATATGAAAATAAAGCTGTTGTGCATTGCTTAAATTCAATCCTAGCAATGCCTTGTCCTAGAATTGAGCCAACACCAACAGGAAGAATTTTTATTATTCAGTATAGAGAAGATTTTATCAAAACATTAGTTTTAACTAGAAAACTAAATTGTACTTTCAGACCAATTAATTTTTGGGAATTCGATGAACCTTTCCAAGGAAGGATACTCTAATGCACTCAATTTCTTTTCAAATTCTTTCTAAACCGTTTTCCATTTTTTGTATGTTTGCATGGTTATTAAACGATAGTATTTTCAAGTATAAATATCATAACCTAATCACGGGAAAGTTAAGCGATATTGTTGGTTTGTATATCTTCCCTTTTTTTATTTCAGGGATACTTTTATCTTTACTACAATTGATTATTAGCTTTTTGAATTATTTCTACCAAAGAAAATCTTCAATTCCTAGTTTAGATAGCTCTAACATAATTCAAAAATTTGCAAACGAAAAAGAGAGAAAAATCTTCATCTTTTCATGCTTTATCGTTGGAGTAGTATTTTGTTTAATCAATATAAATTCAATGTTTAATGAATTTTTCTATAGTATGTTGAACTCTAATAGTGGGACAATGGACTTTACAGATCTATTTTGCCTTCCTATATTAGGATTATCTTATATAACTTATTTAAATTATTCTGAAAAGTATTTTAGTCGATTTCCAAGACTTCTTCCAATAATACTTTGTGCATTAGCATTCATAAATACTCCTGCTGAAGATGAGAATCCAAGAGGAGCAGCACTATTACTTTTACTAACTGATATTGGGAGTGACTCAATAATAATTTCAAAGCCAACAAGTTCTCTAAAGGTGAAAAATACTGATGTGATTGACTTAGAGTGGAAGTATGTAGGATACTATTTTGGAACTAACCCAACTCTTGGAGATAATTTTAACGTTTGTAACAATGCAACAACAACAACTAGTATCCATTATAAACTGGGAGGAAGATTTAAAGGCTACAAAATTAGGTTAAGTACTATTCAAAGTTCGAATATCATTAAAGAAGAAATCTATATACCGGAGACAACAATAACTAACGTTGGAATTTATTCATGGAAATTAGACGAAAAACTTTCTCTTGGCAAATATGAGATTGAGATCAATCCATTCTTAGAAAACAAACCAGATTGTTCCCAAAAGGAAATTGATTTCAGCGTTAGAAGCTACTATAGATTTGAAATTATTGAGTAAATTTTACAATACTCTCATTTAGTGAAAGTATTGTATATTAGGAATTATTTTTAGTCTTCATTTCTTAGGTTTCAAGATGCTATGTCCAACTAACACAGCCATTTTTCTCGGTGTGAATCTCATGGACCAAGCCAAAAAGGAATTCATAAGCCCAGGTATTGTAGATGGTTCACTTCCTAAATTATCTAGACATTGTTTTACAACTTCTTTGGGTTCACTCCAACCACCAAGTGGCTCTTGTCCCTTGTTTCCTGCTACATCTTGAAATTCAGTTCTAGTATATCCTGGTGATAAAGAAATTACTTCAATTCCAAACTCTCTATATTCTCCCCAGAGTGCTTCTCCAAGCATTAGATTGAACGCTTTTGTTGCCCCATAGGTAGCAAAGAAAGGACAAGGTTGGTATGCTCCATTGCTTGCTAGAAAGATCACTCCCCCTTTTTTTCGTTTCACCATTTCGGGTAAGAAGGCATGAGTCAGTGCAACTGGAGTTCTTACATTTAGATCAATCATTTGAAGCTCAGACTTAGGTTCTATTTCATGAAAGTATCCATAAGTTCCATATCCCGCATTATTCACTAGCAGTCCTACAGAAATTTTTTTACTATCTAGTTCTGCCTTGATTTTATCAGCACAATCCATTGTGCTCAAATCTTGTACTATCACTTCCACTTGCACCTTAAACTTAGATTGAATCTCTGATGCAAGTTCTTCCATCTTTTCTTTTCTTCTAGCAACAAGGACTATGTCCATTCCTTTCTCTGCAAGTTGTCTTGCAAACTCAGCACCCAACCCCGCTGAACCGCCTGTAATTAGTGCATGTCCAGCAAATTTCTCTTTTAGATTTTTCGTACTCATCTTTTTTCTCCCGTTTAAATTTTGATTGCTTCCCAAAGTGTTTCTTCAATTTCTTCAAATAATTTTTTTGAATGGTTCATCTTACCTGAATCTATGATTTTGAAGATTGCTACAAATGCACCATATACAATGGCTATTACTATTTCAGGTTTTTGCTTTTGAATTTTACCTTTTTTGATTCCATCCTCAACATACTTTGCAAGAAAAGAATCTACCTCGTTTTTGATTTTCAAACTTTCCTTCTGTAGATATGGTTTTTGATAATGAAATTCTAAAAATATGAATGCATCTTTTTCTTCTCTTGAAAATAATACCATTCCTTGAAACAACGCTTTAAAGTTCTCTCTTGGATTCGCTTCTTCATTATAGTTTTTCTTTAGATATTCATAAAAAAGGTTTTTGCATTGTATATAGAGTGCTTCAAAAATTTCTTCTTTGTTTTGAAAATATACATAAATACTTCCAGTAGCAATTTTCGCCTCGTTTGCAATTTGTGCAACAGAGGTTGCTTCAAAGCCAATTTTAGAAAAAAGCATCAACGCTGCCCTTAGTATTGCTTCTCTTTTTTTAGGATCTAAAATGCCCATAAAGTCATAATGAATGAACGTTCATTCATTTTTCAATAAAAAAATGAAAAATTTATATATTTTTTTGATTTAAGATTTATACTTTAATGATTTTAATATCTTGGAATTTGGTAGTATAGGAAGGTGATCTCATTTCTGATCTCATCTTCCAAGGCGCATCTTTTTTTCCACAAGAAGCTAGATTTATCTTTTGCCTTCCAAAACTTTTTCTCAATTGAAAATAGATTTTGGAAAACTCATCTTCGGTATCTTTTTCTATGTCTTCAAATAATGTTCTTTGTATATTTGGCTCAGTTGCAAGACTTCCTAGAATCACTCCCGCTTTTTTATATTGAATCTTATCCTGAAATACTCGCTCTAAAGAAGCTAAAGCTGTGCGAGTAAGAACACGAATATCATTTGTGTAGGAATCTAAAATGCTAGTTTCATAGAGAGATAGTTTTTTTTGGGTGGGAGTTCTTTCTGCTCTTAGGTATATAGTCACTGAACGAGTGAATTCATTTTCTTTTTTGAGCTTATCATATGCCATGGTTGCGTATGTAGCAATTGCTTCTCTCATTTCAACGATAGACGAAATTCTTTTTCCAAACGATCGAGTGAACATGATATGTTTTTTAGGTTTGTGAATCATCTCCATTTCGATGGAAGGGATTTCTTTTAGTTCTTGTTGAATTTTATATCCAAAGATTGTAAATTTTTTTTTGATCCAAGACTCTCGGGCATTTCTAAATAGAAGTGCGTTGGAAACACCTTCTCTTAATAGCTTCATTGCAGAAGCATGTCCAATTCCCCAAATCTCCCCAACGGGAGTGAGTTCCAGTACCCTTTCCAGCTTGGGATGATTGATTAGATTGCAAACACCGTTTAGTTTGGAAACTTTTTTTGCATAACGATTTGCAAGTTTTGCAAGAGTTTTAGATTTACCAAAGCCCACACATACAGGAAGTTTTGTCCATTGCCAAACAATAGATTTTATTTTTTGTCCAAGTTCCTCCAGGTTCTCAGGATTTTGATCAGTGAAGTCTAGAAAAACCTCATCAATAGAATATTGTTCTATGCGGTCTGTAAACTGTTGAAGTGTCTGGAAGAAACGTCTGCTTAGATCTCCATAGAGTTCATAGTTGCTTGAAAAAATCTTTAACTGGTTTTTTTCTGTCTGTTTCATTAAATGAAAGGGAGCACCCATTTGTACTCCAAGGTCTTTTGCTTCTTTAGACCTTGAGATAACGCAGCCATCATTGTTGGATAGAACCACTAACGGGACTTGGGATAGTTTGGGCTGAAATACTCGTTCGCAACTAACGTAGAAATTATTTACATCTACTAGAGCGACACAAGAGTTAGCGAAGTTTTCGGATGACACTTGTTACAACACCCCAGATAGAAGTTTCAGAATTTTGAATAGAAATTGTGGGATAAGCATCGTTGGCGGGCATTAGATAAAGACCAGTTTTATCTTTTCGAAACTGTTTTACTGTGAATTCATTTTCTACAATCGCAACAACCACATCTCCATTTTTTGCAGCTAGAGAAGAGTCAACAATAAGTATGTCCCCGTTCCAAATTCCCGCATCTTTCATGGAATCTCCCGAAACTTTTAATAGAAAGGTTGCAGTTTCATTTTTTACAAGCAATTCATCTAAGGAAAGAGGGGCTTCTTCATAATCGCTTGCAGGACTAGGAAATCCCGCCTTCACTGTGGCAATAGGTGTTTTTAGTGTAAAATTTGATTTAGACAAATTTATTAAACTATTCATAAGAATAGTATATTTTTATATAGTAAATTTGTAAAGAATTAGTTCTAGGTTGGCTTAGTTTATACTCACAAAAACCGTTAGCTTTGGTTTTCTACTGCTTTAATTTCTCCTTAAACTTTAAAATCTCATCAATTGAAAGTCCAGTGATCTTGCTGACTTGTTCTATAGGCATGCCTATGGACAAGAGTTTGATTGATATCTCTAGATTATTTTCTAGTTTACCTTCAACCTTTCCTTTCGCAATACCTTCTAATTTAACATGAGTTCGATGTAAGAAGAAAAGATAATAGGATTATTCATTTTGGCGGCAGCCGGGCTTTCCTCTCTCGTTAATTTTTTGCATTCACAAAAAATTAACGCCGAGGTGTGCCGTGCATGGTAAATGACTATGGGTGAAAGTCCCATTTGGATTAGAGCAGTAGTCCAATAGCTGATAACAAGGGTGTCTATTGTGAGATAGAATCTGAAGGAAGTTTGAAGCAAATTCT
>JANRLP010000080.1:0-36617 GCA_033762425.1 Leptospiraceae bacterium
TATCTTGTAGCTCTCCTCCTCTACCTCTGATTCACTAGCCTTTACCTGATATTTGGTTTTCATATTAGCATTGGGCTTCAAAATCATTCCCGACCAACTCGCTGTTTCATATCTATCCAATAGTTCTTGCATTGCCTTAGCATGTGTCTTACATCGGATGAGCTTTCTTCGGAATAGTCTGCGTGCGTTAGTTCCCATGTTGAGTGTGAAGACTAATGTTCCTTCGCTCTCTATCTTATACGAATTGTCCTGTAATAGTTCAGCCATCTTGTATTAGTAGTGTCTTATCTGATCGTATTTGATTCACCGTTTTCGCTCTGGTAGAGAAAATGGTCTTTAGGCGTAAAGACTTTTTTGTGTGTTCGCCAAACAAACAATTATTACATAATAAATTATTGAATGAATAATAGTTATTACTTAGTCAATAAATTTCATAAAAACAGTTGTTACAAAATAAATTATTGAATAGGTAATAATTATTACGAAGCACCAACCACAGAAAAGTCCTTGCAACTAGTGTAAAGCTCATCAACTAGAGCAACCAAAGGAGAGTCTCCAATGCAATAGAAAAATTACTCTAACAGAGAAACTACACATAAATCCATGCGATATAAACATCAAAACCTGCGTCCCAGATCGAAGCGGAGTCAATAAATTTCGCACTTCGGTACTATTGCTTCGCAATCACTCAGTGACCGAAATTTATTGACTGAAGCTGAGAGCTGGAAAAGACGCCCAAGGAATAATTACTAAAATGCTCAAGATGTTCGTTGAGATAAAATCCTTATACCGAACTCAAGTTAGTTAAAAACTACATTACCAGTCTTCGGAAATTTCCTAAAATTACATACAATATTTTAAATACCCAATTTCTAATCTTGTCCTATCTAGATTCCTTTTTTTGCAAAATTAATCCCGAAAAAATCTTTTTCGTTGACTGAGATGTCTGGACATAAATCCTAATGTAAAACGGAGGTCTTCATATGGGCGTTGCTCCCGATGGTTTTGGTCCAATAGTTGTTCAACTTCTTCTTGCCCTTGGCTTTTCTGCATTGATTCTTTCTTTAGCACTTCTTATCAGTCCCAAGAAAAAAAGTAAACCCCACGACACCTTTGAATGTGGTGTGAAATACTATGGGGATGCTCGAGGAATTTTTAACATCAAATTCTATCTAGTTGCTGTTCTATTCATTCTATTTGACATTGAAGCTGTTTTTCTCTATCCATGGGCAGTGAGTCTTGGAAAATTCAATGAGGCGGGACTAGGAAGCTTTCTCATGTTTGAAATGCTACTATTCATCGCAATTCTAGTTGTTGGTCTATATTATATTTGGAAAAAAGGAGCTTTAGAATGGGATTAAAAGAAATGATTGATAAGCCTGGGCATCTGCTTGGGGATATGGCTCAGGTTGCAAGCTTAGACACCATGATCAAATGGGGACAAAGCTATTCCCTATGGCCATACCCTTTTGCTACTGCATGTTGTGGAATCGAATTCATGGGTACTGCATGTTCTGACAATGACATAGCTCGATTTGGTGCAGAAAGACCATCCTTTTCTCCCCGCCAAGCTGATATGATTTTGGTTTTAGGAACCATTACGTATAAAATGGCTCCAGTTCTTAGAGAAATCTATGATCAACTTTCAGAGCCTAAGTATGTAATCAGTGTGGGAGCCTGTGCTTCTTCAGGAGGAATGTTTGACACCTATGGCGTTGTGCAAGGAATCGATCGTTTTCTTCCTGTGGACATCTATATTCCTGGTTGCCCTCCAAGACCCGAAGCAATCATGGACGCTCTTGTGAAATTACAAAAGAAAGTTCTGACTCAAGGTCTAGAAGAACGTAGAAAAGAAATTAAACATAAGATTGAAGAAATCAACGAAAGAAATAGACCATTGGTGGTAAAATGAAAGAAAAAGTTGAGTCCTTTCTCAAGTCTAAACTAGGAAACTTTATCTTCAAAGATGAACAAACCAAATCGAATATCCCAACTTTCTACATCAAGTCTGAAGGGATAGTTCCTGTAATCCAAGCAATAAAAGATGATCCTGAGTTGAAATTCGATTTTTTGAATGATCTCACAGCGGTAGATTGGTTAGGAAAAAAAACACCTAGATTTGAAGTATGCTATCTTTTGAAAAGTGTTAAGAATAGTCATGCTAGAATCATGCTCAAAGTCCCTGTGGACGAAGGGGAAATGGTTCCAAGCATCACTGGTGTATTCAAGGGAGCAAACTGGCCGGAGCGTGAGGTTTTCGATCTAATGGGAATTGAATTTGTAAACCATCCATTCCTAGAAAGAATTGTACTTCCCGATAATTTCCAGGGTCACCCACTCCGCAAAGACTTTCCACTGGAAGGTTTTGGCCAAGACTATTTAATCTCTGACCTACTCCAAATTCACACTGAGGACTAGTTATGGTAATGTATGATAAAACTGCGAGCAGGTTTCGTGGTAAATTTGATAATCTTCCCGAAGGACACTTGTTAGTAAATTTAGGTCCTTCCCACCCCGCAACCCATGGAATTCTACAGAATGTTGTGCAACTTGATGGAGAAAGAATTGTAGAGGCTGAGGCTGTCATTGGCTATGTCCACCGTTGTTTTGAAAAACTAGGTGAACGTTATGACTATAACCAATTTTTAGTTTGTACAGACAGAATGAACTATGTTTCTACTCCTCTAAACAATATAGGCTGGATCCTAACTGTTGAAAAACTTATGGAAGTAGAAGTTCCTGATAAAGTAACTTATATTCGCATGATCATTTCTGAGCTTTCTAGAATTATGGATCATATCATCTGCCAAGGAATCTTGGGTGTGGATCTAGGGGCATTTTCGGGAATGCTGCATATGTTTCACCAAAGAGAAAATATCTATACAATCATTGAAAAACTTACTGGTGCAAGACTCACCACAACTTTCTGTAGAGTTGGTGGACTAGAAAGAGATATCTATCCTGAGTTTCAAAAAGAAGTGAAACAAGTAGTAAAAGGACTTCGTCCTGCAATGGATGAATTCAAAGAGCTTCTATTGATGAATAAAATCTTCAATGAAAGAACTGCTGGTGTTGGTGGGATTTCTGCACAAGATGCACTAGATTATGGTTTCTCAGGACCGAATCTTCGTGCAGCAGGAGTTCCTCATGATGTTAGAAAAGACACTCCCTACATGTTCTATGACAAGATTGATTTTGATATTCCCGTAGGGGAAGATGGATCAGTATTGCATAGAAGTCTTGTAAGAATGGAAGAAATGTACCAGTCTCTAAGAATTATCGATCAGCTAGTGGATAATATTCCTGAAGGTCCATACCACGCAAATCTACCACATGCATTTTTACCCGACAAAGATAGGGTTTACAATAATATGGAAGAACTTATCTATCATTTTAAAATCATTATGCACGGAATCAAGGTTCCTGCGGGTGAGTATTACTATGCAACAGAAGCGGGCAATGGTGAACTAGGATTCTATATAGTATCTGAAGGAGAAAAATCTCCTTGGAGAGTTCATGTTAGAAGACCATGTTTTTGGTACTACCAAGCCTTTCCTGAAATGGTAAAAGGTTCCTTGTTAGCTGATTCCATTGCTACCATGAGTTCATTAAATGTTATCGCAGGAGAGTTAGACTGTTAATGAGTTACCAATTTTCAAAAGAATCCGAAGCTAGATTTCAAAAACTTATTCCGATGTTTCCCGATAAACGTTCTCTAATCCTTCCAACTCTCTATCTTCTACAAAGGGATAGAGGTTATGTGGACACTGAGGGTATGGAGTACATTGCAGAACGAATTGGGGAACCAATTAGCCTTTCCCATGTCTATGGAGTTGCTACATTCTATACTCTATACAATAAAAAACCAGTAGGAAAATACCATCTGCAAGTTTGTGCAAACATCTCTTGTTATATCATGGGAAGCGATTCAATCACAAATACTGTTTGCAAAAAGTTAGGAATTCAAAAAGGCGAAACCACTAAAGATAAAAAATTTACTTTAGATGAGGTGCAGTGTCTTGGAGCCTGTGGTTATGGTCCCATGATGCAAGTGAATGATAAATATTATGAATTTTTAGATGAAAAAAAAGTAGAAGAACTACTTTCTAGTTTGGAGTAAAAAATGGGTGAACTAAAATTATTAACAAAACATGCAGGTGAAAAAGACTGCCATACAATTGCTCACTATAAATCTGTAGGGGGGTATTCAGCACTCAAGAAAGCTCTCACTATGAATGGTGATGAGATCGTGGATCTTGTCAAAAAGTCAGGACTCAGAGGAAGGGGTGGTGCGGGGTTTCCAACGGGACTAAAATGGTCTTTTATCCCTAAAAATGTTAATAAACCCAAATACCTTCTATGCAATGCTGACGAGGGTGAGCCTGGAACTTTCAAAGATAGAGTACTTCTTGAAGACCTTCCTCACATGATGGTTGAGGGAATGATTATAGCTGCAAAAGCGATTGATTCTCACCAAGGTTATATTTATATTCGTGGTGAATACCACCATAGCATTGATAGAGTACAACAAGCAATAGACGAAGCCTATGCTGCGGGACTTTTAGGTAAGAATATTCTCGGAACAGGATTTGATTTTGAGCTTTGTCTATACCAAGGGGCAGGTGCTTATATCTGTGGCGAAGAAACAGCTCTTATCAATTCACTAGAAGGTAGGAGAGGTCACCCAAGACTGAAACCTCCATTCCCAGCAGTATCGGGTCTCTATGGTTGTCCTACTGTTGTGAACAATGTGGAAACATTCAGTGCAGTTCCTCATATCATCAACAATGGTCCAGAATGGTATGCCAAAATGGGTACCCCAAAATCAACCGGAACTAGACTTTTCAGCGTAAGTGGTCCAGTCAAAAAACCGGGTGTATATGAAATAGAACTGGGAACCCCACTCTTAAGCCTTATCAATGATCTTTGTGGTGGAATGGCTGATGGCAAAAAACTGAGAGGGATCATTCCAGGTGGTTCTTCAGTTCCTATCCTAACTGCTGATGAATGCAAAACTGCTAATATGGATTTTGAATCTATGGCTGAGCATAAAACAATGTTAGGAAGTGGTGCCGTAATCGTTCTTGCAGACGATACTGATATTGTCGAAAGTACTTTCAGACTTGCAGAATTCTATGCTCATGAATCTTGTGGACAATGCACTCCATGCAGAGAAGGAACTCATTGGGTTGCTTCTTTACTCCATAAGATTAAAGATGGGCATGGAACAAAAAAAGATTTAGATCTAATTCTTTCTCTTTCTGTAAACATGGAAGGTGGAACTACTATTTGCCCACTAGCTGATGCTTGTGTGGGGGCAGTAAGACCTGCAATCCAAAAGTTTCGCCCAGAGTTTGAAGCTAGACTTAAATCAGACGAGCATCAAAAAGTAGCATAAATAAAAAGAGCAAAGGTTCATCATGGATTGGAATTTAATTCTGGTTTGGGGTCTTAAAAGTGGGATCCTATTCTTTATCATTATCACTGCCTGTGCATACTACACCCTTTCTGAGCGTGTAGTCTCTGCTTTCATTCAAGACAGACGTGGTCCCAACAGGGCTGGTCCTTGGGGACTTTTACAACCATTGGCAGATGGAATTAAATTCTTAACTAAAGAAGAGGTATTTCCAACCAATGTAAACAAAGGAATGTACCTGATTGCTCCAGCGATCTCAGTTTCTTGTGCGATCCTTGCATGGTCTATCATCCCATTTGGTGGAATCATCCCTCTTCCCGAAGCAATTTCTAAGGTAATAGGCTTTAATGAACTAAACCTACAGGTTGCAAACCCCGACACAGGGATTTTGTTTTTATTAGCAATTTCCTCCCTCGCTGTTTATGGAATCATTCTCGCAGGTTGGAGTTCTAACAACAAATACTCTCTTATGGGTGCGATTCGTTCCACTGCTCAAATGATTAGTTATGAACTGCCTCTTGGGCTTTCCCTAGTTTGTATAATCCTACTATCAGGATCTCTGAAATTAAGTGAAATTAATGATGCGCAGAAAGGAATGTGGTTTATTTTCACTCTTCCAGGTTTTATTTCGTTCTTCATATTTTCAGTAGCAATGTTTGCTGAAACAAATCGTCTGCCATTCGATCTAGCAGAGGCTGAATCGGAACTTGTGGTTGGATTTCACACTGAATATGGTGCTTTTAAGTTTGCATTATTTTTCATAGCAGAGTATATGAATATGATTACCATGAGTTGTGTAGTTTCCCTACTCTTCTTTGGCGGCTATAATGTTCCTTTTAATATACTAGCTGGTAGTCCCTTTCAACCATTGGTTGGGCTTGGATTTTTTATCCTAAAAGTACTATTCTTTGCTTTCAGTTTTATGTGGGTTCGTTGGACTCTTCCTAGATTTAGATACGACCAACTTATGAACATTGGATGGAAAACTCTAATCCCTTGGGCACTATTTAATATCGTACTTGCAGCAACTTATGTTGTATATTGGGGCAAATACTGGAAAGGACTATTCACATGAATTTTGAAAATCTATCCCCTAGTTCCATACTGTTTTTTGTATTCTCAGGAATTTCTGTAGGTTCAGCACTTGCTGTTGTACTTCACAAAAACCCTGTGATTTCAGCAGCCTCGCTTGTGCTTTCCTTTTTTGCTCTCGCAGGAATTTACGCAGTGATGAATGCACTATTTATCGCAACCATGCAAGTTTTAGTATATGCAGGTGCAATCATGGTTCTAGTAGTATTCGTAATCATGCTACTTTCTTTGAGAGAAGAAACAAACCAAGAAATTTGGAAAAAGCCAATCAAACAAGGATTCATTGTTTTACTTGTTCTAAGTTTTGGATTTCTTCTAGTTAGTGCTCTAAATTATAGTCCAGAAGTTGCGGCTAACGCTTCTCAAGCAAATGGAACTTCTAAAGGAGCCTATAGTTATAATCTAAAGTCTGATCCTAATACGCCAGTGATTGCTAAAGGAAACACTGCAACAGTTGGTGCTTCTACTTTCATAGACTATCTACTTCCTTTTGAACTAGTTTCAGTACTTCTGCTTGCAGCAGTGGTGGGAGCAGTAGTCATTGCCAAACGTGATAAATTAAGAGATATATAGAGGTTTATTGTGAATCAAGTTCTATCGGGAATCCCCATTACATATTTCCTGAGTCTTGCAGGGATATTATTTACCATCGGGGTATTTGGAGTTCTACTCAGAAGAAATGCAGTAGTAATTTTTATGTCAGTGGAGCTGATGCTGAATTCAGTAAATCTTGTCTTTCTCACTTTTTCTAAAGCAATGGGAGTTGTGGGTGGAGAAGTAATCGTCTTTTTTGTAATGGCAATTGCAGCTGCGGAAGCTGCTGTAGGACTTGCGATTGTGATTGCAATTCATAGACATCAAAAAACTGTCCATGTTGATGAAATTAATGTTTTGAAATGGTAACCTTATATGCTTGATCTTTTTCCATTAGTAGTTCTACTTCCACTCATTGGTTTTCTAATCAATGGACTTTTCTATCGTAAGATGCCGCACAATGTTGCTGCAATCATTGGAATCTCAGCAGTTGCAATTCCTTTCTTTATAACGTTAGGTGCAATACCTGCATATCATCCAATGACAGCAACGAAACCACATCTATTCACAATCCTTCCATGGATTCATGCTGGTCATTTTTCTGTAGATTTTGCCTATCAGGTTGACCAACTTTCAATTTACATGACTCTCATCATTACTGGAATTGGTTCACTCATTCATCTATACAGTGTTGGTTATATGCATGATGATGAAGGCTTCAATCGATTCTTTGTTTATCTAAACTTATTCATTTTTTCCATGCTAAACCTAGTACTTGGAGACAATCTAGTACTTATGTTTTTAGGTTGGGAAGGAGTTGGAGTTTGCTCTTATCTGCTCATCGGTTTTGACTACCATAAATCCAGTGCAGCAAATGCAGGTATGAAAGCATTCATCACCAATAGAATTGGGGACGTGGGTTTTGCAGTTGGGATTTTTCTTACCTATTGGTATCTTGGAAGTGTGAAGTATGTAGATATTATGAATGCACTCCCACTTTCCCTTCCTTTCAAAGAAATCATCAATTGGGTTGCACTTGCTTTCTTCATTGGTGCGATTGGAAAGTCAGCACAAATACCACTCTATGTTTGGTTACCCGATGCGATGGCGGGTCCAACTCCTGTTTCTGCACTCATCCATGCGGCTACAATGGTAACAGCGGGGGTATTCATGATTGCGAGACTTAACCCAATTTTTTATATGGCAGAAACTACTAGTGTTTATATTGCTTATACTGGAGCAATCACTGCACTCTTCGCAGCAACCATTGGAATCTTTCAAACAGATATTAAAAAAGTTCTAGCCTATTCTACTGTTTCTCAACTTGGATACATGTTTCTAGCAATGGGAGTGGGAGCATACACTGCGGGAATGTTTCACCTAATGACCCACGCTTTCTTTAAAGCACTTATGTTCTTGGGATCAGGTTCTGTAATCCATGCAATGCACCATGAACAAGATATGAGAAATATGGGAAATCTAAAATCTTACATGAAAGTCACTTGGTTAACCTTTATGATTGGAACTTTGGCAATTGCTGGGATTCCACCATTCAGTGGATTTTTTTCTAAAGACCTAATTTTAGAAAATGCATTCAACTATTCTAAGGTATTATGGGCGATAGGGCTTATGGGTGCTTTCACCACCGCGTTCTATATGTTTAGACTTGTATTCTTAACTTTCTATGGTAAGGAAAGAATCGATCATCACACCAAAGAACATCTACATGAGTCTCCATGGACAATCACTACTCCCCTTGTTATCTTAGCAATTGGAGCAGCGTTAGTTGGTCTTCTTCAAGTACCTCATATATTGTTTGGAGGAGTTCATTTCTTAAACGATTATTTCAAACCAATCTTTGACCAAGGAATAAATATAGGCACAACTCTAGGAGTTACCAAACACCCACATGAGATGAGCCATAGCACAGAAATAATTTTGCTTATCTTGTCAGTTGGAGTTGCTGCAACGGGAATCCTAACTTCCTTTGTTTTATTCTACAAAAAAGGATTAGTACCGCCTGAAGATAGTAAGTTCGAAGGAATCCCTAAGATTGTTTATAATAAATACTATGTAGATGAGGCTTACCAAGCAGGGATTATTGATCCACTAATGGATGTGAGTGAGGCTCTTTCTAAAGATGTAGATAAGAATATCATAGATAGCTTCATTACTGGAATTGGAAGATTTTTCCTAAGCATCTCCGAAGTTGTTAGAAAGATTCAAACGGGAGTTGTTGGTGACTATGCTCTACTCATTGTTATTGGAACTGCGTTCATTGTATATTACCTTTTCGGAAGAGGTGTCTAAGATGAGCAAAGCAAAAATCGAACTAATATTCTTAAGATACATAACAACAGGTTATGTTCTTTTCAAAACAATAAAAAAGGTGATATAAAGATGCCTGAGTCAATTTTATCAATTATAATTTTCTTACCATTAGTGGGTGCGATTATCATCCCATTTTTGAAAGATGAAACAACAATTAAATGGACTAGTCTATTTGTTACCTTTGTAACTTTTTGTATTAGTGTTCCCCTGCTCCTTGCATTCAATAAGTCTTCAAGCGAACTACAATTTGTTCACCTTGTTCCTAATTGGATAGTAAGTGGAAATTTAGTAGTACACTATCATTTTGGTTTAGATGGGGTTGCTCTTCTTCTCTTTGTGCTAACTACATTTCTATTCTTCATCTCTAGTGCAGCCTCTTGGACTTATATTCACAAAAGACTTAAAGAGTTTCATATTGCTCTACTCTTTCTGGAGATAGGGGTTCTTGGAGTTTTTGCAGCTGCCAATCTAGTTCTGTTCTATGTGTTTTGGGAGCTAATGCTCATTCCTATGGCACTACTCATTGGGGTCTGGGGTGGAGAAACTAGGCTCTATGCAGCGATCAAATTCTTTATCTATACAATGGCGGGATCTGTTCTAATGCTTGCGGGAATTTTGATTATCTACTATAAGACTGGATCAGTCAATATAGAAGAAATCTCAACAATGAGCTTGAATAATTTTTCGCCTGAAATGCAAACATTCTTATTCTTTGCATTTGCATTGAGCTTTGCGATCAAAATTCCAATCTTCCCTGTGCATACTTGGCTTCCCGATGCACACACAGAAGCACCAACTGCAGGCTCAGTGATCCTTGCAGGTGTGATGTTAAAAATGGGAACCTATGGCTTCATTCGTTTTTGCATTCCTTTTTTTCCAACAGTATCTCTTCATTATAAAGAATTCATTATGCTTCTGAGTGTAATTGGGATTGTTTATGGAGCGTTAGTCGCAATGGTTCAGAAAGATGGAAAAAAACTAATCGCATATAGTTCTGTTTCCCATCTTGGATTTTGTATGCTAGGACTCATGACCTTCACAGAAGAAGGTGTGATTGGTGGAATGATCCAAATGATCAATCATGGTGTATCCACAGGAATGTTATTCTTGATGATTGGTATGATCTATGAAAGAACTCATACCAGAATGATTGCTGACTATGGTGGAATTGCTAAGATCATCCCAACCTATGCACTATTTTTTATGATAGCAATGCTTTCCTCAGTTGGACTTCCAGGAACCAATGGATTTGTTGGTGAGTTTTTAGTTTTACTAGGAGCATTTAAAGTACATGTAGTCTATGGAATCATCGCAGGAACAGGAGTGATTTGGGCTGCTTGTTATTTATTATGGTTTACTAAAAGATTTCTTTTTGGAGAAATCACTAAAAAGGACAATGAGCTACTTTCCGATTTAAATCCTAGAGAGATTGCAATCCTTGTTCCGAATGTGATCTTAGTGTTTTGGTTAGGAATCTATCCAAAAACATTTATAGACTATCTTGAACCAAGTGTTAGAGTATATTTAAACTCTGCTTCTAATGCAGCGATTGCGGAACGATTGGATTCTGGTAGTAAAAAGAAATATACCCAAAATTATAAAACCCTTGGAGCAAATCCTGTTCTTCCTTTTGAAGAAAGACTTGCTGGTCAAACGAATAAATTTACCATCCTACTCTCTAAGAGTGTAGAAAAAAAAGATGAAACAAAACATGAAGGACATGGACATTAATTATGATACAGGTTCCAGAACTTAAAGATTTTCTTTCTATTCTTCCCGCATTGCTAATGGTGGGTGGAGGAAGCCTTTTCCTAGTCGCTCAATTTTTTTTCAAATCCAACGATCATAGGGTTCTTCGTTTTATCACAGGAGGGATTTTACTTCTTTCCTTATTTTTTGTCGTAGATGGTAAAAATTCTCCAGGCATGGGAAATTATTTTGCAAGACAAATCACCTTGAATGAAACTTCTATGTGGTTGAATGTGATTTATATTTCTACAGCGTTACTTACCATCATTGCATCCCCCAGAATCTTAAACCAACATGAAATTTTTTTCCCAGAGTTTTATCCACTAATACTATTTGCAGTGACGGGAATGTTCTTCATGACAACTTCCTCAGATCTTATTTTGATCTTTGTAGGTCTTGAACTACTTTCTGTTTCTCTATATATATTGATTGGAATGGCTAAAAATGAACTTTCTAGCTTGGAAGCAACACTAAAGTACTTTCTATTAGGTGCATTTTCTTCTGGATTTATGCTCATGGGAATTGCACTTCTCTATGGAGCAAGTGGTTCTACACAACTTGATGTTGCACTTAGACCAGTATTTCAACTAAATCCAAATTTTGAACTTGCAGTATTTAGCAAACTTGGTTTTGGACTTTTCTTAGTTGGTGTATGTTTTAAAATAGCGTTAGTTCCCTTTCATTCATGGACTCCCGATGTTTATGAAGGTGCGTTAACCACAATGACTGGTTTTATGGCTTCTGGACCTAAGGCTGCTGCAATGGGATTACTTTTAGTTCTCTATAGTTATTTCCCAACTATTGATTCTAGTTCCCTTTGGACAATGTTACTTGGGATTATAGCAATTTTATCTATGACTGTTGGAAATGTTCTAGCACTCAAACAAGAAAATCTTAAACGTGTTCTTGCCTATTCTTCTATATCTCATGCAGGTTATGTTGTAGCGGGGATAATAACTGGAGCTAGACAAGAAGTAATCTATTACTTAATCATGTATTCACTCATGAGCATTGCAGGATTTTCTATAATTGCTTATCTAGAAAACGGTAAACATCAAATTACATTTTCTAGTCTAAAATCCTTAGTAAGCAAAAAACCTTTCACTGCATTTGGACTACTGATCGTATTTTTCTCTTTAGCAGGAATTCCACCGTTAGGCGGATTTTGGACAAAGATATTTTTGTTCCAAAGAATTGCTGAATCTGATAATCTCATAAATCGTTATCTATTGATTGCAGGTGTTATCAATTCTGCTATTGCTATCTACTACTATCTCCGCGTGACAGTATCTGCATTTATGAATGAAGAAAAAGGAGAAGCAACACTAGAAACAATTCCAACAAGTTTAGGACTCACTTTTGCTTCTAGCGTTTGCATCCTATTTATTTTACTAAGTTGGATTGTATTTCATCCATCAGCAATTTGATACATAAAAAATTAGGAATTCTTTTTGTTTTCCTAATTTTATTTCTTGGATCTAACTGTGCAAGTTACTTAGAAAAAAGAGAATTTCCCTCAAAGCAATCTACACATACTGAACAGGAACCAAGTGATGAAAAAAATCTCGATGGACTTGAGAATAAAAAAGTAGTTGAAGACAAGATAGAAAAAAGACTTTTTTCTTATAAAGTGATGATTCGCTTATCGCTTCCTGAAAAATCAAATGAAAATTTTAAAGAAAAATTACTTCAATATATCAATTCAAAAAAAGGGTATATTCTTTTTGAAAACCTAAGCAAGGTACAATTTAAAATCCCTGCAGATTTGTTGAGAGAAACGATAAAATTTATCTCTCAACAAGGCAAAGTTATTGAAGAAGAAATCGTTTCTGAGGATCTAACGTTAGTTACTACTGAGACAAAAATTAAGTTAGAAAATTCTATTCAAGCTCAAACAAGACTCAGAGAAATTCTAAAAAAAGCATCGAATGTAAAAGAAGTTCTAGAAGTAGAAAAAGAATTAACAAGAGTGACTGAAGAAATCGAAACTTTGAAATCTAGAATGAAGTTGAATATAAATAAAATTGACTATTCTGAATTCACTGTAAACTTTTTTGTTGAATATAAAGCTGTGGAAGAGTTTCCAAAACTTGGTCCGATTGGTTGGTTGTTTTATCTGCCTTATAGAGCCATAAGATTCTTAATATTTTGGGAATGATTCTTAAAATTAATCTATGAATATAAATAAAAAAATTTTTAAACTATTAACTAAAACTTCTTTGAGTATAGTTCTAGTAATTCTATCTCAAAGTCTTTATTCTGAAACTTGGACACCTAAAATCAAGTTGATCAATGGAACTAACGCTGGAATTGGTAAAGCAGAAACGATTAAATTGATTGCTCTGCAAGGGGGAATGGTGCCTATCGCTGAGTTCAAGGATAAGTCGGGTGAATTTAGCCTAGGGGAAATCAATAGTCCTGATGGTGCACCAGTACTCATCCAAGTAAACTACAAAAATGCAAACTATAACAAGATGGTTCCACCCGCTCCGAACTTTAGAACAAAGGTTCAAGAAATTATTGTCTATGAGTCAAAAAACGACTTAAACTCATTAGATGTAAAGTCTGTTGTTCAAATACTTAGAGAAAAGGATAGAATTTTAGTTCAAAAACTATTCATCCTTTTAAATGAATCCAAACCTGAAATGAGCATCTATGCTCCAGAAAAGATTCAGTTTTATATTCCTGATAATGCTAGGGAAGTTACAGGTGGACTCACTCAAGGAAGTTCCAAGATGAATATACCCTTAACTCTAGCTAAAGGAGATAAAGGAAGAGTATTTGAAAGAGCAATCCTTCCTGGTCAGTCTGAAATTCAAATTTCATACTATCTAGATGCACCCAATCTTTCTGAGCTTAACTTTTTAGAAAAAAAAGATTTTTCAAGTGAAACAATTAGAATCTTTCTATTGAAGCCTGAAGAAATGATCCTTTCTAGTTCTAATTCTAAACTCACAAAACTTCCTGAAAAAGGACCTGATAATTCTATTGCTTATAGACTTGAATTAAAAGATAGTATGCTACATTCGCTGAATCTAAAAGGCGGAAGCCCTGTGGAAAGAGAAACATTTGTTTCTAATGAAAGAAAGATTGAAAATGGGAACATCTTCGTTTCCCGAGAAAAATCTCTCTATGGGGTCATTGCAGTGATTGCATTTCTATTTAGTTTAAACTTTATGATTCGATACAAAAAAAATTAAAACTTATTGAAGTAAGGCGAAAGTCTAATCGACTCACAATAAGAACCATTTGATTTAGTATCAATCGAAGCTGCTTTATTTGCTTTTCTTGCAGTTAAATAAATCTTTCCATTAGAACCAATCTTTCCCGAACCAGCAAAAAACTGGCTAGCCGTTCCAAAATTACTTGAATTGATTCCAGTTAGTGTAGTTGTATCAATGGTATTATTCCTAGTATCAATGATTCCAATCATTGCTGCTTCTTCTGAGGTTAAATAAATCTTACCATTAGGAGCTAACGCTCCACCTGCCCATTTAATTCCTCCCGCAAGCCCTGTGATTACTGTAGCGACGGAATCATCATTTGGATTGATTGTATATATCTTTGTACTGGTATAAGGCACTAAATAGATGTGTCCACTGGGTGATAGAACCGTACCAATAAAACTACCCGTTGGTGATGGAAGGCTGATTGTAGAAAAAGTATCATTCGTTGGGTTGATTTTTAGTACATCACAAGTGGCAGTGCAAGTAGTAAGATTAGCACAATAAATCATTCCATTCATGGCTAGAGTACAACCATAATATGGGTTTGCTGGACTTCCTAAACTCATAAACGTATTAGTATTTGGATCGATCTTCTGGATTGGAAATCCTCCAGCACCTTTTGGAACATACATTCTATCTGTATTAGGAGAATAGACCCCACCAACATGCCCCGTCCCAAGTGTTATACTTGCTACAAAGGTTTCAGAGCTTGGGCTAAATATTTGCATTGTACCAAATCCATTGGGAACGAAATAAATATTTCCACTAGGAGCCAAAATCCCACCATGGAAAGCGTTAAGCGGAACATTACTTGGGGGCGCGATGCTTATTGTGGAAACTGTTTCATTAGAAATCGTGAACTTCTGAATTAGACCGGTATTCGTAGCATTAAATGACGCTTCATAGATGACCCCATTCTTTGCTAGAATGCCTCCATAACTTTTATCAGTAATATTGGCATAAGTTCCAACTGCTGTTAAGCTTTCAGTCCCAGAACTAGCCTTTGCCATTTGTTTCTGTAGTTCTTCTTGAAAAAACGTAGCGTTTTCTATTTTTGCAATATTAGAATAATCTAATGTACATACATGAGTGCAACTAATGTTTATTGTTGTTTCTTTAGTGATAGTACCCGAAAGTTCAGTGGAAGTACAACTGATATGGGAAACAGGTCTTGTAATACTAAGATTATACTTTGTATTTGCACTCAGGCTTGTAATCTCTTGAGTGATTTCGCCTATCGCTGGTTGCAGAACTGAAAATGTTTTATTGGACTCGGAATCAGTAAGAGTGAGTGTTGCATCCACAAGACCTGTCACCTTTACTTTCAAGGGAAAAGTAACAACATTTGAATTTGCTAATTGAGTCGTTCTTGGAATCAAAATATAAGTTGGAAGTATTCTTTTCGCCTCAGGTTTGCAAGAAAACAGTCCGAGAGTAAATATGAGTAATAAAATAAACTGTTTCATAGTTTGATTTTATATCACACATTACTGTGTAAAGTCAAAAAATGCCCTCCGATTAAGCTTGTCATTGGATTTTTAAGAGCGAAGCCTTTAACATTTGTAAACTTGCTATGTGTTCAGAAAAAAATTTTTAATTGACTATTCAATAAATTGTATTATAATAAATGTTGGGTTCGAAAATTCTTCTGGAGGTGCTCAATGAGTGTGTTTACTATATTCTTATTTATTTGGGGATTTGGGATAGGAATTTACCTTCTTGCGATTGGAATATCAAAATTTATTTCCAAAGAAATCCAAACATAAGAAAAATACGTTATGCGAAATCAATCAGGATTAACTCTGAAAGGGTTTTAAGAGCGAAGCAATTAACTCTAACTAAGTCTCTTTAAAAACTAGTCCCGCCAGAAACTAAAAACAATTGTTCGTCTTTTGCTTTGAATTGATTTAGCTCAGGATCCAAAACCCATCTTCTTCTATTCTGAAATTTGAGTGTCATGGAACCAAAATTGATTGCAAGCTCTCCCGCTCCTTGTGCTCTATCGTCAACCTTAAATGCTTCAGAGCTTTTATCAAAACCTTTTTTTGTGTAGAATGCAGAAAGTCTAAACATTTGTCCGATAGGAACATATGCTCCCACAAATACCCTAGAATTATCCTTTCCTGCATAGTCTTCATAATTACCTTCAAAACCGATTCTTTTGAGCATTACTATCACTGTATGATAGTATCCACTCACTTCTTTTGCATTACTAGAAGGAAGTGCTTCTAGTCTTTCATATTTTGTCTGTGGAAAACTGGAATCTAAATTTGCTTGGTATCTTTCAATCTCATAAAAGGAATCAAAATAGATTGGGATATAATTTGCACTCATTCTTCTAAACTCTGGTCGAATGGTGATGTTATAGTCTCTGGATCCAAGTTTTAAAATTACGCCAGTATGTCTTCCCCTAGAATTATCTAAATGTCTAATTCTATTATAATCATAATAAGTTGTGAGTTCAATCCATGACTTACTTATAGGTTTGAATTCTACATCATAACCTTCAATCGAAAGTCTTTTATCTCTTTTGACTTTAGGCATATTGTTTTCATCAAACTTCAGATTTCCTGTAGTATCAAATTCAAGAGCGTTAGGCGCTCTTCCATCATAAGCAGATGTATAACCAACTGCAAAACGATTCCAGATTGAATCCATTAGATCCTTGTTTGGTGAATCATCCCTATCTTTCTTTGCTTTTTGATCTTTGACTGGAACTGTCTTTTCTTTCTCTACCATCTCTCCCGTCTTAGGGTCTCTTTCTACGACCACATATTTTTCTTCTCTGGTTTCTTCCTTATCTACCTCTTCAATTACTTTTTTCCTACCCGCCTCATCAATCACATTGCCCGTCATCATTGTGACCGTTGCATTTCTTCCTCGGATCAACTCATAAAGTCCATAACCTATTCCAAATGGTCTAATATACACCCTACCCGCATTTACTTCTTTATCATGTACTGAGTTTGTAAAAACCTGCACTCCTCCATAATCTGTGTTTATATCTGCTTGAACACCAATCTTATAATAATCAACTCTTTGGTTATTCACATATCGGTTGACGATAGTACCATGCCCAATTTGGCCATCAAACATTTTCCCCGCATACAGAGAATAAGTTACCTTTCTTGGTTCATACACACCATAATTTCCCACCCAAATGTAATTCAGGATTCGTTGGTAGTCTGCTCGGGAATTATAATCACCTGGTCTAAGCATTCCCGCCTTTGAGTTAGGCAATTTTGGATCGTTATCATAGGCTAGAATATTCAATGGCACTTGTAATGAGAATCCCCATTTATTGCTGAAATTCATATTGAAAGAAGGTGCGAAGTATAGATAATAATCCTTATCGTATCGATTCACCCCGATATCATAACTAAATGTATCTAGGTTCGGTTTCGTCAAAGCACCTGGGGGTGCATATGGTGGAGAATTCACTTGAGCCAAAACCCCAACCGAAAAGAAGAATAAAAATAAATAAATAATTTTCATAATTGCAATCAAACTATTGGAAGTCTTAATAGATTAATTTTCTACAAAATTTTTTGATTTTTCTTTGGTTTACAGGTTTGGAAAGGCTTTTTTCACTGGAAGTATAGGCTTCTATAGCTCAACGGATAGAGTGCAGGTCTCCGGAACCTGAGATCCGGGTTCGATTCTCGGTAGAAGCATTACAATTAACCTAAGAAAATTTCTCATATTTTTCAGTTTTTTTTCGTCAAATCTTATAAAAGAAAAAAGAAGAGGAGTTCTTCATGAAAATAAAATTAACTTTAGTACTCATTCTTTCTCTAGTCCTGAATTCTTGTTCGGACCAGAAAAAGAAAAAACCTATAATCGTTCCCGCAATGAATATCATCATTGCAAATACTGACTCTGGAACTACTGTGAGTGGTTCAGCTCAAACTACTACTCCAACAACCACAGTTACAGCAGCTGCCCCACAGGTCACAACCACAGAATCCAATCTTACAGATTTGAATTTCACCTATCAGTCAAACAGAGTCATCACAATTGATGCAGAGGTAGTGGACCAAGATGGAAACCCAATCCCAAATGCACTGGTTGATGTCCTAGATCCAACAACAAATTCATCTATTTTCTCACAACTTTCTACGAATCCTCAAGGTAGGGTAAGTGGCTCCCTAACTGTAAACAATACAGATATGAGTATTTTGGTGAATGTAACTGTTGTAGGCCAAACCACTCAGACAATTACTGTTCCCATTCGAAGAACAGACTCTGGGGCAAATGTTAGAGTTGTGGTTACAATCATTAGAATCCAACTTCCAATTACTGTTCCTCCAACTACTACAACTGTTGTTGATTCAGACAATGATGGTGTGCCTGATTCTAAAGACGATTATCCAAACGATCCTACTAGAGCGACTAGAGTAAGAACTCCATCTACTGGTGCTTATACTATTGCATTTGAAGACTTATATCCTGCAACGGGGGATGCTGATCTTAATGACTATGTTATCAGGTACTTTTCTGAAGAAGACTTGAACGCTAAAGGTGAGGTAGTAGAACTTAGAGCAAACTATCAACATGTTGCTCGTGGTGCTGGTTATACTCATAAACTATTCTTAAGACTTCCTTCTAGTGTTTCTGTTTCTAGTTTCACAACTACCATTTATGATGGAGCTGGAACAAATACAAACGAAGGAACTACAATCAGCAATCCTAACTCAAGCATAACAAATGCTCTCCCGATCTACAACACACTCAGTAGCAATGAAACACTTGCGGGTGCGAATAATGATAATGGGCAAAGTTATGTGAAAGGAAAGATTGCTAAGATTAAAATTCTATTTAGCACTCCTGTACTTAGATCAGTGATTGGAACCTCACCCTATGATTTGTATGCTTGGGTGAACAATACAAGCAGAGAAATCCATTTTCCTGGAAAGTATAAAGGAACTCAATTTGGAGCAGGTAAAGATGACTATGTAGATCCAAGCACTGGATTCCCTTGGGCAATCTTAATTCCAGGCGATTTCAAATGGCCTTTGGAAAGTAGAAGTGTAATTAGCAATAATCCACTTCCCTATCCTAACTTCAATTCTTGGGCACAGTCAGAAGGTGTGAACTTTCCAGATTGGTATTCTACGTATGATGCAACACAGGTCTATACCCAAGCAACTGGATCAGACAGTGTATTTCTAGCATATATTGGAGTTAATGAAATCACTGAAACTCAAGTGACCATAGCTTTTGTTTCTTTCCTAGTAGCGCTGGGTTTAATCATTGCGCTGAGAATCAAAAAGTTCAATTTCTAAAACACTATACCTCTGGGTTATGTTCATCATAACCCAGAAATCTTTTACAAATTTATCTTAATTTATGAACTAAGATACTCTTTAATCCTTGCACCTATTTTCTGAAAGGTAAGTTCAAATTTTTTGGGATCTTCTTCTAAAAGAGTCACTCTAAATCCATCTCTTTTACAACAAAATGAAGAAAGTGGAACAACACAAATTCCAGTTGCTGCAAGAAGCTTTAGAACAAATCGCCTATCGTTTGCAGCAGTAGCAAGTAAAGGTTCAATGAATTCTTTTGCTTTTACATTCTCAATTTCTAAATCCATTTTTGAACTTAGAATACCCTCATCAAACGATACTGTTAGAAAGAATCCACCTCTAGGTTCCACTAGATTGATTCCAGAAATTCCCGATAGAATCTCCACTGCTTCCCTTGCTCTTTGACGATACTTCTCATTTCTTGCTTTTAAATGTGGAATAAAATTCGGTGAAGAATAAATTTCAGGGATAGCCATTTGAGGAAGTGTTGTAGAACATACTTCAAGCATCTTAGCATCAACTAAAGATTTGATGTACCGATCAAATAGAGGATCTTTTTTTCGATTAAATACTTCAATCCAACCACAACGAGAACCGGGCCAAGGAAGCTCTTTAGAAATTGATCTAAGTGCCATTCCTGAAACCTTATCTCCAATACATTCTGAAAGATGTATGGATCCTTTTCCTGAATAATTCACATGAGCATAAGTCTCATCACAAATCAATATACAATTGTATCTTTCACAGATTGCTACAATCTTACGAATGATCTCTTTATCATAGACTGCCCCTGTTGGGTTATCGGGATTGATGAGTAGAATTCCTGCAATGGAATCATTATACTTAATTTTATTTTCTATGTCAGTGAGATCAGGCATCCATCCATTTTCGGGAATCAAATCATAGGTGAGATGTTCATATCCACTATGAGCAGCCTCAGCAGAAGAATATGTAGAGTAAGCAGGGCTTGGTCCCAAGATCCTTGCTTCTCTTCTCATAAAACCAAAGATCTTAGCAACAGCATCCCCTAAACCATTGAAGAATAGAATATCATCAGGACCAATTTTTACTCCGTCTCTTTCATTTACCTTCTCAGCAAGATATACTCTAGTCTTTTCATGACCCTGAGTTTGGGTGTATGCCCAACTCATATCATTTTGGATTAACTCTGTAACAATTTCTTTGATCCAAGGTGCTATCTTTTCTCCTTTCTGTACTGGGTCTCCAATGTTCTCCCAAGTGATCTCTACTCCAAGTTTTTCTAAATTCTTTCCAACACTTACAATTTGTCGAATTTCATAAATCAGTTCATCAGCACCTGGATGAACAATATTTCTTCTCATTTTGATTCACTCTTCTTAGAAGCACGGAAGAATTCAATAATTGCTGGTAAAACTGAAACGAAAATAATCGCAAAGATTACTAACGTGAAATTCTTTTTTACATAGGGAAGGTTTCCAAAGAAATAACCAAGAACTGTAAATCCAACAATCCAAAGAATTCCACCTACTACATTGAATATTAGAAAACGCTTATATTCCATTGTACCGATACCAGCTACAAAGGGAGCAAAGGTTCTAATGATAGGAATGAATCTTCCAATGATGATTGTCTTTCCACCATACTTGTCGTAAAAGCCTTGGGTTTTATCAATATGTTCTTGTTTGATAAACTTAATCTTTTCACCACTTAGAATTTTATCTTTGAGTAGATTTCCAACCCAATAGTTAACTGTATCACCTAAAATGGCTGCAATGATTAATAGTCCAATGATGAGAAACACATCTAAGGTTCCTCTAGCAGCAATAGCACCTATCGCAAAGAGAAGTGAATCACCAGGAAGAAAAGGGGTTACAACAAGCCCAGTCTCTGCAAAAATAATTAGAAACAAAATTACATAGGTAAGTGTTCCATATTCAGTTGTAATTGCATCTAAGTACCTGTCTATATGCAGTATAAAGTCAATTGCTTGTTTGATTAGTTCCATCATTCCTCCTAAGAATAATCACTCATCGGAATACAAGAACAAACTAGGTTCCTGTCTCCATATACATTATCTATCCTTGCTACACTTGGCCAAAACTTATTAGCCTTAGTGAACTTAGTTGGAAATGCTGCTCTTTCTCTTGAATAAGATTTATCCCAGTTTAAACTTACAATCATACTAGCAGTATGAGGTGAGTTTTTGAGAATATTATTTTCTTTATCAGCTTTTCCGGATTCAATCTCAGTGATCTCACCATGAATTAAGATCATAGCTTCAATAAATCTATCTAGCTCTTGTAAGGATTCACTCTCGGTTGGCTCAATCATAAGAGTACCGGGAACGGGCCATGACATGGTAGGTGCATGAAAACCAAAGTCCATAAGTCGTTTTGCGATATCTTCTACTTCTATGTTCACTGTTTGTTTCAGTTTTCTAAAATCCAAAATGCACTCATGAGCAACTAAACCATTCTTGCCTTTATATAAAACAGGATAATAGTTCTCTAATTTTTTGGCTATATAGTTTGCGTTTAGGATTGCAATCTTAGTAGCATGAGTTAGTCCCTCTTGCCCTAACATTTTTATATATACATAAGAAATGAGTAAGATAGAAGCACTTCCATAAGGAGCAGAAGAGATTTTCATTTCATCAGTAAAACTATTATTAAAATTTGTACTGGGTAGAAATGGTTTCAAATGCTCTTTAACTCCAATTGGACCAACACCAGGTCCGCCGCCACCATGAGGAATACAAAATGTTTTATGCAGATTGAGATGACAAACATCTGCACCGATATCAGCAGGTCTTGTAAGTCCGACCTGTGCATTCATATTAGCACCATCCATATAAACATTTCCACCATGACTGTGAATAATTTCACAGATCTCTTTTATACCCTCTTCAAACACCCCATGTGTGGAAGGATAGGTCACCATCAGTGCGCCTAAGTTTGCAGAATATTTTTCTGCCTTAGCTTTAAGATCAGAGATATCCACATTTCCATCCACATCACAAAGAACTGGTACTACTTGAAATCCCGCCATAACTGCACTTGCAGGATTGGTTCCATGTGCAGAAACGGGAATCAAACAGATATTTCGATTGGACTCTGAATTCTTTTTATAGTATTCTCTAATCGTTAGAAGTCCCGCATATTCCCCTTGTGAACCAGCATTGGGCTGCAAAGAGATACCCGAAAATCCGGTAATCTCAGCAAGGTATCTTTCTAATTCATCAAAGATTCTTTGGTATCCTTTGGCTTGTGATTTAGGAGCGAAAGGGTGAATGGAATTAAATTCTTTCCAAGTAACAGGAATCATCTCTGTAGTTGCATTCAATTTCATCGTACAAGACCCAAGTGGAATCATCGAAGCATTGAGTGCCATATCCTTTGCTTCTAGTCTATGCATATATCTAAGAATTTCTGTCTCAGTATGGTAAAGATTAAAAACAGGGTGGGTTAAAAATTCTGATTTTCTCAAAAAACTTTCTAGAATAGTATTTTCTGAAAACTCAACATCTTCTAAATCAAAGTTTAATTCTTTGCCACCAGCAAGAACTGTCAGTATTTCTTCAATATCTGAAACGGTACTTGTTTCATTTAAACTAATACCGATTCTATTCTCATCAATCATTCTAAAATTTATCTTAAACTCATTGGATACCTTTTCGACTTTAGAAGAATTGATGGAAGATAAAGAGACTACTATCGTATCAAAATAGTATTGAGTCTCAACAGTATGACCTAGTTTTTTAATTCCACCCACTAATAAATTTGTGAGTGCATGAATCCTTCTTGAAATTTTTTGCAAGCCTTCTTTTCCATGATAAACAGCATAAAAGCTACTAATTACTGCGAGTAATACCTGTGCAGTGCAAATATTGCTTGTTGCTTTGTCTCTTCTAATATGTTGTTCTCTTGTTTGCAGAGAAAGTCTTAAAGCTGGGTTTCCTTCTCTATCCTTAGAAACTCCAACAAGTCTTCCAGGCATTTGTCTTTTGTAATCATCTTTCGTAGCAAAAAATCCTGCATGAGGTCCACCATATCCTAACGGAAGACCAAATCTTTGGTTGGAACCTACCACTGCATCAGCCCCCCATTCACCTGGAGGTGTAAGTAGTACCAAAGACATAAGATCAGAAGCGACTACAACCTTAGAACCTTTTGATTGTACATTCTTAACAAACTCAGTATAGTCTTCGATGTTTCCATCCATATCAGGATATTGAATCAAAACTGCAAAGTACTCTTCACTAGGAACAAATTTTTTCCAATCACCAATTTCATATTCTATAGAGAGAGGAGAGAGTCTTGTTGCTACAACCTCTATTGTTTGTGAGAAGCAAGTTTTAGAAATAAAAACTTTTTTACTAGATTCTTTCTCTCTGAGATGATAAAACATGGTAATAGCCTCAGCAGCAGAACTTCCCTCATCTAGTAGAGAAGCATTTGCTATTTCCATTCCCGTTAGTTCCATAATCATTGTTTGAAAATTCAATAATGCTTCTAGCCTTCCCTGTGCAATTTCTGCTTGGTAAGGGGTGTAAGCTGTATACCACCCAGGATTTTCTAGAATATTTCTTAGGATTACGTTAGGAGTTATGCTTGGAGAATATCCAAGACCGATATAATTCTTGAAAACCTTATTCTCTTCGGCAATGGTCTTTAACTCTTCTAGAACCTTAAATTCTGAAGTCTTTTCAGGTAAGTCTAGTTCTTTCTCAAGCCTAATCGTCTTAGGAACTACAGAATCAATTAGATCGTTTAGAGTATCTTTCCCAAGAGCAGTTAGCATTTGAGAGATTTCTTTTTGATTCAGTCCAACATGTCTATCTACAAATGATTCAAATGCAAATATAGACTTTTCTTTAATTGATTCAGGGCGAGTTTTCTTTACCATCTATTCCTCACAGAGTTCCATTTTTTTGAGTGAGGTTTTTTTTTACACTAATTCTTAATTGAGATTGAGAATTTGACTCCACTTAACTCAAAACCTAAGAAATTTTCTCTAAATCGAAAAAAGTTATTTACAGTTTTTTTACGGTTTTTACTAAGAAAATAGCATTTTAGAATGAAAAGTCGTTGACATAGATTGGTTTTCATAACTTATTGTCACATATGAAAGCAGTCCAAAAGAAAAACTTGAGTTTTGGTTCGAGCCCAGACAATGACGAGGGACTCCAACTTAAGATAACATTCGACGAGGACACCAAAACAGCTTATGGTGACTATACCTGCCCAGCAAAGTTCCAAGGTCAACCAGATATGATTCACCCAGGAATTATTGCTACCATTTTAGATGAAATCATGGTCAAGATCAATGAAGCCATGAATTTTGAAACGAACACGGGAGAGCTAACCATTCGTTATCTACAACCAGCGTTCACAAATGAGCCTTTACACCTTAGGGGTTGGTTTGTGAAAAAAAATAAAAAAGTGATTGAAAATAGAGCTGAAATAGAAAATGAAATTGGTAAGATTGTAGCTCGTGGTAAAGGCAAATACCTAGAAGCGGGCGATTAGCATTATTATGCCGATGTGGTGAAACTGGTAGACGCAGTGGATTCAAAATCCACCGATGGCAACATCGTGTCGGTTCGATTCCGACCATCGGTAATATTATTTTTCTTTCTTCTTATTTCTTCTGTTAATACTCTTTCTTCAGAAGCAAAAACTCACAAAAAAAAACAAAAAGATTTTTATAGCAGAGAATACTTTGAACGTTGGGATGGAAAAATAGAATTTCCCATTGAACAAGATTATTTTTCTGTGATTCCAACCAAAAAAGATTTCAGAATCTATGCTGAAGAAGTTCCTGCTTTGATGGAAAAGAAACGATTTTTAGAAGCATGCTTTCTTTCCTCCTCTTCTCTACTTTGTTTAGAGAAAGATATTTCCAAAAAGGAAATTTGGGGAGAACGATTTCAAAAAAATTTGAATCTAATCTTTTCAATTCATCATGATCGATTAGAGGAATTCAAAAAATTTTCTGACCCAAGAATTTGCAAAGATGAGAATTCTATTTATGTAGATAGCAAAGAATATTCTTATTCTTTAGAAATTCCTTCTGAGTTTGAATATAAGTTTCCTAAAGATAGCAAAAGAAATTTTGAAGATTCAAGGTCCCATAAAATTAGATCGCTCTATTTTTATCAAAAGCAAAATCCAAGCAGCAATCAAAATACAGACCTTGAAGAAGAACTAAAGAAAATTACTTCCGAGGAACTATACAATACTCATTCCAAACTAATTTTGAGCATTCATTCTACAGTTCATAAACTAGACATCCCGAATTTAGAATCCATGATTGAATTTTGGGAAAGAAAAAGAGGTATGAATGAGCTTTGGAAAAAGAACTATAATTTCAGTAGAGAAAAAATTTCAGAGGGGTTTTTAACTAAATTTAATATACTTGAAAAAAATGGTATCGTGAAACAATATTATGTTTATGAAAAGTATTTGATTCTTTCTAAAAGAGAAGTTAGTATTTTTTTTAGCTTTCCGAGTGAAATGGAAACAAAAGCAAACTCATATTGGAAAAAAATTATTTCAAGTATAAAAACTTTTTAGTAAGTATTTAACCTGAGTTCGATATAAGCAAAATCATTATACCGAACTCAGGTTATTTAAACTATAAACTCATCTTGCGTTATGCGTATTAAAAATTTCCTATGAACTCAAGTAAGTATCTTCTTTCTTCTCGGATATAATCAAAAGGATAATTACTTCTTTGAATAAGTGTTTGTTGATTGTTTAATAAATTTAATATATTAAACCCAAGTTGTAGATCCTCAGTGATTTTATACATCATTCTAATATTAATATTCCACCATGCAGGCAAGACTCTAGGTCTATACTGTGGATAACTATAAGGATTGCTATAGTCATTGTTCAAAAGATAACCTGTGATTGGTTCAATCTTGCCTAAATCACTTGTCTTTCTTGCAACCGAACCTTGGTAATGAACTGAGGTGCTAAAGAGAAATTGTAGATAGTTCACTGTCATACCAAAATTTGCAACAGTCGATGGTGCAATCGTTACTTCCTTTGGATGTTTGGAAATTGCAGCATCCAGATTATTGTCCGCATATCTAAAGAATCGTGAAAAATTCACAAAACCCGTGATGTTTTTGTACAAAACCAACAATTCTGTTTCTACTCCTCTTGTACCTAGAGTATAAACATTCGAAACTGCATTACTTGTTCCATTATAATCTATTACGTTTTGAAATCTAGTTTGAAATAAATTCACTCTCAAATTCAAATATCTATTCATAAAATAGTCCATTGCTAGTTCATTGGTTGTAATAACCTCAGGACTAATTTTTCTAGGATTGTTGGATCCACCAACTAATGTATTTACTCCAAATAGTTCACCTGGTGCAGGCTCTCTAAAAGCAACTCCTGTCATCGCCTTGAACGTTAGTTGGCTTGTAGCAAAAAATACTAAACCAAGTCTTGGACTTGTTTTGCGATATGTTTTCTTTTCATTAGTAACAAAAGGAGCTCCTAAGTATCTAGTTGGGACTGTATAATTATAACTAAACTCAGAATTTCTATCTGTATAGTTTAAAGAAGGATAACCTAATACATCCCCATATGGTATATCAATTCCTCGAAATCTTATGGAGGTTTCATCATATCGAATCCCGATAGTAACTTCAATTTTTTTATCCAGAATTCTTCCACTAGATACTTGAGCAAATGTTGCAAATTTATTGATTGGTTTTTTGTAAATCCAATCCATAAAAGGATTTAGAGGTAAAAATGCATTATTAGGAAAGTAAGTTCCATTGCCTTTGAGATTCACATCATAATTACTATTATGTTCAATATCCCCATTATAAACTGTTCTATTTCCTTCCACTCCTCCTACTATAGTACCACCATTTGATAGTAAGTAAGTTAATTGTGCTCTAGCAAAAAAAGTATCTAATTTAGTTTTTAGGTTTTCCCAAACTCCAACAGGATAGTCCTTTGTATTTGGAAAAAAACGAGTGTTATAGTCCCAATTATTATCTGCATATTTAAAGACATATTCTTGTGAAAGTTTATCTCCTATGGGTTTAGTGTATTTAACTACATAGGAATCTCTACTTTCTGAAAGTTTATCATTGAAATCAGGAACATTCTGCAACCAACCATTAAATGTTTGATAGTTCCATGCTTGTCTATGATACTGAATGGAAAGTCCTTTAAGTTCTTTTTCTCCTTCTAGTTTTAAAAAAGTATAATAACTATTTCTTGAATCTTTATGAGAAAATTTTTCAAGAAATCCAAATGCATCTGTTCTACCAGATCCATCAAAGTTTCTATAATTATTTCCACTTGTTTGAAAAGAATTATAACTTACTAGATAGGAAAAATACTTACCAGTGTTTCCCGTCATAATATCAGTAATTCTTGTGCCTTGGTCACCTGCTCGAACTCTAGTGCGAATCTCACCTTTTAAGTCTGAACCTGAATATGTATTCAAACTAACCACACCGTTAGTTGCGTTGGAACCATAAAGAGCGGAACCGGGTCCTCTAATTACTTCCATTGACTTAACAAAATTTAGTGGGGTTATCTCCCAAGTATAAGCACTTCCATAAAAAGCATCGTTGAATTGAACTCCATCTTTCAAGACTAGAAGATGATTGTTGTTCCAACCCTCATACATTCCTCTTGAAGTAACAGTTCTTCTATCATTGATTTGAGAAGGTGCAAAACCGGGTAGATGGTATAGTACATCGTTAATGGAAATCCTACCATAATCTTGTAGTTCTTTGTTTTGAATTACTGAGACAATATTAGGAGCTTCATTAGTTTTTTTGGCAACCTTTGTACTTGATACTGTTATTTGAGATTGCAAGATATCAAAAACTTCCAGAGCAGCTTTCGCATCACTATTTTCATTAGAAGGAAGATAGGTTTTTGTTTTATCAACTAGTCTAGGTAGAATATAGGATTCAATATTAGATCGATTTTCTTTCTTATTAGGATTTGATCTTAAAATTAAACTTATCTTATTAGATAATTTTTCAGCTCTTGATTCATCTGGTTCCAAAATTTCTTTGGGGTCTAGTTTTAGTCCTTCTGATTCATAAATATCATCAGTGACACTATAGGCATCTATAATTTTTCCCGTGTTTGGATCATAAACTTGAACAAATAGATTCAAATTGGATTCGGGAGATTTTTTTTCATAATATCCTTCCAGCAAAAATTTTACATTATTCTCTTTAGCAAAATTAAGTCGGCTAGCGATAGTATTCCCTGTGGATTGACTTACCTCATACCCACTCTCAGCAAGCTTTTTTTGCATTTTTTCTTGGATGATTTTTTCGGTAGCAGAATTTTGTTTGCCATCCATAGATTGAAAATTTGAAATTAGAACCTTTCTAGAATTTGGAGTGAGTTGAGCGAATATAGAAAATGAGAAACTAAATGTAAGTGTTAAAAAGAAAATCCTAAAAAAATTACTAAAAATCATCTTTACAAACCTTATTACTGGGTTCTGTCAATTCTAATGACTATATAGTACTTAATCTAGTAAAATTAATAATCTATTGAAATTATTTTCACAATCTTTGTATAATACTTAAGTCTTAAAATAATCAATATAGTCTTTTCTTTCATTAGTTTTAAGATCAATCACATCAAATCTTCTTATTTCGGTAAATGAACCCATATCAATATTGATTAAAAAAAGGGTCGTTTGTAGGGTTTGCAACCCCACACCCCGCTTTGTAAATAAAATATTTCATAAATTAAAAAACTTCATATGATCTCCAGAGATGAATTAAATAAATCAATTCAGACTTTATACTTACTTAATTTTGATATCTATGATTTCGCATAACGCTAACTGTCCAAGGAATGAATCCTTTATGTTTCAAAGATAGATTTAAATCATCCAAAATCGTTATTTTGTACAAAGTTAATCAGAAATAAATACTATCATCTCTCAATATGAGATTTTTTTCTCAATATGAGAAAAAAATTGTTGAATATTTATTACAATAATTATTTCGTTCTAACTAAGTTTTGTAGAAATATCTTATTAATTATATAAGATATTTCTAATATAATTAATAAATTATTT
Organism: Leptospiraceae bacterium; assembly: GCA_033762425.1. Taxonomy (GTDB): domain Bacteria; phylum Spirochaetota; class Leptospiria; order Leptospirales; family Leptospiraceae; genus JANRLP01. The sequence goes on from JANRLP010000080.1 coordinate 29,730, forward strand.
TTATCATGCAATATGCAATGTGCAAGGAAGGAATGAGGCTAAGTTCCTAAGTTTATATGAATGACGATAAATACTCCAAAGTCTTAGAACTTCTTCTCAATTCTTATGGGGTTCCCAGATTCAATACTCTAATTGAAAACTTCCCTAGTTTTATACCGATTGAATTTAGTAGTTTCATTCTCTCTTCCAAAGAAAATTCCAGCTTAGTCAATTATATATTTCATGAAATCTATCCACAGCTAATTTCTAATAAATCTGAACAATGGCAAAATAGTTTAAATCAATTTATCAAACTATTGAATTCCCTTTCTCAGGATGCTCAGATCACTCTATGGGAAGAAAAACAACCTAGATTGTATGATTGGTACAAAAGCACGCAAGTGATCCATAGCTACTATCGAGAGATAAATCAAGAAAGAATGGTTAATAATATGATTTATTTGATCTATAATTCAATAAAACACTCAAAATCAATTGAAGATGCCAAGAAGAAATTAAAGCTTGCCACTGGACTTTTGATCTATTTGAATGAAGAATCTATTGCTACTATTAGTGAACATGAATACTTTCAAAGACTCTATGAAGGTTTTCATAGAACATTCAACCAAGAAGAAATGAGTATTCTCATTAAAATGAAACCTGAGATTCTTTCTCTATTGAATTTTAGTGAATCGGAAACAGATCTTAGGTATCATGCAACTCTCTATCTAAGTGATAAATCTGATATAGCCAGTGTTCAGAATCTAATTGTTTCAGAATATGAATCCATCCAAAAAAAGGTGAAAAATAAACTCTCTATTGAAGGTGCAAATTTTATTTCCAATCAATATGGAATTTTCTTAAAACTTGAATATCTAATTGAACTCATTAGACTTTTCCCCGAGAATAAACAAATGTTTTTTCTGGAAGAACTAGTTGGAAACCCCGAGACAAAATTTTTGATTAGAGACTATGATAGGGATATTATTTCATCTTTGATCAGAGATAAATTTAAAATCATAGAAGAGATTAAGACTACTAGAAGAAAACTTAATCTGTAGTTATTTTAAGTTAATTCATTTAGAACAATTCAAGAAATAAATTTTTTACAAAAAAATGTTTGACAAGTAAGCAAACTATTAATACCTATTTTTTCTACTAAATTTCTTGGAGTCAATGGTAATGAAATTGATAGATCAAAAAGTTAATGAACTTTTCATTAATCCTTGTGGTATTCCAAAACTGAATTCTCTTATACATATTTTCCCTGATATTTCAGTTTCTGAATTTGAAGAATTCATTCTATCAAATGATTATAACTCTCAATTAGTCAACTATATCCTCAATGAAATATACCCAACACTAAAAAATTTAAGTTTAACTCATTCTACTGAAAATTTGAAAAAATTATCAAATTTACTCAATGAAATTTCCCAAGATGCTCAGCTTGCCCTTTGGAAAGAGAACGAAAAAAGTATTTATTATTGGTATAAAAATTCTAATAATTTCCTAAACTACTTTAGTGAAATCACTCAGGAAAGAATTATTAATCTAATCATTTACATTCTTTACCAATCAAGTAAACAATCAAATTCAATAGCTGAATCAAAAGAAAAAATTAGATTAGCTACTTCATTGATTATTTATTTAAGTGATGAGTCCATTGCAATAATAAGTAACCATGAATACTTTCAAATTCTATTTCAAGAACTTAATCATTATTATTCTAACGAAGAAATGGATGTGCTTATCAAGGTTAAACCAAGTATTGCAAATTTGCTAAACTTTAATGATTTAAAAACTGATTTATACTATCATGCAACACTTTTTCGAAGTGATCAATCAGACATTGCTAGCATTCAGAATCTTATACTATCGGAATATGATACTATTCGAAAAAAAGTAAAAAGTAAACATTTCATTGAAGGCTCTAATTTTGTGAGTAATCAAAATGGGATATTCTTAAAATTGGAATATTTGATTGAGCTGGTAAAATTATTTCCAGAAGAGAAACAGCTAGTTTTCTTCGATTTTATCGTGAAAAATCCTGAGACATCTTTTCTTGTGAGAGAATTTGATAGGGACACCATCTATTCATTAATTAACGATAAATTTAGAATTTTACAGGAAATCCAAAAGTTGAAGAAATCTAGAATTTTAAAATAAGATAACAATTGACTGATTCTATCTTAACTTTTAAGTATAGTTAGGAGAGTTTATGAGTGCTAAGTTTATCCATAGATCCATTTTTAATACCAAGATAGAAAAATTATTTGAATTTCACGAAGATAAAAATGGATTTGATACTCTTGTTGGTTTAGATCCGAATGTCAAAGTAATTCAAAGACCTGAAAACATCCAAGTGGGTGCAAAAGCAATCTTAGAAGTAACGTTAGCTCCTTTTGTGAAAAAGATTTGGGTCGCAATGCATACAGGATATGAAAAAAATTCTTTTTTTGAAGATAGCCAAGAGTCAGGACCTTTTTTATTCTTTCAACATAAACATAAATTCTTCTCTCATGAAAAGGGAGCAATTTTAAGTGATGAAATCGAGTTTGATTTTTTTGCTCTTCCAATCAGCAAATACTTCATTGTTCAAAAACTGAAACAACAATTCAAGGCAAGACATATAGCCACAGCAAAGTACTTAGAAACTAGTTTCGAGACTATTTATTCAGGACTAGAATAGACTATTGCCCAATAGGAGCTTGCACTGGTTCTAATTCAATTGGTCCTATTTTTTTTAAAATTCTTTTGTATTGGTTAGATTCTTTACCATAAGCAAGTTCAGCATACTTCAACATGTGTTGGTTTTTCTTTCTGCGAAAGTCTCTTGCACTTGCATCTTTTTTATACTTAGAAGCCTGTCTTTCGTTGGACTCATAACAAATTGCAAGAAGTTTATTTGGCTCTGCCTCACCAGCAAATTTATCTCCAAGTGCAATGTACATCTCAATGATTTCCATAGCTTGGTTATAGTTTTTCATTCTGAACTGGTGTTTGATGTATTCACGGTAAAGGGAAGCCTTGAGATCAATATAGATCTGAGAAGCAATAGTGTTAGGGTTTTCAATTCGATCAATTGCGTTCATGCCTTTCACAAGCTCTACCACAGCATTCTTTCTACCTTCGAAAGAAATCTTTTTGTACTCTTTTTCCTGCTCAACCTCTCTCGCCCTTTTTTGCCAATCATACTTATCCTGAGGTTTTGTCTGTTTAGAAGCTAAGTCTTTTTTATCTTTGATTTGTTTCTCTGCTGCTTTATAGGTTGCGAGGGATGCATTGAAATGATTTCTAGCTTCTTCCATTCTAGCAACAGTACTTTCTTCGCTGAGTTCATCAATGATCTTGATGTCTTGAAATGCTTCTACTTCATCTGCTTCTTTGCCCCAAGAACCCTCAATTTTTTTTGTTGGGTCTGAGATGATGAGTTCTACCTTGTCTTCTGCTTTTTCGGCAGCCAAAAAAACAAATGTGAATAGAAAAAAAGCTATAATAAAAGATTTCATATGACTAAAATCGGCTAGTAATCTTGTTTCCTTTAGGTTCTATACTGCATGAAATCACAGTCAGGAAATCTAGAACAGAGTTCATAGGCTTTTTTTTCTCTTGAAACCTTGTTCATAAGAACTCCTTTTTCACATTTGGGACAGATTCTCTTTGCTTGTCTTTTGATAAAAACGCTTTTTGCTTCTTTTCGTTTTTCTAAGAAGTCTTTATAAAACTGATTCAAAAAATCTAGTTTAGAAATTTCCCCCGACTCAATTTTATCTAATTCCTCCTCCATTTGTTTAGTATATTCATCAGATACAAAATTAGGAAATTTATTGCTTATGACTGAATTTACTTCTTCACCTAGTTCTGTTGGATAAATAATTTTTTTATCAATCGTTATATAAATTCTTTTTAGTAAGGTCAAAATCGTGGGTGCATAGGTTGAAGGTCGCCCCACTCCCGACTTTTCCATTTTATCTATGAGAAGAGCTTCCGTAAATCTTTCTTTGGGTTTTGTTGTCTTTTCTTCAATAGAATAACTTTCAAGTTCTAGTCTATCTCCTACCTGTATGGAAGAATTTTGTTTGTTTTCTGTGGTTTGGTTTTTCCAAGCAAGATAGCCTGCACTCACTAATCTTTCAAAACTACAAAGAAAGTCTAGGTCTCTCCATTTTCCAAAAATCTTATTTTCTTCATAGACCGCTTCCGCCATAAAGGAGGTGATTACTCTATCATAGATGAGTTTATATAAATTTTTTTCATCTTTAGTAACTTTATCTAAGTCGTTCGGCGATAGCATTAGGTTTGAAGGGCGAATTGCCTCATGTGCATCCTGAACTTTATTCTTAGCGAGTTTGGATTTCCTATCTTTAAATTCAAAACCTTTTGTAGTTAAAATTTTTTTTACTTTTTGTTTAGTTTCCTCACTCACTCTTACAGAATCAGTTCTTGGATAAGTTATGATTCCATTTCTACCTGAACTTGTTTCTACACCTTCAAAAAGCTCGCTCGCAATTCTCATTGTTTTTTCGGGACTAAAACCCAAGACTTGACTTGCTTCTTTTTGAAGTGAGGCAGTGGTATGGGGCATTGGTGGATAACGATTGATATTTTTTTTCTTAGTATCGCTAATTAATAGTATTTCTTTGTTTGAAAAATTTTTCTGACCGATACTAATTTCTTTAGAATTGGTTAGTTCTTTAGGAAAGATTTTCTTTAGCTCTTCTAAGGAAATAAATTTTTTCTTTTCTTTATTCTCTTGTAGATAAAATTTTAAACCTTCTTTAGTTTCAAGAAATAGTTCATAATAAATTTCAGGTTTAAAATTCCGAATCTCAGTCTCTCGTTCACAAATCCATTTTAAAACCACAGACTGAACTCTTCCCGCAGAAAGATTTTTTTTGACATGCCAAAGTTCTGGACTCAGTCCAAACCCAAGAATTCGATCTAGAACCCTTCTCGCTTCTTGAGAGTTCACTAGGAATTGATTGATGGATTCTTTTTTCTTTAGCTCTTTGTTTAATTCTTCTTTGGTGATTTCTTTGAGTCGAACCCTATGGACTTTCACCTTGGGAACTTTAAAGTTCAATAGATGGCTTGCAATTCCTTCCCCCTCTCTGTCGGGATCGGTAGCAATATAGACTATTTCTGCTACTTTCATTTTAGAAAGTATCTCAGTGACTAGTTTGCCTTTTTTGGGAAGTACCTCTAAGTCGATTTTGAACTCATTTTCCACATCCACCCCAAGTCTATTTTTGGGTAAGTCCAAGATATGACCCATTGTTGCTAATACAAGAAAGTCTTTACCAAGATATGCTCTTAGCGTTTTCGCTTTGGTAGGAGATTCTACAATAAAAAGTTTCATGGTACTATCTAGACTTCTAATCAATTTTTCTTAAACTGTTTTTATTCCTATTAGAAATATTTACTTGATACAAAAAAATGGTATTTAGATTTCTAGGGTAATTCAAAATAAAGGTTTTCAGTTGAATTTTATTTTAACCAAAAGTATGCGGGTTTGGGCTGCAAGCCCAAGCGATGCACTGAGCCTGCAGAAGTGTTGCCGACAGGCTCCCTGTCTAAACAGATTACTAATTGAGCGTTAGCGAAATTACTGATCTAGATAATCTACTATGAATAAACTATTTTCTGAAAATCCTAAATTTATTTTGTATAGATTGAATCATATTCAAATCCTTAGAGAAAGGAGTTTTTGCGATTTCAGCACTAAGTATTGGAAAGCAAGGGGACTAGAAATTTTTTTGAAAGAAAAAAATATCAAAAGAATTTTACTAACAGGGGATCCAAACTCCAATCTATTCGCAAGCTATTCTATATACTTTCACTGCAATGGTTTTCAGGTTGATTCATTTCCAAACTCTAGGTATAGGTTTCGGAGTATGAATTACTTGCTTGCGAAAAAATTTTCCGATCATTGGTATCCCGATAGAATTCCTGAGGAAACTAAGGATTCATTCTTAGTTCCTAGGTTTGGATTTCATAGATCGAGCTTTATAAAGTTAAAGGAATACTTTCAGCATATTGACACAATTCACGAGCCTAAAAAAATTGCACTGGATATTGGTTCGGGACTTACATTACTTTCGGCATACGATTGCTATCGTGAAACAGAGGTAAAGATTGTAGGAGTATTGATTGGAGAAAGAGAAGATTCGCTGAAAGAAAGACTAGAAAAGAATTATCTTGAATGGACAAAACACAGAATAGAATGGAAGCAAATAGAACTCGTTTCTCCCAAAATCAAACTTAGGTTTGGAGAAAAGAATCCAGAACTAATCGAATTCATTTCAGAACAAGAAAAAAAAGGAATCTATTTAGAACCTACGTATTCCGCAAAAACAGTACATACTCTATTCGATTCAGAAGAAGAAATTCTTTATATCCACCAAGGAGGACTTTTGAATGAATGGGGAGGGTAAATGATGTAAATTCATAAACAAGAAAATTTTTATCCAACACAATAACCGGCTAAGTTATAATTTCCCCTAAAAATATAATTGAATAATTTAAGAAAATGTTTATTTTAGGTGTAAATGAAGAATTGGTTATCCAGTGCCGAGTAAATGAATCGAGTAACTTTAGTTCATTTGATGCAAAGGTCCTACATTTAGGATTAAGTTATCCAACTGCAAAAACTGTTACCAATGAGTAAAAACATGAAAAGTCGTAAAATATATTATTTTGTTCTTTTGCTTTTACTGAATTGTTTTGTAGGATCAGAAAGGGATAAATGTGAACTAGAAATAATTAATGAAGGGATTGGTAGTGGTTCTGTTGCTAGTTGTGCATTTGCTTATAGCATAATAGAGAGTGGCGAAGAAACAATTCGCAATGCAAACACTAATCAAGATCAAAGAGATGGTAGTTTGGGTTCCAATGCTGGAAGATTTCTAT
>JANRLP010000081.1:0-16746 GCA_033762425.1 Leptospiraceae bacterium
CTCTTTGCGATATCAATATTAAAATAAATGACTCGTATTCCAGAATTTTTCGCTTCTCTTAGTGCAATCAGAGTGTCGTCTAACGCTTCTTTTCCGTTATAATTATCTGAATTTGGTTGTCCATCAGACAAAAAGAAAAAATATTTCAAATCTGAAGTACTCTTTTTTAGTTCGTCATTAACAAAACGAATAAAATCTCCATCTCTGTTACCATTGCCTGATTTGATTGCACTTACATTTCGAATCGTAGCTGCTCTATATATATTTGTAGAAGACATAGAATCAAAAGCTAAATAGGAAATTCTATTCGTAAAAGTAGAAAGAGCTTCCCCGAAAATCATTGCAAATGCCTTTTCAATCTCAATTATTGTATATTCCGAATTTGTATTCATAGAAGTTGACCCACTTGCATCTATGCCAATCACCACATCTAATGATTTATAATATTCAGTATAATTGTCTAGATAATCAAAAACACCAACTTTATTGGGGGAACTGATAATCTCTAATAAAGCCTCCATATTGATTTCACCTTCAATGGAAGATAGATCATGAGTTTCTTTGTTCTGAATTTCTAGACTGCTAAGTTCTTTAAGAATTCTCTTTCTGAGGAAATCCCATTTTCTCATTTTTTTGATAAAATTGTTATCTATTCCCGAAATTAAATACTCTTTAATCTCGTTGAGTTTTGTCCTTGAATTAGTTTTAGGGTCAATTGAATAAACAACCTTTGATTTCTTTTTTTTAATTTTTAATTTTTTCCTTGTTAGAGTTTCAGATTCATAGCTAGAAGTAATTTGATTCTCTGCCGACAAATCATCTACTCTTGTTCTATGACTAAGATCGATTGTTCCAGCTTCTTGGTATCGTTTTTCGATACTATCGTCTAGTATAATTTCTGAGATGCCTTTTGATTCAATTTTCTCATTAGCCCCAGCATGCATTTGCGGAACATCAGGTAAAAAATTTTCTTGAACAAATAGTCTTGGATTCTGATTATAGGAATTGTATAGTTCTCGAAGTTCTTCTTCCGTTAAAATGGTTCTCGGCTGTAATTCATCATTCTCAGTAGCTAATTCTTCTCTATAACTATGTATTCCTTTTGGATCCTCAATATCAGCAAGATCTTCCAATAACCAATGCTTTACTATTTCATAAACCTCCCTAGAAATTTCATAAGCACCAAATGGATTGCTTATCTTCATATTTTTCAATCGATTCACAATATATTCCTTAAGCAAAATTAGATTAGAAAATCTACCGGTATTTACTTTGAGGTTCAGCAGTTTATTTCTTTTCTCAGTGTAATTTGAGAATCTTGTTAAAACTGTTTCATAATCATTTGCTTCATCAAAACAGTGCAAAAGAAATTCTTGATAAATAGGAGATTCTTGTTTCCAATTATTAACTGTTAGGAATTCATTTAAAGTAGTAATAATGTCTTTTGTCTGAGGATAAACATTCATTTGGATGATAAATGATTCAATCCTATGATCCTCAAATATATTCATAATATGTTTGAATAGATTTGGTTTTTCTAACGTTCGCATGTAGTATATTAAATTGAATCGAAAACTACCTCCAAGAATATGTCCACATTCATGTAATGCTAGTCCAATATACAAAGTTAAATTTCGATTATTCTCTATAGGAAATAAATTATCTTTAAAACTATTTATATATTCCGGTAAATAAATAGTTTTTCCATCAGTGTAGGCTCCAGATTGACCAGCTACCAAGTTAATGGTTCCAATAAGATTTAATAATACTGATTGAATATATGGTCTAGAATTTTCTAAGGTCAAACGATACCAATAATCACTTTTTATTGCTAAATGTATTAATTCTGATTTAGAATAGAAAACTTCAAAAAAACTATCAGTATACTGAATAAATTCATCACTCGTAACTTTTTCAAGCTCATCAATTGCTTCGTCCTCTCTATTGACTGATAGTATCGCAGATTGATACTGTTTAAATCGATATTCAAATTTGGAAAATTTTTCTGTTGCATTAAACCAGATAACGTTTCTAAAATATTCAAAAACTGGGAGAAAAAATTGTAATCTTTCATTTGGTTTTAATATTAGAGCTCTTGAATAACTTAGGTCCACCCAATCACAAAAAACCCTATGACTATCATCACAAAATTTTTCCATTTTAATATGATAATTGGGAACAATACCAGTTGCGATGAATATATACTCAAAGAAAATAAACCTAAGTAATTCTAATTCAATATACTTTGAATTAGTAAACTCTTTTAGTATATGAAAGAAAAAAGCTCTTCTCTTTAAATATTCTCTATTTACTTTGAGATTTAAGAAAAGTTTAAGAATTAATTTATAAGAACTTGCAGGAATATTTCTCATTTTTAATTCTTCCAATGAAGTAATAATATTGCGAATTAAAAATTTTAACACTCCAGTGTTTGCAGAATAATAAGAACGCATTTTTGCAAATGGAGTAGAAACTAATATTTCCATTGCGATGTAATTCTTATTTATAGGTAAACGAAAAATTTCATTCCAAACAAAATATTCGAAATCATTTTTATGATCTCCGTAAAGCTTTAGAAATTCTTTCCAAGTTTTAAATTCTTCCTCTTTAGATAAACTTACTAAAAATGGAGTTAAATCATTTGATTCTTCCAACAACTTTTTATCATTAGTTAATTTTTTATTTTTAGTACTAAATCTATTGGAATAAATTTCTAATGTTCTTAAGTAATTATCAACATAAGAAGGGTTTGTTAAAATTACTAAAATAGATTGAATATATTTTTTCCAAATCCCATGATCAATGGATATTAATATAAATCTTTGAACAAACGGTCTTAATAAATTTATGCATAACTTTAAAGTTAATTTATAATTCCTACAAGAAATCAAATAGTCAGTGATTTTTTCAAAAATAAATTTGGAAACTTCTTTTTCTAAGCTTACACATTCTAGAAAATGAATTTCAGTTACTAAATTTAAATAATCATTTTTTAAAGATGGAATTTGTTCTATGACTCTTCTAAAATTAATTTCAAATTCAACTAATAGAGAATGATCATCTTTTTTAAGAAAAAAAATTCTTTCTGTTTTGATGTATTCTGGACTAGCCATTTCTAACGCAACTAACCCAACGAGTCCAATGGGAATTTCTTCAATTACTCTTCTAAAAATTCTTTGTAGCTGTTCTCCAAATCTTGTAGGAGAAATTGTTTTTCTTTTATTCAAATAACTATAAAAATTTGAATCATTAATAAGTTCAATAAATGAATCAATATTTTCTATTTCAAATATAAGTTCTGCAGTATTATAAAATACATCCTTTTGAGCTTCAAATCCTTTGAAATCATTGTTAACTTTATCTTTCAGATTTTGTGGAATTTTATTTAAGAAATTTTTTGAAGCCATTAGGTTTTGAACAAACTTTCAGAAATAAGTTTCGTATTATACTTTGAATTATCAGCAAATAAACGAAATGATCGGGCAATAATGTTTAATAAATTGTATGCAGTGTTTTCTCTAAGTTTCTTGTCTCGATACTGTCCATAACAAATTTGATCAATTACTAATCTAGTAGCATAGGACTGGGAAAGATATTTTGAAAATCCGTTTTCTAATAGATAATAATAATGTTTCAGGGCAGATGTTTCAATTCTTATGGAAGCAGGATGTACTACCAATAACTCCAAATCTTCTTTTTCATGTAAATCAGTGAGTCCAATTTTTTTCAGAATACTAGAATTGCCAGTATCACTTAGAGATTGAATTAGCTCTGTGAATCTTGATAAAACTCTTGAGAATTCTTTTTCAGAATAACATTGGCTATTGAGTTCTGTTAAAAATTTATTTCTTTCAGTTTCTGATACAATTTTTTTAAAAATACTTGTTTTATCATAAATTCTATAAATGAATTCTGGTTGTATATTTTCTTCCATTCCAGTGTAAAAATTTTTCCAACCAATTTTTCCTCCATGAATGAATCTAACATAAAAATTATCCCTACTAATTGCTCTAGTTTGTAATTCGATCCCAAAATCTTTTTCACTAGGAGCTTTATTAGGTTTTTTCAATCCTAGCATCGCTTTATTTGTAGAGATGAATGCAGAGAAATCAGAATCCCATTTTTGATAATGAAAATGAATAAACCTATCTGCAACTGAATCTTCTAAGTCTCTAGATGATATACTTTGGGATGGATTGTAAGATATGACTCCCCAAAATCCAGTTTTTGCTTGGATAATTGCTCCGTCCAATCTATCAATCTGAGCTCTGTCATCAAATGCACTATTTAATCTCTTTTGCACATCCTCTTTAAGTAGATTAAATTCATCTCCGTAAAAAATCCCTGGCTCATTCATTGCTCTCACTAAAGGACCACTTGTGTAAGAAGTTACACTCGCTCCATCTTTAACAGATAAAGTTGGGAAGGAAATAATTTGAGATTCAGTCGTTCTTGTAGAACAGTTTTTGGTAAATAATTTCAGATTAAGTACTTTAGAAATTTCTAATATACTTTGTGTTTTACCTACACCAGGTGGACCATCTAACGCAACATGACAGTTTAACTTATGAGCCAAAAATAATCTTTGAATTTCATCTAGACCTTCATAACAAATATGATTTGCAATGTATGATTTATCCTCTAATTCCATTTAATACCCCAATTCATAAAATATGAAAACTAAACTAATAATCTATAAGCTAAATCTAAAGTCTGATTACTATTAGTGTTGTTGAAAAATTAGAGTATAAAGGAATTTCACCCGCATAGGGTAAGGGTGAATCCACTTTCACTGATTTATTTTTCAACAAGTCTATTCTATATAGTTGTTATAATTTTTATATAATTAATAAATTTTGTCAAGGATTAAATTTATCACAGAGCCTAACTTCATTTTGTTAACTTTAACGAGTTAAAGGAGTGTATCTAGAACAACTTGGGCGCTTTGTAAACTATTAAGATAAATTCAAAGAGCCTTATGAATCAGCACAAGAATTATACAATGGATTGGAAATATATTTTAAGTTTTATAATTGGAAAAAACTTATGAAATACGGGATCAGCCCTCCTATTTATTTTTAAAGTTTAGAATATCCCTTATTTTACCATAGACAAATTTTTATATATAAAATTTTGTACTAATAATTTCCAAAATGAATAGTTTTTTGGTTATAATTAAATAGGATGTTCACATGGAAGAAGTAAAACTGAATCGATTCGAATTTGTGGGAGATGGCACAGATTTTTTTATTTTAAGATTTGTAAACAGGATGTTAACAGGAGTAACTCTTGGTATCTATAGTGCTTGGGCATTTGTAAAAGAAAAACAATTTCTATATAGAAATACTAGATTCATAGGTGAAAGTTTTGATTATCATGGAACAGGAAAAGAGCGATTTATTGGTACATTAAAATATCTGGGCATAGTTTTAGTACTTTTAGTAGTTATCTTTGGGCTCGTTTTTTTGTTGGAACCAAAATTTGGTAGAAAGAATGCAGAACTTGTATCTTCACTATTTAGTTACTTAATCATCCTTCCATTGACTCCTTACATAATTGTAGCAGCATTGAGATATAGACTCAGTAGAACATCCTATAGGTCAGTTCGATTTAGGTTCATTGGAACTGGAAATGGATTTTTTAAAATCATAATAGTTAATTTTGTACTGAGTGTTATCACCTTGTTTTTTTATACATCTTGGGCATATTGCAATTATTTTAATTATGTAGCGAGTCATTCTCTTTATGGCAATAGACCTTTCAAATTTGATGGAAAGGGTAGTGAACTTTTTGGGACATATGTTTCTGGATTTATACTAACGTTAGTTACCTGTGGAATCTATGCACCTTGGTTCTATGTAAACCTAAGAAAATATATTGTAAGTCATATCCTATTTGAAGGAAACAGATTTTCGCTAAAGACTTTAACAGGTGAAATGGTATTTGGTGTAATGTTTAAAAATATTCTTTTTATCATCTTCACCTTTGGTTTTTATTTTCCTTGGGCAGTAATTAATTTAAGAAAATTAATCTTATCTCACCTTGTTTATGAAGGAGATATAGATTTTGATTCTATAATCGGAAGTTTTTCTCAAGCAGAAGCGTTAGGCGATGTTGCTACTGATCTGGGAGATATGGCACTTCCCGGTGATGGTTTATAAATAATGTCTAGAGAGATTTCTTGTAGATACTTCGATGGAGTTTCTCCAAAACCAATTTTAGGAAAGTTATTTTTCAAAGAGAATTTTCTAGAATTCATTGGAGAATCTGAGTCTTATGGAGAAATCAGAATTCCCATCTATGGAAAAGATATTATAGATCTAAGTAAGGAATCCAATGGAACTCATAGACTAGTATATTCTCCTCCCAAAAATCCAAACTTTCACTCTACCTTTTTTTTAGAGGATAGTCCCGATGTGCAGTATATCTATAACTATAGATTAAATGTATCAGTTGGTACTTTGAAAAAAATTGATATAGCCATCGGAAATTCGCACAAGAAATTTTTTGGTTATGCGTTAGTTGCTTTGCTTTTCCTAGGACTATCTTTCTATTACATTATTGAAAATGTTTATAAGATTATTCCAATCTCAGTGGATTCAAAAATTGGAAAATTAGTTTCCGATAGCATTCTAGCAAATGAAAAAGTATGCTCTGATAAATCTCTGGAGAAATTCTTAAATTTATATGGAAAAAAATTTTTTCATAAGGGTGCTGAGTTTAAAGTAAAGATTCTAAATAATCCAATTGCTAATGCAATCAGTTTGCCAAATGGAGAGATCTTTTTCTTTTCAGGTCTTTTAGAAAACTCTGAAAGTCCGGAGGAAGTTTTGGGTGTTTTAGCACATGAAGTTGCCCATGTAGAGAACAGGCATGGTATTCGTAATATCATCAAGGCAATTGGACTTAGTATCTTTTTTTCTTTTCTGGTTGGTGGCACAGATACAATTCCAATCGTAGAAACAATGAGTGAGGTTTCTAACACATTACTAGCATATAAATATTCTAGAGACTTTGAACGAGAAGCTGATAAGGTTGCAATTACGATTCTAAATCGTAACAAAATATCTGCAAAAGGTTTAGGCGAATTTTTTGAAAGGGTTTCTAATGAGAAGGAAGAAGGCTTTGCATTACTCAGCACTCACCCTGCAAGTCCCGAAAGAATGGAATATATCAAAAATGCACTCAAAAATGAAAAGTTTAAACCCGAAAAAATTATCCTGAATAAAGCTTGGAAGTCCATTCGCAAAAACTGTATGAATGAAAAAAAAGATAGTTTGGAGTAATTCTATCCGAATATACTGCATTGGCAAAAAATTTAGGGCGATTTTCTTGTGCGCAACCTGATTTTTCCGTTTCAAAATAGAAAACTTTGGAAAATTGTTTTTTTAGAAAAATTATTGTTTGAAAATTAATACCCTAGCACGATTCTAGTTATGATAGGGATGAATTTATTCATTCCTGTTGAATGGTTAGTATAAAATAAGGATTGAGTATGTCAACAGCAGCTCCAACACCACCTCAAACCACCGCTCAGGCACCAAGTTTCCAAATTGTAAATTATCCCGCGAACTCTTATATCATTGTTGAGGGTAAAAAAGAAGTTAATAACTTCTATATTGTCAGAGAAGGTAAAGTGAATGTAGGACGCGAAAACCCTGTGGTTGGCGAAGATCCTAATCAGGTTCTTGGACCTGGAGACTTTTTCGGGGTAGTTGCTGCAATGAGCCAGCACCCACAGATTGAATCTGCAAGAGCCTTAACGAATGTCTCTTTGATTTCAGTGAACTATGACCAGTTCGGAACTCTAATCCAAAGAAACACTCCTGTTGCGATGAAAATCATTCGCTATTTCTCCATGAAGCTAAGACAATTCGACCAAACAATCACTCGTCTTTCTTTTAAGAATACTGTCAATGAAGACATCAGCCAACTCTACAGCATGGCTGAATACTACTATGCTCAAGGAAATATGCCTCATGCAACTTATGCATATCAGGCATATCTAAAATACCTTCCCAATGGTCAGTATGCTCCTCAAGTAAAGAAAAAACTCTTAAGTCTGAACCAACCACTCACACTTCCAGTAATTGATGAGACCAAGTTCAACCGTTTCTATAAAGACAACAGTGTAATCTTCTGTGAGCATGAGCCAGGTCGTGAACTTTATATTCTTCAAGGTGGAAAGATAAAAATTTCCAAAATCGTAAACAACCAAGAGGTAATGCTAGCAGTTTTAGAAAATGGTGATATCTTTGGGGAAATGGCAATTCTAGATAACAAACCTCGTTCTGCTTCTGCTCTTGCTTTTGGAGATGTAACTCTACTTGCCATCAACAAAGCAAACTTTGAATCCATGGTGAAGGCTCAACCACAATTAGCTACAAGACTAATCACTCTGCTTTCAGAAAGAATTTGGATTGCCTACAAACAACTTGCAAACCTAATGATTCGTGATCCAGGTGGAAGGATTGCAGATACTCTCCTAATGCTTGCTGAAAAGAACCGTGCTAAGATTGGACCAAAGACTCCATATAATTTTGAAATTGGTGTTGCTGAGGTTCTCAAAATGGTTGGGCTTGCTGAAAACAGAGATGAAAAAATCCTCTACCAACTTTTTGAAACCAATAAGTTTTTGAAAATTGAAGCTGATATGATTCGTTGTGCTGATCTTGGTGAGTTAGAAAAACTAGTTCAATACTATAAAAAGATGACTGCTAAAGAAGCTAAGATGGCTAAGGACAAGCTAAGATAGCAATATTTTTTCATGTTTAAAAGCGAAAGAAATCTTGCAGCAATTGACCTAGGCACAAATTCCTTTCACATCATTATCGTCAAAGTAAAGTCCGATGGAACTTTCGAATCCTTAGGGAAAGAAAGAGAATCTGTTAGATTGGGAAGTGGCGGTTCTAATGATAGTGTAATTACTCCTGATGCAATTGAAAGAGGACTACAATGTCTAAAACGATTTAAGGCATTGGCTGATGTGCAAAAGGCTGATATTCGAGCTGTAGCCACAAGTGCATTAAGAGAAGCGAAGAATAGAGATGTTTTTTTAAAAAGAGCTGAACAAGAGCTTGGACTTCATTTAGAAGTTATTAGTGGCTTTGAAGAAGCTAGACTCATCTATTATGGAATTCTCCAAGGTATTCCCGTCTTTGATAAAAGAATCTTAATGGTGGACATTGGTGGTGGTAGCACCGAAATTTTGATTGGTGAAAAAGGAGAAGTCCTTTTTGCACAAAGCCTAAAGATTGGGGCTGTTAGACTTACTGATAAATTTTTCTATGGTGACCCCGACCAACCTTCTGAAATCAAACAATGCAGATATTATGTAGAGGGAATGTTATCTCCTCTTAAAAGAGAAATTGAAAAATGGAAGCCCGAGATTGTAATTGGAAGTTCTGGTACAATTCAGGCTATGGCTAATCTAACTCTAGTCAATAGAGAAGATGCAGCACCAAGAAGTTTAAACAATTACCAGTTTACTGCTGAAGAATGCTTTAAGGTAAGAGAGATTTTAAGTGCAGCAGATACTCTTAAAAAAAGAACCAAGATTCCTGGACTAGATTCCAAGAGAGCGGACATAATTGTCGCAGGAAGCATCATTCTAGAAGAAGTGTTTAAAGCATTTTCTTTAAAGAGTATGACTGTTTCTGAATATGCTCTTAGAGAAGGAATTATCTATGATACTATTAAGAAACAAGAAGGGGATAATAAAGAACATTCCTTAGCCAATATTCGATTGAAAGCAATCAATAGTCTATTCGAATCTTTCCCTTATGAAAAAGAACATGTAGAGACTGTTAGAAAACTAAGTCTAAAAATTTTTGACGACTTACAAGCTCAGTTTTCCATTTCTAAGACAGAAAGAGAATATTTGGAAGCAGCTTCCATGCTTCATGAAATAGGATTTGGGATTTCCCATAGCTCACATCACAAACATAGTTATTATATCATCCGAAATTCAGAACTAATGGTTGGGTTCAATTTTGAAGAAATTGAAATGATTGCTTTAATTGCTCGTTATCACAGAAAAAGCCCTCCCAAAGCGAAACATGTAGAATTCAACGCACTCAGTTCCAGTGACCAAAACATTGTTAAAAGAATGGGCGGAATTCTAAGAATTGCTGATGGTCTAGACAGAAGCCACCAGAGCATTGTGGAAGATTTGAAATGCGAGATTCAAAACGACCTAGTAATTTTTAAAGTTAAGGTGCGTTCTAAAGTAGATCCACATATTGATATTTGGTCTGCCCAACAAAAAAGAGAGCTTTTTGAAGAAGCTTTTTCCAAAAAAGCTGCCTTCGTTGTAGTCTAGTACCCTAACTTGAAAAATTCACGAAAGAAATTTAAAATCCAGTCGATAACTAGAATGGAACTCACTACATTTTTTTAGTGTGAAATTTTAAATTGGAATAAATACTTGGTAACATTACATAGACTCAATAACACTGAAATCACAATCAATGCATTTCAAATTGAAAGCCTTGAATCCACTCCCGACACAGTGGTTACCCTTGTGAATGAAAAAAAATTCATTGTTAGGGAAAGTGTAGATGAAGTTAAGCAATCGGTTGTTGAGTTTCACAAAACCATTTTTCAACCAATTATAGAATCCCCAAAGAAGGAGGGGCAGAAAAAATAAATGGATATAGCAACACTCATTGGTCTTGGATCAGGTCTCTTTGTTTTATCACTGGGCGTTATTACTGCTGGACTAAATCCACTTTCAATTATTGATATTCCTTCAGTGCTTATTACGATTGGTGGGGGAATAGCAGGAACAATTATTTCTGCACCTTGGGAAGCTACCTTAGGCATGGGCAAGGTTACTAGAAAAATTTTCTTTGTAACTAAGTTTGATACTACAAATCTAATTACAACCCTAGTCTCTTTTTCAGAAAAGGCAAGGAGAGAAGGTCTTCTTGCATTGGAAGACGATGTGAATGAGCTTCCTGACGAGTTTTTGAAGAAAGGCATTCAATTGGTTGTGGATGGAACCGATCCTGAACTAGTTAGAAATATTATGGAAACAGAAATGGGTAATATCGCCGGAAGACACGCAAATGGTAGAAACTGGTGGGATACACTGGGTAGTTTGGCTCCGGGCTTCGGGATGCTTGGAACCTTGATTGGTCTAATTGCGATGCTTCAGAACTTAGGTTCTGGGGATACTAGTGCGATTGGGGTTGGTATGGCTGCTGCTTTGATTACAACACTTTACGGTTCTTTTGTTGCGAATATGATTGCAATTCCTTTCGTTAAGAAGCTTATCAGAAGAAGTGAAGATGAGCTAGCCATGAAACAAATCATGATCGAAGGAACACTATCCATTCAGTCAGGTGATAACCCTAGGATTGTAAAAGAAAAACTTTCTAGTTTTCTTTCTCCTAGTGAGAGAACAGTTCTCAAGGATGACGGGAAAGACTAAACCATGGCTAAGCAGAAATGTCCTGAGTGCATACAAAAAGTTCCAGAGTATATGCTCACCTATGGAGACATGGTGACGCTACTGCTATGCTTTTTTGTGATGCTCTATACAACGGGAAAGACTAATCAAAGAGAAATGCAAATCATTCTTTCTGTCTTTAAGTCTTCCACAGGATTTTTTGATGGTGGAAAAACACTTTCCAAAGGTAGTCTGGAAGAAATGGGAATGAATGTAGAAAGTCTTCCTTCCCAGACTAAAGGTAGAGCACTTTCAAAATCTAGAAATACTGCTACTCAAATTTTTAAATCAGAAATTCAGCAGGGAAAAGTCAAGGTAACTGAGGATGAACGAGGAATCGTAATCTCACTTGTTGGTGCTGACTATTTTAATCCTGCTTCAGCAATCTTACTCCCACCCATAAAAGAAGTCTTAAAAAAAGCCTCAGGTCTCATCAAAGATTTGGATAGGTTCGTGAAGGTGGAAGGTCATAGTGATGAGGATGCAGTTCTTCCAGGAACAAATGTGGGAAGAGAAGAAAGAAACTATGCTAATAACTGGGATTTAGCAGCAGCTAGAGCAGTAAACGCTACTGTATTTATGATTAATGTAGGCAAGGTGGATCTTGGTCTTTTACAAGCAGTAAGTTATGGATCCGCTAGACCATTTGCAGTAGAAGAAGTTGGAAGTCCTGAAGCAAAGGCTTATAATCGAAGAATCGATATTGTAATTTTATCTGAAAAGAATGCCCGTCGTAAATCAGAAGAAAGCAGATATGGTTTACCTAAAAACCGTTTGCCTAACACTGAGGCTACTACAGAGGGCGAGAACTAATACTAGGAGGAAACTATGGGTGATGCAGCAACGCAAGTAGAAGAAGATGAAGAGGGTAAACCGGTTGCCGAACCGCGAAAGAAATCTCCAATCATCAAATGGTTGATTTATATTGCTGCTGGGATTCTAGGAATCATCATTGTAGCTTTGGTTTCAACTTTTGTGGCTCAAAGAACGGCTAACGCTGTTTATAAGCAACAAAAGAATATAGCCTTGGTAAAAGCCCCACCACCACTAGATGTGTTTAACTTTCCTGAAGAATTCAGAATCAACACATCTGATGTAGGGGAAGCACATTTTATTAAGCTCAAACTTTCTTTTGGGGTAGAGGCGGGTCAACCAGCACTTATGCAAGAGTTAGCGAGTAGGCTTCCACAAATGCAGAACGTAATCAACTTAATCATTTCACGTAAGAACAAAGAAGAGTTGAAAACAATTGTTGATCAACTGGATTTACGAGAAGAGATTAAAGCTCATATCAACCATATCTTGACAAACGGAAAGATTAAAGAAGTTTACTTTAGAGAGTTTATCGTAAACTAAATTCAAACAAACCTCAGATTGCAAAGATTTGAGGTTTGCTTATTATTTTTATAATTAGTCTATTCTCGTGCTAAGGATTTGAAATGACAGAATTTTTCGCTGAAATCAAAGCAAAGCTAATTGAGCTTTGGACCAAAAGTTCAGAGACTTATGAATTATTAAAATCTATTGGCGTGAAACTTGAATCAATCCAGAAATCTCTGGATGCGTTCTTTACTGTAATTCCAGTAGAAGTAATTTTATTATTTTTATTCACAACACTTGTTCTTGTTTTACTCAATAGTATTTCACCTAAAACCACTAGAATCAATCTAACAATAGGTGTCTTTATCTTTGCAATTATATACTTATACATTGCTCATCTACTCACAAATGAATGGAAGTTTCTTCGTTTACTCTATATTTGTAGCTTTATATTAGTACCAGCTTATATTGTAGAAATATTTTCTTTTGTTAAGAAAATGATTTTTAAACAGATGTATCTACAGGGCAAAGCTTCAGGATTTTTAAATGATTCTATTGACGATATCAATCAATCGTATGCAGAATTTTTAAAGTCACAACATCATTTTTCTAAAGACCCAGTGCTTTTTTTATCTAACTTAGAAAGTTTGAAAGTTAAATTGGAAAAACTAGAAGCTACTATAAAAAGTAAGAAATAAATTTTTCGAAAATGGTTTACAAGTTTTCCTATCTATTAAAAATGACTTGAAAATAAATTCCCTTAGACGATAGAAAATCAATTTTCTTTCATGAGTTTATTATGAAAAAAAATTTTTCATCCTCTCACTGGTTGGGTCCAATGCAAAAACTTACTCTTTTTCTAACAGTTTGCTGCTTTTCGCTAGCAATTCAGGCCGAAATTTTCACATATCAAATTCAAAAGAACGCTAAATTAGATGTTCCTATTACAAAGATGAATGCTGAAGCTCAAGAAAAGCAACAGCCCAAGCCTGAACCTGTAAAAATTGAGGTGAAACCCGAAGAGCAAAACAGGGCAGTTGTTCCCTATCCAAAACCTAAATTGAAACCACAGTTTGAAAGACCAATTGATGGCAAGCTTCAAGTTGAGAAAGATTTTTCTGATATTACTTATGACCCACATAATGGAACTGTTTTGAAAACTTCTGATGGAAAAGTTGTTTCTTCCAAAGAAGGAAAAGTTCTTTCTATTGATAATCTTCAGGGTTATCAAAAAGTGATCGTTCTTGAACATTCAGAAGGATACTATTCGATCTATGGTTATATGGACAATATAGCTGTGGAAGAGGGACAGTTCATCAAAAAAGGAAAACTATTAGGTACTGTTGGAAAAGATAAAAACTTATACTTCCAAGTTTCTCAAGGAAGTTCCGTAAAACCAGTGAATCCGCTAAAACTTTTGCAATGAAATTTTTTTAACTGGTAAAATCAGTTTCATGTAAAAGAATAGACAAAAATAGACAGAGATATTATTTTTTTGTTTACAGAAACTTATAGCCAGAGGTGCTCCTTTGTCAGGTCCAGTCATTAGAACTTATAAATCAGGCTCCATCGTTTACTTTGAAAAAGACAAGGCAGATGATATCTATGTCTTACAGAGTGGTCGAATTGTGCTAACATACATGTCAGTAGATGGAAAGACAGAGATCAAAGAAGATGTAAAACTTGGAGAATTTTTCGGAGTGAAGTCTTCGTTAGGAAGATATCCAAGAGAAGAAACTGCTCAGGTAGTCGGTTCTGCAAGTGTGCTTGTTTTTAAAATGGCAAACTTTGAACTCTTCGTAGCACAAAAAACTCATTTGATTCTAAAAATGATGAAAGTCTTTTCAAGTCAACTCAGACAAATTCATGGAAAAGTGCGTGAGCAATTAGGACAATATGGTGATCTAAAATCTCCTTCCTATGAGCTAATGAATGTAGCTGAGGTTTTTCATAAGGCGGGAAATTTTGATCATGCTAGATATGCATATGAAAGATACATTGCTCACTATCCTGAAGGAAATTATGCAGGTAGAG
This sequence comes from Leptospiraceae bacterium, assembly GCA_033762425.1. Taxonomy (GTDB): domain Bacteria; phylum Spirochaetota; class Leptospiria; order Leptospirales; family Leptospiraceae; genus JANRLP01. The sequence continues at coordinate 14,807 of JANRLP010000081.1, forward strand.
CAAAGGAACTTTTGAACTTAGCAAAAAAATCTTCTATGTTTCCGCTCAATATGCCTGAGCTTAACTATGAACCAGAAAAGAGAAGCTTTTCGCCTAACGCTCCTACTGCAAATCAAGGTTCTGCATCTAAGGCTTTCAAAGAAAGTTATGATAAGGCAAGTCAATTTTTTGATAATTCAAAATATGAAGAAGCAGCAGTTATCTATAAATCTCTAATTGATATGAAAGAAGTTAAGAATCCAGAAGAGGCAAAGATAGTTGAACGATCCAATTTTCAATATGGAATATGTTTGAGCTTTCAATCTAAATTAGATGAAGCCTATTCAGCTCTTTCCAATTATGTCAAAAAATTTCCGAAAGGCGAGAAAGTGAAAGAGTCTATCTTTAATCTAGCTTCAATCACAGAAAAAAAAGGTGAGAAAGATAAAGCTGTAATGTTGTACAATAAAGTACTTAGTCTTCAACCTGAAGATTCATTGACTAATGAAGCTAAAGAAAAAATTGCGAGTTTAAAGGGCTAGGTTTCTGATATATGATGCTTGAAGCAATGTTTGGAAAATTCGGTAAAGTATTTCAACCAAATGAAATTATATTTTGTGAATATGAGCCTGGTAATGATTTCTATTTGATCCAAGAAGGACAAGTGAAGATCACAAAGACTGTTGGTACTTCCATCAAAACTTTAGATGTATTGGATGCTGGTGATATCTTTGGTGAGATGGCAATATTAGAAGAACAACCAAGGTCAGCAACTGCAATAGCAATTGGTGAAGTTAGAGCTTTGAATTTTAATAGAGCCAATTTTGAACTTCTGATGACTAGAAACCCACAACTTGCACTAAGAGTTCTCACAATTTTTTCTACAAGAATTTATGATGCTAAGAGAAGACTACAAATATTACTTATGGATGACATGGTCGGTAAGGTATGTGATGTATTTGTGATGCTCGCAGAGAAACAAGAAATAAATGATCACCAAAAAGAAGTAACTCTCAAAATAACAATTGATGATATTGCTCATTGGTGTGGTCAACCTGTAAATGAGGTGCAAAAGGTTTTGGCTACTTACAAGAAGAATGGTAAGTTAGACATTTTTCCTGATAAGATAGTTATCTCCAATATTCAAGAATTCCAAAGAGTAGTAGCTCAAAAGAGAAAAGAAAAGTAATTCTTTAGCTCCCGTAGCTCAGGTGGATAGAGCATTTGTTTCCTAAACAAAGGGCCACTGGTTCGAATCCAGTCGGGGGCAAGTTATAACTATTGCACCTAACGAAGGTTATTTGACTTCACAAATTTTTTATCAAAAATTTGTTTCAGTCACCAAGACTCGCGTAGCTCGTCTAGTAGCTGCGAACCTTCCGCCGTAGTCTATCGGTTCTCGCTGGTTCTTACCAGTCGGGGGCAAGTTATAACTATTGCACCTAACGAAGGTTATCTTTATGATAAAATACTATTCCTCCAATTTTTTCAATATTGGACAATCAGGTCTATTATCTCCATGGCAGTTATTTACTAGATGACGCAGAGTATTAGCCATGTCTTTCATTTGACTTAATTTTTTGTCCAGGTCTTTAAGATGCTTTTCTGCTAACGACTTTACTTGCATATTACTTCTAGATTTATTCTTCCAAAGACTTAGAAGTTTTTTAATATCTGGCAAGGAAAATCCAAGCTCTCTTGCTCTTTTAATAAATCGCAAGTAGTAAACGTCTGAATCCAAATAAATTCTATAGCCCTTATCCGTTCTAGCAACTTTTGGAATAAGTCCTATTTCTTCGTAATGACGGATTAATTTCGCGTTATACCCATTTTCAAAATGAATTGCGGATTTTACAAGTCTCCATAACTAATGTTGGTTTCTTGATGTAAAATCTTATTGCCCTACAAATCCGATTGTATAATTCTTTTGGAGACTTAGCTACAAAGTCGGAAAAAAAATC
>JANRLP010000082.1:0-9255 GCA_033762425.1 Leptospiraceae bacterium
ATCTTTGAACCAGAAGAAGGCAAATACAATTTTGATTTTTTTGATAGAATCATCCAAATTGCAGATCGTTTCGGTTTCAAAGTAATCCTAGGAACTCCAACAGCAACCTATCCTCCTTGGCTTTATGCAAAGTATCCCGACATGGTTCAAGTTTCTAAAGAGGGAATTGAAAGAATTATTGGAAATAGAAGAGGTGCGAGTTTTGCTTCTAAGGAATATTGGAAAGCATGTGAAAAAATTGTAACAGCTCTTGCGAAACATTATGGAACTAATAAAACAGTGATTGGCTGGCAAGTGGATAATGAACCCGGACATGAGGGATCTGATGTTGACTATTCCAAAAACTCGGGTAAAAAATTCAAAAAATGGTTAAAAGAAAAATATGGAACCATTGATAAATTAAATGAAATCTGGGGTGGAAGTTTTTGGGGACTGATCTACAATTCTTTCGATGAAATCCCCGTTCCCGGAAATCATGTTGCTAGCAATTTTAATCCCGCAATGATCCAAGATTTTTACAGATTTAACAGTGATCTACTAATCTCATTTATTGAGATGCAGGTTGACATACTAAAGCGTTATGCGAAATCACAATTTATAACAACGAATCTTTTTCCAAGTCCATTCCTAGCTGTAACTGATATGGCTAGGCTTTCCGAAAAACTAGATTTTATTTCTTGGGATAATTACCCTGTTTGGGGAAGTCAAACTGAACCCTATCCACATCCATTTATTTCTGGGGGACATGCTTATATCAGAGGTCTAAAGAATAAAAACTTTACTATTATGGAGCAGATATCTGGATTCCAAGGACATGATCTACTTGGATATCTGCCTCCTCCTAATAACCTAAGTCTTTGGTTAGTCCAAGCAATCTTTCATGGTGCAGAAAGAATCATATTTTTTAGATATAGAACAGCTAGGTTCGGTCAAGAGCAACTTTGTTATGGAATCTTAGATCATAATAAAAAGCGAACAGATAGATACTTTGAGCTCAAAAAAACGATAGGCGAAATTCAAAAGATTGCTGATGATTTTGTACATGAGGAAGTAAGTGCTGATGCTCTAATTCTACATGATATTGATAATGTTAGAAACTTAAAACACCAACCTATTTCTGAAGGACTTGTTCTAAAGCCTACAAGTTATGCCAATGTAGGCTATGACATTGAATTTTTTACTTGGTATTCTGGTCTAAACATTCTAAACATTGCAACCCATGTTTTACCTACAAGTGCTAATATAGATTTCTCAAAGTACAAACTAGTTGTTCTACCAATCTATTTTATGAGTGATGAGTCAATTGTTGAAAAACTAGAAAACTATGTTGCATCTGGTGGAACTCTAGTACTAGGATATCGTTCAGGAATTAAGGATAAAAATAATTGGATGTTTGACGAGACTCCTCCAGGTCCGTTCAAATTTTTAGCGGGATTGGAAATCACAGAATTTGAGGTGCTAGGGAAAAATTCATCTCAAGTGAAATTTGGTTTTAGCACTGAAGAAGTAGGAAAGATAGCTGAAATCTTAAAACCAACTTCTGCCAAAGTGATAGCAAAGTATTCTGACTCTAGTAAATTCTATGATGGACTCCCTGCAATTACTGAAAATCAGTACCATAAAGGTAAGGTTTATTATATTGGAACCTCACCCTCACCTAAACTTATAGCAAGAATTTTTCATAAAATTGCTAGAGAAAAAAAGATTTCGTTTCAATTCAAAGGTAGATATATTGAAATCCTCAGAAGAAAAGGAATTAATTTTGACTATGAAGTTAAGTTAAATCATTCTTCCAAATCACAATGGGTTGGTCTAACAAGACTTAAACCTTTTGAATTTAAAATTCAAAAAATAAGTAAATAATCTTTTGATTTATTTTTTGGTTTACTAGATAAATCCATAGAATATTCTTAAACAATTATGTTTAGTGGGAAAAAACTATTCAATAGAATATTCACAATAATAGTTGTGCTTTTTTTATTGATGAGTTGCAGCCCAATCATCAAAAGAAATCTTCTATCACTTTTAGGACTATTCACTTCGAGTCGAGCAAACACTGCTAATTCTCAAATCTTATATTCCATTTCTATCACTGCTAATGGTGTGAATGGAACAGGTTTCACTCTCCAAAACAATGCAGCAGATGATTTAAACATCCCAAGTGATGGGAACTATACTTTTTCACAAAGAATAGCACAAGATGCTCAATATTCTGTAACTGTGAAATTCTATCCCACAAACCAAAGTTGTACTTTTGATAAAACAACCACTGGGACAATGACGACTAACGTTAGTCTAGTGATTAGTTGCACTTCTGTAACAAACACCCCACTCTATTCTACCTCTAATCTTTGGAATTCTTATATAAAAAACGATGGAAACTCAGTATTGGAAAGTACGGGAACAGCCTGTGCTGGGTCTGAAACAGACTCCCGAGCTTGTATCCATGCAGCAGTTCATCAGTATATCACTTTCCCTGCTAGATCAAGTTGTAATGGAATCTCAGCTTCTGATAATCTTACAGCTTTCACTTGGTTATGTGTTCTCAATCCTGCGGGAGGAATCTATATTGTCTCCCTCAACTTAGGAAAAAGACTCACTGATCTAATCGATTTTAGCACTCTCAGTTTTAGACCAATTTCTATTGACATATTTGAAAATGGAAATAAAATATTTACTAGCACTCCCAAAGTATTTTGGACAAACCAAATTATAAACTATACCACTGGAAATCTAACAGTTGCAAATGCAATTTATGTTTCTTCAGTTGGACTGAGTATCAATACTACAATAAATATAAATGCCAATGGAATTAGTTTTGTAACTAATGGATTAAATGTACATACTGATACAGTTTCTACAATGCTTTCAGCAAATTCTAGAAATTTTATTTGGGTAGAAGGAGCATTTATCAATAACCAAGCTACTGGTGGTCAAAATGCAATTCAATTGATCAATGTAAAGTTTTCTGTTTTCCAAGCAATTGGTCTAGCAAACTTTTATAATACGAATGGAATAGGAATCAATGTTACTAATGTTAGTAATTCTATTTTTAGAGAAATAATAATATCAAATTGTAAAAAAGGAATTTCCTTAAATTCAACTAGTAATTTTAATTCATTCTACAATATCAAAGTCAATAACTCATCTGATAATTCTGTAGAAACTGATAATGCAAATAATGGAAATATATTTCAAAATGTTCTTACTGCAAACCAAGCATTTGATGGATTTAGTATTGGAGTGAATGCAACTAGCAGAAATTATCTTTTCAACCTTACTACCTCTGTTAGTACTGATACAGGATCGAACAACTATGATATAAATCTAATTGTTGGAAATTTATTTCATAACACACTTTCCTTGAATAGTGTTGGTTCTGGTTTTGGATTAGCTTTTGGTAACTCTAGCTATGTCCGAAATCTAGCAACGCTTGGAACAACTCCCAATGTTAACGGCAATGCTAATACTCCATTCTCAGGACTTCTAATCCAAAACAATGGAGTTGGTTGCGGAGCTTCTACACAAATTTCTGCTAGTTGTGATCCACTAGGAGCATCTACCCACACTAAGATAGATATCGCTGTTGGTGCTGAGGATTCTAGTTTTGTAGGTAAAATAACCACAAATGGAACGGCTGGCTATTCACAATTTATAGATTGGTTTGGCTTTAAAAATTTCTATCAATTTTGGGGAAGAGAGGATGCAAATACATTTCCTCATCCCAACCATGCTGGTCGTTGCAGTTCTGGAAACTGTAGAATCTTTGATATTAGTCTGAAAAGTACAGATACAGTACTCAAGAATAGACTGAGTTGCCCGACTTCTATTGCACCAGTAGAGCAGATTTGGAATACTACATCCTCTACTAGCGATAGTATTTGCTCAAATACAGTATTTCCTGGTTCAAGATTATTTGCTTTGAATGATTGCAGATCATACTACTTAGCAAACTCAATTGAAATCTTAGGAGATAATCTTGGAAATGAAAATGGACTTTGTGAATCCAATGAACAATGTGTATTTACACCTAACGTTGGAGCCTATCAAGGACATGGAATCTTAAAGTTAGCATCTGAGGTTTCAGGTTGTGCAGATGTTGTTTCCAACGGTGTGCTGTCCAATATTAGACTTCTTCAATATGAAACTAATGGATACTGAGGGCTAAGATAAGTTTACTCATTTCTACAAATGTAAATTAAAGTTTTAGGAATTTTTTTTGGTTGATGATATGAACCATGGCTAAATTCTAAAACTAAACCTAATGAACTTCCAAGAAACAAATGAACTAAATTCTTTCTTAGAAGGAATAAAGCCTGAAAAAAAGAACTACACAATTCATATTGATGCACTAAGAACAACATATATTTGTTTGGAAAAGACCTACACTCTACCACAGGTTCCTTTTTCTGGTTTAGAATTTGTGTCAATAAAAACTTATTTACAAAACATCAGTGAATTTGTTCCCGATTTGATTAGCAATTTTAAAGTCTATCCATATCCCTATCCCAAAAAAGATACACATAAATTGATTTTACTCAAAGAACTAGAGATTGATAATAATAAATATTTGATTCTACTTAAATTTGATGTGGGATATTTAGGTGGAGCGAATCATAAAGAAATCAAAAAAGAAGCTAGTTCCAATTATTCAGCATCTATTGAAACAAATAGAATCTATTTCTCCACAAGGATCCTACCAATCACTGAGATTCAAAAAGAGAATTCGGTAATTTTGGGGTTTCATTCTAAAGGGTTTGAAATCCAAGAATCGATCATTGAAAAGGATAATTCTGATGAACGAAAAATATATTCAGTTTTTTTTGATGAAATGGATTATACTGAAATTCTAACTCCAATCAAAAAATTTTTTAAGATTGAAGAGTTTTGGAAATTCAGTAAAATCATTGAGCCTTTTCAATTTGAAAATTTAGTTCCTTCTATTAGATTCTTTGAATATGACATTAATTCTATAGAAAAGAATTTTCATTCGTTCTATACAATTTTTAATCTTAGAGAACCAACTCTAATTGAAAAGTCCAATATTGAAAATTTTCAGAGTTGGCTTTCTACATTTACAATAGAAAGAACTTTCACACTATCTAAGAATATTGCTTGGAAGATTATTAAGCATTCACTCTAAAGAATACTACATCCCCATCTTCTACAATATATTCTTTTCCTTCGACTCTTAGCTTTCCTTCTTCTTTTACTTTTAAAGGAGAGCCAAGTCTATCTAGGTCTTCAAATCTCATGACCTCTGCTCTGATGTATGCTTTTTCAAAATCAGAATGAATTACTGATGCTGCCTTTGGTCCAGTGCTATTTACAGGAGTTGTCCATGCCTTCACTTCTACTTCCCCAGCAGTGAGAAAGGTGACTAGTCCTAATAGTTTATAAGAAGCTTTAATCATCCTAGCAAGTCCACTCTCAGTCTCCCCAAGGTCTTTTAAAAATTCAATCTGTTCCTCAGGTTCTAGACCAGAAATTTCTTCTTCCACTTTACCACAAAGAACAACAACATCAGCATTTTCTGATTTAGCAAATTCTTTGATTCGTTTTACAAGAGGTAGATCTTCTTTATTTTTGACTTCCCTATCTAAAATATTAGCACAATATAAAACTGGTTTTGTAGTGATCAGGTTAAACTTTTTTGCAATCTTGTTTTCTTCAGGGCTCAAAGAAGCTGATCTACCACTCTTTCCTTCTTTTAATACTGCTATGATTTTTTCCATTATAGCAACAATTTCTGCTGCTTCTTTATTGTTTTTAGCAGTCTTAACCAGTTTGGCATGTTGTTTCTCGATACTATCGAGATCTGATAGTATCAGTTCATAATTAACAATGGAAATATCATCTACAGGATCAATTTTTCCATGAACATGGGTGATGTTCTCATCTTCAAATGCACGCACAACGTGGCAAATGGCATCAGTTTCACGAATATGAGAAAGAAATTGATTTCCAAGACCCTCACCTTGGCTTGCACCTTTAACAAGACCAGCAATATCTACGAATTCCATAACAGTAGGAATGATTTTTCCTGGCTTATAAATCTCAGCAAGCCTTGCAAGTCTATGATCAGGAACTTCAACAATACCTTTATTAGGTTCAATTGTGCAGAAAGGATAGTTTGCAATCTCTGCCCCTGCTTTAGTCAGTGCATTGAATATTGTCGATTTTCCGACATTAGGCAGACCTACTATTCCACAGTTGAGTCCCATAAAAATCACTCCTTAATACGAATTTAATTTCTAGTCAATGATTCAGATCAATTTTGAAATTAGATACTGTAATTCTTACTAGGGTTTTTTAGGTATAATATTGGACAAGAGAATAATTTCTACTAGCAAAAACTGCCTAGTAAAATTTATACTAAATTTTATCTAGAGAACTTTGATATGAAACTTAGTACAGATTTTGATGAGACTTTTTTTATTATTCGTGCTAGTGATACTAAGACAATAGGAATTGTTAAGGTTTCTGATTTAGTAAATATCATTCAATCAAATTCAGCAGAAATATCTAAACGAAGCCTAATCATTGATTTTTCTAAGATTGAACATATTGACTCAAGCGTTATAGGATGGTTGTTTCAATTAAACAAAAATTCACTCAGTTCTAAGAATTATAGAATCAGACTTGTAACAAGCCAAACCCTCAAAAAAAACCTTAAGATTGTGAAAGCTGAAGTTTATCTAGTCATTATAGACTCAATTGAAGAAGCAAAAACAAGCATAAATAATGATTCACAAAAGTAATACTATCTTCAAACGATATTTCTTTTCCATAATTTTTATCTTAAACTGTTTTGGAAGTGAAGGAAATTCTTTGAAAGAGAGAGCAGTAATTCTCTCTAGAATTATGGACATCTATAATTCATCTGATCTAGAGCTAAAAAACACAATCCAGTTTCTAGATGATCAGAGTGATTCTGCCTTAAATGAATTTCAGATATCAAGTCAGGGAACAATTTATAATATCAAACTGGATACTACTAAAACAAAGTTTACATCTCTTGTTCTAGACTATTATCTTGATCCACCAAGTCTTCCTCTCAATGTAAAGCACACTGGGGATACAACAACCACAAGTACCTCGTCCAATTTTCAAAGCTTATATGTTCATAGAACCAACGAAGATGTATTAATTGCAAGTTCGCCTAACGCTAATGATGAAACAGGTTCTATTTATAGTTATAGTCCTAAAACGAACGCAAAACTAAAAAGAGGAATACTCAAGAAATTCGTATTTGAACCTAAAACAATATCTTTGGTTGGAGAACTGACTGAAACGAAAACAATTCCATTTCAAATTGAGTTTCAAAATCCTATCATTGAAAAAGTGCTCAGCTGTAAGATCAATATGAATCCTAGTTTTGTGACCATGAATCATTTAAGATTTAGAATCACAAGTCTATTCAAAGACCAAACAGGCTCACCTATTCTAGCTCAGATTCATAACCAAGGAATATCGGGAACAATGTTTTTTATCAATAAGGATCAAAATTCATCTTTGTATAATGAAATTCTGAAAAACCTTTCTTCCAAAGACCTAATCCAAGAAAAAGGATGCAATTGAGAATTTGAAAATATTTATCATAATAATTTTCTATTCCATAACGTTATTTGCTCATCATACTGCAGGTGGAGGAGATTCCTCACTTCCAACTAACGCTAGATTCATTGATCCATTTACTGGAAAAAGAGAAAAACCAGCAAACTATGCTGTATTTAGTATGGATCTGCAAAAAGCAGAAAGGCAAAATCGAAATGTATATACTTCTAGTATATTTGGTGAGATGGTATTTGACAAAGGTCAATTTGCACTAAATGCTAGTGGTTCCTACCTTTATTATGATCAAAAAGATAGAAAAGATGCAGGAAGAATCGGAAAGCCATTTATTGGAATGAAGTATCTTCCTTTTTTTGATTTACAAAAGAACTATTTTTTTGTTCTAGAAACTAGATTAGGCTTTCCAGCAGGTCCTGACACTGATAAATTTGCTGGTGGAAATTATTATCTTGGGGTTGGAAATTTTACCCTAGGATATAAATTTTACTCTTTTGCACTAGTAGGAAAAATCTCAGGTCAGTTTCCACTATCTAAATTGAGTCCAAGCAATGAAACTGGTAATGATGGAATTCCATACTATCTTAGAACAAATACAATATCGACTAACGTTGAAGAGATTCAACTTAAAAAAGCAGGAATCTATTCAATCTATCTAACCTATTTTCTAAATCCTTCGATTTCTTTCTTAACTGGATTTTTATATAGAACACCTTACTATGGTGTTGAAAAGGAAACAAGTACTGCTGATCGAGTTCCGAATATCTTTAGGGAGGCAAGCATTGGCGGAACATATAATTTTTCCGAAAAATATTTTTTGAGTCTCGTCTATAGACATCCTTTAGATAGAGGTAGAGAATGGAGACCATACGAAGCAGGTTATACCCTAGCCCTCACAATGGAATTTTAAATTAAATAACACGAGTTCCATATAAGAATAAAATATAGAAAAATTACTAAAGCACGTCCTATGCCAAAAAAATCTTTAGGGCGGCTAATGGGCTTTCCTCTCTCGTTAATTTTTTACATTCACAAAAAATTAACGCCGAGTTGGTTGGTGAGCATAGTCGAATCCACAATCCCTGCCAAATTTGTTAGCTACTATGTTCAGCGTGAAAATTAACGTTCCCACTATTTGCATGAGTTTTCCTGTAATTGTTCTGGTATCTTGTATTAGTTGTGTATTATCTGATAGTCTTTGCTTCACTGTTTTCGCTCTAGTAGAGAAAATGGTCTTTAGGCGTAAAGACTTTTTTTGTGGGCTCACCAAACAAACAATTATTACAAAATAAATTATTGATAAATTAATAGTTATTACAAAACACATGATTTTAGTTATTACTTAGTCAAGAAATTTCAAAGAAACAGTTATTACAAAATAAATTATTGAAAAGGTAATAGTTATTACGAAGCACCAACGACAGAAAAGTACTTGCAACCACGACAACGCTCTCCAACTAGAGAAGAGTCTCCAATACAAGAGAAAAATTACTCTAACAGAGCAACTACACATAAATCCATGCATGGTAAACAACAAAACCCCTGCGTCCCCGATCGAAGCAATATGCACAAAATTTCTGTAAGAAATTTTGTATCTGCAAGCCTCCCGCTTGATAGCTATCGGCTTTCGATGGTCAAAAAATTTCGGTAATTGAGGTTGTCGAAGTAAGCAATTTATTGACC
>JANRLP010000083.1:0-48623 GCA_033762425.1 Leptospiraceae bacterium
CTGCTGTAAAACTCTACAACGAAAAATTCAACACTAGTATCACGAGAGAACTTAAAAACGATCTAGAAAAAATTTAGCAAGAAAACGATACCAAACAAATAAAAATGAATTTTTTTGTTAGAGCATTTAGGAATGAGTGAATGGAATTTCAAAAACTTAAGGAAACCTTTTAAAAGTTCTCCGTCAACTTTACCAAGAAGAAATTGTAAGGTATGAATTTTAAGTTAAACTGAGTAAAGTAGAAATTTACTTTTCTTTAATATATATCCTATAAATGTTTAAGAAAGGAAGATCTTCTAATGTTATAAAGATAATTAACTAAGAAAATTTGAAGCTTAGCCCTTTCCTTGGAAATTGTCTAAGTATATCGTTTTTCGCTCTTTTTTTAAACGAGAATCCTGAAATTTGGTTCCAATAAATTTTTAAAAGGATAGGCATTCGTTTATTTGAAACTCTATACCTTCTTCAGATAAATTATACTTTTTTTGAACAAGAATAATTTTAAACATTTTAACAGGTTCATAATGAATAAGACCACATTTAGAGTTTTCTTATAATCAAGTCAAATAGAATTTAAAGATATTCTTTTTGACAAAATATATGAAATATAGACTATTGTAATTTTTATAAAAAGCACACAATATTGGAGAATGATATGAATGAATCAATAGTATATTTAATTAAAAATATTCCTAATTTAATTTCTGAAACAATTTCTTATTTAAAGGAAAAAGAAAATACCAAAAAAGAGCAAATAATAACAGAGAAAATTACTTTCGAGAATATAACAGAAAGAGAAAAAAGCAAGGATAATGTTTCAATTTTCAAGTCTATAGTTGATATAGAATTAGCTAAATATGAGTATTTTACTAATAGGGATACTTTGGAAAAAGATGTAAAATTAAAAGAACTTGAATTAAAAGAATTAGAATTACTTAGAAAAACTGATATAATAAAAGAAATAATTTCAATGCAACAAAAAAGTAGTACTTACCGAGATATTGAAAATGATGTCGAAGCTCGAAAAAGCGAAATATTAAAATATTTAGGAAAGTAATAAATGTCTAGTTTTGAAGTCTCAATTTTTATCAATATAATATTATTAGCAATAATTTCTACTTTATGTGGATTTATTATTTATCAATTTAGAATCAGAAAATTTAATTCTGATTTCGATAGAACATCTGAGAAAATTCAAGGTATTAGTTTAGTTACGAATAATTTATTAGATGAAATAAAATCTTTAAAAAATAAAATTACTGATTATGAATTGGAAAATAAACAGCTCATTAATAGGTTAATGCAAATTCTAGAAGAAAAAGGTACATTAAATGGTAAGGTTGTTGAACTTGAAAAGAGGAATGTATTATTAGAAGAAAAAATTAAAGAAAGAAAAAGATTTCAGTCATTCATTGAAAGCAAAATTTATGAATTGGATGCAATACTTAGAATAGCAGTAGAACATAACAAACCATTTTATAAAGGCTATTTTTTTGATGAAGAAATAGAATATGGAAAAATTAGATTTCAGAAAATGAGAGACGAAATTGTTCCAGATATAAAGAATGAATTAAAAAAAATAGTAGATTGATGATTATTCCTTTTTCTTTTTGTTTAGTTAAAAAAGAATTTTTCTCCTTTTACATTAAAGAATTAATTGATTCGAGCACACTAAACTTTTTTATCAAACTCACTCAAGAACAAAGAAAAAACTGCTTATTCAAAAAACTTCCTAAAATTTTAACGTTAGGTGCTAAGGAAAGAAAAGGTATAAGGGTAATAAATTGATCATTGTTAGAAACGGATCATCTTATTATTACTCTCAAAAATCATTAAGAAAAGCAATTCGATCACAAGATTTTTGGAGATTTAAATTCAGAAAGGAAGATATAAAGAAAGAAATTGAACGCATTGCAAGTTTTGTTGCTGTTGATTCAAATAAAATTGTATTATTAAATAAGACGAAACTTAAATCAAAAGATGTTTTTATTGCTGGTTCCTTAGATGATACTTTACTATTACGATGTACTGATTGGATATTGAAAAAAGGATTTTTCATTTCTAATTTTGATAGAAATGAAGACATAAAGCAAATTATAAATTTGGTATCTCACAACAAGAATTATTCAATATATAGAACAGATATAAAGAATTTTTTTGAAAGCATTAAATTTAATGAAGTTGTTTCTAGATTAGAAAATTCCGACTTCTTTAATTTTTCAGTAATAGAGTATCTAAAAAGTCTGGAACAGTATTTGAAAAATAAAAATGTTTACACTATTCCTCGAGGCTTATCTATTAGTTCTACTCTATCAAATATTTATTTAATGGAGCTAGACAAGCTTATTTATAAAGACTTTAATGTTATATTTTATTCAAGATATGTTGATGATATTTTATTAATAACCGAAGATGATACTTCGGAAATTTTCAATAGAATCTCCATCTGGATGAATGCTAATGGTCTATCTTTAAACACTGAAAAAACAAAACATATAAAAAGCAATAATCCCGATAGAAGTTTCGAGTATTTAGGATATAAATTTATTAAACCGAATGATAAATATGAAATAGGAATAGCAGAAAAAAAAATCAATAAAATTAAAACTAGGATTTGTTTGGCTATTAAAGGTTTTCTGAAAGATAGAAATTATTCATTACTTTTAAGGAGATTACAGTTTCTATCAGGAAATACTGAAATGAAAATTGCAGGAAGAAGTAAGAGATTAGTACATGGTATTAGATATCAGTATTCGCTCGCTTCAAAAGAGAATTTGAGAATTTATATAAAAGAATTAGATATTTTTTATCATAAGCTTTTAAAGGCGAAAAGATATTCAGTTTCCATGAAGCTTAGAAACATACTAAATAGTTCTCAATATACAGAATTGAAAAACATTTCTTTCTCTGCTGGATTTGAAAAGAAAATTACGAGATTCGAAGATAGAAAAAGTATTTCTCAAATAAAAAGGATTTGGATGCATGTCTAAAAAGAAAATTTATAAAATTGATAAATCAAATCACTATAGAAGTTTACTAACAGAAGTGATTCCTTTTGAGACACCTATACAGTTTTCTAATTGGGGAGCTTTCAATTATCTAAACAATATTAAAGTCAATGTAAATAATCGACCGAAAATTCTCACAGGTATTTTCGGTGAGAACAGTAATCAAAAATGGTCTATCCCATACCAATATAGAATTAAAAAAGATCTCTATGATCATAGATACCTTGCATTAGTACATCCGAAAATTTCAAACATTTTGGCAGAGTTTTACAGAGACTTTGATACAATGATTGCAAAAACTTGTCATAGAAGTGAGTTTTCAATAAGAGCACCTATCGGAATCGCCAAGTTATTTATATCGAAAAAAGGTAGTAAAAATATAAGCAATAATATAGAACAATTGGATGAAACGCAATCATACGCCTCTTCTTATTTTACTTATAAATATTTTACTCATTTATTCAAATTTTACGAATCGGATATTTATTCAGGATTAGAAAATAAATTTTCTTATCTTTCTCGTTTAGATGTAAATAAGTTTTTCGGAAGTATTTATACTCATTCTATCGCATGGGCAACAAAAGGAAAGTTGAAAGCAAAAGAATTACTCGAAACTAATAAAGAAATAGAAAAAAATTTTTTTGCAAATAAATTCGATTCTATGATGCAATGGATGAACTATAATGAAACGAATGGTATAGTTATTGGACCAGAAGTGTCTAGGATTTTTTCTGAAATAATTATGCAAGCTGTAGATGTAAATCTAGAAAAAGCATTAGATAAACTTGGGCTAAAACTAAATGTTGATTATTTTATATCAAGGTATGTTGACGACTTTTTAGTTTTTTACAACAACACAGAAACGTTAAATAAAATTAAGAGCTGTTTAAAAATTGAATTAGAAATATTTAAGTTATATTTGAACAATGAAAAATCTCTTACTTTTTCAAGACCTTTCATTACAGTAGAAAGTCAAAAAAAAATCGAATTGTCTAGTCATATTAATAATTTATTCAACAGTTTTTTAATTACAAAATCTATTGATTCAGGAAAAGAAATAAACAAGATAAGAGTTATTCTATCTAGACATCCAGAATCAAATCATTCCATAACCAATTTTTTCATTTCTAGCTTATCTAACAATTTGTATAGAATAAAAGATTATGAAGATAAGTTATTTGTAGATTCACTCTTAGCCATTATAAGTATTGCTTTTCACGTATTAAAAAACGACATAAGAGTTTCGGGTGTTTATAGAATTATTCACTTTGTGATTACTATCTTAGGCATACTAAAGAGTAAAAGTAAAGAAATATCAAAGAGGATAAAAGATAAAATATTCTCTGAAATAATTGTCTGCCTTAATTCTGCAATTAATTCACAATCAATTATTGAAGCTATGAATTTACTAACTATAATTAAAGACTTAGATAATAATTATTTACTACCTCCTTCGACGATTGACAGAATTATTGAAGCATCCTTACATGATTCTAAAATCGATAACATAGGAAAAAGATTATCCTATTTTGAAATAGTGAATATCTTTTACTATATTGAGAATAATGCTAATTATGCTGAACAGAGAAACAAACTATTAAACTATTCAGCTTCAATATTTGATCAATGCGATTTTACTAAATATGCTGAATCGGCGTATTTGCTATTAGATTTGATAGCCTGTCCATATTTAACATTTGCTGAAAGAAAAAGTATAGCAGAATCAGCTACTCGAATCAATAAAATTTCCATCAGTTACCCTGACGATTTAAATTTTATAAAAAAACATTCTTGGTTTTTTAATTGGAATTCGAAAAAAAAATTAAAAAAACTATTGAAAAAAAAGGATTATATGCCATCTTACTAATTGCGGGGGCTAAGCTTTCAGAACTTAAACCTAAAAAATTTTAGTAAAACTTGCATTAACTTAGTATTCCAATATTAATTAGTGGAAAGAGTGAAGAAATTCACACACACCGAGAAAGAAAAACTCCCGTCATGTTTTATTATTTTGCAATTCTGTATATCAAAGTGTGGCTGTTAACATCTCAATTTAAAGAACAATATAATGATTTAGATCAATATGCTAGAGAAAGATATTTTCAGATATTTTTCTTCATAGGAGATGTTATGGAAAAGAAAGGAAAATTAACGAACTTTATTGCTCATGCTGAAAAAACTCTTCCTGCATGGAAAGTCAATAGAGCTAAACAAAATGCAAGAAAAGAAATTTTAAAAATGAAATTGGGTGATTTAAGAAAAGAATTAGGAATTAAGCAGATTGATATGGATGGATTTAGCCAATCTGCGATTTCAAGGCTTGAATCTAGAACTGATTTTAAAATTTCGACTCTTATTGATTATATCTCACAGTTAGATTTAGAATTGGAAATAACTGTTAGACCAAAAAATTCTAAGAAAAAAGAATTCGTATTAGTAAAGGCTTAAGTCATTTTCGTTTAGTCAAAACCAAACTCAGCACAACCTCATCAAAGTTATGTGTCACCCTTCTGCTTTCTAGTATTAGAAAATTAGTAATATAATATCATTATTCAAAGAAATTTATTTTTTACTATTCTCACAACCATCCCGAAATGATGGAGAAAATGGAAAACTTGGAAAAATGATTTATTCGAGTGAATGAATTCTAAATTATAGATATATTAGAAAGAGCAAATGGATTACTTATTCAAGTTTAATACTATCAACTGATGATATTATACTTGACCATTTTTTATTATGAAAAAAATGGAAGTTTAGAGACATCACATGTAATTAGTGGTTTAGTTACAGGTTCAAGGATATAATTTTGAAGAACAAAAGATTCTACTTATTTTTTAAACTAACTCTTTTCTTAATTTTTTCTAACTGTTATCATTATGTAATCAATTTTGAAGGAGCAACTTATTACAGAGAGAACGAAAAAAGTCTAAGTACAGAAAAAATTCCTTTTGGTTCTAAAGTAAAAATTCTTAAAGAGAACAAGGAGGGAACTGAATTGCTATTAGAAACAAATAATCTCAAAAAAGTTTTGGTAAATAAAAGTGATATTTCAGAAGAGCTACCAACAGAAGTATATGTAAGTTCATTAGCGGGAGCTAAAATTTCTGAGCTAGAAAGAATTCCATACAATTCCAAACTGAAACTATTGAATGTAAAAATTCAAGAAGGTAATGCTTTACTATCAGTTGAGTATAAACAAAAAAAGTATGAATTAAATCAAACTTACTTTTCATTAAAAGAGCAATCTCATTTTTTTTATGTTACTTCTAATGATGGATTGAGATTTAGAGAAGGACCAGGAATAGAATTTAAAATCATTACCACTTTGCCAAATTCGACTGTTGGAAAGATACTGGGAACCAATGAAAAAATTCAAACAATTGATGGAAATACTGGGTATTGGATTTATACTGAAATTAAAAACCAAAAAGGTTGGGTCTTTTCAGGATTTGTTCTTACTTCAAGATCAAAGGATTTTTCTTTGGTTCGAAGTAAGGGCGATAAAGAAATTCCAAAATATTTATTTTGGGATCATACTGACTATTTCGATAATCGAAGTTTTGATAGCATATTTGGCAAAAAATTAGGGGAATATTTTTATAATGATTATACTATTGAGGAATACATTAAAGACCCTCTTGAAAATTTTGATAAGCAATGTGGTTGGGGAAATTATTTAAAAATAAGTAATCGTTTTAAAAAAGGATTTACGTATCTTTCTAGTTTTGAATGGAAGTATAAAAAATCTATTCATTCTGGTTTTTTATTCTTTAGAGGTAGAACTTGTGGATGTTGTTGTGGATTTGATTCTGATTCAGTTTATGCTTTTACAACTAATAAACTCTATATGTTGAATTTTGATGATTATAAAAAACCAGAGTGTCGTCAAATTGAATATGATGATTTTGATCCTTTCAGTTCAACAATAACAAGATTGAACTCCCAAACTAGAACACTTTTTATGCAAATCGAATATCCTGTCTGTAAAAATAAAAATCTAAAAAAAGAGTATCCTGAATGGGAAATAAAAAATACACAAGGAATATTTTTAGTATATAAATTATCTGATGATAATTTAGTACAAGAGAGATTTGAAACTCTGCCTGCTACAGTTCCTTCTCAATGGGAAGAAGAATGGAGAAAAGCAAGACCAATTGAAGAGTTCAGATGAAAAAATTTTTCTTCATTCTACAACAGCATGAAAATATTTGATTCCCACTTTCACATAATCAATTACAACAATCCACTAGTGGAAAACAATGGGTATATACCACCAGAGTATAAAGTAGAAAACTATATGGAAGATACAAATAGTTTTGATCTGATTGGTGGTGTTGTTGTTTCTGGTTCTTTTCAAGCATTTGACCAAGAATATTTGATAGATACCTTGAATTATCTAGGAAATAAATATTTTGGTGTAGCTAATATTCCCATCAACATTTCTAAGAGTGAATTAGATCGATTGAATCTAGCTAATGTAGTTGCTGTTCGATTTAATTTAAAAAGAGGTGGATCTGAAAAAATCGATCATATCATAAAATTATCTAACCTACTTTTTGAAGAATACAATTGGCATACTGAATTGTACATTGATAGCAAAGACTTAAGTAGTTTAAAGTCAACATTATCTCAAATTCCTAAGTTTTCCATAGACCATTTAGGTCTTTCTAAAGAAGGACTCAAAGATATTTATGATTGGGTGGAAAAAGGGATGAAAGTTAAAGCAACTGGATTTGGTAGAATAGACTTCGATCCAATTCCTGTAATGAAAACGATTAATAAAATCAATCCTAAAGCGTTGCTATTTGGAACTGATTTACCTTCTACACGTGCAAACGTTCCTTTTACTTATAAAGATATACTTCTAATCAAAAAAAATTTTAATGCACTTGAACTAGAAAATATATTTTATAAAAATGCATTAGAATGGTATTCAAAAAATGATTGATCCTTATCTTTATCCTAAGGAGACTTGATGATTGAAATTTTACATGATGTAAAACTTGATTCAACCTTTGTGGAAAAGATTACTCATGGCTATTCCATAAATGAGTTGAGAACGATTCGACCTGCTGAAACAAGTAGTCATATTGTTATATCTAAACGTCATGACAAGAGCGAAGTATTTCTTGTTGGACCTTGCAGTGCTGCTTCTCCAATTGTGATTGGTGCGGATGCAGAAATGATTTGGATTAGACTCAATCTCGGAACTCAGATGTCTGCGATCCCAACTTCAAAATTTACGAATAAAGAAAATTTACTTCCAAACCTAAATTCTTCCGAGATCATTGTTAATGATTCTATTCTGAAAATTCCTGACTACAATGATATTGATGGGTTTCTAGATAAGCTCAAACGAATTGGATTTTTTAAATATAACTCTATGATTCC
Source organism: Leptospiraceae bacterium (assembly GCA_033762425.1). Classification (GTDB taxonomy): domain Bacteria; phylum Spirochaetota; class Leptospiria; order Leptospirales; family Leptospiraceae; genus JANRLP01. Next base: position 8,403 of record JANRLP010000083.1, read on the forward strand.
TGATGTTATTGCGGGTGCAAAAGCAAAGATACCCGCTCGTACTTTGAGAAAACATTTTCTAGATGTTGCGGGTCTTTCTCAGGAACGAGTTCGACAAATTCAAAAAGCAGAACAAGCAAAGACTATGCTACTCAGTGGTGTTCCTATACTGGATGTCGTTGACAAACTCGGATATTACGACCAAGCTCATCTAACGGGAAACTTGAAAAAACAAATTGGAAAAACTCCTGGGGAATTGAAAAAAAGTTTAGAATTGCCAAATCTTCCAAGACAATGAATTCGATTTATGCTATATTTAGAATACAATAAACTAAGGAAATACACATGAATAAAACAACACCATTTATAACCTATGCAAAAGATGCTGAGAAAGCAGTAAGTCTATACGTTTCTCTCATAAAAAACTCAAAGATCAATGGCATGATACCTGGACCCAACGGAACCTACAGTCTAGTTTTTTTTGAACTAGACGGAAGACCTTATACTGCAATGAACGGTGGATCAACATTTACATTCGCCTCTGGTTTTTCTATCTATGTAGAATGCGAAGACCAGAAAGAAGTGGACTTACTTTGGAATGGACTTTGTGCGAATGGTGGACAAGAAGGTAGATGTGGTTGGTTAAAAGATGCTTGGGGATTATCTTGGCAAATTATTCCTCGCAGATTTATGGAGCTTATGTCTGACAAAGACCCCAAACGAGTCCAGCGTACAATGAACGCAATGCTAAAAATGAATAAATTGATTGTAAGTGAACTTGAGTCAGCAGCTAATGGATAAATAAATTTTACAGTGCTACCTTGTGGCACTTAGAACGTTAGGTAATAATTATATTATGATCATTGAATTTGAAATGATACAAGAGTATTATGGTAAAAGAGTAGCAGAGAGAAGTCATGTTCCTCTCATACAACATATTCGTGAAGGTTTGTATATCATGGTAGAAGAGCAAGCAACTGAACTAGCCAAGCAAGCATATTGTTTGCATCCCATTTTCCAAAGTGATGAAGCTTTGCAAGCTAACTATAATAACAGTGAATACTTAAAAATTGATAGTAATGTGATGTTACTCGTGATGGAATATAGAAACATTGCCAATGCATACTTGTCCAATAAGCAAATCACAAATATTAGCGAAATACAATTGAGCCCCTTGGCAGAAGTCAATAGTATGCTCGTCGCTGATAAAATTCAGAACTATAAAGACTTCGAAAAATATCACAAAGCCACTCATCCACGAAGTAAAGAACTTACTTACTATTTTGAAAATTGGCTAGTGCGTTTAGGTGTTACTCAAGAAAAATATTTCCATTACCGCTCACTATTAGAAGAAGAATAGCTGAATTTCCCTAATAAGTATGAAGGAATTTTAATTGTCAAAGAATCCTTTGAGTCATAACCTGACTCAGTATCTTCTCTCTATACTTTATTAGACAAAATTGGAACGTTAGGTGTCGTTGAAATACTTAAATCAATTATTCAGGAGTTTGAATTATGGCTATACTCACTTCTTCAATTAATGTAACTGCTGATGGTTTTTGTGGACATCTGGATGCAATTGCAGACGATGAACATCACAGGTTCGTATTGGAATAACACTACAATCTTGGAGACTGTTGATTCTACAACTCTCACAAAATTTCAGGACAAAAAAATACTTATCTTTGGAAGTCCCGACTTGGTTTCAGAACTCACTAGACAAGGACTCATTGACAATTACTATTTTACCGTTCAGCCAATTATTGCTGGAAGTGGAAAGAGATTGTTTGATAACTTAAATCTATCCAATAGACTTAACTTGAAACTCAACCATACTCTACAGTTTCAATCTGGTGTAACTACACTTTTTTATTCTAGACTTGAATAATAGTAGTACCCAGATTTTTAATGTAATTTGAAAGAAATGATGAAATAAAGGTTAAAAGTTGAATACTATTCTAACTAAAAAGTGAAAGGGTTTGGGCGTTAGCCCAAGTTGCCGACAGGCTCCCTGTCAATTTAGATTGCTAATCGAGCGTAAGCGCCGCTTCGCCGCTTCGCCGCTTCGCCGCTTCGCCGCTTCGCTATTAGAAATCTGAGTAATAATGTAAACGTTATGCGGAATTCTCAAAGGAGATAATTATGGAATCAAAATATACAAAAGAAATGATTGAAGAAATTATGAACTGGATACTACCCGGTTTGACCATGTACTATCGTGATACAGAACTAGAAGTAGAAATCGTTGACAAATATAGGCAAGGAATGGTATTTAGATCACAAACCTTTGTGGATGTTTCAGGTTTTGCAGGCAAACCAACTAAGAATTGTAGATTTATATTTGCTTCTAGTAAAGCAGCCCCTATTTATGAACTTAACCCTTTAACCGAAAAATGGAGATTACATGTAATCAATGCAAATAGTTACTTTAAAATTTTAGACATCTATAAAAAAGAAAATAAAACTCAATTTTTTCTTTTGCATATTCCCGCTAAGGCAGTTGATCTATTTAGTAATAATATTGAAATCGTAATAAAGGATAGTGATATAGAACAACAAATTATTGAAAAAGCTAGAAATAGTTTTAATGAAAAAATGTTAATGTCTGAAATTGAGGTTTTTGAAGAGTTTGAATGGTTGGATAGAACTAGTTTCCCAATTGGACTGGATAATAATAATGATTTTTTTAGTTTGTATCCAAATTTTGATCTTCCACCCGAAGCAATTCTTCTATCAAATGCAATAAAAAAAATGACTAACGATACTGAATTAAATGATCCTTTTTAAGGAAAATTAATCAGGTATAAATATTATAAGCTTGAGATAACACTTCTCATAATCAACGTGATGATATAAGTTTTGATTAGAATGCTTTATGTAAAACAATTGGCGATAAACATACTTAGAAGTATTATTCTAATTTCTTCAGGTTTTATCCTTAACTCATTGATAATTTTTTGCTTTATGATGATTATTGCTAAAGAAAGTAGAGTTAATATAGATTTAATTCTTGAGAATATTCTAATTGCAATATTTTTTATGCTTTATCTTGTGAGCATTGTTTTACTCTTAAAGAAAAATAGACTCTTTATTCTTTTTTTGATTGGATGTTTTATATCTAACTATTTTTTCTTTCCTATTTTTAGTGAAAGTACTAGTCAAAAAAATTTGAGTAAATTCGAGATGATCTTTGAGTTACCGAGTCTTTTTAGAAATAATATTTTTATACAATTCAATAACAGATATTTGAATAGAAAAAGATTTAATCAAACTCTTTGGTTATCACAAAGGATTGATTCTGAAAACTATGAAAGATTGTCGATGGTAGATGATTTATTAATCAATCAAAACTTAAAGGGTAAGAATATTGAAGAAATTGAAAAAATTTTAGGTTTACCTGATTGTAATGGTATAGATGAAGGGTTTAGAAATAAAGATACTTGGTTCCATTCCTCTGATAGTATATACAAAATCACTGGTTGCGACTTTATGAGTCTAAAGAATCATTATGTTTACTTTTTGGGTTATGAGAAAACTTCCTTTGGTTTGTTATCTGATAGTTCCATTGCTTTTCTTATACTAGAGATTTCAAATGGTATTGTTATAGATACAAAACTTAAAGTAAGGAGCATAGATTAATGAATTGTTTAAAATCTACTCAACTCAGATTGAAAAATATTTTCCTATTACGTTATGCGAAATTTATCTTAGAAAATAGCTAATGAGTGTTTATAATAAAATCTTATGGATACTGATTTTTTCATTTCAATTTTCTTATTGCACTAATGATTTAGAAGTTCCAATTGGGACAACAATTCATCATTGGAGTTTTTTCAATGATGCAAAAGATTCTGATCTATTTCATATATCTTATTTTGATCATAATACGTTTTTGGATTATTCAATAAACTGGAAGAAAAAAGAGTTTCGTGCAAATTATGGGGGAGCAAATGAATTTATTTCTGGATCGAATATAATGGATGTTCTGCCAAAAGAAAATTTTGGATCCATAGTAAAAGACGAAACTGTAATTTGGAAAAAAAACTCTTTAGAGATTATTACAAAACCTAAGTTTGTTAGGAAAATTTGTAAATCGAATCACTCAATTCTAGTGATTAAAGGAACTCTAATTATCCCTAAACATTCAAAGAATCTAGAATGTAATTTTAATAATATCAATTTAGATATAGATTTTTCTAGTTTCGAGTTTCGGAAAAATTTGAAGGAAGAGTTTTTAGATATAAATCATGGAAATCGCATAACGCATTCATTTTATCATAAAAAACTAGAAAAAGCAAAAAATAGAGGGATGATAAAAACCATTTATTATTTTCTTCAATGCAAATCAGAACTTAAAAATAGCAAAGAGTTTGACTTATATTCATCTTGGAAAAAAATTGAAAGATATTCAGAGATAGAAACTTTAACGATTGTTAAAGATGGAGTAAATCAATTTTACTATTTACCAGCAAGTTCTGATGAGTTTGAAGTATTTCGAACTTGTCCCAAAGCAACTTTGAATTTTTTAAAAGGAAATTTCTGAAAGCAAGTCTTTAGTGATGAATTTATGAAAAGAGCAAATATAATTCAGATTATTTTTGTAAATCTTTACAATATATTAGATTTTTCTAATATACTTTTTAAAAAATTAGTAAAGTATTTTTTTGTAATCGCACTAGTTTTTACTCATTGGAGTATTCATTCTGAAGAAATCAAATCCAAGAATCAATACTGCAACCCTAAATTAGTAAAAAATATTCTTGAGAATATTGATAACTATAAATATTTAAAAAAATATATTAACAAGAAAAATGTCAATTGCAAAGACAAAGAAACTGGTGATACTGTTTTAACCAAACTTTTAGCGACTTATACTATAGATATAAAAACTCAATTAAAAATTCTTACTCTTTTTTTAAAAAGTGGAGCAAATCCTAATCAAAGAAATTTAGAAGGAAAATCACCATTGCACCTTAGTCTTGAATATGATGACAATATTAAAATCATAAAAGTTTTACTTAAGTTTGGTGCAGATATTAATATCCTTGACTTTGATGGAAATAACTATATGTTTGATTTGATTATCTCAGATGTAAGGGATTTCGAATTTCAAAGAGATAATTTGAATTTTTTTGTAAAGAACAAAGGCGATATAAATTTTATCAATAAGAATGGAGATAATCTATTATTGTACTTACTGAAACATTTAAAAAAATCCAGACATGATTTCTCCGTACTAATTATAGCTTTACATAATAAAAAAATAAATATCAATCAAAAAGATAGCAATGGTGATACTGCACTTTCGTTATCTAAGAAAAATCCCTATACAAAAAAAGAACAAATTGATACTCTACTGAAACTAGGAGCAAAGTAGGTATATATTGTTATATAGCCTAGATGAGTCTGATAAAATATTTAAAACCAATCTTAGTTGGTGGTTTGACCTTACTAAATGTTGTTAAAAATTTATAAAAATAATTAATAATACTTTCCTAAAAAATCAGGTTGACCTATACAATCAAGTAAAGATCATAAACAGTGGAGATCATGGAGATATTTTATCTTTAAACGTTATGCGAGATTTACCTTTAAAAAGATTTATTTTACTTTTTAATAACAATAACTAACGTTAGTGAAAACAAATGAGATCAATGATTGAAGAAATTCTAGAACTGCAAGACGATAGAGGCAAGAGTCTAAAAGTTCTTCTCACTCAAATTAGAAATCTTTATCTTAGTGAATTGACAAATGCTTTTCAGTCTGCTGAAACTAAATCCTATATTCAAGCAGAAGAGTTATTCCTAGATTCAGAGGGTAATCCTGCAGAAAGTGATCCTCTAGACTTGCCTTATCGGGTGGATATTGTAAAGTTTATGGATAATACTGTTGAGACCGAAATGGTGGACTCAGAAAAACGACTTAAATTTAATCCTATTTATGGGAAGATTCAAGAAACAAAAATTGTCATTGAACCATTTTCTTGGGATTATGTGAAGATAAACATCAATCCACCAAGCAATACTTTCATTGATAAACTAAGAACTTGGGCGAAGCAAAGCATCTTAACGGAAAATCCTAACGAAGAGTTCAAAAACTGTATGCATTCACTTGTTAGAATGTATGAGACAGCAGAACAATTTTCTTTGCTATTAGATTTAGGTACTTTAGAAATCATTCCATTTGTAGAAATTATTTCAATTGCAGTTTTGGAGAAAAGTATAAAAATTGAAATTACATCAGGATAAAACTAAAGGAGTATTTCATGAAATTTGTGGGTGGAATAAATATCGCAATGAAGGTGCCCAAGTTTAAGTTCCAAGAAACAGTGGATTTTTATGAAAAAACTCTTGGACTAAAATCTAAAGATTTAAAAGCTGTTTGGATATCCAATCCGGCTGGTGTTATTCATTTGCTTCGTGAGAAAGAGTGATAAGAAATTTAATGATCCGTATTTTTGGCGTGAAGGAAAACAAAAGTATGAAGAAGAAAATAATTTATAAAGATGTACCAAAGCAAATTGGTGAAGCTAGGAAATAGATCATGAATTATGAAACCTATAAACCTCATCCTGATTTAGAATTGATTGTGAATTGTTATTGGACCTTAGAAGTTCCCAAATCCGATACTACTATCAAGCAACGAATCATTCCCGATGGTTTACTCGAACTTGCATTAATTCTGGGGGATGATATCAAACGTTATACGACAGAGGATGAATATATTCTTCAACCTCGTTCTATGGTGCTTGGGCAAACCATGGAGCCATTTTTTATTGAACCAACTGGTTATGTGAATACATTTGCAATTCGTTTTTATCCCTATGGTTTTGCTAACCTAGTTACTGTGCCAATCAAAGAACTAGCAAACAAAGAAACTGCAATCGTTGAATTGTTTGGAGAAAGAACCTCTAAGGAATTAGAACATAAAATCATAGAAGCAAAGGATGTTCAACAAAGAATTGAAATTATAGAAGATTTTCTTTTTCAGAAACTTACAGAACCGGTGACTATCGATAAACTAGTTAAGTCCACAGTGGATATGCTTATCTCCTCAAGAGGAAGTATATCTATCAATACAATTCTAAATGAGAATGCTTCCCAAAGAAGAACGCTCGAAAGAAAGTTTAGAGAAGTTATTGGAATTAGTCCCAAACAATTGGGAAAGGTAGTTCGACTACAAGCTGCGTTAAAAATTCTACTCAATGATGAAAAAGAAAATCTAACCTATGTAGCTCATGAAACTGAATACTATGATCAAGCACATTTTATTAAAGACTTTAAAGAGTTCACAGGTATCAACCCAAAAGAATTTCTAAAAAGTGAGAATATGAAACTCTCCTCATTATTTTATAAATAAAAATTTCATCCTGTCGCATTTTTACAATTCTCAATTAGAATTTTGGATAAACTAAAATTTATGAAAAGAATAATCATAAACCTATGCTTGATAGCAATTGCTTTCAGCTTAATCACATGTAGAGAGAAAGAAACTAAACTGAACAGTTATGTTTCTATCATTGAAATTCCAGCAACAGATATGAATCGTGCAATTGATTTTTACCAATCAATTTTAGGAATTAAAATCGAGAAGTTAGACTTTCCAGAATATCCCGATATGCAGTTGGGACTTTTGCCTCAAGAAGGACAACAGGTGGTAGGTGTCCTCATCAAGGGCGATGGTTATGCCCCTTCTTCCAAAGGTGTAACAGTGTATCTAAATGCAGGTGAGAATCTTCAAGCCATTGTGGAAAATATCCCTAAACAAGGAGGCAAAGTTTTGGTTCCTAAATCACCTCATGCAGACGGCGTTGGGTTCTATGCAATTTTCTTGGACACTGAAGGCAATCGATTAGGCTTACATTCTCCTAACTAAATTGAAGAAAGATGCTGAAGCTGATCTTAATCGAAACAGGGTTAAACTTTCAAACGATTTATTTAAAGCATCCGAATTAATTAATGAAGCATCAAGAGAAATAGAAAATGCATGGATACTTTGCAAACCTTATATGGATTCTTATGAAAGTTAAAAATAGGAGATTACTTTAGTAAAATGGGTATAACTAACAAAATTGATTTGTTTGCTTGTAAATTAATTTGAATAATCAATTTAAACTTTATGCATATAATCAAGTCTTAACTTTAGTGTTCAAAAAGTTAAGTACTATTGAAAAGATATTAAGATATTGCAAAACAATATCCTTGCTATTTACTCCTATACATACTTTTCTTGCATTAGTCTAAATTTATTCAAAGAAAAAGGAAAATTACAAATGGATGAAAGATTTCAACATTGGAGCCCGATGCATTTGGGAATACTAATCCTAACGATAGTTTCCATTGGTATTTTTATTTTTCTTGGACGAATGTATGATGGGAAACAAATCCAAAAGTCTCTTGGGTATTTTTTAGGACTCACACTAGTTATAAACTATATTATATATGTAATCTATAGAATCCATTCTGGGTATTGGGAACTTAGATATGATTTACCCATGGAATTTTGCAATTGGTCAATGATAGTAACTGCCTTAGCCTTGTTCACACAGAATCGCCTATTCGCTGAACTTTCCTATTTTTGGGTAATGGCGGGTTCTATCAATGGTGTGATCACTCCCGATCTACAGGTTTCTTTTCCCCATATATATTTCTTTATCTTCTTTATTTCCCATTCGGGATTAGTACTTGGCTCACTATACATTGTATTTGGGTTAAAGCTCTATCCTAGAAAATGGGCTGTGCTCAGAGCAGTTTTTTACGGACAAATTTATTTTTTCAGTGCTTTTATCATCAATTCCATCCTAAGGGGAAATTATGGTTATACAATGCATAAACCAAATGCAACATCTCCAATGGATTATTTTGGTCCTTGGCCATACTATCTTATCGTGCTGCAAATTCTTGGAGTAATTGTATTTAGTATTTTATATATACCTTTTTATTTTATGAATCAAAAAGATGATGCAAAATTTTCTTTTAAATAATGATTCTAATTGGTATTCTTTTTTAAGTATCATAAATATATTAGACAATTCTAATATATTTCGTTATATTTCAAAGACCCAATGGTACTATGATCCTTCTTTGGCCCCTAGTCACATTGATAAATCAAACAATTAGAGTTGATCAATTTCTCAAAGTTATATGGGCAAAATTAATGAAAAAAATAGTTAGTATAATTATTATTTTTCTAACAACTCTTTTAATGAATCCATTGTATAGTTTTGATAATTGTAATGACGGAGTAACTTACAATTTGAATGGTGAAATGAATAGAGTTAGAAATTCCTGGAATAAATTGATTGGTAAAAAAAATAGTTCAATTAAGAGTTTTTTAAAAGAAATCAATACATTCAAAAATAAAAATGGAATTCCTATCTTATCATTTAAAGAAAAATCTACACCAAAAAACTATATAGAATATCTTGAACCACCTTGTGGACCTCTATTAATCACTTTTCAGAAAACTATAAAAAATACAAAAACTCTAGGATTTGATGAAGTATATGAAGTATCTACGAAAGGTAATGTAATTCATTCTTGGTTGATTCCCATAGAAAGTTCAATTCTTGGAGTTAATGAAAATTCTTTAATTGTTGATTATCATATCAGTAATCTATGTGGTCAACAAAGTCTGAAAGGTGAATTTGGATTAGAAATTTTTACTAATGGAAATATGAATATAATTGAAGTTCAAATTCAAAATCTAGTTTTGAATAATAAAGATTTTTCTTGCAAAGATAATTCACTATTAAAGGAATCAGGTTATCGTCAATGTAAGTTAGTTAATGACAAAAACAATCGGGAACGAAGATTCATTTTTAATGCACCTTGCACATAGTTAATCTAATTAACTCTTAGACATTTTTCATGTTTCATTAATATAAATATCCATCTTTAGGAGAAATTTTTTCAGGTAAGGTAGTTTCTGAAAGCATTTCTTTTAAATCAATTTCTATTGTATTGCAAATTGAACTCATTGGTACATCTGTTACCAAATTTTCAAATGGGTCTTCATTCGCAGCACCTGTTCTTTCCATCACAATGAAAATTCCTGAAATGATACAACTAAGTATAATGCTAATCCAAGAATAATTCTTCATTGTTTCTGATTGAAAAAAGCCTATAATTCCAAAAGGCAATAGAGTAGAAAATATGACTACAAATACTTTAGTAAAATAATCATATTGTTTGGGAATAGGGGTATATTTAATTCTTTCGCAGGAGCCTTGTAGATTTGATAAGGATAGTAGTTGACCTTCCATTTGAAAGCTATCAAAGCCTCCTAAAGTTCCATTCGCCATGGCTAAATAAATTTTGCTTCCAATCAATAGTAATATCTTATTAGGTTTATTCTGAGCTTGAGAAATTTCTGAAAATTCTTGAAGAGATAAGAATCTTTGCAACTCTGAAAAATCATTTTTATCTCTAAGCATTAACTTTAAGGAAAATGCCCAGCCAATTACATTGTAAACTAATTCTTTTTGAAATGTTAGTGATCTATTCAAATCAAAGTTTGGTTGGTGGCTGTGGCTGTTTGTAAAAGTGATGATTAGCCTTGCCAAGATTCGGCAAGAGTTTACAATATTTCCCCAAATGGTTCTAGCCTCCCACCACCTAGCATAAGAAGAGTTATTTCTAAATGCGATGAAAATGGCAAGACTAGAACCAATGATTCCTATTGGAGTAAAGTTGATAGAAATTTCCTTAATCCCAGTAATAAAATAGAACAACCAAACAAGGAATGCTATTAGGAATGAGTATAGGAATTGGTATTTTATATAACTCCAAATTTTGATTGGATTTAGATTTTTTTTTACAATCATAACTAACGCTTCAGAATTTTGAATCCAAAATTTCTTCCCATTCCTTGTTTCATTGCAAGATTGATCCAAACTAGTGCAAAGTTTTCTAGTATCTGCACTTGTTCATTTCCACCAAAATCATAACACTCAGCAAAACCTGCGTCTAATGCTAGTGTTCTAACAATTGCTTTGGCACTTTCATTTGAGCCCGCCATAAACATATCGATTGAAGAATCGGGATACTTTGGATTACCCATATTTTCAGCACCAGTTGAGTTAAAACACTTCACAATAGAATTCGATTTAGTGATAGAATGAATCAACTCAAATGTATTCTTAAAACCTTCTGGTGCACTGCCAACGGAATTCATTGTATCAATAATGATTTTATCTTTCACAAGGTCTTTGATTGACTCAGCAATTTCTTTTGCAGCCTTAGAAGGAGTTGCAAGAACTATCACTTCAGATTGTAAGATTGCTTCCTCAATTGTTCTTACTTCCATTTCGGGAAACGAGTCCAATACTATTTTTAGCTTGGAACTTTCAGGATTTCTAACCCCAAGACAAACGTTATGCCCCTTTGCCTTCCAGTTTTTTGCTAACGCCCCACCAACATTTCCTGCACCAATGATTGCTATCTTCATATTTTCTCCTCTATTTATAAGTCATAAATGGACTTAATTAATTACAATGTTAATTGATTAAACGCCTAATGCTTCAATTACTAATTTAGCAGCAGCACCACCACTAAATTGTTGTTGTCCTGTAATTAAATTTCCGTCTCTTACTGCAAATGGTTTAAACATCCCACCATTGATATAGTTTGTGCCTGAGATTTTTTTTGCCTCAGTTTCAATCCAAAATGGTTGAATTCTTTGACCAACAAAACTATCTGCATATTGTTCTTCTGAGTCAGCAAATCCCGTCCAAGTTTTACCGAGTGCAAGTAATTTTCCATCAGAAGTTTTTACTTTCAATAGAACACAGGTTGCATGACAGATTGCAGCTGCAACTTTTCCCGCTTCAAAAAACTCAGCAAATTTTTTGTGCAATTTTTCATTATCAATAAAAGTGTACATTGGGCTTTGACCACCTGTGAGAAAGATTGCATCAAAATCTGATAGTTTTAGATCATCTAATTTTTTTGAGTTTTCAATTAGAGCTGAAGTACTAGGTGATTTTTTAAAACCTAAGGATAAGATATCTGATGCAGAGTATCCACTTGCGTCTTCGGGATCGCTGTATCGGTCTGCAACTAACGCTCCACCATCAGGTGAAAAAATTTCTACCTCATATCCTTTTTCTATGAACTCCCAGTAAGGATGAGAAATTTCAGCCCACCAAAATCCAATTGGCCATCCAGTTTGTTTAGACAGACTTGGGTTTGCAGCAATTAGTGCAATTCTCTTTTTCTTGTTAGGTAAAATGTTTAGGTTTCCACTCATAAATATCTCCAATTTTTTATAATCACACAAAAAAATTTATATAGTACTTGTCAAGTTATATATAATAAAAAGTATTATACTAACATTTAGGAGAGTATATGCCAGAGTTTAGGTTTAAAGGAAAATTATATCAAAATCCTGTTGAATTCACTTTAGATATGATTGGTGGAAAATGGAAAATGCCAATCCTTTGGAGATTGAAAGATAAACCATATAGATATGGTGAACTAAAAACTTCATTGGGAATCATTACTCATAAAATGTTAACAACTCAATTGAGAGATTTAGAGGAAAATGGATTTGTCAATCGAGAAGTATTTTCAGTAATTCCCCCAAAAACAGAATATACACTCACTAAAAAAGGAAAAACTGTAATCCCAATCATTGAGTCTTTAAGAGTTTATGGAAAAGAGTTAATGAAAGAGGCGGGAATCAAAGTAGAAAAGGAAAAAAAAGGGTAAATATTTAGTTAATGAATCAATTATTAGGTTTGTTCAAACTATCAAAATGGGAACTAAAAAAAATAAAAATCCTTGCCAAAAAAACGTTATGCGATACTTATAAGTATTTTATAACAAGTGGATAATAATAGCAATGAGTTATGATCTATATCTCAATTCTCCTGATTTTTCAATTGAAGAATTTCAATCATATTTTATTGATCGAAAAAATTACACCTTAAATGATAATCAAGCATGGTATGAAAATAATGATACTGGTGTTTATTTCTATTTCTCATTTAATGATAGTCCTACAGAAGATGAAGAAGTGGAAGACTATTCATTACTGTTCAATCTAAACTATTTTAGACCACATTTTTTTTCCCTAGAAGCTGAACTTGAACTTTTGAATATAATCAATGAATTTGATTTTGAGATTGTCGATCCTCAATTCAATGGAATGCAAGGTAGTAAATTTACTTCTACTGGTTTTATTAATGCTTGGAATCATGGCAATGAATCTGGTTACAGAATTGCTTTGGATGAGAAAAATACAACAGAATTCGTGTTTGCAAAACCAACAAATCAACTTTATGATATTTGGAATTGGAATTTTAAAAGAGAGAAACGATCTGCTGAACTTGAAGAAGATATTTTTATTCCTACTATAATGATGCTACTTGTTGATGAAATGCCTTATACTGCAATTGTATGGCCTGATGCTATTCCCACTTTCATACCAAAAGTAGATTATTTGTATATTCCAAGAGAAGAATTAGCTCCTAGAAAATTCTTTACTAAACAAAAGGATAATTGTTTAGTAAAATTTGATAAAGCATTAGAAATGCTTTTACCATTTAAGTCTTATGATTATGAAATGGAAGCCTATAAGATTCCAAACATCAGCACCCCAGAGAAAATAAAAAATTTCATAATGAATCTAAAACCATATACAGAGAAAGTTTCCCTTCTGAATTTTGATAAGGTATTGAATTTAGAAATTATACAAAAATATAACATCAACACTAAAGTAAAAATGTAATGATAGTTGTTCATAGATTATGTAATAGAAAATTACAAATCTAAAAAATACTCAGAATCAATAAAACTATTTAAAAATTCTTTTTGTGTTTCGTTTAAACTTATTTTCTCTCGTTTGCTTTTAACAAAACTGATTCCATCATTAATGCTGAGTTCTTTGTTCTTAAGCAGATAAAGAACAATAGCTACGATAGCAGTTCTTCCGTGTCCCTCTGCACAATGAATATAGATATTATTTTGAAGATTAGTAATTTTTTTTATCAATAAATAAAAATCATTTATATCAGGGATAGACCCATCTAGGATTGGAAACAAGATATAATTTTTATTTCTTACAATATCATAATCTTCATTCAATTCTGCAGTTAAGTCAACAACAGTTTCGATATTTTTGGGTAAGTTCTTAAACGATACCTTTTTTCCGATATAATAATTCTCAAAAAAATAGTCTGTTCTATTTTCTTTAGAAAATGTATCTTTCAAAAACCAAATTGAGTTGATCAATAAAAAATAGGGAAGATTGAATAGTATGATGAACCCTGAAATCCTTCCTAAGTATTGATTTTTAGCTAACAAATTTGGTTTATTTAAAAAATAAATTCCTCCTAGATAAAAGAAGCTACAACTAAACCAGTAAAGAATTATCTTGAATAAATAGTCATCAGTGGTAATACTATTGAGTAACAATACTATTGGAACTAAAATGAAAATGAGTGAGAATTTTTTATAAGATTTCATTCTTCTAAATCCCGCATAATGTTACTCTATTCTACCAAAGCAAAATCGGGTAGTATGAGGATTTCGTTCAGTGACTCACCAGGCTCGATTCCAAAACTTCTTATCTGCAACTATGTTCACAAATACATTTCATACGAATAGTATTTATTTTATAGTAATATTGCAGACAGTTCATCGTTACACTTAGCCAGTGCGTTGCAACGCATTGTCCAGTCGGTTACTACTGACTGGCTGGGTAGTCCAAAAAGTTAAGGTCCAGATACACAACGAACATAGTTGTTATCTGTCTTATTGCTATTGTTCACATTGCCATTCAGGAAAAAGACAACCCAAGCGATCATAGTACTAGACGAGATAGTAGTAGAACTCCAATAAAAGTTAGGAGAAGTATTTGGAAAAATTGTAGTATTTATTGTTGGTGATGTAGAGAGACTTTTGTCCACTAAGGAATTTAACTCTTTAACAGAAGGAAGTCTCCAAGTTCTACCAGCTAGACCAAGTGAATTGCAATAGCTTAATGCACCTGACCAAGTGATAGTTGTTGCACTACCTCCAGTACAATTGGTTGTATTTGTATAACCACTACTGCATTTTTGCCAAACTAGTCCTGTGGCTCTATCTTTTACTGTTCCTTCTCCATTGTCTGTAAGCTGAAATGAGTTAGATTTCATCTCGCCTGAGACACAACGAACACGGTACATACCTAACTTGCTGTTAAAGTTCACTAAGCCGCCAGAGAATTCGACATACCATGCATTATTTGTATCTGGTGTGTAGGAAGTAGAACTCCAATAATTATTAGCAACTGTATTTGGAAAAAAAACAGTATTGATAGCAGGATTAGATGTTCCGTAATCAGGAAGAGTTTCTAGTTCAACCGAAGTAGGTAATCTCCAGATTCTGCTCGCAGTTGTCTGAGATGAGCAGGTAGTTCCCGTTGCAGTTGTCCAGTTTAATCCTGTTGCTGGAAAACCAGTTGCACAACTAGAACCTGTTTGTCCAACAGTGCATCGTAGCCATACCAAACTAGTAGTATTATCAGTTATGGTTCCATCTCCATTGTCAGTATAAGTTCTAGCAACTCCATTTGAAAATTCTCCATCTTGACCTGTCCCAACACAACTAATTGTACCACCCACACCATTATAACAAAGCGTTTGCCCACTCTCTTGAACTGAATAAGAATAGGTAAACGTTTGTATGGACCCAGAAAGTATGCCATTCACAAAGGTTGCACATTTGATGTCTAGACCAGCTATGAACCAAATATGAGTCTGTGTCCAAGCAGGTGTTGTACTGGTAGGATCTGTTCCATTCGTAGTACATCTCACAATTCCACCTATTGCGGTTGTTGAGATGCTTATGGTTTGGGGAGTGTTGTAGTGACCAGAAGCAGGACTTGCTGTAGGTGTTGGTGAGGAAGGGGTTGTGCTAGTTCCTGTTGTAGTGTTGTGTTTGTATTAGCAGAAGTTGTTGTTTGCGAGAAACTAAATAGTAAACCATTGATTAATCCCACAGGGCTAGATATATCAAATATAGATTTTTTTGCATTCAAACAATTCAGAGTTATTAGAATGATGGTGATTGCAAAAAAACCAAATTTTTTCATAGACTATTATCTTCTTAAATTCTGTGCAATGATTTTTAGTATAAATTTAGTTATATACATTTTGAGTCAAGTTATTAATAGGAATAGATTCATTGATTCTTGAATAATTTTAAAGTTGTTTAAATGTTAGAGGTAACTGTTTAAAAGATGATTACTATCACAGTTAGATAGTATTGCATTATAACCTACCCAAATTTTACTATTTAGAGGTATCACTCCTAAACAACCCTTCCCTCAGGGAAGGGTAAATGACGTTAGTCTTTTCTAGCAAAGCAAAATCGGGTAGGGTGGTAAATAACATTAAATTAAAAATTGACAATTTTATTTATGAATGAACAATTAACTCATGAGCGCAATTTTAGAACTACCATCTATCAAAAATAGAACCAAATTTCTAACGGTTGAGGCATACCATGCTCTAGGAGAACTAGGATTGATTTCCAAGCGAACTGAATTGATTGAAGGAGTTGTGATCCAAAAAATGCCAAAATCCCCAGAACACGCAACAATGGTTTTAAGATTATTAAGATATTTAGAATCTGTAATATCTAAATCACTACATATTCGATCTGAACAACCAATCACTCTACAAAGGTCTGAGCCTGAACCTGATATTTCTATCATCAAAGGAAGTATCGAGGATTTCGCAAAAGCTCATCCTAAACGTGCAGAGCTAGTGATTGAAGTTTCTCTGACTACATTGAATGAAGATCGAGAAATGAGTTCTATTTATGCTGAAGCAAATATCCCTGAATATTGGTTGTTTAATTTAAACAATAATACTGTGGAAGTTTATACGAATCCTAGTTCTAATCGATACTCAGAAATGAAAACACTCTCGTCAAACGATAGTATAAGTCCAAAATTTGATCCAAATCTAATCATCAACTTAAAAGAACTATTTATTTCTTAAAAACAATTGTTAGTTCAATTCTTCATAATTCTATTTTTAGCAATCAATTGTTATAACTATCCAATAAAGTCAGAAGAAGAACCAAAAGAAAATAAATATAGAAAGTTATTTGCCTTAAGTCCTGAATATGTTTCCAATGGGTTTGATTATCCTGTAGGAAAACCAAATGCAAAGGGGTATTATGATGCACAAGGATTTGGAAAAAATGATCATTTAGGAGAAGATTGGAATCGAAAAAATGCGAATGATTTTGGGGATCCTGTTTATGCTTGTTCGCATGGAATTGTTACTTACTCTGAAGACTTAATGGGTGGATGGGGGCAAGTAGTAATCATAATCCATGTAACTCCCGATGGAAAATTCTATGAATCACTCTATGCTCATTTTCATAAAGTATATGTCAAAGTAGGAGATAAGGTAAAAAAAGGAGCAAAGATAGGAACGATAGGCGATGCCAATAAAAAATATTCTCCTCATCTTCATTTCGAAATGCGAGACGATATTAATTTACCGGTTGGTGGGGGATATGCTTCTATCAAGACAGGCTATATGAATCCAAAAAAATTTATTAAGGAAAATAGAAAGTTTAAGAAATAGAAATTCTTTTCTTAGTTGATATGAAATTACTTTTTGGAACTAACGATTTAGGCGATATTACTATAGTAAAAAGATTTATGAAAAGGATTCGCTCTTGTATTTAAGATTAACCCGTCACCCAATTCGAATCATTTTTGTTTTCTATTGTTTATTCTTATTCATTGGACTAGATAGTTTTCCCTTAATTGATTGGGATGAGAATATTTATGGAATCGTTTCCAAGAATATGTTCTTGAACAAAGAGTTTTTTCGCCTTACCATCAATGAACAACTTTACACCGAAAAGCCTCCATTTATTTTTTGGATCACTTCTTTGAGTTATTATCTTTTTGGAATCCATGAATTCTCTACAAGACTACAAGCGATCTTAAGTGGTTTGGTCTGTTTCTATTCAATTTATAGATTCGGGAAAAAATATTTTTCAGAAAAGGTTGCTACCTATTGGTGCTTATTATATTCTTCTTCCTTGATCCCACTGTTTCTTTCAAGAACTGCTTATATTGACCATTGGTTCAATACCTTTCTATTTCTTTCCTTTTGTTCTCTATATGAATACCATCTAAAAAAAGAAGAATCTTTCTCTATTCGATTTCCTTGGATTTTATGTTCTAGCCTTTTTATTGGACTAGCAGTTCTCACAAAAGGTCCTTTGGGATTATTCTTTCCAATCGCTTCTTATTTGTTTATGCTGATAATGATAAAACGAATTCAGATTCGATGGTTAGATGTACTCCTTGGTTTTTTCATTTTTTTATTGACAACTTCATTATACTATATTCCAAATCTATATCTATATGGTTCTGAAACTCTAAAAGGATTTTATCAATTCCAAGGTAAGTTACTCTCTAAATCTTTAGAGGGACATACTGGACCTTGGTTTTATCATTTCTTAATATGTTTTATTGGATTTTTTCCTTGGACTGCTCTTCTTATTTTAATGATTAAAAAATCTAACTTGGTACTATTGTTTCGTGATAGTAATAGTCATAAAGGCATTTCCTATTATTTTGGATTTTGGATGCTGAGTTTACTTTTGATTTTTTCCTTAGTGCAAACCAAACTTCCACACTATAGCTCTTCAATTTATTTAGGGCTTTCTTTTTTTGGAGCAAGGCTTCTCTCTTTGAAAGAAGAGAGTAATGATCCATCACAGCGAAAACAATTCTATTTAGGAACGATCTTTGTTGGAATCCTCATTTCTGTTCTATTTTTATCTTTACCATTTGTGTTTTCTTATTACTCCTCAACTCCAAACTTTCAAAAACAATTTGGTAACTATCCAAAAGATGCATTGGGATCTTTCGCAATTCTTCCTGGTATTATACTGATAGTTGGCGTTAGTTCTGCATTACTCTGGATAAAAAAAGATACTTATTCAAATTTTCTATTGCATATATGGACAACAGCACAACTATTCTTTGTGAGTATAAGTCTATTTCTTGCACCTTGTCTTATCCCAATGCTTCAAGATAAAAATTTAAGACTATTTGATATTGTTAAAGAGAAGAAAGGAATTATTGCGTTTTATAAATATCTTAGTTTTTATCCTATGTTTTATAGAGAGGATCCAATCTTAATTATGGGAAATTATAAGTTCAAAGACGATACTATTTATCTTTCTTCTGAAAAATTTGACTCATTAAAAAAACCATTGTATTTGATAACCACAAAAAATAAAAAGATGGAACTAGACTTTCTATTTCCTAAACGTACTTTTACGATAATCAAAGAAGATACAGACTTGCTCCTAATTTCAGTTCAATAGAACGATTTATTTTAAAAGTTTGGAAATCGTTTTTTTGGGAACAGTTAGAATATCAAACTGCAGAGCAAACAAAAGAAGTTGAAATCCCAAGATGATCGGAAGGGCTGCAAGCATGACTGTTCCCGAGGATGCTTGCTGATGTTTGTATTCTCCTTGAACCCAGACGATTGTGCCAAATATAAAACCAAAAAGTGTTAGTGTTAGTCCTAATAATAGGGAAATAGAACCCATATTAAAATCTCTTAAAAAATAATTATAAAATATTCTCTTACTCAATCGATTCATATACTTTGCAGGAAAGGAAAGAGCTACTTTACCAATGTTTAGTTGGCTCTCTTCGTCAGCATAAATTGGAATCATGGGAATATCCTTTACAACTGCTCTCGCAATATTGAGGCGAAAAAGCATATCTGATTCAAAGAAATATCTGTTATCAATTTTTTGTAGAGGAAGTAGTCTTAAAACTTTTTCATGAATCGCTGTATATCCATTTGTAGGATCCATAATATCCCAGTAACCACTCACCAATTTATTGATAAAACTTAAGAAAGCATTTCCTAACATTCTCATCTTAGGCATATTTACAAGAAAGTCAGGATGAAAAAATCGATTTCCCTTTGCATAGTCTGCTTCCCCCGAAAGGATTGGTTCTACAATTTTGGGAATTAGTCTTGGATCCATCTGACCATCCCCATCTAACTTTACAACGATATCATACTTTTCGAGTAGTGCTTCTACATAACCAGTCTTTACTGCTCCCCCAACCCCAAGATTTTTTGGTAGTATAATCACTTTGATTCTTCTATCTTTAATATTGGAGCTTACCCATTCGCCCGACTTTTCGGGACATGCATCATCGATTAAAAAAATTCTAGACACTTCACTTGGAATTGATTCTAGCAATTTCTTTAAGTGTTTTTTTACTTTATAACATGGGATAACGATTGCTATTCTCATAGAGTATGCTCTTTACAAAATTCTGAAATCGAATTTAAAAACTCATTTCTTTTGCACAAACCTCTTTTTTCATAATAAGGTATATCACTAGAAATTTTTAGAAAGCTACTAGAATCTTTGGATACTGAAAAATACCCTCTTATCAACAATGAAACTATCGCCTCAGGTGCGAGTAGCAACCAAGTTCTCCATTGTGAAGGATAGAATCTAAATAAAAAAGCATAGAATAATCTTTCTCTAAAGCCCAAGGCTTCTTTGATTGATTGTTTAGAATTGTATGGTATCATCACACGATACATAGGGTAGGGCAGTTTATTTCCCGTATAGGTTGGATAATGACAAACCTCTGAATGAAAATGTTTACCAAGAGCAATTCCTAAAAAAAATGCAGCATCATGATCGGGATGTCCTCCTTCATATGCGGGACAAAAGATTCTATGGATTGAGTTATCATGAACACTTTGAAGAATCCATTCAAAAACAGTTTCTAGTTTGTTCATTAAATCCAAATCAGCCACATCCAAAGATTTTGGTAAAAAATGAATGTACTCTTCTTTGACTCCAAGCTTTTGTAAAACTTCTGCTGACTCTTGGTTTCGAATCGATTCAGGTATTCCTTTGCCTTCCCCTTTGGTTAAGAAAAAACAAAAACAAGAGTCCTTATTTTTTTTGATAAAAGGTGCAACGAAGTATTCATCATCTTGGTGCGGAAATAAAAATATGGATTTAGAATATTCAGGATCAATTAACACATTATAACCTATATTTCTATCGTAATTAAAAATGAAGTAACTATTTATTGGTTTATATCATGTTTGATAATAACTGCTTGTGACTTTTGCGTTAGCAAAAAAGACTGCGGCAGGCTTATCTTTATTGATTAGATTTCCTATCGAGCGTTAGCTACACTTCGCTGCTCATCATAGAAATCTGAGTATTCAAATTTAGTTAATGTTGCCATTCCATGAAGTTGTTTTCAAGGTTCCCATTCTGCTTTCATTTGACAGTTTTTGCGAAGTAGGGATGATGGTGGTTGGGTGTAATGGCATATAAATTTATGATAAATTTTAATAAAAAACCAATTCCTAATTCTGATGAAATTGTAAATAAGGCTAAAATGAAGATTCTAAATTTCTATTTTGATTGAAAGTGATAGCTATTTACTTGCAGTAATGGAAATTTTAGCTATTGCTCACTATCACACATATTGGAATTCATTTAAGACACATTGAATATGGCTTTTTATAATTTAATTAATGATAAAAATAATTTAGAAATTGGATTCAGCAGGAAACCAAAAAATATATTTGGAATTTACGCCAAAGGATACTGGAATTCAGCTTCTAAACTTTCTAAATCTCTATTACGTAAAGTAAGATTCCATGAATATGAGGCATATCCTATTTTTTTCTTATACCGACACTCTTTAGAGTTATATCTTAAAAGTATAATCTATAAAACGGATATTCTATTATATCTTAATGAGCCAGACAAAGTAAATTTAGAATTATTGAATATGCACGACTTAAATATTTTATCAACGAAAGCAAATAATATTTTAAAAGAAATTTTTTATGAAGATTTAGAGATCATGAAACTTTCGGAAGAAATAATTCAGACATCTAAAGAATTTTCGGATATTGATCCATATTCCTTTTCTTTCCGTTATCCAATTGATACCAAAGGTAAGTCAATTTCCAGAAAACATATGAACCTGAAATCAACAAATATACACATGAATAAATTATTAAAAAAAATAGATATAATTGACTTTGGAATAGATATACAAACCGATATTGAAATAAAAAATTTAGAGAAAAAGGGAAAATTGTAGTATCCGTATATGCCACTACGCCTAACAAAGAGTAGCCACTGCGAAGCCACGAGAAGATGTGGCTTCTTGCTCCGAGCCGGCTGGTTGTTTAAGTGAAATTTATTAGTTTATTTGGAAAGCTATAGCAAGTCCCGTGCCCTCGTGATTCGTTAGTATCGTAAAACGATATTGTTATTGACAACTTTCTCTTTTTGGAAAAAGTTGTTGTTCACTAAACTTGCAGAAAAGAGCATGGACAATAAATTTACAGTAATGTCTGATTTAGTGCTGGTCTTCGCTTCATTTTGTACTACTAAATTCTTTTTTGGTTCCATCAAAAAGTTTATGGCATGACATAAAATAATCATCTATCGATATAAGAATTTATTCACCAAGATAAATTTTTACTTACTCACTTGAATCATTTTTTATCAAGTAAACGTCATCTTTATAAAGGACATTTTTTAACTAAAAAATCTTGGTGTTCCAAAATGAAATCATGTACTACTCAAATTGAGTAAGCATTGCAATTTCATGAAGTTGTTTTCAAGGTTCCTTTTCTGCTTTCATTTGACAGTTTATACGAAGTACGGATGATGGTGGTTAGGTGACATTTTTTGATAAAACTCTTTAGGAGTCGCAAACATGAATTTATATTTTCATTTTTGTCCAATCGGCTAATGACAAAATATCTTGGGTAAGTTTTATAAGCCTTAATTTTAAAACGAGTTTTAGTCAATTACTTGAATCGGTATCATCTGGCTCTCGACATTACATTTTTCAAATTATGTCGATTACATAAAAAGATGGACAAAAAGAGTTTTCAAACAAAAGTAGAGGATAGAGGAATTTTAATGGGTCATCTCTATAATATAAAAGCATTTAAATTAGCATTTACATTAAATGGGCAAGGAAGTCTTCTGCTATCTATATATTCCAAATTAGTCTGTATTGAATTGGCTTTAAAAGATAACCAACAACAAAACACTACTATATGGCCTGCACTTAGTCATAATGTTTCAGGATTATTAAATAATATTGCTTTAAATTCATTAGGAATAAGATTCAATAATGCATTGAAGAAAATTAAGTGTACGGATAGAAATGGTAATAATTTGCAATCAATTAATGAAAGAAATTACCCAGCATTAAGATATATGAATCATGATTCAGATATCAGTGGTGGAAGCTCAGATTCAGATTTAACTGAGTTAGATATTATTGTTGATGATATTATTATTCAAATGAGGAATAAAGGAGTATTTATTTAATGAAAACAATACAAGAATTTCTTGATAAAATTAAAAATAATATAAACTTCACGTATAAATTTGAGCATAGATATCCTTATATATATTTATCCATAATTTCTAAGGAATTCAAAAATCTGGAAGATGAAAATGAATGTGAAATCTTGTTTTCGAAATGGATAAACTTAGCTCCTTCTGATATCAATAGTATTACAAGTAATAACTTAATTACTGTAACCTATACAAATGAAAAAATTGAAGAGGTAAATAGAGGGGATCATTGGCTTGCACGACAATTGAATTTACCAATCGCTGATGACAGAGTATTATTAAGCAATAGCGAAAACTTAAAAATTGTTCATTTTTATGGTTATAAAGGTGGACAGGGAAGATCAAGTGTTTTGGCAAGTATTTCTAGAATCTTAGCTGATGAAGGCTGGAGAGTATTGATAATTGATTCTGATTTAGAAGCCCCAACTTTAGATAAAATTTTAGATGCACAAGTATCTAATTTGGAGGGTACACTTTTAGGTTATCACTTAGGAATCAAAACAAATCCAATTAATTGCTATAAATCAATACAATATAAACGTAAAGGTATGATTGATCTTATACCTTGTTATCCTTCTAGAGATGAAGAAAAGTGGAAGAGCGAATACATTGCTTTTTTGCTAAAGGCAAGTATGGATTCTAATGTCATATATGATGTTGCTAAACAAATAACCCCCTTTGCAAAAGATTATGATGCTATTTTTATAGATCATCGAACGGGATTATCAAATACTCCAATATTTTGGGTAAATTATTTTCGCGGTCCCTTTGCAATAACAGTACGTCTTGATGAACAATGGGAAAGTGCAAAAAAATTCTTTTCTCAATTATTCTCTTATAACAAAGAATTTCCTGGTTTATATATTTATCAAGTGCCTAATAATTCTGAATCTTTTTTTGAAAATAAAGAACCTCAAATGTTTGCTCTTAAAGATTTACTAGCAAAAGTTATTGGAGAGAATGAAGACCCTGATTCTCTTGAAAGTAATATATTATCATGGCCATACGACAAAATTTTTCATAGTACATTATTTCCTGCAAAATCTCAAATGACCCAAGATTTAAAAGATGCAATTAATGAAATTCGCAACACTCTTGAACTCAAAAAAGAAATAGATAAAGAAGATATTATAACTCAAACTTCTGATGAAAGTGGAAATAAATCTAGATCCAGTTTAATACATATTCCAATTCTTTTACAATTGTTCGATCCTGATAATAAAATAATTGGAATTTTTGGTAGAAAAGGAACTGGGAAAACTAGGCTTTATAAAGAATTAGTGTTATCAACAAATGCAGAACCACTTTTTTCATCAAATGATTTTGAGAACGGTGGTGCTATTAATAGCTCAATAACAGGGGGTTACAAAATAACGAATGCTATTCAGAAGTTTACTGGAAATAAAAGTGCGTTTTGGTGGAGTATAATTTTAACAGGTTTAATGTTTCCAGATACAAAAAAGATAAATGGGCAAGAATTTCATCAAGTTTGGTTTGAAAAAGTTCTTAGTCATTCATTGAATGAGGATGATCTTATAAGTCAAATTGAAGTAATTTTAAAAAAGAATAACAAAAAAAGAATTTTTTTAATTGATGGTATAGAAACAGCATTTGATGATCCACGTCTTCTGAAAGAATATGTTTATAGTTTATTTAAAAACATCCTAGAACCTATCCATAATTCCCCTCAATTTAAGAATTATTTAACAATTAAAATATTCTTAAGAACTGATTTAATTCCGAATTCGATACAAAATATTGAACAATTATTAGGAAAAGAAAGAGTTAAATACTTACAATGGAATAATAAGTATATATTTAATTTTGTAATTACGCTAATTGCAGAAAATGAATGGTTTAAGAGCGAAAAGGCTTTCGCTGACAAAATAGAAAAATATTCGGAAAGTATCAAAAAAATTAAAGAAGGAAAAGAGTTTTTAGAAATTGAAGAATGTGAAAAATTTCTTGCTTTGATATTTCCAAAGAAAATTGAAAAAGCAAAATCTTATTTAATGAATTTTTTTAAGAATTATTTTTCAGATAATTCATTCAAAGAAAAGATTAAAGATGAAAATGATTCCTCATTAACTTATAACCCGCGCGTCTTTGAATTTTTTATTAGTTCAATATCCGAGTCAGGGAAAAATAACTCTCAAAAAATTATTGAAAATATTGGTGTCAGACGACAATTATCCCAAGATATAGTATGGAATTCATATCAATCAGCTAGTGGTAAGTTTTTTGATAATGTCAAACAAGAAATAGTTTCAATGATTCAATTTTCAACAGAGAGCGAAGAAAACACAGATTTAGTCGGTGAATTTCTTAACAACTTTAGTGGTTTAGCTACTCCTTTCAAGAAAAATGAATTAAAAAAAGAATTATTCAAAAAAATGAAAAATCAAGGTTTAAGCAATGATCAAATTGAAGAGGCTTTAGATAGTATGTTAGATTTTGGAATTTTTGAAAAAATGCCAACAGATCCAAATCGCTGGCGTGTCGGAAGATTATTTAAAGAATCATTAGGGATGAAATTTTCCAGAAAAGAAAAAGAGTAATTAATATTTCAAATGAACTTTTGACTATTGTTAGAATTTGCGATATTAAATTTAATATCCTTTACCCACTAGTTTTTATAGATATTGCAAAAATCTTGACTTTATATAATTCATGGTTGAGATTTTTTAGTATTACTCAGATTTCTAATAGCGAAGCGTCGCTAATGCTCGATTAGCATTCTAACTATTTGGTGAGCCTGTGGCACTTATGGGCTTGCAGCCCATGCCCGCTAACAGTTAAATTCAACTTTCATCCTTTATTTTGTTACTTCATTTTCAATCTCATTAGAAATCGGGGTATTACTATCAAATAACAACCAACTAACTGCGAGTACCCACTGCGGAGGTGAACTAAACTAAGCTGTTCGGATGTTGTTCACCTCCTTGCTCCAAGCCGGCTGGTTATTTAAGTGAAATTTTTTTATTTTATTTGGAAAGCTATCACAAGTCCAGTATCTTCGTGATTCGATAGTATCGTAAAACGATATTGTTTATGACAACTTTTTTTAAGGAAAAAGTTGTATGTCATGAAACTTGAAGAAAATAGCATAGACACTAAATTTACAGTAATGCCTGATTTAGTGCCTTTGGCTTACGACACATTCGAAAGTTAGACGGCATATTAATTTCAAATTCAACTGAAAAAAGTAATTGACGCAAAATTTAAATGATATAGGTTTGGACATCCGTGTTCAAAAACAAATATTTAAGAAAAAGGACAAACTAATATGCCATTAAAAAATCCGAAAGATAAAGAAGTTATTATTAGAGACGAAGAGTTGGAAAAATATTTAAAAGTAGTTAAAGATTGTTTAGATGCAAATATTTACGAAGCAGCATTAATTTTATCACAAACTAGATTAGAGCAACTTATAAAAAGAATCATTAAATACAAATTTCGATTAGAAGGAGTAAATGCTACTGCCATTGATGAATATCTATCTAGCAATACTGGAAACATTGAAAAATTAACAGACGCTTATTTTAAAATTGCCTACAAAAATACTTGTCATGATTTTATTATAGAAAATCTAAAAAATACTCTAGAAAAAAAATATTTCAGAGGTATATGGGCGAATTTTATGAATTCCTCAAAAGCTTTAAGAAATCTATTGATACATACAGGTTCAAGTGGTTCACCATCCAGCCTAGTTTTTTCTACCAAAAATAATATCTATTTAATGGACTTAATTATAATAGGATTCTATGAATATTCAAAAATAAACATTTTAGGAGATCTGAAAAAAATTAAAGGCTTTAAGAAATCTAAATATGATTCAATAGAAAAATATTTATTAAGCCTAAGTGATCCTCAATCCAAAAAGAAGACACCAATGAAAAATTTTGATTTTAAAAAGTTGAAAAAAGATACTTTAGAATATCAGAAATACTTAAAAAGTAAAAATGCCCCCTAAAACAAACCTTTCCGCTGAACTCCAAACCATCCGAGGCATAGAGCAACTTGTCCTTGGGTGGCAATTTATAAGTAACCCCGAAAATGAAAAGAAGAAAGTTCCAGTTGAGAAGATGATAGATATATTAGAAGAGTCTTACAATGATTCATTAGAAAGCGAAGAAAATGGAACGGATTATTTAGATAGAAGATACAGAAATTATAGAGAGAAATTAACAGAGAAACCTTTCAGTATAAAAATTGATTTCCAAAAGAAAATCATTCAAAACTTCAAAGGGAATGAAGAGAATATAAGAAGGCTTGCAAAAATTTATTTGGAGAATTATGCAGAGAATTATAGTGATTATATTCTGGAAAATTATTTCAAAGTTCAAGGAGAAAAATTGCTTTTAGAATACTCTCTTTTCACGATAGTATTTTTCAATCTTGCATCTCAATTGGGACTAACAGTTGAAATGACTTACGATAATATCTTTGATTCTTCCAAAAAAAGAAGACGAAGGATAAGACCAATTGGACTTTCTTTTCGTCGTCCCTATCTCAACTTGATTGCACAAGATAGCAATGATAAAATTTACAAACATTTTATCCTAAGTTGTATAACAGAAATTCATTCAGATATTTTTGAATTTGCTAATGATTCAGAACGAAAAAGAACTAATCTTGATTTAAAGCATTTTCGGAATTCAAAAGATTACCGCTTTGGAAGAGAATACGTCACATTTAGAATTCAATTGAATAAAAAATACCTCAAACACTTCCGCAATGTTTACTTCCCTGAATTGGAAATCATTGAAGAGAATTTTGATAAAGTAATTTTAGAAGTTACTACTTGGGATTCTCGGTATTTTTATAATGCCATTTTTAATTACCGAGAACATTGTATATTATTAGCCCCAACTGATAAAGTTGCATTTTACAAAGATGTTCTACTGAACACTTTAAAAAATTATTCATAAGACTAAAAAAGTTTCCAAGAGGAAAACCTTTTTCCTCTATTCAGAACAATCATAGATTACAATAAATCTCAAATTTACATTAAGGAATTTCTATGATAATAAATAAAATATTTATTTTATCAACTCTATTTACTTCGATGGGACTCTTAGCAGGTGACACAATCACTTTGCAAAATAGTACTGCCCATAAAATAAGGGTTCATATATTAGATCAAAACGAAAAAATCTATGAAACTAAAGAAATAAAAAGTAGTGCAACATCTACACTTACGCAATGCAAAATTGGTAGGATGTTATTAGTTGATTGGGGTCTAAAGGAAAAAGATGGAAGACCAACAGTGGTTGGGATAAGTTTTGAGAGCGAAGGCAGTTGCAGTAAAAAATTTATATTTACCTCTAATTTAGAAATAGTCGAAGACAAAGATATAAAGCTTAGACCTTTTTCACTCATTAAGTGAATGATAAATAGTTTCTAAGATTTTCCATTACTTCTAAAATGAAAACCATTTACCGCCTTGTTCATCTGTTGCTCAGGCGGTTTTAGTATTAGCACATCAATTTTTTTTGTTTTTTTGGAGTAGAGAAATTAAAACGTCGCATAACTGATAATATCCTCTTTAAAAGTCTACAAATTATTAAATTGCTTTCTTGATTCGATAGTATCGTAAAACGATATTTTTCTTGACAATTTTTTCTTAAGGAAAAAAATTGCGAATCTTTTTTAGCTTTCTTCTTGACGTTGTTGCTAAGGATGGAGAAAATATTGTTGAAATGCATCAAGTTGGTAAAATTAACAAAGATGGGCGGCCTTTAAAAAGAGAAAGGGAAGTCATTCAAGAAATTAAAGATGAACTTGATGTTGATGTAATTTTTCATCCATATAATAAAAAGAAAGGAGATCATCGTGAAAACTAATCAAATTAATTTCTTTCTTATGCCTGAAGATATTAATGAAATTAATCATTATTTACACTCTAACGATTTTCTTATTATCTCCCAACCAATGACTTCAAATTCTATTGTCTCTTTAAATTCTATTACTGAATTTAATAATGATCTCGAAATTAAATTCTCTAAAAAATTTTTAGTCCTCAAACAAGATATAAATAAGTTAAACATAAAATTCATTAAGGAACAAAATTATTATCTCATAAATGAATTCAACTCTCCTTGTATTGAAGTTTTATTTTCTCCTTTTAATAAAGATTCTAATAAAAAATTAAATAGAGGAAGGTTCTTCTTTAGTAAATCCTTTTATGATAGTGAAAAAAATATTCAAAATAAAGAAGATTCTTTTGTAAATGCTAGTTTAGCTTTCTTTAAATGGGTTAAGAAAAATTTTAAAAATGTTAAACTTAAGGGCTTTGAAGATTTTCTAGTCAGTCAAAGAACTCTTGATTGGGTTAATTCAGGAGGCATGCTTTTAGAAAATTATAATTTCTATAAAAGTTCAATTGATTCCCAAAACTTAATTAAGCAAAAAGCTATTGCCTAATACCGCAATTTCTTCATCTAACAAAGAGTATCCACTTTGAAGCCACAAGATGATATGGCTCGGTTGGTGAGCCAGTATAATCCATGCTCCGAGCCAACATGGTTGTGGTTGTTGAATTTTTTAGTTTATTTTGAAAGCTATGGCAAGTCCAGTGCTTTCGTAACTTGATAGTATCGTAAAACGATATTGTTCATGGAAACTTTTTCTTATGGAAATAATTTGAAGTCACAAAACTTGCTAGTTATACTGTCAGCTTGCAGACATTGAAAAAATAGAAAGAAAAATGCTTGAGGCATTTTCTTCCCATTTTCTCAACGTAAGATATTCTTAACGTTATACGAAATTTCAGCAAAATCTTCCTGACGAAGAAAACTTGAGGTCTCAAATCTTCTTTATAGTCTAAAAATCTTTTTTTTTCTACTTGACTCTAAACTTATTTCTCTGGTAAATCTTGGAAAATGAGAAGTAATAAATTAATATTTAAAAAGAGTGCAGCTTGGCTCGTTGGAGTACTTTTTTTTAACTCATTATTTTCCTTAACAGCTAGTTATGGAACCTTGCCACAGAAATATAAAATTTTTGTCGTGGTAATCTCCATTGTCCACTTCGTATTCTTTTCAATCGTTACAATTTACATCAATTATAAATTTGTAAAACGTAATTGGTCAGATGAAACCAGATTCAAATATTTTTCTAGATATATTTTATCCCCTTCGACTTTTTATATCGGCATCGTTTCTCCCCTCTTAGAAGACTTTTTTGTGATCGGTTTCTTCTATCTTATTTGTGGAGCGATGATCGGACAAACTTTCTATGTTAAAACATCCAAGCATCATTTTATATACGCAATAATTAACACGATTATATTCTTCTCGAGCCTAATCTTTCTCGATTTGATAGGAGTTCTTGATGTCTCCTATGTAAAGTATTCTATATTCATTGCTTGTAATTTAACCACACTTTATTGGATTGCAAATGTCTCAGATTTGATAGTAATGCAAAGAAAACAAATTCAATCGTTACTGCAGGCACAGAGTCGGTCTAGATACGAATTACAAGTTGCTGTAGGAAAAGCAAATAAATTATTACTTAACATTCTTCCTAGTTCAATTGCCGAGGAACTTAAAGAAACAGGTTTAACGCAGCCAGTACATTACGAATCCGCTTCCGTATTGTTTACTGATTTCAAAGGCTTTACCGTAATAGCACAAGCGATGTCACCCTCAGAGCTCATTCAGGAACTTGATCGTTGCTTTTCGTATTTTGATCAGGTTTGTGAGAAATATGGACTAGAAAAACTAAAAACAATCGGTGATGCATATATGTGTGCAGGAGGTTTACCTAAATCTAACAAAACACATGCAATTGATGTTACTTTGGCTGCTCTGGAGATGCAAAGTTTTATGAATCAAATGAAAGAAATAAAGGCAGCTCAACATCTTCCTTACTGGGAAATTAGACTCGGAATTCACACTGGCCCACTAGTAGCGGGTGTTATTGGAGAGAAAAAATTTGCTTACGATATTTGGGGTGATACTGTTAATACCGCCAGCAGAATGGAATCTTCTGGCACTCCTGGCAAGGTGAATATCTCTTCACAAACATACCATATAATTAATCCATACTTTGATTGTACACATCGTGGTAAAATACAAGCAAAGAACAAAGGTGAAATAGATATGTATTATGTTGATGGAATCAAACCAGAGTTTTCCAGAGAGCAGGACGGCAGAACTCCAAATGAGGCATTTTTACAAGAAACACGCAACAAAAGTAAATAAGTATCAGTATATTAAGGATAATACTGAAACTCATGAAGTGGTAAAAATGTGCAAAGCCTTAGAGGTTTCAAGAAGAGGTTATTATGATTGGAAAAATCGTAAGCTAAGTACAAGAAAAATATTCAATAATTTATTGCTGAGTGTAATTAAAGAAATTTATGAGGAAAGCAATAAAGTATATGGAAGCGAAAGAATTCATAAAGAAGTATTGAAAAGAGGTTACTGTTGTAGTGAAAGACTAGTTGAAAAACTCATGAGAGTAGCTAAAATACGGAGTATAATCAGTTCTAGATTTAGAGTTGTGACAACTGATTCTAATCATGATCATCCAATTTCAAAGAATATTCTAAATAGAAAATTCGAAGCTAAGTCGCCAAATGAGAAATGGGTTTCAGATATAACTTAAATTCGAGTTGGAAATAGTTAGGCATATCTTTGTATTATTCTCGATCTATTCAATAAAGTTGGGATAATGCTCCTGTAGATTTTAAGAAAATGTATTATAAACGAGCAGCTTAAAGTCATGTCCGTTTTTTAGTGGGTAGTCCACTGCGAGTATCCCCTACGGAGGTGAACTACGCTACGCTGTTCGGAAGCTGTTCACCTCCTTGCTCCGAGCCGTCTGGTTGTTTAAGTGAAATTTTTTAGTTTATTTGGAAAGCTATCACAAGTCCAGTATCTTCGTGATTCGATAGTATCGTAAAACGATATTTTTCTTGACAACTTTCTCTTTTGGGAAAAAGTTGTTGTTCGTGAAACTTGCAGAAAAGAGCATAAACACTAAATTTATGGTAATGTCAGATTTGGTTAATGCTAATACTACTATAAAAGAATGAAATATTATCAATTATTAATTGACACAGACAATAACTTTGAAAACTATAATAGTGTGATAAAATTTTTAGGGCTTCAGTCAACAGAAAACGAAAAGGACTGGGTTTCGAAAGGCAGAGATAGTACTTGGAAGTTTAGGGTAAGTGAAACTGAAAAGGACCCATACTTTGATTTTATTAATAATTTTCAGAATAAGTTTTAAGAAATTTTGAACGTTAGTCGCTAACGATAAGCCTAGTTATTGTTTTTAAATCCTTGGAGGAAAAATGAGAGTTTTTATTTTGGTTACTTTTTTTGGGTTAGTGGTGAACACTATTGCTCAAGAGAAAAAAGATATTTTGTTTATGAGTGCTATTGATGTAGCTAAGTTAATCAAAGAAAAGAAAATTACATCTGAGGAAGTCGTTACGAGAGTAAATTCTCAAATAGAAAAGTACAATGCAAATTATAACGCAATCGTTACTTTAAATCCAAATTCAATTGTGGAAGCAAAGAAAGCTGATGAATTATTAGCACAAGGACGAACCCTTGGACCATTGCATGGAGTACCCATTGTGATTAAAGATAGTTTTAAGGTGCAAGGACTTAGAACCACTTCGGGTTATATTGAATTAAAAGATTATATTCCCGAAGAAGATGCTGTTGTCATAAAGCTATTAAAAGATGCAGGAGCAATTATTATTGGCAAAGGAAATATGCCTACACTAGCAATGGATATGCAAACGGATAATGTGGTTTTTGGGAAAACAAATAATCCTTGGGACACTACTCGAACTTCTGGGGGGAGTACGGGAGGAGATGCAGTTTCTGTTGCTTCAGGTTTTGCCTATCTTGGATTTGGAAGTGATCTAGCAGGTTCTCTACGAATCCCAACTTCCTTTACAGGAACCTATGGACTTAAGACTACTTATGGAGTTGTATCCAAAATGGGGCATATACCACCCTTAGCAACTGAAGTGAATGGTTTGCATGCGTTAGCTGTCATGGGACCTGTTGCCCGAAGCATTGATGATCTAAGACTTGTTCTAGAGATTGTTACTGAACAACATAAAGATGATAAAACCATGATTCCTATTCGCAAGGATAAAGAAAAAATCAATATTAAAAAACTCAAAATTGCATGGATAGATTCTTTGGGTGATGTTCCTGTTCAAAAAGAAATCAAAGATAGTATTGTTAAATTCGCACAACGTCTAGAATCTTCTGGTGCTCAAGTCACAAGAATAGAACCTAAGGCTTTGAACTATATTGATGTTTGGGAAACTTGGGGTGGGATTGTAGGTCATCAGGGAAGTTATGATACATCTAATTTTATGCGTTGGATAGGAGATATGTTTACAAGAGATGTAACCAAGAATATTCCTATGCATAGAAAAATTGTAGGTCCAATATCTGTGCCTTCATATATGGAACTTCTGAACAAACAAAATAAATTTATTACGATTATGGATAATTTCTTGGATGAATATGATGTGTGGATTACACCAGTTAGTTCTACTACAGCATTCAAACACCATAAACCAAGTAAAGCATTTGGAAATTTCAATGTATATAATGATCCTATCTTAGTAGATGGAAAAGAAGTTCCTTATTATGTTGCAACCCAAGCTTACACAACAGTATTTGCAGTTACAGAAAATCCTGTGTTATCCATGCCTATTGCAATGGACTCCAATGGTCTTCCAATCGGAGTGCAAGTTGTTGCAAAACGATTTCAAGATTTTAAACTTCTGGATATCGGAAAAGTTTTAAATGAATACGCAGATAAAATGAATTACCCTTTACAGAAAAAATAGTATCTTGAGGCAACTCAATTTTTCCAAAATTCATTTCACAACCTTTTGGTAAAATTCATCTATAATAATTAAAAAGTTTGGTGGTAGTAATTTTTTTACCTTATCTACAATATCAGCAGGAATCGTTTTGTAATATGCTTCTGAAATTCCTCCACACATACAAGCGATCGTGTCAGAGTCGCCTCCAATTGAAATCGCATTTCGAATTGCATCTTCGTAATCCGTTGATTCCAAGAATGCAATGATTGCTTCTGGCACTGAGCCTTTTGCACTCACGTCGAATTTATAAACCTGTCGAATGGAATCAATCGTCCGATTCAAATCATAACCAAATTCAGTTTCGATGTAAGATTTTATTTCTGGCTTCGATTTGCCATTACGTGCAAGAAATATAGACACTGCAATTGCTTGTGCTCCTTTAATTGCATCAGGGTGATTATGAGAAATGTTTGAAGTTTTTTCGGCGACCTTCATTATCTCAGGTATGGAATCGAATGCGTAGCCAACTGGACTGATACGCATAGCCGAACCATTTCCATAACTTCCGTAAGGTTTTGGATTTTTTGATTTCATCCAATCTCGAAACTTTCCGCCAAAGCCTGCTTTTGGAAATTGATTGCTGTAGCGATGAATTGTAGGTCCGAAGTATTTCTTATTTAAAATTGCATCGGCTACAGCTACAGTCAAAACCGTATCATCCGTAAATCGAGTCTTTCGGGAAAACAAAGGAAATTGTTTTGATTTCACATTGTGTCCTTCATAAACAGATCCAATGACATCCCCACAAATTGCTCCCATCATGGCTTTTTATAAAGACTAGGCATTAATTTACCAGTCCACTTTGCTCTAAGTACTGCCATACTATTATTATTTTTTTCATCTGAATCCCAAAAACTAAAACCAAATTTTTCACGATGAAACCAAGGACCAGTGTGACCTCCCCAAAATCCTTCTGCTGCTAGAGTGTTACAAAAACCACGAGACCATTTGAGTGACCAAGGGATATTGGACTTAGGTCCACTAAATACACCTTCAGTGCCTGCTTGCTCTTTGCAGACTAATTTTGTTCCACTGAAATAGGGAGCTTGGTCTTCAGCACTTGGAATAAAACTAGCTCCACAGTGTGAATTTTTTGAGCCTTGGCAGGGACCAGCAGCAGAGCCATTTGTGCCCGGATACTTTTTATCCCACATGGTTGTGAATTTTCTTTCGTCTCCCCAATAGGCACGTTTAAACATACATTGGTCTTTTTGAACTTGTCTGTCAGCACTAGTATAGCCAACTAACGCTCTAACATGGTTGATTGCAATTCTATGCCATTCATCCACTTCAGCTTTGGTTGGATTTTTATTGTCTTTGAAAGGTTTTACTTTATAAAACACTTCCCTAATTCCGCGCACACGATCTGCACTAGGACAAAGGGCAGCAAAGAATTGTTTCTTAGTCATTTTGGTTGGATCATAAATAGTTTTACCATCCCATTTAGAAGCTTCCCAGTCTGCTTTTTTAATCCATGATACACTATCAGGATCGTGTGCAGTGTTCCCACCAGCAATCGCTTTATCTTGAAATGTCTTCCAGTTAGCTTGTTCTGGTGTAAACTGATTGTCATTTGCATGAATCAAAGTAAAGACTCCAGTAAGAGTCAGTATAATAAAAAATTTTTTCATCGAAAGTATCCTTAAGAATTTATTCTTAGATTAGTAACTAAGCAATTGCTTCTTATTAATTACAATCATTAAAATTTTCTCGATTTAGGTTTTCGTTTTGATAAGACAAAACTAACGTAAGTTCAGTATAAGGATTTTATCTTAATGGACACTTTTTAATACTTCTTTCTTACATTGAACTCAAGTTAAACAATGTATTGAAAAAAATTACTTAAATAATTTTTTGCCTTCCATACTAGACCCAAGAAAAGCAGGATTGCTAAATTTTTTTCCAGTGATTTTATATTTCCCTTTTTGTAAATCTTCACTGATAGCTCCAAGCCAATCACTGATACTATTTGCAATTAGGTATCTTTTTTCTTCATCGTGAAGAAATAATATTACCTGACCCTTTTTGCCTTTTTTAGCAGGGTCCATATCAATGCAGATTAGATGTCCACTTCCCGAAGAAACGATTGGTATCCATGCTTGGTCCCACCAATTATTTTTTATGAAATCAGATTTTAGTTTTGTTTGATTATTAACTTCTTCCTTTTTTAAGATGGATAACATCAATTCCCATTCTCGAATTACATGCTTTATTTCTAAGAACTTCCAATTGCCAATGATTCCAATAGATTGAAAATGTTCTCCGTTGAATTTGCTATATAGTTCTTTAAAATCGGGAAGAATTTCTAATCCTAATTTTTTTTGTAGATTTTGAAAATCCTTTTCTTTTACAGGTTTGTTTAGCTTAATGAAATTCGGATCGCAGATTGATTTTAGGCTTTCTAAAAATTTATCTATTGAATTCATAAATTTACCTCCATGAGCTTAGCAGTTTATAAGTATGGATTTGGAATACATCAGAATGAAATCTTGTCAACTCTATTTTTCTATTCTTGCTTAACAAAGTAAACAAGTTTTTTATTTAATATCGTATTTCGATACTGTTTAGTATTATCTATTCTAATAGATGATTACAACCCATTTAGTTTTAAACCAAAATGTATTAAAAATTAATTTTGCTTAAAAACTATTACTGGATCAAATAAACTAAGAATGTATTTGACTCTAAGTAAGTATTGAGAATCATCAATAAAACTAAGTCTTTAGATTGGAGAATTTTATGTCATACAAACTGAATGTAGAAGAAAGTACTGTTTTTGGAAAGGGTAAGTTTGTGGATAGTAAAGGAAAAACGGAATGTGTTGTGTTTGTTCAACAAACGACAGGTGCTCCGATCACTTCTAAGTGGACACAAGGAACTCAAGTGAAGTCTCTAAAAGAAGGTGAAATTGAAAGAGGAACAGCAATTGCAACCTTCGATGAAAATGGGAAGTATCCTACTGATAGTTTAGGCAAACATGCTGCTATCTATTTAAGTCATAATGATAGTGGTATCACTGTTTTAGACCAATGGAATAGTCAGGGAGAAGTTAAACAAAGATTGATTCGATTCAATCTTCCTAAAGAAACAAAGCGTAGCAACAATGGCGATGTTTTTTTTGTGATAGAATAAATCGAGAAAACATTATGAAATTTTTATTAATTCTAGTTTTCCTTATGACTAATAGTTTGCTTTCTGAAGAAAAGATTGAGTGTCCTAGTTCTATTCAAGTAAATAAAACTTCTACTGCTCCCTCTGATTGGAAATTTTTTTCTGGGTCTAATTCTCATCTATTAGCAAGAGTCGGATTTTATTCTGGGAACCCTAATGAAGAAGCTTCCCTTGTTCCTGATAGTACAAAAACTAAAAAGAAAGAATCTGTGGATACATGGCGATTTCTATCCAAAAAAACTCATGCAATTTGGATCGCTTGTTATTACATAGGTGTAGATTCTTTTTTGGCGAAGGAAATAGAAGATAACATAAAAGTATGTCATGTAAACTACAAGACCAATAAACTAGGTACTAGGCTTAGTGTAAAAGGTATTTTCTGTAAACATTATTGAACTACCCAAATTTCTATTAAGTTTGAATGAATTGAAATGGGACTTATAGAATTGGTTATATATACTAAGCATACAGAACTTGAAAGGAGAGAGGATGAAAATCCTAATAAATAGCCTTCTTGGTATTGTTTTATTTTTCTAAAAGATAATCTTTACTAGAATTTAATTTTGTTATAGTGGAATAAAAAAAGCCTCCAAGAATTGGAGGCTTTATGGTTTAAACTTAAAACTACTATTGCTTTAACTGATAGCAAAAAGTTATACAGCTACTTTCTCAAAATAATGAAAGTTATTACAGCATGATAGTAAAATTATTCGATAGCAAGAGTAATCGAGAATTTTGCTGACTTAGGTTTTTTGTTTGCACGTCGAACAAAGAGCATATAATCTCCCGTCTTTGGTACAACAAATTCCATGGTTGGTTCAGCAAGATCTTTACTGTCTTTGTTTATGCCATCTTCACTGAATAGGCGATAGGCAAATTTATCTGAATCTGAATTAGTGATATAAATAGTCTGACCTTTTTTTGCACCAAAAACATATTCTTGTTCTAGATCAACTGAAAGTGAACCTTTCAAATCTTTACTAGACTTTCCTTTAGCAAACTTGATTCTATTTGGTTCTGCTTTTGCCTCAGCATAAATCAAAGTAGTTGTAAGGGCAAAGAAAAGAATGGATAAAAGAATTGTAATTTTTTTCATTATATTGAATTCTCCTTTAGTATTATATTAAATTCTATAGTGGGGATCAGGATGCAAGCACTAAGAGACTTTGTCAATGTAAATTTTATTTCTTTAAAGAAGTTTAGTTTAGTGTTTTCAGAATAGATGTAAAATTTGAATATTCTAATTATTTTCAATTTTAATCTAGGTTTGATTATTAGCTTCAATTTGAGTAAATTTTTTATTGATAATTTTCTTAAGATCATCTTTAATGATTGGTTTAGTTAGGAATTCATTTATACCAGCTTTCATACAATTTTCTTGAGTTTCATCTTTTGTTCCAGCAGTGATTGCAACGATAGTTACTTTGTATTTCTCTTCACGTTCTAATTTTCTAATTTCTATAGTAGATTGGATACCATCCATAATTGGCATTTGGATATCCATTAGTATTAGTTTAGGTTTTTCTTGTTTGTATTTTTCAATAGCTTCTAAGCCATTTTCCGCTTCAACAATTTTAATTTCGGGAACAATTTTAGTCATCATTGCTTTGGCTAACTTTAGATTAACTTTATTATCTTCAACAATCAAAACTTTGTCTAATATTTCTTTTGGAAACTCTTGTTCAGTCTCAACTAACGTTTCTAGCAATTTTGTTTCATTAAGAATTTGTGAGGGAGTTTGAACTAAAATGGAGAAGTAAAACCTACTTCCTTTATTTAACTCTGATTCAACATCTATTTTCGAATTCATCATTTCTAAAATACTATTCGAGATAGTAAGTCCAAGTCCAGATCCTCCAAATTTTCGTACGTTAGACGAATCTACTTGAGTAAATGCAGTAAAAATTCTCTGAAAATCTTTAGTATCAATTCCGATTCCATTATCGATAATAGAGAATTTAATTTTGCAACTTGTAGAAGATTCAGCAATTGACTCAGATTCTAATTTTAGAATAATCTTTCCAGAATCAGTAAATTTGACAGCATTATTTAAAAGATTCACTAAGACTTGTTTTAATCTCAATCGATCAGTTTTAATATATTTAGGTAGATTTTCTCTTATTTCTTTGATTAAATCATTTTTTTTCTCAGAAGCAGAAGCCTTTATCATCACAAAAATTTCATCTACTAGCTCAACTAAATCGAAAATTGTTTCATCCAACTTTAGTTTTCTTGCATCAATTTTAGAAAAATCTAATATATCATTAATAAGATGTAATAAGAAATCTGAAGATTCATAAATTGTTTGTAGTTGTAATTTTTGAACATCACTTAGATTGGATTTTAGTAATAAATCTGAATAACCTATAACTGCATTTAAAGGTGTCCGCAATTCATGGCTCATATTCGCAATAAATTCGGATTTGATCCTATTTGCTTCTTCAGCTTTTTCTTTTGCCTGAATTAGCTCCAATTCTTGTTCTTTCTTTTTTGTGATATCGTTTTGAACACCTACAAATTGAATTAATTTTCCTGAATGATCAAAGACAGGAGAAATGTATAATAGATTCCAGAATTTTGTTCCATCTTTTTTATAGTTTATGATTTCCGTTACTATTGGTTTAAGTTGATCTAATGCTTCTTTTATAAGTTGGACAACGTTTGGATCTGATTCAGTACCTTGTAAAATACTACATTTCTTGCCTAATATCTCAGATTCTGTATATCCTGTAATCTCAGTAAAAGCAGCATTGGCATAAGTAATTTTTCTAT
>JANRLP010000084.1:0-39041 GCA_033762425.1 Leptospiraceae bacterium
AATCTAAATTCAGGAAACAATCTAGAAACGTTAGTTCTATATATGGCTAGTCAAGGACTAATTAGTTTTGATACTTCAGACGTTATACGATATTCAATCTATAGCTCAGTTCTTGGAAATACTTTAACTCCAACTGAGCTTCTAGCATTCAGTGCAATTAGCAAAACAACAATCAATCATGAAAAAAATGCTACTCCTGTTTTTAGGTTATATACAGAATTTCCATTTAGCTCAAATCTAATCTTTAGAATTGCTTATGGTGGTCCGATCTATTCAGTAAATAATTATCAGTATTCTTTAATGAGTCTGGACTTCAGTTTTATTGCACTTGTTGGTTGGTAAAAAACAAGACTAAAGAAATGATGATAAATTATTTTGGTTGATGAAACAGTGATTTAGTATTTCCCAGATTTCTAATGTAATTTGAATGAAGTAATGAAATAAAGGTTGAAAGTTGAATACAATTCTAACTAAATGTTAAAGGGTTTGGGCGTTAGCCCAAGTTGCCGACAGGCTCCCTGTCTATTTAGATTATTAATCGAGCTTAAGCGCCGCTTCGCCGCTTCGCTATTAGAAATCTGAGTATTTTTTTATTGATTCATATTAGATATTGTTGATTACTGATAATAGAGGAAAAAATGAGCAATTTGATTGGAATGCATAAAGAACCTGAACACTGGAATGACTCTGTAATCTCTGATTTAATTTCAGAGTTAGAAAATTTTCCCAAAAGGCTTTCTGATTTTATTGGAAATTCATCTGAAGATAAGCTAAACACAAAAACCTCACCTAATGTTTGGACTGTAAGACAGATTATCCATCACCTAGCTGATAGTCATATGAATGCGTTCATTCGAACCAAACTAGCATTAACTGAAGATGTTCCAATCATCAAACCATATAAAGATAATTTATGGGGAGACTTTCCTGATGCTAACAAGGCACCAGTGCAAGAATCGCTATTGATTTTAAAATCTCTACATAGTAGATGGTGCCTAACGTTACGTTCTCTCAACGATGAACAATGGAAGAAAGAATTTTACCACCCAGAAAGAAAACGTAAAGTCAATATGCTTGCAAATCTTTCTTTATATGCATGGCATGGAAAACATCATATGGCTTATATAGAAGAATTATATACAAAAAATAATTGGTAAACATCTCTCTCAGTTAAAAAATTCTTGATAAAAAATTGTTCAAAATAAAATTTGTACTATGTTATCTAGAACCATATTACTCAGAGTCGCAGCTTTTTTTCTTTTATTTACTTGTCTAGGTCATACTTGGGGAACTTTCATGCAAACACCAAAGGAAGAAACTCAAGTAATTCAAGCAGAAGAAGTAATGAAAAAAACTTTAGTCCCTATGCCAATTGGACAACCCAAAAGCTTTGCAGAAATATTTTTTGGAAACAATATTAGCATGAGCATGTTCTTATTTATATTAGGGATTTTGAATATAATTCTTTCCTCAAATTCAATTGAACTTGATAAGTCTCATAAACAAGTTTTAATTGTTATAATTATTGGTTCTTTTTTTGTTTCTATTGTCAGTGGGATTTATTTCTTTCCGATGCCCGCAATCTTTACGGGAATTGCAGGTTTACTTGGTTCAATAGTCTATTACAAAGAAATTTAGCTGAGCTTTCAAAACTATAGAATTTCTATTTAAAATACTATCATTATTTGATAGTATTGAAAACAATAAACCTTGGACTAATATAGAATTATATTTAAGCATAATTTTTATTCATGCATAATTTCTTGTTTCCATTCACAAAACTTCTTTTTTTGTTGTAAGTAATGTTAACTAACTTTCTTTTATTGAAAGCCCTTCGTGGAGAAATTGTTCCCAGACCACCTGTTTGGATGATGCGTCAGGCGGGAAGGTACTTGCCTGAATATAGGGAGCTTACCAAGAAGTATTCTTTTTTTACCAAAGTTCAAACCCCTGAACTAGCTTGTGAAATCACCTTGCAACCGATCAATAGAATTTCACCTGATGCTGCAATTTTATTTTCAGACATCCTAGTTGTCCCCATGTCTATGGGCATTGAAGTGCAGATGGTGGAAGGAACAGGTCCATATCTTCCAAAGACAGTAACAACAAAGAAAGAAATTGATGCCCTAGTTTCTAAAGATGCTTTTCAAAATCTACAATATGTTTATGATGCAATTAAACTAACCAAAAAAGAATTGGGAGATAAGACCCCACTCATCGGATTTGCCGGCGCTCCTTTTACTCTACTTTGCTATCTAGTGGAGGGAAAGGGAAGTAAAGCATTTGAAAAAGCTAAACAATTTTGTTTCGTAGAAAAAGAACTAGCTCAAAATCTTCTAGATAAAATAACGTTAGTCACAATTGATTATCTCAAAGCTCAGGTTCAGGCGGGAGTTGATGCAGTTCAAATTTTCGATAGCTGGAGTGGTCTTCTTTCCCCAGAAGATTTCAAAATCTATTCAGAACCTTATCTTCTTAAAATCGCTGACTCTTTAAAAGACTATTGTCCTGTGATACTATTTCCAAAGGGAAGTAACTATGCGTTAGGCGATCTTGCAAACTCTAGTGCTTCTGCATTAGGTTTAGATTGGACTATGAATCCGAAACAAGCAAGAGCGATAACTCAGAATAAAATCACTTTACAAGGAAATTTTGATCCAACCAAACTTTATCTACCCCCTAAACAAATTCAAATAGAGGTTAAAAAAATGATCCATGAATTCGGAAAAGATCGTTATATTGTAAACCTAGGTCATGGAATCCTACCGACTGTTCCAGTTGACAATGCCATTGCATTCATTGATGCGGTCAAAGAATATGCAGAGTAAACTTATTAGCTTCAAAACTGAGTTCAAAGAATTTATTTCTAATCTACAAGATGAGATTTGCTCCTCACTTGAAGCTGTGGATGGGAAAGAAAAATTTAAAGAAGAACTCTGGACTAGAGAAGAAGGTGGTGGTGGAAGGACTAGAGTTCTTGCTTTTGGTAATGTTTTAGAAAAAGCTGGAGTGAATATTTCTTATGTAGAGGGAAGTCTTCCTGATTCAATGCTTAACTATTTGAAGGTTAGTCACAGGCAGTTTTTTGCTACTGGAATTTCTTTAGTGCTTCATCCCATAAACCCATTTGCTCCAACAGTTCATGCCAACTATCGCTACTTCGAACTCTATGATTCAGACAAAAATCTAGTCGATCAATGGTTTGGGGGAGGTTCTGATCTCACTCCATGCTATCTATTTGATGAGGATGCAATTCATTTCCACCTAACGCAAAAAAAAGTTTGTGATCAATTGAACGTTAGTTACTATTCAAAATTCAAAACTGCTTGCGATGAGTATTTTAGAAATCATCATAGAAATGAAGGTAGAGGAATTGGCGGAACTTTTTTTGACTATCTAAGACCTAATCTTGAAACTGGTTCAGATCATTGGTATCAGTTTGTTACAAAGATGGGTTCAGCATTTTTAGAATCTTATATACCAATTCTAAAAAAAAGAATGAATCAAAAATTCACAGAAAAGAATAAACACTGGCAAGAAATTAGAAGAGGAAGGTATGTAGAGTTCAATTTGATTCATGATAAGGGCACTCTTTTTGGACTAAAGACAAATGGTAGAATTGAGTCTATTCTCATGAGTCTTCCTTCAATTGTTAGATGGGAATACAACTTTGAGCCAGAAGAAAATACTGAAGAATATCGCCTAACGCAGATTCTAAAGAATCCAAGAGAATGGGTATAAATAATGTTGCAAAGACCAAGAATCCTAAGAAAAAATCGTGCAATTAGAGAATTAATTTCAGAAACGATACTATCTCCTAACGACTTAGTTGCACCTATCTTTATTATTGAAGGTGAAAACAAAAAAGAAGAAATTCCTTCCTTACCAAATTATTTTAGGTATAGTATCGATAAGGCAATTGAAGAAGTGAAAATACTTTTTAGTTTAGGAATCAAGAGTATCTTGTTATTTGCTAAATGCGAGGATCACCTAAAAGACATTCTGGGAACTGAGGCGACAAATCAAAATGGACTTATGCAAAGAGCAATTCGGGAAATCAGATCAGCCTGCCCCGATATCTATATAATGACTGATG
Source organism: Leptospiraceae bacterium (assembly GCA_033762425.1). Taxonomy (GTDB): domain Bacteria; phylum Spirochaetota; class Leptospiria; order Leptospirales; family Leptospiraceae; genus JANRLP01. The sequence goes on from JANRLP010000084.1 coordinate 4,097, forward strand.
TTGCTTTAGACCCCTACTCTATTTCTGGTCATGATGGAATTGTGGAGAATGAAGAAATTCTAAATGATAAGACAGTTGAAGTGCTTTCTCAAATGGCACTTACTCACGCACTATCGGGAGCCGATATGGTAGCACCAAGCGATATGATGGACGGCAGGATTGCAGCCATTAGAACTAAACTTGAGGAAGCTGAACTAACTAACGTTGGAATTCTTGCTTATAGTGCAAAATATGCCTCATGTTTCTACGGTCCATTCAGAGATGTTCTAAACTCTAATCTAAGTTTTGGTGACAAAAAAACATATCAAATGGATCCAAGGAATAGACTAGAAGCAATCCGTGAAGTGGAATTAGATATTTCTGAGGGTGCAGACATTGTTATGGTTAAGCCCGCACTATCGTATCTCGATATTATTCGTGAAATTAAAAATAGATTTAATGTTCCTGTTTGTGCCTATCATGTGAGCGGAGAATACAGCATGATTAAAGCTGCTAGTGAAAAAGGTTGGTTGAATGAAAAAGATGCAATCCTTGAAACAACAACAAGCATCAAACGTGCTGGAGCTGATATTATTATTACATATTTTGCAAAGGATCTGATCTCATTAATCGATTAAAACTATGATTACAAAAAGTGAAACTCTATTTGAACAAGCAAAAAAAAGCATTCCAGGTGGTGTAAATTCGCCAGTTCGTTCCTTTCAATCTGTGGGAGGAAAACCAATCTTTATGGAAAGTGCCAAGGGTGCTTACCTTAATGATGTGGATGGGAAGAGTTATATTGATTATATAAATTCTTGGGGTCCAATGATTCTTGGTCATAATCATCCCGAGGTTTTGGAAGCAATTCAAGTTCAAGCTCAAAAAGCACTAGGGTTCGGTGCTCCCACTGAACTTGAAGTTAAAATGGCAGAACTCATTCGCTCCATTGTGCCTAACGTTGATTTACTGAGACTAGTAAGCAGTGGAACCGAGGCTTGTATGACCGCAATCAGGGTCGCAAGAGGCTTTACAAATAGAAATAAATTTATTAAACTTGAAGGATGTTATCATGGACATGCTGACCCATTTCTTGTAAAAGCAGGAAGTGGACTTGCAACTCTGGGAATACAGTCACAACCTGGAATTACCAGTGGTGCATCTAAAGATACATTGGTAGCACCATTTAATGACTTAGATAGTATTCAGAAAATTTTTCAGGATAACAAAGATGAAATTGCAGCAATCATATTGGAACCTGTTGCTGGGAATATGGGTTGCATTCCACCTAACGCAGGTTATTTAGAAGGTCTAAGAAAAATTTGCACTGAAAATAAATCTTTACTAATCTTTGATGAAGTGATGACTGGATTTCGCCTATCGTTAGGGGGAGCACAAGAACTTTTTGGAATTGAAGCTGATTTAATCACTATGGGTAAAATCATCGGTGGAGGACTTCCTGTTGCAGCCTTCGGAGGGAAGCGTGAGATTATGGAAACTGTAGCCCCAATCGGAAAGGTATATCAGGCGGGCACACTCAGTGGTAATCCTGTGGCAGTAAGTGCGGGGTTTAAGACCCTTAGCATTCTAAAAGAAAATCCTGAGATATATAGAACAATCGAAAGGACAACTAGAACACTTCATGAAGGAGCAAAATCTATCTTAACTAAGAAAGGAATTCCTCATAAAATCAATTCAATTGGTAGTATGATTAGTATCTTCTTTGGCACAGAAAAAATTTCTAACTTTCAGGACGTAGCAAATTCAGACATCAATATGTTTAATCGATTTTTCCACTTTTTATTAGAACAAGGAATCTATTTACCACCTTCTGCATATGAATCTTGGTTTATATCAAACGCAATTACTGATACCGAAATAGATAAAACGTTAGTTGCAATGGAAAAATTTTAATGGCAAAAAAAATAATTTTACTCATCAACCTTGGCTCTCCAGATTCTTTGGAACTTAGTTCTGTGAAGAAATATTTAAATGAATTTTTATTAGATGAAAGAGTAATTGATATTCCTTATATCATCAGAAAAATTCTCGTAAGTGGGATCATAGTTCCTACAAGAGCAAAAGGAAGTCTTGAAAGATATAAAAGCATTTGGACAGAAAATGGTTCTCCACTCGTAGAGATTTCAAAAGAACTAACGCTACTCGTTGAAAAAGAGACCAAGATACCAAGTTATCTGTGCATGAGATATGGAAATCCAAATCCCAAAGATGTCTTAAGGAAAATTTCTAAAGAACATTCAGACCTAGAAGAAATTGTACTATTTCCCTTATACCCACATTATGCAATGAGTAGTTATGAAACTGCAGTTGAATATGTAAAGTCAATACATAAATCTATGGGTTATTCATTCAAATTAAAAACCATACCCGCTTTTTATAATAATCCCTCATACATAGATTCGCTTGCCGATAGTATCAAACCATTTTTAGAAAAAGATTTCGATCTAGTTCTATTTAGCTATCATGGGATTCCAGAAAGGCATGTAAAAAAAGCAGATCCAACTAAATCTCATTGTTTAATGAGTTCAGATTGTTGTGATAAAGCTTCTGAAGCACATAAATATTGTTATAGGCATCAAGTGATTGAAACCACTAAACTTGTTGCGAATAAACTTGGACTACCTAACTCTAAATTTCAATTTTCGTTTCAATCCCGACTTGGTAGAGATAAATGGTTATCACCCTATACATCAACTCTATTGAAAGAGTTTGGAGCAAAAGCAATTCAAAATCTAATTGTAGTTTGTCCCGCCTTTGTGAGTGATTGCTTAGAGACATTGGAAGAGATTTGTATAGAAGGAAAAGAAGAGTTTCTAAAAAATGGGGGAAAAGACTTTCAAGTTGTTCCTTGCCTAAATACAAATTCGAAATGGGTAGAGACTATAAAAGAGATGGTGACTAACGTTTGACCTATCTCTATCTTAAAGCTGTTCATATCATTTTTATCGTTACTTGGTTCAGTGGGCTATTTTATCTTGGTAGATTATACATCTATAATACCGAAGCAAACCTAAAACCTGAACCAGAAAAATCAATCTTAGAATCTCAGTTTAGAATCATGATTAGAAGATTACTTTTTGGAATAACTTGGCCATCTGCAATACTCAGTTTAGCTACAGGATTTATTTTGTTCTTTCAAAACCTTCCCATACAAGTCTGGCTACAAATTAAACTAGCTTTAGTAGTTTTACTTTTTTTCTACCATTTGTCATTACATATACTGTATAAACAACAGTTTGGAAATAAATTCTTATTTACTAGTTTTCAACTTAGGATTTGGAATGAGGTTCCAACCATTTTCCTAGTTTCTATTGTAATCATTGTTGTGCTAAAAGAAGCAATTAGTATAGTATATGGAATTTTAGGGCTAACAATTTTTATCATTTTATTGCTTTTATCTATTCGATTATATAAAAAGATAAGGGAGAACAACTAAACGTTGCTCAATCTTGATTCAATAACAATAAAATATTGATTTTGTTGCACTGAAATAATTTTTTTAGTTGCTAAATAATTTAAGAGAATTATTTTTTTATAATGGCTACAATTGTTACACATGGAATCTTTGCTTCCTTATTATTATTCTTATGGAGAGAAAAAGAAGCTAGATTCAGACTTGCTCTGATGATTTTCTTTGCATCCATACTTCCTGATGTTGATCTATTTTTTCCAAGAGATCGGGCGGGAATTTTTTACCATAGGGGAATCACTCACTCCATTTTCTTTGCATTTGTCACAGGAGCAGTGTTCTCAGCAATTTTTCTTTTTCAAGTGAAACGATTGCTAGATACAATCATTCTATTCATTATATTCACATTAACCTCACTTTCTCATTCCTTTTTAGATGCAATGACTGTAGCAAACGATAGTGGAGTTTGTTTCTTTTGTCCTTTTAGTACGGAAAGAATAATGCTTCCATTCCAACCATTCCAAACTTATAGTGGGGGATATTCTAGAGGTGTTGGTGGCAATGCTCTACTATTCATGGTTCCAGAAATTGTTTTTGTTTGGATACCTTCTCTATTAGGACTTGCATTCTTTTTTTATTTAGAGAAAGACTCTCCTTCCACTAGACGAAGCAATAATGACGTAGTATTTAAGCCAATAAAAATTGCTCCAAAGCCTACTGTGAATAAGAATGTCATTAGCAAAAAGAAAAAACCAAAGTAAAATTGAGAGATTTTCTTATTGACAATACAAATCGATCATTGCTTAAATAAAAGCAAGTTTATACGTTAGGTGCTATTTTGTTAGATAAAAAAGTCTTTACAATTTTACTTTTATGCTTTGGGATTTTAGTTTCTCTGCTTGTTTACCAAAATTTTCAGAAAGAAAAAGAATTGGAAATTCTTAGACTTCAGGTAAGAGAAGGTTATTCTCAAAAGCAAAACCAGAATGGAAAGCCAAAAGATTTTTACAAAGATGAGGCAATTCCCAATACAATTAAAAAACGTTTTGCAGAGTTTCAAAATTGTTATCTTGAGTTTCTAAAAGAAAATCCCAAACAATCAGATGGATTCATCCTAACTGATTTTCAAATTTTAGAATCGGGAAAATTAAAAACTGTGGGAATCGTTACTGACCAGTTGAATAACAAAAAATTACAAGATTGCATTATAACAGAATTTCAAAAATTAGAATTTCCCGAACCACCTCTAAAAACAGTTGAATACTCAACTTATAAATTTCATTTTAAGAAAGTAAATTAACTAGAGATGCAAAGTTTATATAATGCAATCAGCAATTGTACTAACAAGCTAAAAAATTATTTATTTACTATCTTCTTATTATTTAGCTTTGAAATATTAGCTGATACTAATATAATCTATATTCGAGTTGCGTTATGCGATAATGTTCACCAAGGAATCGTGAAGGTTTCGGAAAAATTAGGAAAAGGTGATGACTTGCAAAATAATTTATACTGGGGAGCAGCTTATGGAATAAAATCATTCTTCAAAAAACAAAAAGAGTGGAAATTAATTGATTCACAATTTAATATAACTGATAAAATTTTAGAGAGAGTCATATTTGAAAATAAAGAAAATAATGCGTTCATCATTGCTGATGCTTATAATGGGAAATTTATACAGGAAGCAATCCTAAATTATTTAACTGAATCAATTCAAATAGAGAGTTTCTCAGTAATAACTAATAAAAGTAAATCTATTCGAAAGCTCAATGTATTTGTTGGTCATAATGGACTTATGGATCAACAATTAGATTCAAAAATGAATCTGAGTAATAGAGAGATTGCAGAAGATGGAATTGTTCTTGCTTGTATGAGTAAAAAATACTTTCAATCCTTGGAAGAATCATTCAAACTCAATCATATTTTATTAACAAATAGTTTGATGGCTCCAGAGGCTTATATAGTGCATAACGTTGTAAATGGATGGCTGAATAAAGAAGGTAAAGAAAAATTAATTCAACGAGCCTCGGAGTCTTATGCTAAATATCAAAAAATTTCTGTGAAAACTGCCAAAGGAATTTTTAAATAACTTGACAATAAGATAAAACAGATTATTAAAGTTGATTCAAGATTCTCCAAGGATTGATAAAATGTTAAATCAATTACTAAAAAGCCTAGTTGACCTTATTTATGGTATTAAACAAGTTAGAAAAAAATTTAAACTAAACAATCCTTATGAAACTCTTCTAGCAATTGATGGATGCAAGTTTATCGAAACTAAAATAAACCAGGAAGTACAATATGGAAAAGACTGGGTAAATTCACAACGAGCAATTATTCTATTAACAAATAAAAAAATTATTTGTGGTAAGTTGATAATTCCACTAGAGAATATTTTAAATGCACAACTATTTTTTTTTGGTTCATTATTGGGAAAAGGACAGGTTTTAAAAATTCAAACAATTGAAGGTAAACACTATCAATTCGGAATGCAATTAAATCCAGAATGGACAAATCAAAAATATCTATCCTTGAAGCTAGAAAATGGAAAAATAAAATTTTCGTTCTATAGCATATTCATTAGACTTTTAGCTCTTGGAAGTTTTGCATACTTTGTTTATGAGAAACTTCTTGAAAATTAATTGCATTTATGGTCTTTATTCCAGAATTTTTTTCGGATATTATCTTTGATTTATTCAATGATACTAATATCATGTATAAAGTGAAGTATTAGGAATTTTGTTTTTCATTTCTTTACTTGTTTTTATTATGGTTCAGTAATTAGTATTAACCTAGATCAATAGACTAGGATTAAAGGAATAATAGATGTCATTAGAATTAGTATTGGATGGCATTCACTTAATTGGTGCATTAACATTTGGAATTTTAGAATTAGTTGATATAAAATCGGGAATTACTGATGTTCAGACCCCTGAAAACCTAAGTCCCGAGCAAAAAAAAGAATTGATAACGATTAGAATGGAACTTGCCAAGATTTTGGTAAGTGTTTGGAAGCATGCTGCCAATGCAGACAAAACTCTTCAGAAAGAGGAAGAAAACTATATGAATAAAATGATTGATAGTTTTTTTTCTGAAACTAGTTTTTTCACAGAACAATTTTCCAATCACACAGAAATTAAATCTGAGTTAAAAGAAACTTTTAATAATCCGCTAACGTTAGACGATATTAAAAAGTATTCAGAAAAACACTTTGATGTTTCCTTAAAATTGTACGATTGTGCTTGCTGTTTGATTGCTCAAAAAGATGATTTAGCTGATTCAGAAAAAGAGTTTTTAGCTAATTTTGCTAAAACGCTAAACATTTCCCATGATGATAAAGAAAAAACGGAGTCGATTCATTTAAGTACAATCAATAGGTTTTATAACCGTAAATGGTTTTAATAATTAAGATTACACACTCTCATTTTTATTGAATCATTAAAATTTATTAATGCTAATGATTCTCTAGATTTTGAGTAAACTTTTTATTGCCTCAACCAAATTTTCTTTATTCCAAGGTTTAGTAATAATGATATCGACTTTGCCTTCGCTTTTTGCACATTCTAATGATTCAGGATTTGCTTGACCTGTGAGCATGATTTTTTTTATTTTTGGATATTTATCATTAATCTTAATCATCAACTCATCACCTTTCATTCCCGGCATCAACCAGTCACTTACAATCATTACGATTGTTTCATCAGGATTTTCAGTTTCTTCTAAAATCTCCAAAACTTCGTCTGCAGATTCTGCAGTCTCATAAGCAAATGAATCTCCGAATGAATTTCTCAACTGTTCTTTCAAACTGATTAGAACACTTTCTTCATCATCTACACAAATAAATAAATTTTTTCCTTTCATAACTGAATCGGCAACCTTATAAAAAATTTTGTGCCTTTTCCTTCTTCCGAGAAAAAGCTGATTTCACCTTGGGATTTTCTTTTATATTAATCGGAAATTCTTGAATAGTGGCTTTCAATATAGCTGTAATTAAAGCTGACGCAACACCATGACCCGAAACATCGCTAATAAAAATTCCAATTTTATTTTTATCAGTAAATTGAATGAAGTCATAAAAATCCCCACCCACTTTATCTAAGGATAAATACAAGGTGGAAATATATTCAATTGAATCTTGGATAGGAAGAAATGCTGATTGGATTCTAGAAGCCAAAATCAAATCGTTTTTCATAATCTCGTTTTGCGATACTAATTTCTCTGCTTTTTGTTGTAATACTTTTTCAATTCTTTTTTTATCTGAAATATCAAATATGGAAACTCGAACAATTCTATCGTCAGCTTCATTTGTTTGCAGAACTTTTCCGGATAAGGATACAATGATAGGTTCACTATTTTTTTTTTAATGTAATTTCTAAATTATTGATTATCTTTCCGTTTAGAATTGAATCAAAATTTGATAAAAATGAATTTTTACTTTTCTCTTCGACAAGATTTATTAAACCTCCAAAGGAAAGAATTTCCTTTCTAGAATAGCCAATCCAATCTAAAAAAGTGACATTCGCTTTTAAGACTTTTCCTTCGGTCGAAAGATTGATATAACCACATGGAGAATTATTAAAGAAATCATCTAGCTCTACATTTTGCTTTAAGATTTGGAATTTATTTTTTTCAAGTTCGTTTTTCAAATCTAAAATTTGATCGTGTTCAGTTTCGTCCATGGCTGTGAATTCTGCTAATCAATTTCTATAAGTTTTAGATCACTGTAAAGAACAAATTCTATTGAACTTGAAAAAAGAATTTGAAAAAACCATTTCAGAGTTATCTTTAAATATACAAGTAAATATTTGCAATTATAGTTACAAAAATACAATAGGACATTATGAAAGTCAAAATAGGAATCTTTTTATCTTTTCTTTTAATTAACTGTAAACCAGAGACTTCAAAAAATGATGTTATCTCAAATCTTCTGTATTTGTTCTATCGGGAAGGACAAACAAATTTAACGGGCACAGCAAGCAAAGGAGTGATCCGATTTGCTAGTGTAAAAGCTGTCAGCCAAAGACTCGATGGAAGTTGCAATAAAGATGATTCAGCGTTAGTTACATCCAATACTGATATCAATGGAAATTATAATATTCGATTTACAAAAACCAGAAACCCAATCTGTGCATTTATCATTCCCAATTCAAATTCTTTTATGAATGATGAAAAATTAAATGCAGATATTCCTTGGACTAACCCAAATTCTTCTCTTGTGCAAATTCTTCGTGAACCTAATACTTCTTCAAAAAAACTCAATATATTTCCATTTGGACAAATCGGTGCAAGAAGAATTAGCTATTTATTAAAAAACAATACAGACATTAATCGATTGAATTCAACAGTTAGACAAGTGAATAAGGAGTTAACGATTCGATTCAGTCTCAATACAGGTTTCAATGTAAGAAGGCAAATTTTCACCAAAGAAGTGAATGCGGATAATTTTCCAGAAAGTACTGATATTGATGTGAATCTAAGTAGCGATGATCCTTTGTCTATAAAGACTAAATTGTTACTTTCAGGATTTTCTTATCTTGCCAATCAAACCAAAGATTCATCTATCTTAACTGAAACTGATATAATGGAAGTTATTGATGCATTTAGTAGAGATTTTGAAGATGGGATTTTTGATGGAAAAGATATCAACGGTAATACAATTACAATCAGTGGGAAACCGTCTATCGTTTTTTCATCCAATTCACTTTCAACTATTTTATTACCAGCAATAGTAAGCTTTATCAGTGAAGGTGGAAAGGTGGATTCCAATAATACAGTCACAGCAGCTCAAGTAAACTCTACAATTGTATTTAATGATATTGCGCCTATCGTATTTCCGTCCAATAACTTAAGTATAACGAATACTCAAAGTAGTTATGTATTTTATACTGGAGCTCCAGTATCTATTTCCTTTACAACTAACGGTACTTTTACTAATTGCAGCACAAACCAAACTCTTCCAGTAGGATTATCTATCAACCCAAACAATTGTGCTATTACAGGGACACCAACTAGTACGCAGGCAAGTACAAGTTATACTATATCAGCTTCTAATTCAAATGGATTTACTAGCACTACTATCACCATACGAATTGGATCTAGCACTGCAATATCTGTATTTGGTCAACAGGGAAGTTTTACAACAAACACTGCAAACAATGGAGGAGTGAGTGCAAGCAGTTTGAATCAGCCTAACGAAATTGCTTTTGATTCTACTGGAAATAGGTATATTGCAGATTTTGCGAATCATAGAGTTCTATTTATACCAAGCGGAAATACTATCGCAACACGAGTATATGGTCAGTTGGGAAGTTTTACAGCAAATACTGCAAACAATGGAGGAATTACTGCAAATAGTTTGAATCAGCCTAGGGCATTGACACTGGATTCTAATGATAACCTTTATATCGCAGATACTACGAACAGTAGAGTGTTGTTCTATCCATCAGGAAGCACTACGGCAACAAGGGTTTATGGTCAACTTGGTAGTTTTACCTCAAACACTGCAAACAATGGAGGAATTACTGCAAACAGCTTGAATCAGCCTGTGGGACTTGCACTAGATTCCAATAACAATCTATATGTTGCAGACACTAGTAACCATAGAGTATTATTCTATCCATCTGGTAGCACTACTGCTACACGAGTCTATGGACAACTCGGAAGTTTTACTGCAAATACAGCAAACAATGGGGGCGTATCAGCAAATTCATTGAGTTTTCCGTATGGAGTGAGTTTAGATAAATCTGGTAATTTGTATATAGCTGATACTGTGAATAATAGAGCATTATTCTATACATCAGGCAATACTACCGCGACACGAGTGTATGGGCAACTCGGAAGTTTTACAGTAAATACTGTAAACAATGGTGGAGTGAGTGCTAATAGTTTAAACGGACCAAACTCAATTAGAATTGATTCCAATGATATGGTTTATGTTGGGGACGGAGGCAATCATAGAGCACTTCAATTTATTAGCAATTCTACAACTGCAATTCGAGTTCATGGACAACTGGGAAGTTTTACTGCAAATACTGTAAATAATGGTGGAGTGAGTGCTAATAGTCTCAATAGTTCCTATGGATTTTATTTTGATAAATCTGGAAATCTATTTATAACTGATTCAGGAAACAATCGATTGCTAGGGTATTAAATGAATTTCATTATAAACTCTACTTTTTGGTCAGTGAGCTGAGTTGAATTGACGAATGAATAATACTCAAGCAATCTCTACTCTTTTCTTTAAAGCTAGATTCATCTCATCATGAACTCTTTTTATATTTGTTAATATATGATCTTTTTTTAATTCAGCTATAATTCCTGAAAAGAAAGCTGTATGAGAAAATCGAAATTTTTTAGATCCAATTTCTTCCAATAAATATCTATGGTGATCAAAAAAAATTAGTCTAGAAAAAAAATCTAAATCGCTCTCAAAAATTATCTGATGAAATGGTTCAAAGGTTTTTACTTTCATCTTGTAAGGTAAATAAATATTTTCTTCAGTATATCCAATTTCGTAAATTGTATTATTTAATTTTAATTCACCAAATATATACTTTATAAACGGATTCCATTCTAAATACTTACTAGTGTCAGTGAATACATTCCAGATTTTTTCTCTAGATGAGTTAATTTCAATCTGAGTGTAAAGTTCCAATAAGCCCATACAGCATAGATTTAAGGAATGCTTTAAAGCACAATGAAAATTATGATTTACTAATATTGTCTGTATAGGGTCATTGTAGGAAATTTATGAAACTATCTTCCCACCCTTTAAATATAAAAGAAAAATACGATGTAATTGTAGTTGGTTCTGGTTATGGCGCCTCAGTAGCTGCGGCAAGATTTTCTGAAATGGGAAAATCAGTTTGTGTTTTGGAAAAAGGCAAAGAATATTCTCAAGGAGAATTTCCCTCTAATGTGAAATCAGTAATGGAAAATATTCAATTAAATACTCTACCCGACGAATTCAATAATCGAACAGGTCTATTTGATTATAAAGTTTTCGATGGGTTGCATGTATTAACTGGTTCTGGTCTTGGAGGTGGTTCTTTAATCAATGCAGGAGTTATCGAAAAACCAAAGACTGAGGTTTTGGAAAATCAGGTCTGGCCTGAAGAATTTAGAAAAGACATCCATCATCGATTGGAGTTGGGATATGAAACTGCTACAAAGATTTTAGGAGCAAAGGAATATCCATTTGGTAAAAATGGATTTCCCGATTTACCCAAAAATGCATTCATTAAAGAGAGTGCAGAAAAACTAGGAAAGAAATTTCAGAATTTAAAACTTAGTATTAATTTTGAGGAATCAGGAAAAAACCAACAAGGAGTATTTCAAAACCCTTGCATTGGATGCGGAAATTGTACTACAGGTTGTAATTTTGAAGCAAAGAACTCGTTAGACAAAAACTATTTAGCAATTGCAGTAGCAAATGGAGCTGAGATTTTTGCCCAAATATACGTTAGTCATTTTGCTATTGGCTCTGACGGAAGATATACTATTTACTATCAAGTCTTGGACAAAGGAACTGAAAAACCAAAAGAAGAAACTTTAGAAATTGTAACTAGTGAGTATTTAGTACTAGGTGCAGGAAGTATTGGGTCAACAGAAATCTTGTTGAGGACAAAAGAAATCTCAGGATTAAAATTTTCTGAAAAGTTAGGTCACCATTTTTCTGGGAATGGAGGAATGATTTCTGTTGGTCTAAATTTAACATCTACTGTTAACCAAGTTGGTTTTGAAAGAGGGATTTCACCCGATAGAAGATCAGAACTAGAGAGAAGAGCTGATTCTAGAAATAAAAAGAAAGATAGAAGGAAACAACCACTTGTAAAACTAGGAACCAAGTATTTTGTAAAGTATGGAAAGAAAGTTGGTCCAACGATTACAGCAATGATAGATAATCGTAATCTAGAAAATGATTTAGGTCACGTAATTGAAGATGCTGCTTTCCCAGGTATATTTAGCAGTTTTTATCCATTCTATTGGTTAGCGGGTACAATTCAAAATGAGAGAATTTCACCAACCCAAATTGATTTAATTAAATCAATATTTGAAAACATAACAAATGGAATTCGCAATCCAATACTACACAATGCTAGCTTATTATTGGGTGTAGGTTATGATGGAAGCAAGGGAAAAATTGAATTATTAGAATCTGAGGATAAGTTGAATTCTAGGGGATTCGTTTATTGGCCCGAATATGCAAACCAAAAAAATATCATAGAGCTACTTGGTGAAATGAAAGAACTTATTGAATCTAATGGAGGAGATTTTGTTGACTATCGCGGAGTAGGAACTGGGCAACCAATATCAGTTCATCCAATGGGTGGAGCAGTTATGGCAGATACAATCGATTCAGGTGTTGTGAATCATGCACTCCAAGTATATAATGGTTTAGGAAAGAATGATGTATATGCTGGACTGTATGTTATGGACGGTTCAGTGATTCCTTGTTCCTTGGGCATCAATCCAATTCTCACAATCACTGCAATTGCAGAAAGAGCTATGCTGATTGCAAAAGAATCAATCCAAGTTAATGAAAATGGTCTTTCTCAAAAAATAAACTCTAGAGATTCATTTCTATCTTATAAAGAAAAATTGGAAGATTTACATTCAATTGGATTGAGGTTTGAAGAAAAGTTTTTTGGATTTTGGCACAATGAAACTTCTTATAAGAAAGCTTATGAAATGGGAAAATATTCTGGAATTTCTTATGCATTCAATATGGAACTCAGTGTGCATATCAAAAACACTGAAAAATTTATTTCAGATGAACCAATAGGAAAATTAACTGGATCTGTAGATTGTCCTAAACTTGATCTTTCAGGAAAAATGAAAGTAGTAAGTGGATCCTTTCAACAATTTATTGAACCAAAACTCAATTCAAAAACTAAATATTTTAAATATGAATTAGAATTTACTTCCTCTACAGGCAAAGACTTCCGTCTAGAAGGATATAAAGAACTATCTAAAGGTGATTTTCTGAATCTTTGGAAAGAATTAACCTATCTCAATTTTAAAGTTTATGCAAAAGAAGAAAATGAATTAAAACTAATTGGAACAGGAATTTCTAAGGTTGGGTTTTCGGATTTTTTCTTTATCAATTTAGGAACTATGAGAACGATTAATGATAAAGATTTATTATCTTCTGGATGGACTCGTGCACAATTTACAAATTTTTTTCTAGGTAAAGTATTTGAAGTATATACTCCCAAAATTGGCATTCGAAAATTTGATGAACTGATTCCACAGGTCACTTCAATCCAAAAACATTCTGATGCAGGAATACTTAATGCAAAAATAGAATCATATCCTTTAGAAACAAAAGATAAACTATTACTAAACTTAAGAAAAATTTCGAGAAACGATAGTAGTAAAAATTCTGTAATGCTAGTACACGGTCTAACTTCTTCTAGTGATATGTTTACTATGCCCGAACATAACAACATCACAAATTATTTATTAGATCTTGGATATACAGTCTGGCTTTATGATTTTAGGATGAGTGGAAGATTGCCATATAATCTTACCAAACATGAATATACATTCGACCATGTAGCATCCTACGATATGCCTCTTGCAACTTCATTTATCAGAAATGAGATTGGTAAAAATGCAAAATTAAACGTTATTTGTCATTGTTTAGGTTCTGTTAGTTTTATGATGTCTTTGTTTGCGGGTTTACAACCAGAAGTAGATTCTGTAATTTCAAATTCAGTTTCTCTTTTTTGTAGAGTTCCTATATTAGCAAAATTGAAATTAGAATATTTGATCCAAACTGGATTGCTAGAAAATGTATTGAGATTGAATCTAGTTGAACCTGATGCACTTGGAAAAAAAGATTGGCTACAAAATATTGTTTCGTATGGAAATTCTTTATTTCATCATGATTGTGATAATGCGGTTTGCCATATGTTGAGCTTCATGTGGGGAAGTGGGTCTTCTGCTTTATTCAATCATGAAAATATTTTAGATATCACACATGATAGATTGGCAGATTTGTTTGGGGGAACAACTTTGAATTTTTATAAACATGTTCTAAAAATTGCAAATCATGGAAATCCCATTCGATTTAATGAAAGAGATACAGAATTCAATCATTTACCTAATAATTATATAGAAAGTTTTGAAAAAAATAAAACTCCAATTTTCTTTGTTACAGGAAAAGACAACAGAGTGTTTACAGATTCCAATTTATATGCTTATAGAAAATTAAACTATGTAAATCCAAGTTTATATAAATTTCATTCTTTTCCAAATTATGGACATCAAGATATTTTTATGGGTAAAAACGTTCATGAAGATGTATTTCCTGTTTTTAAAAATTTTCTTGAATCAATATCTTAGATAACTTCAAATATACAATAATTTGATATTGAATGAGTTTGATTTAAAAGAATGTATTGCTTCGTTTTCCTTAGCAGAAGACTTAGCAAATGGAAATCCACCTGAGACTGCACTTCGTGCATCCATTTTAGCATACGAGTTAGCGTTGAGTTCAGGAATGAAGAAAGAACTTTGTGAAGAATGTTATCTAACTATATTACTTAGGTTTTTAGGAAGCACTTCTTTTTCATCAGAAGAGTCCGAATTATTTGGAGGAGATGATATAGCATTCAAAAAAATATTTTCAGGTATTGATGTTTTAAACAAAACTGATATCTTCAAAAGAACATTTAAACTTGGAACTGGTAAAGATAGACTAACAGCAAAGATTAATATTCTCATTAAAGGAAATAATAATTTTACAAATCTAGTAAAGACTCAATGTGATATTGCTAGTCTTTTGGCTACAAGACTCAATCTAAGTGAAAATATCATTCAATCCTTAACCCAATTGCATGAACGATATGATGGCAAAGGAAAGCCTAATGGACTCGCGGGTGAGAAAATTAATTTCTTAGCAAGAGTATCTAATTTGTCTTATACATTTGAAGTCTTAAGACAAAACTTCGGAACAGAAAATGCTATTGATGAAATCGAAAAAAGAAAAGGCAAACAGTTTGATCCGAAATTAGTAAAAGTACTAAAAGATACAATCAGCAGATTAAAAGATATATATAACAATAAGAATTCCATTTGGCAAGATGCACTCAATCGTTCTCCATCTATCAAAGCAAATGACCGAATTTCTATCGCAGAAACATTTGCTGATTTTATTGATTTAAAATCTAAGTTCACATTTGAACATTCTAGAAAAGTATCTAAGCTCGCATCCTTAACAGGAAAAATTGCAGGACTCTCTGAAATTCAAATTCAAAATATGGAAATAGCAAGTTTAATTATGAATATTGGGATGGTAACTGTTTCCACAGGAATTATGGAAAAGAAAACTGCACTAACATTCCCCGAAAAAAATTCTATTGAACTTCATACATATTATACTGAAAAAATTTTACAACCTGCAAAACTATTTAATGATTCTTTGGAAATTGCTTTGCAACATCATGAAAGAAAAGATGGTTCAGGATATCCTAGTAAGAAAAAATTTATTTCCATAGCTTCAAGCATTGTAATGATTTCAGACTTTGTAACTTCCCTTAGCTCTGAAAGAGCCTATCGAAAATCTTTCTCGAAGTCTGAAATAGAGAAATTAGTCTATCAAGAAATCAAGGAGGGAAGATTCGATGATAGAGCAGCTAAATTAGTACTTGAAGGAATGGGGATTAAAAAAGAAAAATTTCATAGAGCCAAAGATGTTATGGGATTAACCAGTAAAGAAATTGAGGTAATCAAGTTTTTAGCACAAGGATTTACAAATAAAGAAATTGGATTACAGTTAAATCTTTCTCATAGAACCATACAACACCATACTATAACAATCTATGAAAAGTTGGGAGTAAATTCTAGAGCAGGAGCTGTGATGACAGCTTTTGAAAAAAAGATTATATAAAAAAAATTTACTCTATAGGCCATTTGACCATATACAATGAATTTTAATCTGCTATAATGATATTATAGTTCTTTTGGAAAATATAATGATTGCTAATCGAAAAGAATACAATAATTTATTTTCAGCTAGACTATAATTCAAAAAAGGAAGATTAAATGAAGAAAATATCTTTATTCATAGGAATGTTATTTGTAATAATAGCATGTTCCTCAAATACTAAAACATACACCTATCCCTCTCAACCAGAGAAAATTGGAAAAACAAAAACTATAGTATTCATCCATGGTTTGTATTTAACTAGCTTTAGTTGGGAAGAGTGGAAAAAATACTTTGAAGCAAAAGGCTACAAGGTTTATACCCAACCCTACCCTTATCTAGAAGATAGTGCTGAGATAATTCGAAAAAGACAACCTGATAAAAATCTAACGAATTTGAAATTAAATGCACTTAAAGAGCATTATAAGAAATTTCTTTCCACTCTGAATGAAAAGCCAATTCTTGTAGGACATTCCCTTGGTGGACTCATGGCTCAAATGCTTTTGAATGAAGGACTTGCCTCAGGTGCAATTGCAATTGATTCAGCCCCACCTAATGGGATTGTTTCCAAAGCAACAGCACTATTTGCTCACGGTTATGCATTTGTAAAAAATGGAATGCCATTTATAAGCCCTTTTGCAAGTGATGATGAAGCTGTGCAAATGACTGAAGAAAAATTCAAATCTGAATTTGCAAATGGCATCTCCGAACCACTCGCAAAAAAATTATACAATGATTATTATATTCCCGCTTCCAGAAGATTGGGAAAGGACACTTTGACTGAACTAGCTAACGTTGATAACAATAAACCCCATGCTCCCCTTTTATTGATTACAGGAAGCATTGATCGAATCATTCCAACAAGTGTTACAAAGGATAATTATTCTTTCTACAATGAAAAATCAGGCATCTTGACAATGAAAGAATTTAAGGACAAGGGTCATTTCATTGCAGCACAAGAAGGATGGCAAGAAGTTGCTGACTATTCACTAAAATGGATAGAAGAAAATAGATAATTTTTTTAGATACTATGGTTTAGATGATTAGACCATAGTTATACTAAAGGCAATCAAGGTTATATTGTAGAAATCTTCTATCTACTTTATGAATTATAAATCTATTTAAGAGATAATCAGGAAGGATTGAGAGCGACACATATTTTTCTGAATAGATACTTAGACCAAAGGCTAGTCCGCCTTGATTCAATGATTAATTAAGAGAAGTATTGAAATTGTTTGACATATTTTAAAGTCAGGCTTTTCTTGGAGACTAGAGGAATATCTTGATTACTTTGAAGCTTTTAATTTGTGAGATAGAATGGAAGAGAATTATTGCAGAAGTTGAATGCAGATTACTAGAAAGAAGATTCTGAACAGCCAAATTGCCATTTTCCGCCCATATATTAGGGAATGATCTATCGTATTCGTTTGTTTTTGCATTTGGTAAATGAATTTTGTAAATGCAAAAAAAGATGGTTATCATAAAAAAACTAAACGTTTTTTATTGTTCAGTTCTAAATAAGAATTTCTCCTTCATCTGTCCATTCATAATCACCGCCGATTGTTGAAATTGAAACTGATTCATTGATTTACAAATTTCATATATCACTACAAGATAGTAAAAGTTTGATTTATTATTTTATGGAATCGAAAAATGTTTGGACAATATAAAATTTATATTAATTTGAAAAATTTAATCATTGAACCTAAGTCTAAGTCAACAATAAAATCTTTTCATTCAGGAGAAATAAATGAAAAAACAATTAATTATTTTTTTACTTTCGATACTATCGTTTAACGTTAGTATCTTTGCACAGGATATGCCATCAGTAGAATCATCCGCTATTCCCGAAAATCTAAAAAAGATAGTTAGTAAAAACTTACCCAAAGTAAAACCAGAAAATTTTGATTGGTTTAAAACGGATGACGGCTATGGGGGACATACTTCATTTAATGAAGGTGAGAATGTTTTCATATTTGTTACCTATTATATCACAGACAAAGGAAAGTTTACTGCTGAGTATAAATTTGAAAAAGATGCATTTTCAATCTATATTCCTCAGAAAACTGTAAAAAAAGCCAATGAGGCATTCACTAAATATATTCGCAAAAAATCGGAAGCTGAATCCGCAGTAATTTTCATTGAAGATACTGGTAAAACTACATCATTTGAATTATACGCTTATACTCGTCAGTATCCGGCAGCACCACGGAATTCATATGTTGCAAAGTTTAATGCAAAAGGTGAAATGGTAGGGAAAGTTCAAGATGCAGGTCAAGTACCTGATTGAGTAAAATATATTATCCTTATTTTCTTGCTTAAATTTGACTACCGCACAATGTTCTTTGCGTGTTCAATGATTAAATCAGTTAACGGAGAACTAAAACTCGGTTCTACGAGTTTTAAATCATAATGAGAGAAGTTTGCTTCATTCATTGATTGATTTCTCCTATTTAAGAATTAACATTTCTACCTTAAACATTTAACATTGCTAGTCTCAAGAATATGTCTTCTAATTCCATTGTATCATTTTTTTGCTTAGTTATTCATAAATATCTATGTATAGAATATTGCCAATAAATTATTTTTACTTCATCTAATTGAATACTCTCGTTCAACGATATTATAGTATAAATCTCTATTGGAAAGATTTCCTCTGAGTTCATCTTGTTCTGATGCATAATGATAAACTAGTCTATATCTAATATTTCCATTGTATTTTAGGGAAATTGATTGAATTTTTTTTGGTTTTAGGTTAGTATTTACATCTAATACTTTTTCCATTCTATTTTTTGTTTGATTATAAATGGATTTGAATGTCCTTCCAAATTTATAAATTGATTTGAATTCATCTTCAGAATCTTTTTTTATTTCTAAAGTAATATTCCTAAATAGATCACCTGTTGGTAACTCATGCCCTACTCCCAATGATTGAATTTGAAATAAATAATTTCCATCTTTATAATTAACTTGAATTTGAATTGAATTTGTTAATTGATTACTATCATGGGCTCCTGCAAAGTCATGTGATTTATTTTTCATATGACAACTTTGGCAGGTCTCATTACTTTTGGTATCATCAACAAATTCTTTCCATTCTGAATAAGTTCTTTGCATTGGTTCGTTAGAAAATTCAGTTTGCCCTTGTTCAATATAATGAAAATTGAATTCGTGACAACTGGCACAAAATTCAGATTTAGAGATTTGGGAAGAATAGATGAATTCATGATGAGAATTTGCCTTCAAGTTATTTGCAGTAATGATTTTATTTTCTCGAATATGACAAACAGCACAATTAATCCCTTCTTTAGAAAGTTCCTGAATAGGAGAATGACAGTTTTTACAAATTGACTGCGTTTCATTTCTATATCCTTCTTGGAAGACTGTATTGGTCCAAGAAGATCTATGCCTTGATCGATTCCAGTCTAGATAAATTTCTTTATGACAGGACTTGCATTCGATAGATTTAGCATCTAATAGATTGCTATGGGTATCTAGCTGTGAAATACCTTTAGAAAATCCAAAATTGAATATAGCAATACTTTCATCAGCCGATAGTAAACAAACTATAAATGATATTAATAAAATTAATAAAAACCAAAATCTACTCATTGGAATTTTTATTCATATAGATTAATTTCTATTACTATCATTTGATGATGTATAAATTTGCTTTGTAATTGTATTTTTGTTTTTATTTTTCCTCAACACCTCAATGGAAATAATCTTATTGTTTTTAGAATAATTCATTTTTTTAATCACCTCGATAATTGAATCATTTATTCTATCTTTTCTTCGAATTCCATCCTCAAAAAAATCTGCATTATATTCTTTTAATTTTATATTTTGGAAAATAGATTCCAATAAACCTTGCTTTGAATAAAATAATAAATTGCTACTATGTTCATTGGAAGATTCTGACCTGCAATAACTCTCCCAACTGAATTCGAAACTAGTTATAAATAAATTTGAATTTTTAGGATTTTCCTCTAATAAAAAATTAGTTGACTGAAATTTTCTGAAATCTAATTCCAAAACTTTATTTTCCTTGGTATTGACCTCAGAAAGTGAAAATTGAGTTCTATAGATATAGTTTTTAAACTCATCCATAATGTACAAATCGTCGGGAACACTTGCAATTGGCTTATCAACCTCCGCTTTATAATATTGTTTTTTATTTTTCATTTCTTCTAATAGTAAACTCATCTCATTGAATTTATTTTCTAATAATTGTAATTCTTCTTTGTTCTTAATTTTGACTTCTTTACCAATAGTAAAACTAGAACTATAAAATGGATATGTTGCTGGTAAGTTAGCAAAATACTTTGCAGTCTTCACTCTTTCTTTTATCCAAGAATTAAGAGCTTTAAATTTGTTATTTTCCACTTCATTGTTATAGACTTCAGTGGATTTGATAAATGTTTGAATATCGGAAATGCAAGTATCCTTGTATAATTTTCCTTCATATACACTTACAATTTCAAGGTTAATACTCTTAATTCCTTTTTCATTTAATGGAATGACAATTTCTTGCCAACCCATCTTATTTTCCAAAAGAAAATTTTTAGTTGCCACAACTTCTTCCTTTCCATCAAAAACACTTACTTCAATTTCTTTAGGCATTGCATTCTTTAGGAATAGATCCTTGGATTTTTGGTATCCATTTCGAATTCTCAATTTCAATTCACTTGCTGTAGTCAAATGAGAAACCTTCCAAGTAATCGTTTGTTTTTCCCCATTGCCTGAATCCCCTTCCACCCAAGCAGTAGATGGATTATCATCTAACGCATAGTTTGGATGGTAATTTTCTTCATACTTATTCCAATTACTTTTTAGGAAAGAACTTGCAAATGCTTCCGTTGAATGGAGTCGATTCCATTTATTTTCCTCAGAATACATTTGAGTGAAGATGATTGGGAAGCATAGAAGTAAAATATTATATTTCATAAGTTGATTTTAAATTAACTAATTTGAATACAAGTAAAATTCTTTTTGATGACAACTCTCTTTGATAACATGAAATAAGAAGTAATATATGATAAAACCTAAAGGATATTTAGTAGAACAAAAAATTTCCTTGCTAAAACCTACTTTTCAAAAACTTATAAAATAATGAATAAACGAATTTATAAAATACTTCTAATCATTTTTGGAATTTTATTTCTGATGTTCCCTCTTGAGTACATTAATATTTTAGTAAGTCTAAAATACGAAATTAGTAGCAATCCTTGTTTATCAGAAATAACGGGTGATAATTTATGCGATTCCTTAGAAAGAAGTAAAGTAAAAGGTTATATTTTTGGAATTATATTTTTTTTTCTTATTTTGTTTAGAAGAATAATTGTTTATAAGACTCAGTAGAATGCATGATAAATTTTACTAGTTTTGGATTGGTTCATCAACCCATTTATTAGTAGCTGAAGTTTTGATTTACTTTACTATATCCAAACATGAGTCAAAAGTTCATGAGTGAAAAGAAAGAAAGAAAACTCATAGAACCAATTTTTCTTTCCCCAATTTTATCCATTGCCTCACCCATACTAGTTTATTTGATTTGGAAAGTATCAATGGATACAGATTTTTGTGATCTATATATCTTTCTGTTTGGATTTAAGGGTTTCTTTTTACCTTTTCAAATTGGATTGATGTTCTCTTTTTTTGGTTGTGGACTATCATTTATTTTACTCTTTGATAAACAGACAAAATTTAAACGAAGTATTTTTGTACTAGAATTTTGCTTTTCAATTATATGTTTCTTAATTACCATCTATTTATTATCAAATTATTTGAGTTATTGAAAAATTAGAGTATAAAGGAACTTCACCCGCACAGGGTGCGGGTGAATCCACTTTCTCTAATTTATTTTTCAACAACTCTAATATATTTTAGAATGATATCTGCAATTGTATATGAATTGGTCTTATGAGTATTTATTTTGAAAAAACCTCTATTTCCGGAATTTCTAGGTTCGTTTTGCAAAATAGAGAATTTCGAATCATTGAAAGTTCTGAAGATTTTACTATTCAAGAGTTTGTGAATACTATACTATTTAGAGAAGAGAAATTTCTGGATGAAAGCAAGGCACTCTTAACAATATTAAATTGGATAAATGAAAACTCTAATTCTATTAAAAAGTAATAGTAGTAGAATAATTTTTTTTCTCTACAAGAATTGGGTAATAAAGCAGAATATACTAAAGGATAGGAAGAAAGAAATGAAGTTTTCTAATAAGCAATCTGAAGTCCATCACTGGGAGGAACTTGTTGATCCACCAGTTTTTTTAACTCAGGCAAAAAAATTTGGAGCTATCTATCTTTTTGACGACTTAAAAAAACCATTATGCAATGGTTGGATTCAAATTCATAATACAATGGAAAAACTTACACTGGAAAATTTAGGTGAACCTAGTCGTGTAATGTATGAACTCAAATCAATTCAATTATTTTTGGAATATTTATTTGAAAAAGAAATTCTTCGAGATATTCATTTTAAAATTTCCATTGAACAGAAATGCTTACACATACTTTCTAGCGAGAGTCTAAGAAATAAAATACTTTTACAACTCACCAAACCAAATGCTGAAGAATGCAAGTATTCAATAGAAGAATTTATGAACTTTTCGGGATATTGGAATCTTGAGAATTCTGAAATTGATAGTGAACCTTTTGAACTGAAATTTCAATATTCCTCTTCTGGACTAAGATTGGTATTAAAACTAGATTATCATGCTTGGCATTCTTACGGCGAAATTGTTCCTGAAAGACAAGGGACTAGACCTTGGTGCAATAGTATTTTGAAAAAATTAGAGATTGCTTATACTGAAATTGATCCATGTACGTTTGAATTCGGAAGTGTTGGAGAATTTTTATTTCTATCTGATATTTTCAGAAGTAGAGTTTCCAGTTTTTTGTCATAAAAATATTGACAAAATAAATTCTTTTGAGTTTATTAATTCAACTTTTACATATTAAAAATATACTAGGAGTATAAAATGAAAGCAGAGCCTTGGAACATAACAAATTGTCCCGATACAGTTCAAAACAAAGAAGACTGGTCCAAGCGTTGTAAAGAATGGACTGAAGAACTAGAAACAAAAAAAGAATTTTCTATTAGAACACATTATCCATGTCCCAAATGCAGATTCCTATTTCTATTCAGAACTTCCTATTACAGTCTTAGCCATACAGCAGATATAACAAATTATGGAATCTGTTGCAACCCCGACTGTAAACATGAATGGAAGGAATATTCATAGTTAATGAATATAAAAATAGTTCATGGAGATTTACTGAACAAGAAGTTGAAGTAATTGTGAATACTTGGAATAGAAATATAATACCTTGGTGGTTATTAATTCCTCAAGGAGTTTCAGGTGCTATCAAAAAAAAGCAGGTCTAGCACCGTTTAAAGAATTAGGCAAAAAAGGGATTCTCTCTTTAGGGCAAGCAGTCTTAACTTCATCAGGTAAATTGAATTACAAAGCAATTATTCATGTTGCGGGAATAAATTTATTTTGGACTGCTACTGAAACTTCAATCAGAGCTTCTACTTTAAATGCAATCAATTTAGCTGAAATAAATGGATTTAAAAGTATAGCATTCCCACTAATTGGTGCAGGAACTGGAAGATATAATCGAGAAAAAGTATTAGAGATTATGACCCAAGAATTAAATAAGATGAATAGTACGATGAAGATTGTAATCGTAGTAAAAATATAAGATAGCGTTATGCGACATCATGTAGGGGTTTTCCCTTGCCATCAAGAAATTCACTGCCTTTACTTAATTACTGTCTAAAATATGCAAACTCTTTTATAAAATGAAAAAAATTCGTTTACAAAGAGCAAACTAGTCTCAATCTACATAAAGTAGGCATTAATGGAAGATATAATAAAAAAAGAAATTAGAAGTTTAAATCTTCGGATGGAAATAGTAAACTATATTGGTGGGGTTCCACTTGCAGTATTCTTTTTAGTTTTATCACAGAAAATGTACTACGAAAAGTTTTACTATATTGCAATTAGTTTTCTAGCAGCAATTACAATCACTCTTATTATCTTTCCTTTTTCGAGAGCAAAAATTTTTTGGATGTTATTCCAACCAGTGATCGATAGTAAAACTGAATCTGAGCAAAGTGAATCCAAAGAAAAACTTTTAAAGTTTCCATTCTATTGTGGAATTTTGGTTATTTCACAGTGGATACTAGGTGCGATTACAACTTCTACAGTTTATTATTCCTTTGTTCCCGTCAGTCTATATGGTATCATCACGTTTGTGTTACTTTTAGTATTTCTTTCTCCAGTAGTTTATATGATCCATTCTACTCAGGCAGATTTGTTCTTATCTAAAATTCTGACTTTGCCTGAGATTCGGGATATACCTATGAATACAAAAAATATCCAAGCGATAACCATTTTTCAAAGAATAAGTATCGCCAGTTTTTCAATTCTTTTTCTTCCCATTGGTTATTTAGTTTGTTTATATTTTTTTGGAAGTTTATCTGATACCAATGATCCATTCCGTGATTATTTAGTTGCTCTCATTGGGATCCAATCCCTTTCCTTAAGTTTTATATGCTCTAATTTACTTTCCAAGATTTTAAGTAAGAACACTGAAAATGTGAAGGAAGCATTGTCTGAATTGAAGAACGGAAACCTATCTTATAAAATGGCGTTAGTCGATAGCGAAGAATTAGGATTTGTTTTAGCTTTGCATTTTAATGAGTTGCGAGATAGAATCTTTCAAGTAGTCACTCATCTCAAAACTACTTCCAATAAGTTAAACGCACTATCTATAAACTTGGAAGACAATTCCTCTCATGTTGCAACAGAAGCAGAAAATCAATCTAGCTTTTCGGAAGAGCTTTCTGCAAGCATGCTAGAATTTCAATCAGCGATTAAACAAACAGAAGATAATACTGAAGTTCAAAAAGGACTCACCGAAGTTTGTGCATCAGCTTTAGTTGATTTGGAAAAAGAAATGCAAAGTAGTCTTACTCAAGCTAGTAAATCTGCAGAACTATCTCTACAAGCAAATAAATTTGCAGAAGTTGGTGCAGGATTAGGCTTAAGCACAAAGAATGCAATTTCAGAAATTCAAATTGAATCGAAAGCAATTTTAGATTATGCTCAATTGATTTCTGAAATTTCAGACCAAGTTGGATTACTATCGTTAAACGCTTCTATTGAATCATCTAGAGCAGGTGAATCTGGTAGAGGATTCCAAGTAGTAGCAAGAGAAATTTCTAAGCTGGGCGAGAATACAAATGAAAATTCTCAGATGATTTCCAAGAAGCTCAAAGTATTAAGTCAAAAAATTAAAAGTGGTTATCAGCAAATTCAAGAAGTCTCTGACCAATTCAGAGAAATTCAAACTGCATCCATAAAATCAGATGAATCCATAAAACATATAGCAGAAAACTTAAAGCGACAATCTAAGCTACAGTCCACAGTAAATGTTTTTATTTCACAACTAAAAGACCAAGCTCAATCCATCCGCAATTCAACTAAAGAACAAAAACTAACAATTGAAGAATCTACCTATGGTCTAGAAAAATTAGCGAGCAGTTCAGAACAACTAGCAGTATCCGCTCGAAATTTAAAGAATGTTTCTATGGAATTAAAAGAAGATGCTGCGATTCTACTTAAACAAATTGAATTTTTCAAAGTATGAATTTGATCACTTGAGGTGAGTTGATAATAATTTTGAATTATAAGTTCTGTAAAAAATCTTTACTAAAAATTGGGATGGATTAAATATTAGTTTGAGGATTCAGATTGGAATTAGAAAGACTAAATGAATTAAAGAAGTATGAACTAGATAAGTTACCTGAAGATGAACTAAATTTATTAGTTCAAATTGCTGCTGAACTCTGTGGTGCTGAATATGCATATATTTCTATTGTAGATGAGTTTACAGTTTGGACCAAAGCAGCTGCATTTAATCGTCCGATGGAAATCAATAAACGAGAAGATGATATATGTCATTACACAATCATGAAACCAGAACCATTAGTAATCAATGATATTGGTTCCAATGAAGAATTTAAACACCTACCAGTATTCCAAAATGATTCCTCATTCAAATCTTATCTAGGTGCCAATTTAACCACTCCCAATGGTCACAGAATTGGAACGTTATGTATTTTGAGTAAGAAGGTAAAAAATTTTACCTCTCATCAAATTCAACTTTTAAATGGACTTGCACACCAAATAGTTAATAACTTTGAACTGAAAAAGAAAAACAAACAACTAGAAGAAAATAATAAGATATTAGATAAAATTGCAAACGTAGATACATTAACAGGTTTGATGTCTAGAAGAGCTTTTTTTCATGCGATTGAAAATGCAAAAAATGAAGAATCAAAAAATTCACTCTTCCTATTGTATTTTTTAGATATAGATAATTTTAAAAAAATCAATGATACCTATGGTCATGATATGGGAGATTTAGTCTTAGAAAAGATTGGTGAAGTTTTATTAAAATATGAAAATCGTTCTACATTTGTTGCAAGATTTGGTGGCGAAGAGTTATGTATTTTTAAAATTTCCGATCAAGAATTTGATTATTTGGGTTTTGGAGATTCAATCAGAAAAGAAATTTCTGAGATCATAATTTCGCTTAACGCTACTTATTTCCAAACTACAGTGAGCATAGGGGTTAGCAAATCTCAAAATGAACCCGATCTAAAAATCAGTGAGTTAATCAAAAAATCTGATATTGCTCTTTATAAAGCCAAAACTTCGGGAAAGAATAAAATCGTGGAGAATGAAACTTAATTTTATTTTGATAACTCAAAAAAAAATTTCAAAACCCTGTCCTATTTTTCAAAACCTGTTTGTGATAATATTAGAGTATAACAAACTCAATCATAAATAGAAGGTAAAACGATGAATGAATACATTTTAATATTCAGACATAAAGATGAAAAAAAGGTAGCTTCCCCTGAACAGATCCAAGTTTGGATGAAACAAACAATGGACTGGATTGGTGGCATTGCAGCACAAAATAAATTTACTAATAGGATTGGTATTCCTTTCGAGGAAGCTAAAGTGGTGAAAAGTCAAAACGCAAAAAAATAGTGACTAATGGTCCTTTTTGGGATATTAAAGAAACCATTGGTGGATTTATCATTGTAAAAGCGGAATCACTAGAAGAAGCAGTAGAATTTGCAAAACACAGTTCCGTCTTAAAAGGGGAAGGAAATAGTGTGGAAGTAAGAAAAATTGATAGAGGAGATGGTATTCCCTAAAACTTGTGAAGCAACAGGAATTACTACCCCATCTATTTAGAAAAATAATAGAGTTGCTAAAAAATTAGTGTATAAAGGAACTTCACCATCACAGGGTATGGGCAAATCCACTTTCTCTAATTTATTTTTCAACAAGTCTAATATTAATACTGAGATTTCTAATCTCGCTTACGCTCGATTAGCAATCTAAATAGACAGGGAGCCTGTCGGCAACTTGGGCTAACGCCCAAACCCTTTCACTTTGAGTTAGAATTGTATTCAACTTTCAACCTTTATTTCATTACTTCCTTCAAATTACATTAGAAATCTGAGTAATAGATTCAATTATTGATTAAAGTTTGGCTTACATCTTCAGTACAATTGGGTGCTATGGTTACCGCCATACTGTCTTCATATGCTGTTAATACTATACAGAAATATTTGGAATCTTTCTTGCCTTCCCAAAACCAAACTTGTTTAATATCATTTTTAATTTTATTAGAAAATTTGGTAACTAGAATGTTTTCAATTTTTTTGCTTTGATAGAACTGAGCTACTGATTTTAATCTTGCAAGTGATTTGGGAAAACTTGACTCTTCAAAAGAATAATCGATTCCACCAAATGCGGAAACAGTAATCTCTTTTACATTTTTAAAAACAGGATAGTTTATATTATTTACTATTACTTTTCCATTTTTCACTTGTACTGTTTCAAATGTTTCGTGAGTCATTCCTTTATTATTTTCTGTTTTAGTTTCATTCAAATTGATTATTGAATCCATATTTAATTTTGTAATTAAAAATACGATCTTACAAGTATTCGGGTAGGTAGAATCATCATAAGATTGGCTTGTAATACTCCCACCTTTGATTTGCCCAGAAACTTTTGTTACTACCGTTTTTTTAAACTCTTCCTTAGTTACTTTGCCTTTCACATTTGGCCAGTTCTTATCTACTAATGCTTCAATTGCTTCTAATTTTGCATTTACGCTCGCTGCTTCATAACAAGCTGATTGGTCTATGACTCTAGAATTAGATGGTTTTCGTTTACCAATTGCAATTACTTGTAAAGATGAATCGTCAATAAATTTAGATTCTGCAAATAGGATGGACTCAAATAACAAAATCTGGAAAAGAAGTAAAAATAAAATTTTCATTAATAAACATTAATTGGAAATTAATTATTTTTGTAAATTGTAAAAAAATAATTCACAAATAATTTTTTTCCCTTGGCAAATATCAATTACACATTTTGTTTAGTAAAGTAAAAATATGCGAAGATACTCAAATCAAACTTCTTGATTCAGAAAAAACTGGTTACTTCTATAGTCTTTAAATCTTCTAATTGAGTCAAATTAAATAAGGTAGGGTATTCAAGTGAATAGGATTTCTATGGGAAAAATGTTGAAAAGATGGTTTTTGTTAATTTTTCTATTGGGAAATTTTTATTGTTCATGGCCGGGTTATCTGATCATTGAGAATCCTAATCAACAAACCTATTATATAGCACTTGAAGGAAAATTTGAACAGGATAGAAAGTTTCGATTAGCATACTTAAAAACAGGAAAGGATTATTCCGATATAGACTCAAAAGATTGGGTAGAACTTCCAAATGATTTTCAAGATTTAAGTAAAGATAAGAAAAAAATTATCATCAAAATTCCTCCCTACTCTGCTATTGAAATTTTAGTGAAAGGATGTTGCAATGGTTATAACGGTGAGGGTGCTGTTTTTCAAAAATTTTCCGTATTGGATTCCGATAAGAAATTACAACTAACGTCAGAAGAAATCTTTTTTACTAAGATATGGACTAGGGTAAGCAGTGGGTTACATCTATTTAGGATTCCCAAATAATTAGAGTATTATATTAAATCATGAATGAGAATTTTCAAAACTGAATCTATACAATTTGATTCTAGTACAATCATGAAAGAATTTATGGATCTAGGAGTAACTGAGTTAACTGATTACAGTACGTTAGGAATAGATGGAATGAATGTTTATTGTTTAGTCAAATATAAGAGCCTTGTCAATTTTTTTAACTACTGGACTCCTGAAATAGATACTGCTTACGAAATCTTCGTCGCTATAATTTCCTATAATCATTTTAGAAAAAAAGAAGTTTTAGAATATTTGGAACATCTAAACGATTATATTGTATTTATGCTACCATTTGCTTGTAATGATTTTGAGAAGTACCAAGAGCTTAGGATTTACTCGTGAGTATTTTACTGATAAAAGTCTAGCAATAAAAACTATTGATGGGAAATAAAAAAATGAACAATTTAATTTTTGCAAAGTCTAAGTTTGAGTAAGAGAGAATTTCATGATAAAAAATTTTATTATAATCATTTTAGTTTACGTTTTGATTCAATTTCAAATTTTTACTGAAGATTCGAAGAATAAAAGTTCAATCAAAACAAAAATAGATAACAATACAATTATTGAAAAAATCAATAATGAAGAAATCACTATTAATAAATTTGAAAGAATATTGAATACTGCTTTGAAAGTTTTAAGTTCAACTCAAAATATAGAGATGAATAGTATATTAGAGATTCTATCAACCAATCAAGACGATTTAGATGAGAACCTAAAACCAATTCATTATCAATTTCAGAAAAAAGCATTTTATGAATCCTATAAAAATATTCTCACAACTTATGATTTGGCGGAAAAATCTGGATTCACTGATCGAGCAGATATCAAAGAGATGATGAATTATTTACATTTACAAACGATTAGTCAGTTATATATCACTGAAGAAGTAAATAAAAAAGCAAAAGTAAGTTCTGAAGAAGCAAAATCTGAATGTAGTCGCTTAAGAAAAGAAGATCCAAGATTCAAAGAATTATCAGATCAAAATTGTGTTAAAGTAGGTAGAGCTTATATTAAAGAGAATAAAACAAAAGAGGTTCTTCCTATTGTATTAGAAAAAATTAAATCTCAATCAAAATTCAAAAAAAATGAGAAATTTGATATGGAAAAATATTCTGAAGAGCATCCTCTTCCTATCTTCTCAAAGAACTAAACAAGGAATGTAAATTCTTTTTTTGTTTATGATATCTGTGCAAGTTTATCAATAAGGTTGGATAGAGGACTAAGTCGTTTCACAATACTATCGTTACACAACTCAGTGTTGGATTATGTAGCCTTAGATTTGCACTTTAGAAGAACCTTCGATTAATTTAGAAATGCTACAAAGATTTTATGATTTACTAAAAGCTTCCCATGCAGAACAAAATATTATCAATTACTCTAATTT
Source organism: Leptospiraceae bacterium (assembly GCA_033762425.1). GTDB lineage: Bacteria > Spirochaetota > Leptospiria > Leptospirales > Leptospiraceae > JANRLP01. Next base: position 34,931 of record JANRLP010000084.1, read on the forward strand.
TATCACAGCATAGTCACATAAATCATTTTTGAGACTATTTTATGAGAAATTGTTTGCAAAATACTAAGTTGAATTCAAAATGGGATAAGTTTCAACTATAGTAATTTTACTAAGCTCAAAAATCATAAGCTAGATAGAAGTTCTTAGATAAATAAATTACTTGTGTTCAATATAATAATTTTGAGGTAAGTTTTTGGAATCAAACGAATTTTCTGATCTACATATTAGCGAAAATTTTGGGTTTTTACCTCCTTTATTACCAATTGATAGATTACCTAATAGTCATAAAGCTTGGGATCAAATTGCTTCTCAAATCCCAGATTTATTTTTTTCTCAAAAAACACAGAAGATTCTAGAGGAATTGCCTTTACTCAGGGCAGATGAATCTGAACTTGAATCTGTTTTTTTATCTCGTGCTTCAACTATACTCAGCATCCTTGCAAGTTGCTACTGGAGACATGGTTATGAGCGTTTTTTTAGTATTCGCACTTCAAACGTAGATGGGTTTTTGCCCGATTCAATTATCATTCCATGGCTGGATGTGACTAGAAGACTTGGTCGTCTAAATCCGTTTCAAAGTGCTACTGATTTATTTCTAAATAATTTTAAACTTAGAGGAAGTAATGGAAGGGAATATAATCCTGTTGATATTAAAATAGAAAATTTGGATGTGCTTGTTCCTAGTTTCGGAAATGAAGGGGAAAGAGTCTTCTATATGTCTTTTGTAGAGATTCATGCATGCATCATTCCCGTAAATTCATCTATATCTCAAATTCAACAAGCAATCTTAGCAGATAATGAGGAAACACCTTTCATAATAGGAAAAGAGCTTCAAACAATAACAGACTGTGTTAGAAATTCAATCAAGGCATTAAAAAAAATCAATCCTAATCCCAAAAGTATAACTTACTGTGATCCAGTACTTTGGGCAAAGACTGTAGCAATCTTTGCAGTGCCCCCAAATTCTCACCAACAAGGTGGAACCAGCGGTGCAAGTACGCCATTCATACATTTGCTAGATGCTTTAATAGGGAGGCAACGTTACCGATCTCATTATGGACAATATGTTAAATTTGAAGGGATGCATCTTTTACCAAATATTGCAAATGAATATATAAATTCTGTACGTAAGATTGGTTTAAGGTTTTACTTAGAAGCAAATCGAAATCGAAATAATATGTCTGAAGCACTCATAGAATTTAACAATCTAATTGATGCATATGCAGGACAAGGTGGATGGCTAGATGAACATGTTTCCAAAGTATTTAATTATCTAGCTGTTGCTACATTAGTAGGTAGGAACCAAAGTACTAGTGGACATGAACGTCATCTATTTCAAGAAACCTGGGTTGAAGTAGCTCTAGATCTTAAGATTGCGGTTGAAGAAAGAACTGGTATTGTCAAGAAAATGCAATTATCAAGCAAAGATGTGAAACCATTTTACGAGGAACTAAAGACTGATTTATCAACTTCTTTAAAAAGTATTTCTAGAGTCGAAGTTGCAATGCACTATAAACTTGATTCACTATGGGTTATAATTGATAATTCAGTATATGATGTAACTCTGTTTTTGAAAGCTCATCCAGGTGGTATGGAAATTCTACGTTCTTATTGTGGTCGGGATGCAACAAAATATTTCAGCTTAGTATGGAAACATTCTAAGATGGGAAAAAAGTTGGATACAATGCGAGTCGCTATTCTCAAACCTGAAATTGAAACAGCTAACAAATTACTAGAGTTATGGTATGAAATTTTGGACGCATCGCTTAGGACTTATGCACTTTTGGAAATTCAGTATGAACAAAAAACTGGAGGATTACTTGAAATCATTTTTGCAGAACAAACTCATCAGCATTTTTGTTTGTCGCATTTAATAAATCTTTTTTCCTTTTTTAAAAACGATTTGTTATCACAAGATTCAATAGATGGACTATTTAAGCTACCTGCTTTTGAAACAGTAAGCAAAGAACCTTGGAGTAAAATACCAGATGCAGAAAAAATCAGACAAGAATTTTTAGATGAGTACCAATTAAGAATTAAGCTTTTGAAAGAATATGATTTATCGATTACTGAAGTTTTTATTGAAGGATGTTATAATGAGATCCAAAATATAGAAAATGGTTTAGATTTAAAGAATGAAACCCCAACAGAAAAATGGATTCTGAGTAAGATTGTTTTATTAACTATAGACTTATCAAAAAAATTAGAGCAATTGCAAGGAGAGGCTAATGGAGGAGCGTAGGAAGTTTGAAAGAAAAGATTCTCGAGTTGGAATTATATACTCCATTCCTAATCAGGGCATTCGCCAACGGATTGATTCAGCAGCAATGACAATTGATAGGAGTTTAGGTGGGCTTCTCTTTCGTGCTTTTCATCCAATTGAAGTTGGCATAGAATTCAAGGTCAAGATATTAAATGACAAACATATTTTATCTCATGAAGCAAGAGTAGTTCGATGTGAACCAGTTGCTGGTGCTAGAGCATGGATGATTGCTGCAGAGTTTAATACTTTATAGTCATTACTCCTGCTTTGACCAGCAATCTCTGTTTGGTTTCATTTTATTGACTATAAAATTATTTTAAGATAAATTCCTTTACCTTAATTAAAATATTCTTACTATATCTGCTATGTATAAAACTCTAACTCTTCTTATACTTATTTTATTTCTTGAGTGTAAGCCAAAATCTGAATACAAACCAAAACCTAGAAAGATTGTTTTGGATGTGCTTTTAGCGCTCGATCTTACACAAGACCTACCAAGTAAAAAAGATGTTTTAGAAATTTTGGGTTCAGCTCAAAAAACAATTCAAGAAAGATTTGGTTCTGATCTAACATTAGAATTTAATATAAAAAAAATAACTTCCTTAGAATTTTTTTTCGATTCATTAAATTACAAGTTTGAATTTGATTATCAAACATTCACAGAATTTTATAAATTTGATTATTCTAAAGGATACACAAAAGATTATTCTCCAAAATTTTTTAATGTTTCTATTGCATATACAGGAGAAAATAATACGGGTTTTATTTCAAAGTTCGAACAAGCTGATTATTTTGAAGAATATGCTAACCATTTAAAATTTTGGAAAGTAGAAGCACTCAACAATTTATTTCCTAATGAAAAATTCTTAGATCATAAAGATGCAGCAAAAAAAATTTTCGCAGTGTATTTAGAAAAAATTTCCAATTTAAAAAAATTAAAATCTATAACTGGGAAAAATTTTATTTCAATTCCTCCCAAAAAATGGCAATCATTTTTTGAATGGACATTCGCACTTAGACACCAACAAGAATATGATATAATCATAACTAACACTATTATAGTTGAGGATAATTTAAAATTTCCCTCCCCACATATTGTCTCAAAATTGGGAAAGATAGGTGGATTCGTATCCGAAAATATTTATAGAGAAGATTTATTTGGACATGCTTATTATTCTATTCCTGATGTATATGACCATGAACTAGATTGTATAATGAATTCTTCTGATGAAACAAAAAGTTATAGTGCACAGCTTGAAATGATGGAGAAAAATATTCGAGTATGCAAATTATGCAAATCTTATATCAATCATAGAAATAAAATTATGGAAGCTGAGGATTTATTCATTGAAAAAAAGTTTAATGAAGCGGGAGAAACTTATTTAGAATCTATCCAACTCATGCCTGATTCTATTACAGATAAGAATTGGAATTTGGAATACACATATAACAAAGCTTTGCAGGCTTTTCAGAAAGCGGGGAATGCTAAACAAGTAGAAAGAGTTATTGAGTTGAAAAAAGAATTAGGCTTTGATTAGCCAGCATCTTATTTATACCCTAGATTGAATTAACTATACTAAGAGAATTTTTTTTGATAATAAGTAAGTGAATTAAAAGTTGAGAGTAATCAATAACCAAGAAAGAGTAATGCGACCAGAGAAAAGGTGTAGGTATCAACCATCAGTTGAAAGGATTAAGTAAAGAGTAAACTCTAAACTACCCAAGCTCTGATTTATTTTCCTTTAAAAAAGGAGGTGATCCAGCCGCACCTTCCGATACGGCTACCTTGTTACGACTTCACCCCCTTCACGAGTTTCACCTTAGTAGTCTGCCTCTCTTGCGAGTTAG
>JANRLP010000085.1:0-87428 GCA_033762425.1 Leptospiraceae bacterium
TACCACGCTTCGATCGGGGACGCGGGGGTTTTGTTGTATATATAGCAGGGGTTTTTGTGTGGTTACTCTGTTCGGGTAATTTTTCTCTTATTTTGGGGACTTTTCTCTGGTTGCTCTAATTGAGGAGCTTTGTTCTAATTGCAAGGACTTTTCCGTGGTTGGTGCTTCGTGATAATTATTACTTCTTCAATAATTTATTTCGTAATAACTATTTTTATGAAATTTATTGACTAAGTAATAACTAAAATCAGTTTTTTTTTGTAATAATTATTTGTTTGGCGAACACACAAAAATTCATTACGGCTAAAGACCATTTTCTCTACCAGAGCGAAAACGGTGAATCAAAAACTATAACGAAATACCCCACAAATACAAGATGCCAGAACTATTACAAGACAATTCATACAAAATAGAGGGAGAAGGAACATTAGTCTTCACACTCAACATGGGAACTAACGCACGCAGACTATTCAGACGAAAGCTTATCCGATGTAAAACTCATGCTAAGGCAATGCAGGAACTATTGGATAGATATGAAACTGCGAGTTGGTCGGGAATGATTTTGAAGCCCAATGCAAACATGAAGACCAAATATCAGGTCAAGGCAACAGAGTCTGAGGTGGAGGCAGAGAACTACAAAATACAAACAATTCGAGTCTTTTCACGAGACTATTTGAGATTAAAAACTTTGGCAAATTTTTTGAGGATATCCATGTCCTTGTTATTTGCATTCATGCTATCGTTTGATGAGATTAATGCAATTCAATTTTATAGAATGGTGAAAAGATCCTTAGCATTAGCCAAGAACTATTCGTTTAGCACAAAGATTCGATTTTTTAATGGACTAGATTTGGTGGAGTTTTTTGTGAACACCCCACTAGGACGTGGAACCTAACGCCTAGGAATGCGACAGGGATTGACTCGGCGTTAATTTTTTGTGAATGCAAAAAATTAACGAGAGAGGAAAGCCCGGCTGTCGCCCAAAATTTTAGGAAGGAAAACCTACGTATTTACGTTTTTCTAAGTCCCAAAGTTTGCAAGTTTGAATTGTTTGGAAGTAATCTCTTAACTGAAATTCTTTAATGAATATGTCTTCGCTAAACTTTGAATTTTTAAGATCCCTGAGAGCGTCTGGTAATCTATAACATGGAATTTTGATGTTAAGGTGATGTGGTGTATGAATATCAATATGAAAGTGTAAAAGTGAAATCCATTTTGGCATTGTGTAGTTAAGCGTTGAAAGGATTTGACCTTTATACTGATCCCATTCTGCTTCTTCATAAAACTCTGTTTCCTCTGAGCTATGATGCAAAAATGTATATAATGACATCCAGAATTGAAAGAAGAAAGCGGGTAGAATCCAAAAATGGAAGATAGAAAAAATGTTATCAGTTAAATAAATCGTGTAAACAAAAGAAATTGCAACTAACGTAGCTAAAACTATGTAAGAAAAGTAAACATTCTTTCTATGATCTTTTGTAAATTTACTAGGAAAATAATGATACAATAAATTATGCATCGTAGAACCTATTGGTAAGAATGATCTTGATAAGCGATATAGAAAAGCTTTCACTGGGTATCGTTTATGAATCAACTCATATTGTTTAGTAGTCATTGGTATCCAAGCATTATCATAGTAAACAGAGTTAGCTGGTGCACCCAGCTTATTTGTATTATGATGGTGTGCATGATGTGAATACTTCCACGCGTAATATGGATAAAACGATGGCATAAATAGCATATGCCCTATGAATGAATTAAACCTTTTACTATTTGTAAATGACTCATGAGCACAGTCATGTCCTAATACGAATAAGGATGTTACTGATGTACCCATCAAGAACCATGCTATCGGATATAAATAGTATAGGTTCATTTGAAGTGCATAAATCGAGAATGCAAAAGTGAATCCATAAAATGTTAAACCTATTGCTAGATAGCTTAAAGCCCAATTCCAGCTTGGTGTAAAACACTCAGACCTTACCACTTTTTTCACATCCCCCAGTGTGGGACTTTTTAAATCTTGTTCTAATATCATTAGTGAACTCCGTTCATTATAATGCTTCTGCCATCATTTTCTTGTATTTGATTAGTGTCAATCTAATGAACAGGGTTCACTAGCATTGGAAGTTGGTTAGAATTGTTATCTGAATTCGTAAAGTTGATTTAGTTCTTTTTTTTTGTATATATTCCTATGAATTTTGTATCCTAATCTTTGTTTTTTTGTTAACCTGAATACCTTTTTAAACTTAGAAAATGAAAAAGTCCTACTCCAGTTTCCTTCTGATCTCTCTCGATCTCCTCCACTAATTCACAAAGTCCATTCTGCCCACAAAATCCCTGCTGTAACTCCTCTTCTGTCTTCACTGGACAATTCTCAATCTCACAAAAGTTTCTACAATTTTTCTTTGCCCTATTCATCTTCTTTAACCCTATACTGTTCTATTCTTATTAAACTAGATATCTTTTAGATAAATCTATATTGAGAATGAATCTCAAAATCATTTTTAATAAATTATAAAATTAGTCAAGGACAAAATGAAAAAATTAACTAATCTAGGATTTCTGAATAGACCCAGTTTAGAAGCCAATTAGCTATGGTGTTATGAAACTTATTGCCTTTCTTCTATTCTTATTTTGCTTTGAAAAGAATTATGCAGATGAAAATCCTCTTACACCTCTAAGACTTAATTCTCCAGCTGAAACAATGCAAGTCTTCTTAGATTCCATGAATGAGTATAAAAAAGGTATTGAGAAAAATGATCCAATTAAGATTCAAAAGATTGAAAAGGCAATAAATTGTTTAGATCTTAAAGACATTAATCCCATTCTTAGAGATGAAAAAGGAAAAGAGAAAGCAATCTTTTTAAAAGAAATATTAGATAGAGTTTATATTCCAAATTATAAAACCATCCCATCTGGCGATAGTATTATTATTCTGAAGTGGATTGTCCCTGATACTGAAATAACCATCCAAAGAGTTGATTCTGGTGATAGACAAGATGAATTTTTGTTTTCCTCTAATACTGTTGAACGATTAAATATATTCTACAATAAAGTTGAAAGTCTTCCTTACTTGAAAGGGACTGGTGGAGGTGCGAATTATAGCTTACCATGGAAAGAAAAAATTTTTCCCGCCTGGTCAATGGAATTATATTTAAAACTTCATCTCTGGCAATGGATCGGTATATTAGGTTCCTTTGTATTAGGACACTTGATGAAATATTTCTCAAAAGTAGCATTTTACTTATTGCTTAAGTTAGCCAAAAGAACCGAAACTCAATGGGATGAAAAATTAATCCTAGCAGTAAATAAACCTTTTGGTTATTTTTCAGGAATCTTTGTTCTATTTGCTTTTCTTTACCTTAGTGATATCAGTGGAAAGTATTATACAGTTATTTCATTTATTTATAAGTTATTCTTCTGCAGTGCATTCATTTACCTAGTATATAATCTTTCATACTTTTTCTCAGATTTGTTCAAATCCTACATGAGCAGAAAGAACAATCCAATGAGCGAACAACTCGTTCCTTTGGTCAGTAAAAGCTTAAAGATATTTCTATTCATCTTTGCAATACTAATTTCTTTGCAAAGCCTTGGAGTAAATGTAATCTCATTGATTGCTGGTCTTGGAATTGGTGGTCTAGCTCTAGCCCTAGCTGCCCGAGATACAATGGCAAATCTTTTTGGTTCTATAATGATTTTTCTTGATAAGCCTTTTAAAGTTGGAGATCATATCTTAATTCCAACTGTTGAAGGAATCGTAGAAGAAGTTGGATTTCGCTCAACCTTAGTTAGAACCTTCAATGATTCTTTAGTATCTATCCCAAATTCTATTATGGCAAATTCGAATATCGATAATATGGGAGAAAGAAGAGTCAGAAGAACTAACGTTACTTTTGGTCTAAAATATTCTACTACCCCAGAACAACTAGAAGGCTTTCTAGAAGGTGTAAAAAATATTCTCAATAAACATCCTGAAATTCAAAAAGAAGGTTTTCAAGTTTGTCTAAAAGGATTCTCTGCATATTGCCTAGAAATTCAAATGCATTATTACGCTAAATTCAACTCATCAGATGAAGATTCTGAATTAAAACAAAATGTTCATGTTGAGATTCTTTTCCTTGCCCAAGAATTAAAAGTAGAATTTGCTTATCCAACTCAATTGATTGAATTAGAAAAATCAAATGAAAAGCCAATCAAAGAAACTCCTAGCATTGGTGAAATCATTGAATCAGCTAAAAACTTTCAAAAAGAAGGGAAATCTTCAAGACCTGATGGACTCGGAATTTTCACACCTAAACATAAAGAAATTACTGAGTCTTATACTGCTGGTTCAGGTGTGTAATTTAATTTTCAATAAATTCATTTAATATTTTTGCAGTCTCCTCTGGTTTTTCTAACATTGGAGCATGCCCACAGTCCTTTATTATAACAACTTTACTATTCTTTACTTTCTTTTGAATTACTTCGGTTGATGAAACATGCAATATTCTATCACTATCACCCCAAATAACTAACGTTCTTGTTTTAATTGATGATAACTTTTTTTCTAGTGGAAATTCTTCGGTTCTAATGTCTGTGAGCATCTTTCTATTAAACTCTGCTCTTTGCAAACTTCTCTCAGCAAAATATGATTTAATTGGATAAGGAATATAAGGTGGTTTCACAAAAGTAAAACTCATTAACTTATCAAAATCTTCCACTGAATTAAGGATGAGAGGATTCTTTCCCTTTGCAACCTCAACACTTAAATCACTTTTTATTGGGCTATTAATTCCTGCAGCTGTGATTAGGCTTAAACTTAAAACTGAATCTGGATACTCAGTAGAATATATTCCTGCAATTCCCCCTCCCATAGAATTACCTATTAAATGAAATTTTTTGACCCCAATTGCCTCCAAAAACTTATGAAGATTTTTTACTTGATTGGTAACTGAATAATTCTCTTCTTGTATTCTATCATTCTCACCATGACCCGGTAAATCCAAAGCGATCACTCTATACTTATCAGTAAAAAATTTTCCAAGTCTAGTCCAATGATCCTTTTCAGCAGCAAATCCATGAACAAAAACTAACGTTTCCTTTTTATCATTACCACCTTCTAAATATTTATAATTAAATGGTGGAACAAAGATTTTTTTTATTGTTAATCCTGAAGAACTTCTCTCTTTATAAATAGCAACAGAATATAGTGCTGAAATACAATTCTCTAAAGTGAATAGAATAAATATGCTAACTTTAAATAAATGATTCATCAAGTTTACTTTTGTGCTGGACTATACTTCTTCAAAACCTTGATCAACTTTACTTGATCTATCGGTTTTGTGAGGAAATCTTCCATGCCTGCTTCTAAAGCCATCGTTCTTGTTTCTTCAAATGCATCTGCTGTAAGCAACACAATTGGAATTTGCTTTTGAAGTACTGAAGACTTTTCATTTCTAATTGCATCATGAACTTCCATTCCATCCATGTCGGGCATATTTAAATCTAATAAGACTAAATCATATTGATTTTGAGATAATTCCTTGATAGTTTCCAAACCACTTTTACAAATCCCAAACTCAATTTTGTATTTATTCAATAGTTGACTAATTATGAATAAATTCATTTCGTTATCATCAACTGCTAGTACTCTCATTCCTTGAAAGCTAGAACTTTCAATCAATTCAATTCTATCTTCTTTTACATCTTTCGATAGTTTTAAACTTATCCTAACAGTAAACTTAGTCCATTGATTTTGCTTACTCTCAACAAAGATTTTTCCACCCATAAGTTCTACAAGTTTTTGAACTATTGAAAGTCCAAGTCCTGTTCCACCATATTTTTTTGTATTATCATGTGTCTGAGTAAATCTCTCAAAAATGGTATCTATTTTATCCTCTGGAATTCCAATTCCAGTATCAATTACCTGAATTTCAAACTCATGGAAAGTTTTTTCTTTTCTTATTGTTTTGATCTTAAGAATAACTTTACCTTTATCAGTAAACTTAACTGCATTAGAGATTAGATTCAAAAAGATTTGATTAAGCCTAACAGAATCACCAAATAAATTCTTAGGAATGTCTTTCTCTACCTCTAATTGAAATTGTATTGGTTTGTCTCCAATCAAAACACTTGCTGATTGACTTATTTCATTCAAGAAATCCTCAAAGCTAAAATTAATCTCTTCTAACTTCAATCTATCTGCATCCATTTTAGAATAGTCTAATAAATCATTAATGATCTGAAGTAAATTTTTTGCTGCAATATTTATAGATTTAATATTCTCTAAGCTTTGTCCCTGAATTTCTTTAGAATCTAAAGTTAGTCTTGATAAGCCTATAATAGCATTCATAGGAGTTCTAATCTCATGACTTACACTTGAAAAAAAAGCTGATCTAGACTTTAGAGCTAAGTCTGTTTCCTCTTTTGCTTTTATTAGATTGATCTCATTTAATTTTCTTGCTGTTATATTTTCAGTAAGAATAACAATTCCAGTAATGCTCCCGTCATTATCAGTGATAGGTCCATAAAAATTGAGTGTATATGCTAAGCTATTTTCCCAATTAAAGCTATACTCTACAATTACTGTTTCACCTTTCAACGCTTTGAGCATATTTGTATGTATATCTTTCTTATGCTCCTCAGGACAAAAAATAATTATATCATAACCAATATAATCTTGAAGACCAGTAAATTGTTCGAACACATTTCTAAACTGTTTGTTATAGAGAGTAATTTTAAAATCTTTATCTACTGCACAAAGAATATGAGGAGTATTGTCAATGATTGCTTTGGTTTTTTTGATTTCATCAAGTATCTTTTGCTCATACTCTTTTTTAGAAGTGGTATCAATCGCCGCAATAATAATTGATTCAATCTCAGACTTAGTATTAAATGTTGGTGAAAACTTCATATCAAACCAAAAAGTTTTCAAATTTTGTAATGGAAAACTTAACTCTATCCTGATTGTTTTTCGATTCTTTAAACAGTCTAGAAATAAATTATAGATTATTTCATATGGAGTATCCTTGAGTGAAACTATAGAATCTCCTTCTTTGTATTCTCTTCCAAGAAATAGTTTTGTTAGCTCTTTTCCTTTTGTATCTGAATTTAGTAAAACTCCATTTTTATCATAAAGCCAAAGTGCTTGAAATCCTTCGTTTACAAGAACATTCTGTCGATTCATTAATATATTATTATGCTCTAAGTAACTTCTAGTATATTTAATGAACTCAAACAAAGTAAATCCAAGAACTGTGAGTGGAATAAAATAATAGTATTCATTAATACTTGTTGCTTCGGACTGAGAATATCCAATACAGTTGTTTTGGATAAATGCCATTGATTTTAAGACATGTAATCCAACATATTTAATCATATTCAAAAGAAAAAAAATAACATATACCCTTAGATTTAACGTAAATAGAATAATTACAAGTTCTATGATTGTGAATAATATCTCTGTTGTATAAACTGCACCACAAGCAGCAACAATAGAAACACCAACGCCGACTAACGCATATAGGTAACCAAATGAAGCTATTGGAGTTATTGTATTCTTAGAATACTTCATCCAAAGCAGATGTGAAGCATATAAAATCTGACTTGAACACCAAAACAAAAAAATCTTAATGTTAAAGTTAATGAAAAAAAGTGGTATAGTTAAAAAATCACCAAGAAAGAGTAGTCCAATTACTCTATAGAAAAAAAAAGCTCTACTTCGTTCCCATATATCTCCTTTTGTTTCCCAGAAGTCACCTATCCATAAGTGCCTAATTTTTTTTAGCATTCAAGCTCTCTTCGAAAACTTTTTTTAATCTATCAGGATAATCTGAGATAATACCATCAACACCAATTTGTAAAAGTCTTTTCATATCCTCAGGATCATTTACAGTCCAAGGAATTACGATTAGATTTTTCTCATGTGCAGTTTTCAAAAAGAATTCATCTACATATTCATAATATGGAGAAATAATTTTAGCATTTGCAGTGATTGCTTGTTCAATAGCTCTAGTTTGTTTAGTTCTTCTAAAAAAGAATCTTAGGTTTATATAACCTAAGATTCCATTTGGCTCTATCAGTGCAGAGGTTTTTAGTTTTGGATTTAACTTTAAAACTATAGGTAAGACCTTATGATTGAAAGATTGAACTGTACTTCTTTCAACCATTTTTGCTTTTTCAATTTCTGTGACCATAAGTCTAGCAAACTCTTCAATATCTGTTTCTTTTGGACTAGATGGAAATTTAGTTTCTATATTGAATTGAAATTTTCTTGTTAGCTTATTCTTCTTTTCATACTCCTGCACAAACTTAAAGAATTCGCCTAACGTACTTAGCCTTGTTCCAGCAACAGGCTGTTGTTCTGGAAACTTTGGATTCTTTAAGGTACCGCAGTCGAGCTTTTTGATTTCAGAAATCTCTAAATCAGAAATTTTGATCTTTTTTACAGGTTCATTTTTTTCATCCAAACAAATTACTGGGTTTAGTTCAGTATCATGATGAATTAGAAGTTGCTTATCTTTTGTAACAACAGTGTCCAGTTCAATTGTTGACATTCCAAATTTCATCGCTTCTTCAAAAGCAGGAAGTGTATTTTCAGGCTTTAAGCCCCTAGCACCCCTGTGACCCTGAAGATCAATTTCAGCAACTATTGACTTTTCTGTTATACTTTCGCATGACGATATTATTACAAAAATTACAATAAGCAAAAAAGAAAATGGAAAAGTTCTTTCGTTCATTTAGTTATTCATTTCCTCGTGGACTTTAGTTACTTTTCTATCAATATAACTCAAAAGCTCAAGTGCTTTTTTATTATCTGGTTCAATATTGAGTGCTTCAGTTAAAATTTTTCTAGATCTGTCACTCATTTCTAGAAGTCTATAAACATCAGAAAGATTTACTAGATTGCGAACTGATAATGGATTTCTGAGTCTTACTGCTTCACCATAATCTACTGCAAGTTTATACCTACCAATCATCTTATAAAGATAGGAAAGTGTTATCATCTGCTCAGTATCAATTGAATATTGATTCACATACAACTCTTGAAATCGAACTGCATTCTTGAAGTCTTTGAGTATTTGGTATGAGCGAACAATTTTTTTGATTAACTCAGGATTCCTACTATTTAACTCAATCGACTTCGTTGAAAGCTCTAAAAACTTTCGAACATCTTTCTCTTGGTGCTCGAGCGACTCTCTCTCTAAATCAATTGCTTTAATGATATCATCTTCGTTATGTTCAACCAAAACTCCATGATAAGAAATTTTCAATAAAGTAAAATCGTCTGTCAGCTCTCCCGCCTTCATAATTTCGCTTGAAATCTTTGCAATCTGACCATCACCTTTTTCTACATACTGAAGGAATTTTGTTTCATCTTCATTAATTTTTCTTGTTCCTTTTTCATCAGTGCTGAGCAGAATATCATCCCTTCCATCAGAGCCTATGAAAACTATATCACCTGCAAGTAGCTGGAAAGTTTGCACTCTAAGTTGCCCATCCAGTCCCATCATTCCGATCTTTCTTGTTATGAGTTGATTATCAAGAAATGATGATTTACCATCTCTATATAGAACTGACCAAGGATGCTCAGCGTTGATAAAATAAAGTAGTCCTGTTTCTTCTTCAACCAGTCCCATAACAACAGAAATAAGCATACTACCATCAAACGATACGAAAACATTTTGAAGCTCTAAGAAACAATGCTTTAACCAAACCTCAGGCATTACATCGCTCTGCGCACCCATTTTAGTTCTGGAAACAAATGCTCTAAATACAACTCCTAACACAAGTGCCCCCCCAGCACCTTGAATTGACTTACCCATTGCATCCCCATTAATAAAAATTGTGTAGTTCTTATTCTTGAGTATGATTCGATTGGAAATACAAATGTCTCCACCAATTTCATGAAGTTTATTCTTAAACTCAAAAGTCTTTTTTTGCTTAATATAAAATTCAATGTTCACGATCTCACTAGTAGCATTATTCTCCATTAAAGGTTTAATCAATAGTGAAGTTAAAAAATAGTCTCCATCTTGTTGATACTTTAGTTCTCTAACCTCATTCAATGTGTTTTGAAGTTGTTCAGTTCTTTGTGTTACTTTGTGTTCAAGTGATTCATTCAGTTCCTCAACTTGGTTATAAACTCTCAAAAACTTATTTGCTAGAACGATTGCGATTCCAAATACAAAAGAAAAAAATCCATACTTCATGATTCCAGGATTTTCAAAACCTCTAATTAGTCTTAATGCTCCAACCAAATCTACGATTGCACAGATAACCACTACAATAAAACCAACGAAAAGTCTTTTCGAGTCTTTATGCTTACGGACTACTGAACGTACCATTATAAAAATTAAATAGATAAGCATTATAGGCATTGACATCTGCCATACTTTGAGAAGAGTATTGCTAGTAGTATGACTGATGAAAGTCATCAGGAAAGATAGAATACCTGCATAAACTAAGTATATCTTAGCGAATAAGGAAATTTTACTATCCTGAAATGTTTCCAGCATAGTGATTGAAAACCCTAAACTCAAGAAAAGAATTGGATACTCAATTCTTGTTACGATCATTGGATCTAGTCCTAACTCTTGAATCGCATTACTTCTAGTATAAAAATAAATTGCTATAGTTATACAAAACATAGCGTAATGAAAGTTATAGACTTCTTTTGATCTTTTAAAATATAAAACTAGATGATAAATCCCAACAAACAAATATAAGAACAAAAGCATTAGATCAATTCGTTCTGAATGTTTATAATTATTTTTAGAATTATAGTCTAATAAAAAATTATCCCCACTATAGATTGCTAATTCATCATACTGTTCTCCAGCAACAGTAATCATGATTTCATTTTCACCAGCTTTTAAAATGTGTTCTGGAATTGGAACATTGATATTTGTTAGATAACCGTTTCTTATGATCTTATTATTTTCAATCTTACCACTTTTAACTAATTCCACCTGATTAAAATAAACTTCATGAACATTAACAATATAGGGAAGAAAGAGGGAAAGATTCTCTTTTAAGGTTTCTAATTCACTACCATTTAAGTTCACTTTCAAACAAGCAGTAAGAGAAATAATTTCTTTATCACGCTTCCATTCATAATCACTAAAAATAATTGGAAGTTTCTTTACTTCCTTCCAATCATTGCCTTCATTACAACTTTTTAAAATACCTTCATGAACTTTCCAACCAAGATTTAAATCGATTGGAAAAGCAAAAAGGGAAACTGAACTAAAAAAAATGATTAAAGTGTAAAGCTTCATAGTGTAGGGGTAATACTAACTTTTTATTTTTAAAATTCAATCCATTTTTTCAATTTGATTTTTAATGACAAAAAATAATGAAAGCGATGTAGTATGGGAATTCACGATAGACATTACCTAGAGAACAATCAATGACTCATTTTTTTCTAATTCACAAAAATTTCTTCTACGATAATAAAAAAACAGATAATGAAAGATTTACTTCCTCTTACTGACAATTTTGTTTTTAAAGCAATCTTTAGCCAAAATCCTGATCTGCTTTTAGACCTTTTGAACTCATTCCCTGAGTTTCAAAAAACAAAAATCTATTGGAAGCTAGAAAGAAATCAATGCTTGTTATGAATACTAATCTCTTTGTTGCAAAGCAAGAAGGTTTTAATGAAGGTATTGAAAAAGGAATTGAACAAAGGAAAGTTAGAGACTGCAATTCAATTTCGGAATGTCAGTTGAACAAGTGAGTAAAATCACTGGCCTTTCTTCTAAGAGTATATTAAAACATAAAAAAATAGACAACAGGAAATTGTAGAATAATCATCATTCCAACAATAAATTTCTAATAGAATATATACTCAATTTAGCTAGTTTATATCTTTAGAATAATAAATTCCAGTTGCAAAATTCTGGCTTTCAAAAAAAATCAAAGAGTTGTCTCATGAATTTTTATAAATTATTCTATTTACTAGTTATTT
Source organism: Leptospiraceae bacterium (assembly GCA_033762425.1). Taxonomy (GTDB): domain Bacteria; phylum Spirochaetota; class Leptospiria; order Leptospirales; family Leptospiraceae; genus JANRLP01. Next base: position 11,954 of record JANRLP010000085.1, read on the forward strand.
TATTATCATCAAATTGTGCAGTTCTGTTTTATCGTGAAAATTCGATCAAACCTGTTGAATTCAACTACAAATCCATTGAAAAATCTCACTATACAAATGAAAATGAGGAACCATTCCCTTTAACCGTTCGTAGCGGAAATAATATCTATAACTCAACTACCAAGGATGGTAAGTATCTTTTCTTTGCCAGTGACTCTAAAGGAAACTTCGATGTTTATCTTCGAGACCTAGTCCGTTCGGTAGTTGTTCCTGTTACGAGTCACCCCGCTCCACAATTTAAACCAAGTGTGAGTCCAGATGGTAAGAAACTTGCCTTTGTTTCAGAGAGAATAGATCCTGAAGGTGATATTGTGTTAATGGATATTGATCCTGAAGAATGGGTCAAAGAATATCTAAAAGGTAAAGACCTAACTCTAAGGACTGATTATGATTTCATTACTAACCCAGGTTTTAAAAATCCCAAAAATTTAATCCGTTGTGTAGATACCGATCCTTCTTGGTCGCCTGATTCAAGATACGTAACATATGTAAGTAATTGTCAAGGAGGTGTTAAAACTAACATCACTGTTTATGATACAAAAGAAAGAACTAAAAGAACGTTAACTAAGGATGGGGGTTATAGCCCTCAATTTTCTCCAGATGGTAAAAAAATTATTTATGCATCTTACAAAGATACCAAATTTGGTGAACTCTATTTAATTGAAGTTGATTCTCTAAAAGAAATTCGTCTTACAAATGATAATTATATCAATCTAGACCCTTCTTTTTCTTCAGATGAAAAATATATCTATTATACATCTATCAGAAAGGATACAAACAAAAATGGAAAGTTAGATACAAGAGATTCCTCTGTAATTGTTAGGTATGAAGTATCAACTGGTGAGACCTTTGAGCTAACTGCAGGGAACCTCTCCATTTTTAACACAAGGTATTCAAACTTTAACAATGGATCTATTCTTTTCTCTGCATCCATCAATAACTCCTTAAACATCTATTTTATCCCCGATCATGGAGAAATCCCTAAGCAAAAAGATATAGACCATCAATATGAAATATCAAAACTATATAGACCACTATCAGTTGATTTTGTAAAGCTTGCATTCAATTCGATTGATCTTTATTATCTTAATGATCCGAACTATCCAATTTATAAATCCAGATCGGAAAGGCAAATGGTCAAAGAATATGAATCTGAAGGAAAGTTCAAAGAAGCTGAACAAACCTTAGCTCAGATGATAAAAAAGAAATATGATCTTAAATTTGGATTTTCCTATGCACTGGCAATCAGTCATATAGGAAGAAAAAAAGGGAAGGATCCAATCAAAGAGCTAGAAGAATACTATCGTGAAATGAAAGCAAAGTCAGGAGTCCTTCCCGCAATACCTCCTGCAATAAACTATCTTATAGGGGAAGCATATTATTATGGATTAAAAAACCCTAAACGAGCTTTAGAAATTCTCAATTCAATCTTAGATGAATATCCCGACTTTTATCGCAAGCTTGAAGTGAAGAGAATCATTGGAAAGATAGAGTTTGATGCTGATAATTCTAAAGTTCCTGAATATTATAGTCAAGTTCTTGCAAAAGAAATTTCTACTAGAGATGATAACATTTTTATCTACCAAGATATACAGAAGAATCTCTCCAAAAAAGAAGATCCCAAAGAACGATTTAAGCTAGCAGATAGCTTAGGAAGTTCAGAAATGTTTGAGAAAAACCCAGAGCTTTGGGCTTTGCTTCAATATATCAAAGCTGATTCCTTGAGACTACAAGATTTATTTCAAGAAAGTAATACACTCATCGATTCATATCTATCTAAAATAGAAAAGAATTCTTATGTTGCTTTGAAGTCTTATCTTTTAAAATTTAAAAATTTTAAAAACTTAAATCAAATTGAACCTTCTCAGTTTGAACTAAAGAGATTTGTTGATAATTATAATTATGATTCAGGTGCTGAAGTGAATCAAGAAGATCTAGAAAGTTCAATTTATTACTTTGAAACAAGAGCTAGACAATTTGAAATAGATAATAACCTAAAAGGAAGTTTTCAAAGTTATACTTATAATAATGATTTTCTTTCAAAAGCCGCTATCAATCATCTACCAATTGATAAATTGAAAAAAGAATATGCTCCATACTATCAAAAAAAGATGGTAGATGCAGGCTTAAGGCTAGCTAGATCCGAACAAGAGAAGAATGACTCATCTATATTAAGTCAAATTAATATTCTTGGTCAAGGAAATTTAGACCTAGCTGGTCGTTCAACTTCAACGGTAGCTTGGTTTTCACAAAAAAGTTTCCTCAGATTCTTTGGGGATTTTAGAGACTTCCAACAAATCACTTATTTTGATTCAGAAAGTTTAGAATTACTTGATTCATATTATAAAGATAAATTAGAAAAGTCTAGAGCAAGTTTAGAGCTTTCCACTGTTTTAGGTTATGCTTATTATTTAATCTCTAAAGCAAGTAGTGAAGAAAAAAATTTTGTTGAGAAAGATGTTTTAACTTATGCAAGAAAGAAAAGAATTCTTGAACAATTTAAACAAGCAGAGTATGAGCTTAAATGGTTGATTTATGCTGATCCAGACTTTACAGATGCATACTTACTTTTGGGTTGGTTGCACCAGTATATTGAAGTAAGAAAACAAACCTTATTAACTACAGAACTCGAAGAAGATAGAGTGGTATTTAAAAAATTATATGAAAGCTTCTTCCCTTCTGAGTATCTTACTGAGAACATTAATCTATACGATCAGATTTTAGCATTCAATAGAGACAAGGCTAGCAAGAAAGTGCTTGCTGATATCAATTTGAATTTAGGAAACACATACTTTATGTTGAATAATCCTGAAAAAGCTCTAAATCATTATACTCAGGTGGATAAACTATCTAGATTCATAATTGAAAAAAAACAGTTTGAAACTTATAATCAAAAAGCTTTATTCTACTTTAACTACGCAAGAGCTAACGTTTATAATGGTAAAGTTGAAGAAGCTGTTCCACTATTAAACAGTGCAATCGAATTATACTACAAGAACGAATACTATCCTTTAGTTTCTAAAATTGGAACAAAGAAAGAAAAATCAGAATACTATCAAAAATTTTTAGAAACCAAACAAAAGCTAGTTGTACTTCATGCTCTACATGGAATTGTTCAAATGAGTCTAGAGAATTATTCTGATGCAATACTCTCACTCACAACCTCCCTCTCTTTAAATGGTGACTCTGACCATGTAGAAGATATCAGTCTTTATAATAATCTAGCAATCTGTTATCAAAAAATTGGTGATTATGAAAAATCCGAAAAAGCACTTTCGCTTGCTGATAAAGAATATGTTAATAGTAGAAAATTAGTATCTCAATTTTTTAATTTTAATTTTTGGGAAATTGTTTCTACAGACTCCCAAAGAGTAATTGGTGAAGGTCGTTTTCCAAACGGCTTTCCATTAGATTTTTCTAATTTACTGACTCAAGGAATTAGGATTAAAAACTTCACTGACAAGAGAGAATTCAATAAGTCAGAAGAATTAATTGAAAAAAGAAAAAAATTCATAACATCCAAAAGTCTAGATAAAAAGTTTGAGATGGGCTCGAAAATCCTAGACAATAGTTTGAATGAGGCGGGCTTCAACGAATTTTTGAGAGGAAGCTATTTTAAAGCAGCTAGTATCTTTACACAAGACTATCAAAACAAAAAGAAACAAAGTAAAGTTGTGGAAGCCTATAAAGCTTATCTACGATCAGATATATCTTTATACTCACATATTGAAGAAAACTCAGGAAATATAAGCGAGATTCTAAAAGAGCTTTTGAATAATATTAAGTTCTTAAATGGATTCAAAAAAGATTATATCAAATCTTGCTTACCTGGACTAATTGAAAGAATTAGACAAAAAGAAAGTACCAATATACAAAAAGAATGTGAAAATGAATTTTACAAAAATTTCAAAGAATATGATACTTATCTAGGTTACAATTATCTGTATTTAGGTGATGTTTATAGACAGCAAAAAGAAATTGAAAAATCCTTTCAGTTTTATGGACAAGCGTTAGTTCTATTGAAAAATCCATCAGGAATCTCTGATGAAGAAGTAGGGCTCCCAACAGATCCGTTTTCTATGAAAGAGAGAACTAGACTTAAAATTCTTACTGCAATTATCTATCAAAGATTAGATGATAAAGAAAAATTTTCTAAAACTATTCAAGAAGCATATTTTATAGCTAGTGAATTTATTTTTGAAAGAGAGCTTCTAGCAATATATTTAATTCAAGCAGAGTATGCTTACATCAATGCTAAAGATGCTAGAGGCTTAAAGAACTCACTTGATTTTGCAAATAGTGCAGAACTACTTCTAAGAAATAGTCCAAGTCTTTTTGAACAAGCTAATGAAATTTTCATCAATAACTTATATCAACTAAGAATAAGAATTCTTATTAGAAAAGGGGATTTTCAAGAACTATCCAGTGAAAGAGAAAAATTATACAGTGCAATTTTTTTCCGTCAGATGTTAGTGAATGAACTTAGGTTTCAAGATAAGAATGTATTCATAACATTAAATGAATTACAACAAGATCTAGAGATTGACAGTGATATTTCAAATGAAATTGAACAAGTTAATTCAAAACGAGGCAATAGTAAATACTTACTCAAAGCAAAAGAAAAAAATTATTCCCTATTTTTGAAACATTTAGAAGAACTAAAAAGTTATTCTCCTAAAGGAATGGATTTTGATAGTTGGCTAAAGAAAAGAAAAGTAGTTAAACCAAAGCCCAAACAAGATGAAATCATTCTTGAATTTTTTACTAATGGAAATGATTTTATTCTATTTAGTTACTATTTAGGAAAGACCGAAACTCTCAACTTCTCAGTAAAAGATAAAAATAATCTTGATGATATTTCAAATGCGATTTCTAAAGCATTAGATAACAAAACTTCAGTTAAAAAAATTGTTATAATTTCTAGTCCACTCTTATATAATGTGAACTTTAACAAACTATTGTTTCGCGATAAGGTTTTGAATGATTATTATAGCATAAGATATTTGTTTAGACTTTCACAAATTGAACGAGAAAGTTTAAACTTAGAATTCTCAAGACTAAGAAGAATTACAAGTGTTGATACTAAATCTGCAAAAGAGAAACAAGAAAGCGAAGATAGAATTCTTTTCAATCCATTGGATCTTGTATATTCCCCACCTGTTATACCACAAGAAAAGATTAAAGAACTCAATTTAAGAATAGTACCAGATGATGAGATTAAAAATTATTTGACTGATACTGATATTTTAGAAGGACCAACTGATTTCATCAATAGAAAACATTATATAGGTGAAAAGAGAAATGGCTATCTTCACTTAAAAGAAGTTGTTGAAAACGAATGGAATATTCCTCTAATAGTAATCAATAACTACAATAGAAGTCTAGACAATTTTATCAAAACAGGATTTCTATATGATATACTACAGTTCGCAGGTGTACAATCCATAGTTTTCATGGAAAACTCAACAAATACAAGTGAAATCAGAAATAATTTAATTTCTAATATCAAAAATTCCAATCAAATAATTCAAAAGAATAATTTGATCTTAGTAGGTGAAGCAATCAATCCTTACCCAGAAAATGAAAGAGTATATGAAGAAGAATTTAAACGCTTCACAAAAATAGCACTTAGTTTTGAAAGAAAAAAAGAATACCTAGAATCAATGAAAAATCTTTTGTTAGCAAACTCAGTTCTTCCTGATAATAGACCAGACCTTTCAATTGATTCTGAGTTAAATATTGTTAGACTAAAAACTTATTTGTTTCCCGAAAAAGATTATTTAGTAAACTACAGTGTCCTATTAGAAAAATTTGGAGTGTCTAGCACTAATGGAGAAAAAATTCTATACGATGCTCTTATGCGATGTTATGAAAGTCATCTAGATATTGACTGTGGAAAATATTACTCTAGACTAATGTCACATCCCGATACTACAGAGGATAGAAAGTATATCATTACTTTCTATAAAAATCTAAGAGAAGGAAATTTAAAATATATCGACTCTGAGTATAATAAATTCATTTCCATGGATACAAAAGAAGATTCATTCTTGAAGAATATGAAAATGGCTTATCTATTTTCTAGAGGTTTTATTTGGGATAAAGCAGTATTTCACGCTAAAGAGGCAAAAAAATTTGCTAATTCAGATAGAGAAAAATTTATAGCTGAAAATAGACTTTCCGAGATAGATTCAGAAATTTATTTTATTAAGGGTGTGGATCCAAATCCTCCTAGACAAGACAAACTCTACTACCTTAGTCAAGAAAGAGTATGGGCAAAGTATAGAGAGAGAGTCAAAGAACTATTAAAGTATGAAACTAATTTTTTTAAGAAGAACTATAAAGAAAGAATTTATAGTTCTCTAGAAGGTTTGGAAAATGAAGCTGGTTTTGAAATTACAAGCTTAGCCCCGATTTTCCTCAAATCGGGAAATCCGTCCATTATCCTTTTGAAAGAAGCTGATCGAAATTTTCTATTTCATGTTCTATTGAAATCAATTCCTTATCAGACAGGACAAGAATTGAATAATCAGTTTGATGTTCTTGTGGATACAGAAATAAACTTGAAAAATAAGAATAGAAGTTATTGGATGTATGTGGTCTGGGCTTCTTCTCTATTCCAAAGAGGAGATACTATCGCTGCAAGAGATTATCTGAAAAAATTTGAAAATATTTTGGATGATTCTTATCCAGAAAAAAATTTGCTAAACAACTATTTCATTTTAAAGTATAAACTTAGTAAAGTTTATCCCGAAATTTCAAATACTACAATTGAACTAAATCATATTAGAGAAAATTTCAAAGTCTGGTTTAGTTTTTATGAAGAAGTTACAAATTCTAATCCAGAGAAATTTTATTCAATAATTGAGAATTTACTTCAATTAAAAAAAGAACTAAGAGTAGATATTGCTAATGAAAGAGAGTTCTTTGATTTCTTAAACTTTATGAAGAGAGAGGCTTTAGTTAAAAACTCTAATCAAGTTTTCTTGGACTTAGGATTCTATGCTGAAAAGTTAAAACATTATAATGACAAAGTATTTGGTAGAGCAATTAAGTTTTCAGACTTACCTAACCCAAGAAAAAACGTAACTGAAAAAATCATTGCGAAGATGAATAAATCACATTCTTTTAAAGCTCTGATTGATTTAGGAATCATAACCTATAAAGCAAGTATAATTGATTCAAATGTTATGATAGAAAAAGTTTTTGATGATAATAGAGATATTAAGTTCAAGATACTTGACTATTTGTTTTCTATTAAAAAAGAAGGTGCAAGTGAGATCAAACAAGAGACAATTGAAACTATATATCGAAAAGCAATTTCTCTTGAAAAGAATAGACTGACTTACCTTTTCTTACCTTCCTATCATTTCAAGGCACAGATTGAACCAGAAGAACAAGATCATTTTTATTATGTAATAAATCCTGAGAAATTGATCGATAGACCTATTTATGATACATCAAAAGACTTATTACCAAATTTTAAATCGATTGTAAAGAAAAATCCTTCCAATAACAAAGGTTGGAATCTCCTCAAAGAATTAGAAGAGTTTGAAATAAAAGCATCAACTGGTACTGGGAATGGAAACAGTTTTTTAATTAGTCAAGAAATGATTTCTTTAAAAGAGAACAAGAAACTTTTCTTTGCAGATAGACCACTCTATTCTTTAACAGAAAGTCCAAGAGTTGGTCCATGGATTCTAACGGGCTCAAGACTCTATCAAACTTCTTTGCATAATGATGATTATGTGCATTCATTATATTTCATTGATAATTTATATCATGGTCCCGCTGTAATCTCAACTGGAACTCAAGAAGACACACATACAGCATATTTTTTAAAGACGTTCCTGAAGAAAAAAAGTTTTCAAGACCAATTTTTTGAGAGATTTCTTGACACATATATTGAAGTCGAATATAATCAGCTAGAAGATAGATTTTGGATAGGGTGGAAGCCTTATACTAATACTTTCTTGAATGCTAAGTAGGTTTGGGAGTTGTAAATGAATTTTAAGTTATTGAAAAAGCTAATTGCTAGCATGAGTATAGTTTCAATTTTTTTCACTTTTGTTTATGTTTATGGACAAGCGACTGATAAAATGAAGGATGAATTAAATAAACAAAAAGAAAGTAATCGAAAATCACTTGCTGAATTGAAAGAAAAACTCAAAGCACTTGAGACTGAGGTCAAAGAAAAAAATTATTCCTTCAAAGTTGCTTTGACTGAAGCAATGAAATATGAACTAGAACAACTCGCTGGAACTAGACCTCCACAATTGAATATGTCTTCAACAAATCAAAATGCAATTAAACGACTTAAGATGGAATCAAAGCGCAGGAAGCTTAAAAAGAAAGTCAAGAGTGATGAGTATGAAATTTTAGATGAATCAGGATATTACGAAGAAGAAGAAGAACTGCCAGAAGAATTTGCAGACCTAATTGATTATAGTAATGATGTTGATCCAAATCCTCCTGATAACGATGGTTATATTGACACACCAACTAAACCCGAGAAGAATACATCTAAATGCTCAGTTGATTTACCAAAATGGGATTGGAGATCGGAAGGTAAAGTCACTCCAGTAAAATTTCAAGGTGGTTGTGGAAGTTGTTGGGCATTTACGGCTAACGCTGTTGTTGAATCTGCTTATGCAATTGCGAATAACAAAACAATAGATCTTTCTGAACAACAAGTGTTAAATTGCTCGAAGGCGGGGACGTGCAATGGTGGTTGGTACGAAGGTGCATTCTCATTTATGGGCATGAAGAGTGCATTAGTTGCGGGTAAGAACAGTGGAATCTTGGAGAACTTTGAGCCATACAAAGGTAAAGATCTTCGTTGTAGTTCCTTCACACCTACAACCTATCAAACCTTAGCTTGGGGTTATGTAGGCACGTCAAGCAAAGCAAATGTAAAAGAAATCAAACAAGCTCTATGTAAGTATGGACCATTAGCAACAGCAATGTATGCTACTCCAATGTTTCAGGCTTATAAAAGTGGAGTTTTCAATGAGAAAATACGTCTTGGAGCAAATGATGTAAATCATGCTGTAGTGATTGTTGGTTGGGATGATAAACTCAATGCATATCTAATTAAAAATTCGTGGAGCGCACAGTGGGGACAAGAAGGTTATATATGGATGGACTATCGTGCTAATAATGTTGGTTATGGAACTATGTGGGTTGTTGCAAGAAAAGAATCAGCGGGTAAATGAAACAGATTCTAATTATCTTAATGTTAGTTTCTTGTCTTGGTCTAATTGCTCAAGACAAGGAATCTACGAAAGTTCCAAAAAAAATATCTAAAATAGTCACAATTAGAAAAGACGATGAGGCAAATATTAAACTTCAAGCAGGAGAAGTATGTGCTATTCGTCTTCTTGCAAGACTTGGTACTGGTTTAAGTTGGAGACTAGTATCGAAAGACGACTCGATTCAACAACCATATGTTTCCAAACTTTCGCGTGTGAAACTTAATCGAAAAGATGGAAAAAAAGATACTGTTCAACTTTATAGAGAATACCAAGTGTTTTTTTTAAAACCAACAATGACAGGAATTTCAAATGCGATCTTTGTTTACAAAAGACATTGGGATGAGACAGATAAGCCATCAAAAACTGTATTAATTCATTTTGATATTCCAGATGAAACGGAAAAAAAAGAAACTAAAAATTCTGAAATCCATGAGACTGAGGCAATTAGGCAAGCCCCTGAGAGTACTAAATTGGAAAAACCAAAAGATCTTAAATAAAATTTGGAAGAATCAAAACCATACCAAACTTTTTCTTTGATATATGATAGCGTCATGGCTCATATTCATTTTGAAGATTGGGCAGAATTCATTTTAACTTCACTTCCTTATACTCCTAAGTCAGTTTTAGACTTAGCCTGTGGAACAGGAACATTACTTGGAGAGTTCCTCGAAATTCCAGAGAAGGTTGGACTTGATCGATCGGAAGAAATGATAAGAGTTGGAAAGACAAAATTCCCCTTTATAGAATTTACTTTGAATGACTTAAGAAAGTTTAATCTAAATAGAAAATTTGATCTAATTACTTGTACTCATGATTCAATTAACTACTTGAATGATATGTATGAACTTGAAGATCATTTTAGATCTGTTTATAAACACTTAGAAATCAATGGATATTATTTTTTTGATATTAGTAGTGAGTTTAATCTAGAAAAAAATTTTAATAATAAAACTTTTAAAGAAAAACATGGAGAATTTTCTCTGATTTGGAAAAACTTTTATGATCCATTGAAGAGAAAAATCATTTCTACTTTAGAATTTGAACGTATTGAAAATGAGGAGAAAAAGAAATTCTTAGAAACTCATGTTCAGAAATTTTTCTCTAACACTGAAATATTGACTGTAGCGAAGAAATCTGGACTAGAATTAGTTAAGATTGGTAGTGATTATAAGAATTGGAGTAATAAGAACAATTCATCACTTATAAATTATTTATTTATAAAGAATTAGAATTCTTTTTAGAGATTTTTCTAGAAGATGTTTCATAAGTTGTGAGCTAGATAGAAGTCCTTCATATAGTAGAAGACTTTTTTTAGAGATTCCAAGCTCATTGGATTTTTTTTCTTCTAAACTAAGGTTTGACTCATAACCTTCTGTGATTGATAAAATAACTCTTTGCAAACCTAAACTCAAAAATTCACTTAATTCTTTTCTTTCAGAAACCTTTTCATCAATTGAATCAATTTTTGAAAGAAGAGATTTGAGTGAACTTTCATTTTTACTTTTTAGTTTAAAATGATTATAAATTTTTTGTGAAACATCTCGACCTTCTTTGAGTAGTTCTATATAGTTTGTTAAATCAATGATTGTCTTTTGGATTGTAGTAATAACTTTTTCAACTTCAAAATTTGAAGAGTTTTCCTCAAAAATTCTTTCAATCTTTAATAAAGCTTCTTCAACATTCTTCTCAGTATTTTTGTCCTTAAAATAAGAATCAAAATTCATCCTTGGGATTTTTTCTAACCTACCTCCATTCGAAGTAGCATTGATCCAATTTTTATCTTTAGAATTGTCTTCAAACCATTTCCTAAAAATTTGCATCTTTTCATTCGTAATAAGACTAGAACCATCATAAGCAGTGATTGGAATTTTTTGTAATGCATGTAATTGTTTGTAATTATGCATTTCTTTTCTAAATTTTCTTGATTCTAAATAGTTCAATCTTTCTTCTAGTATCGCACCACGAGAGTGACCAAGTCCAAACGTAAAAGCAAGATCTTGACCAATTAAGATCACATTCATTGCATTCATCATTGACGCAAGACTAGTTGCGTTAGTTGAAACAGAACCACCATAAGGAATTTCACCCAAAACTGACTTAGATGAACTAGTAATTAGCTTCATAAGTGGAAATGGCGAATCGGTAACAAAAATTTTTCGATTCTTCCAAGAATGAATTGTATGATAGGTTGAAGTTGGATCGAAAATAAGTTTTGCATTGCCTTTATATCCTTCCAAATAAATACTATTGATTTGCTGAGGATCGACTGAATAAATAAGATCAGGGTCAATATCTTTTGCCTTGAGAATATGAACTGAGGTATCAACTGCAATTAAAAGAAATTTTTTTCTATACTTGAGAAGCAAATCTAAATCATCAAAAAGACTTGGTCCAGCACCAGAAACTACAATTGGAACGTTAGGTGCAATTTCAAATAATTTAGAAACTGGTTTCATGGAAAGAATTTCAGGGATATTGATTAACAGGTTTCTTGTCCAAACAGATTCAAACTTAGAAAGAGTTGCCATGTTTGCATTCTTCTTATGAAAGAATTTTTCACATATGAATTTGCATTCTAAATAATCTTCTTTTTTCCATAACTCACTAGGACGATGAAGAATAAAACTTGTGGGGGTTGCACTAAAGCCTTTAAAAGTTGAATAAAGGATTTCTTCTGTATATGGTTTAGGTAACAGTCTTAATCTTCTAGACTCTAAATGTTCCGAAAAATCCAAAACTTTAAATGCATGATTTATGATTTCAAGATTTGGTTCCATCCAAATGCAATGAATATTAGGATCTTCTAATGCTTTTAGAATCGAATAACCTAAACCTGCTCCAAAAAAGATGTATAATCTTTCGGAAGTAGATTTTTTAAGACTGGAAATAAGACGTTCTGCTTCTTTTTCAGGATCGTGTAGGCTATGGAATAGAACTTCACCAATTTTTAAGACTGGTCTATTGGTTTTAGAGTATAGGATCTCGCCTAACGTTCCAACGTTTTGTATAATAGAAGATTCGTTTTCTGAAATTGAACTTAGATTCTTTTTGAGAAGGTCTTCCAAACCTTAAGTGGAAATGTTATTCTTCTTCAAGATTTCAAGTGCTTTGGCTTTTAGAATTGGATGAACCTGAAAATCGTCAGGATTTAATTCTGGTTTGGGTTCCGATTTAACAGCACTGGATATTTTAAATTTATCCTTTCCCAACCACTCACTTAGAGCCATAAGCATTCTTTGAAAGATTTCATCAATTTTTTGTTGATAACCAGCTTTTTTATAATAGCCATAAGCCAACATCGGAAGCCTTTTTTCATACATATAATAGTCACCAAGTCGAATGAGACCATCTTTGTATTCTGTTTGGAGAAAAAGATTTTTCGCTTTTACATAGTCGCCATCATTGAAAGCAGCGTTACCTTCACGGATTAATTCAGCCCTTAGCTTAGGGTCTAATGGCGGCTTGTTGTTCTTATTCTCCAAAATAACCTCATTGGAAGGAATATACAAAAGGTTGTTGAAAACCATCTGCAATTAGCTTCTCTAATATCTTATCGGCATCTTTGATATTTTCAAAAGGACCAACAATGATTCTAAAAGCTGTTCCCCCCGTAGGCAGAGAAACGTTTTCAATGATAAGATTTCTGTAGCCTTTAGCTTCTAATGCATCGGTATTGGAAATAATATTTTCTACTTTACGAAGACTAAATACCTGAACACCAAAACCAACTGGGTCAATTTTCTTTCCATTTTTAGTCATAAAATGATTAGAAGAATATGATATTGGTGGAAGTTTGTATGCGTCATTTTCAGTTAAAACCTGATCTGCTTTTGCATTTACCATTAAGTCTTCGATAGAAAGTAGATGATCAACACCAACCCCTTTTACAGGACCAACAGGACTTTTAGGATCAATAACTTCCAGAACAGCAGGAGTAACTCCTTCTTGAATCATATCTAAGTATCTTCCTGCTAGCAATGAAACATCAACAATTCGACCTTGGATATAAGGTCCTCGGTCGTTGACTCTAAGGATGATCGCTCTACCATGTCTAGGTACAGTAATTTTTACAATCGTGTTGAAGGGTAAGTATGGATGTGCACAAGTGAATGCATCTTGGTTATAGATTTCTCCACTTGCTGCAGTCCTTCCATGAAACCCAACTCCGTAATAAGAGGCAATTCCTTCTTCACGATAGCCCACTTCGCCAAGGGATTGTGCAAAAAGTAAACAAGGAAAAAAAAGTAAAAAGAGTAACTTCATAGAAAACCTTATTGAATAATTTTCATTTTTTTGAGTTCAGCCACAACCGCTTTTGTAAGTTGATCAATCACCGGAAGATTCCAAAAATAGGGAATTGTGAAATCTATCATGATTGAATTTTCTTTTCTTTCTTTGGGTTTTTCTTTTCCAATTTCCAAGATATCTTGAATAGAGAATAAATCCAACTTGAAACGAACATGAAGACCTTGATCATTCAATGGATAGTAGTTTTGTCGCTCCAAAGATTTATGTTCAGAAGTTTCAATTTTTTCTACTACTTCAAAAGCTCTATCTACTTTTTCAGATTTGACTTTAGGTTGTTTGGGAGAAGATTTTTTGGGAGCTTTTGGTGCAGCACTTACACTGCTTGCACTAGCGCCTTGTTCTACTGAATCACCAAGGGACTCAATAGATTCTTCTAATTTTTTCCTTTTCTTAGGTACTGCCATTTTTATTCTCCAAATCAAAAATAGCTTGTGCAATGATTTCAATATCTTCTACAGCTTTTGAAACCTGTGCATACGCTTTCTTGTTATTTTTTAAGGATTCCGCAAACTCAATGAGATTCATTCCATCTCTATTAAAGTTTTCATAGATTGATCTCTGAGGATAAACAACAGGGAGGCAATGAATATAATTAGGAAGTATGTCAGTAAAGTACTCTATAACTCTTTTTGAATTCGCTTGAGCATTTGTGAAAGAAGGAAGGATTTGAAACCCACCTTTTTTCTCTGTATTTAGTTTTAAAATTTCTTTTACGAGTGGGAGAAGGTTATCCCTAAAGGCAGCTTCATCATTTGTGGATGTTCTCATTGGTATGATAACTTTATCAGAATAAGCACAAGCAAACTTTGTATGAAGACGACTTGTTGATTCACCAGGTATATCAAGGATTAATAATTCGTTATGATTTGCTATAGAAGAAATTCCATCTTGAACAACTTCTTTTTGAGTGCTAGAGATATGATGAAAAGAAACTTTTCCAGAATCTCTGCCTTCTTCAATTCTACTTTTCCACCAGCTTTGCAGAGTTCCTTGAGGATCAAGTTCCACTAGGGCAACACTAGCAAATTTTCCACTGACAATAGCTGAGAAAGCTATATTCATGGATAGAGTGCTTTTTCCTGTTCCACCCTTAGTCTGAACAAAACTGACAATCATTTTTCGACCTAATCCCTTTTTTTGTCAATTTTTTAATGTGGGGTATAGGGGTCAAGGAAAAAATTTTACTAAATTATTTACTATAACGTTACTTGCCAATGTCATTAGGGATTGAGAAATTTATTTCAAATTGAATTAAACAAAATATTATTTTTTGAACTGATTATGCTTGATGAAAAAGTCTAATGAATAGATGAATAAAAACATGAAGTTGATAATCAGTTTTACAACCCTTTTCTTAACATTCACGGTGTTAGTATTTTCACAAGATACTAAAACAAAAAAAATGACTTTGCATGATTTCATGGAAGATTATATGGAACAAGCAGAGAAGGATTACAAAAAAGGAAAGAAAGAGGACTTAGAAAAGTACTTAAAGCTAAACAAGGGATTTGCTCCCGAAGACTACAAAGAAGAATGGGAGAAGATAACTAACGAAGCTCTCACTTCAGGCAAGTTACTAAGTTCATGCAAAAGTTGTCATACAGAGTTTAAGAAGTTATATAAAAAAAATTACAAGAAAAGATTGATTGAAGTCCCTGAGCTATAAATTTATTATCCAATGTTATAAAGTTTGGGATAATACTATGAAGCTTAGTTTAATAATGTTTTCATTAATCTTTTTAGGAACTCTCAATTGTACGTTGAGGGTTCCAGCATTCACTTTAACACAGGCGCAAACTGCTGCGGAGAAACAACTCATAGGTGAAGAAAAGGAATTAGAAAAAGATGGCTGGATAATTTCTTCAATTAAGTCCTCATCTTCTGGACCTGATGATTGGAAAAAAGACAGCTTAGAAGAGTTTGACTCAACAGAGGAAAAAAAAGAATTTTATTCAAATCTAAAGGTGATCGCTTATACAGCAAACACAGTTAAAAAGCTAAAATCCTATGGAGTTGTTGGTGAAGGACTTGATGGAAGACTTAAGTTTTTAAAAAATGAAAGAAACCCAAAATATGAAAAAGAATTCAATAAAGAAGAAAGAATGAAACTAGAAGAGACAATCGAACTAGTAAATGAAGCAAGAAAAAAAGTAGAGATCATTGAAACAAAAAAGAATATCAACAACAAACAGAGATATGTAGTTGAGCAGGGTGAATTCTTTGAAACCTCAGCGGGAAAATGGGAATCCAAAAATTAGTTCTTTGTTGGCTGCTTTTCTATTAATTCCATTTTAATTCTAATTTCTTCTTATTTGAAGCACATTCATGTAAATACAAATTGATAAGATTTTGATAAGAAATTCCTGTATCACCAGCAATTTCTTTAAAATATTTAATCGTATTTTCATCAATTCTAATAGTAATTTGTTTCTTCAATTTACTAGCATAAGGGCTTTTTTTAGATTTAGAAAAATCATATTCTTTTCTCATAGTTATCTCTCTCCTTTGTTATATTTACTTTGTTCATCGTTAGAATGGTCAGGATCTGGAATCACTCTTGCCCTTTCGTCGTAAAAAGCTGTTTCAGCTTCTTCAAATGAAACCTTATGTTTCTTGATATTTATTTCGTTCTTTTTACAATCCCATGAAAATCCTAGGTTCATAAGTATTATTTAATTATAAAATAATTATTTTGTCAAATAGAATTCTTGTTATATTCATTTTAATTTTACTGTGAAGTTTAGAATAAACTTGAATTTGATATAATCTTATACCAATTGCCAAAAGTAATTCCCGTTCAGTATCTATAAATTCAATCAAGAAATACGACTACTAAAAAAATCATGTACAATTATTTAGGGAGTTAATATAATACAATTTTAAAATCATATTATTCACCTTCCCTATATCTACTCTCAGTGCAGACCAATTACTAGCAAGTCACGATATCTTTTTAAAATATAAAACAGGAACACTACCGAGTGCCTTGCCAACTTTATTCAAAAAAGTTAACGAAAGATTTTTGTAAACTCCTGATTCAAGTCTAGCAATTGCAGGTTGAGATGTCCCAGCTTTTGCAGCTAATTCCTTTTGAGTAAGCTTAGCTTCTAACCTAAGTTTAATAACTTGCTCTGCAATTAAAAAATCTTCCTCAAGCAGTTCATATTCTTTTTTAAAACTCTTATTGCTTAATTGCTTTTTTAGCAGAGCTTTAGAACTAACAGTTTTGATTTTACCCATTGTCCCTCCTTATCTGATTCATAATACTTATAGCTTTTTCTAGTTCTTTGGAATCGGTTTTATTTTGTTTTTTGATATATCCCGAAGTAACAATATAAGTTTTATTTTTCCAAAAAAATAAAATCAACAGCTGATTCAGTGATTTCAACTTTAAAATTCATATTTCCAATATATCATTTTTGGTATATCTGTCAATCAAAATATTCTAAAAGAAAATTATACAAAATTAGCTTTCAATCTATACAGTCTAATGTTCTTGAGTAGCTAATTCCGATTAACGTATCGATGTACGAAATTTTTTGACCTAAAAACTTTTTCCAGAAAGTCAAAGTTGTTTGCAATAGTATCATTTAGTGATATTGTTAAATCATCAAGGAAATAGATTTGTGCAGTAGTTGTTCTGTTATAAAACCATGAATTTGTTAGAAGGGAATATTATAAAAAAGAGATTGATGAATTTTTCTTAGAGAGAGTAATTAAGTTTACCAAGAATGATTTGTATTCTTTATAATAAAAAATATTTCATTTTCCGCTTTGTATTTAAGCGGAAAAATTTTATTTACTAGTTTATTTGCTAATCACTATCCGATCATTTTTTAGATATTTGATTGTGAAAGTCTTTCCAACCATTTTAGGGTTAGCACCAGGAAGTCCCTCAATTTCTTTTGGGTCTTCTAGCAAGTTTTTAGGAGCCTTAACTTTTGTTTCACCACTAACCTGTTGAATTTCCACCTTTTCACCAGATGCAACATCTTTAAATACATACAAAGTATAACCAGTATAAACGGTTGCATCTTCATATTTTGCTTTAATGGTTTTTGTTCCAGATTTATCTTTTGCAAATACAAAAGTTGTGCTTAATAGAATTGTTAATAAAAGGAGTATTTTATTCATTTTTTAATAGAATTTGATCATAAAGAAAAAGCAATAAATTTTTACTTAATACTATCTATTATGTAGCTACAAATTTTTAAAAACTTAATTGTCTGATGATAATTAGGGTTCTTGATATAAAGAATAAGTTCTACTTCTTTTCCTATTTCAGGATATCTTGGGGAAAGTCTATAACCAAACTTATAACTCAGTATTTCAGTAAGTGTCTTTTTTGATTTTAATAGAAAACTAAATCTAACTGAAACTTTGTTTCCTCTTCCAGAATTAGTTGGGCATGCAGTTAAAAATCCTTTTTGTTTATCATAAACAAAATCTTTTTTGGATGAAAATTGATTAGTTACTTTAACCATTGACCTAAGTTCCATAAAATTTTTGGGAAAGCCTATGATTCTGAGCTGATCCTCATCTAAAAAAATAAACTCTAACTCTGGAATTGGTTGTTTTGATTTCAGAATTTCATCTAGTTTTTCTTTAATCTCAGACCTGTTTAACTCATCAAATTTTGTTCCCTTGAAATTTCTTGCAATTCTATACCTAATTTCAAGATTCTCAGCTATTGGAATATTCTTTGGAATCTTCTTCTTAAAAATTTCATGAGTAGAGAATATTACTTTTGAGTATTCCTTGCTCTCTGAATAGAAAACTTTATAGCAGTTGTTACAGTTTAGTCTTCCCGACTCTTTGAATTGATGATACGATTGTCCACAATAAAAACATTCACTGTATTGGTTCAAGTCTTCCCGACACCATTTTATTTCTTCTATGTGCCATAGATGCAAGTTCTAAGTCATGAGTGATTAGCACCATGGAAAATCTTAATTCTTTTTGAAGTTCTAAAATCAAACTCATTAAATTCCTAGAGTTTTCTCTATCTAAATTACCAGTTGGCTCGTCTGCTAAAATCAATTGTTTTTCGCTAACCAATGCTCTTGCAACTCCAACTCTAGCACTTTCACCACCAGAAAGCTGTGATGGAAAACTTTCCATCCTAGCACCTAAACCCACTTTACCTAAAATTTCTTTAGCAAGCTTACTTGCCTTACTTGGATTCATTCCTAAAATCAACAGTGGGATCATCACATTCTCTAAAGCATTGAAATCAGGAAGCAATAAATGGTGTTGAAAGATAAAAGAGATCTTTTGTGCTCTAAATTCCTCTTTTTTTTCTTGGTTTATCTTTCCTAAGTCAATGCCACAAACCTCAACCAATCCTGACTCAAAATCATCCATTGCCCCAATGATATTTAGTAATGTTGATTTGCCTACTCCAGAGGAGCCTTCTACAGAAACTATCTCTGCTTCCTTCACTAGGAAGTTGATATCTGATAGAATTGGTATTCCTTGATCAGAGATATAATAGGATTTTTTTAGATGTTCAATTCTTACTACACTCATAACTTACTACTAGTCATTTTTTTTTGACCGATTAACTAAGAAACACTTTATTTTTTCAATCAAACAAGAATACTTGTAATAACTATTCAGGTGAACTAACAATATGGCTGATGAACAACTTTTCTATCTAATCAAACTCACTGTAAAAGAGCTTGTGAGCAAAACTTTTGCATTAGTTTGCATTGTGTCCCCAAAAGGAAAAACCTCAGTCGAGAGATTTGAAGCAGTTGTTTCCCCAAGCCCAGATACAACAGCAATCACATCTACTGATTCCTACAAAGACTGTGCTAATCGAGTTCAGAAGTTAATCCTTGGAGGGTTTTCTTCACAGAGTTCAACAAACAGCCTTGTAAACTATTTAAAAACTACTTTTAATAACGATGAAAGCTTCATGATTTCTTTTTCACACTATCTTGAGACGAATGATCTAGAAAAATTAAAACCTCTTCTTCAACAATACGTAGTGAAAATTTTAGGTAGAGGAGATTTCGAATCAAATCTTTTCGTTTCGCAAGTAACTAAATCAGACTTAGATTCTATTTCCTCTCCTCAGGTACAAGAAAAAGAAGTCACTCTAAAGGAAGAAACAAAGAAACCTTCTTCTATTCCGCTAGACGCTAAGTTAGTTCCATTTCATTTCATTCTTTCTCCTGTAACAGGAACTTCAGTTGGTGATTTGAAAAAAGGAGATCAAATTCTTCTAAAGATTTCACCAGATAATGAAGAAGCTGAAGAGGTAATAGAATCTCTTGGACTCAAAGAAGAAAATATGATTCTTCCCTGCACTGGAACAATTACTGAAACAATTCATAATAAAGATAAAAGTGTGCAAGTAATAGTAATGCTTGCAGACAAGATTTTTGCAACTTATACTGAAGAAGAACCTGAAGTAAGAATAAGAATGGCTGAGTCAAACATTGCTCAAGATGTTACCATTGATGAAAAGAGATACATCAATGAAGTTGCTAATTCTGGAGAACGAAGTTGGGTTATTCCAGCAGTCATCATAATTGGAATCATTATTCTACTCTGGATCTTTGTAGTCTTTTTTGTTATCTAATGAAACGTAAACTAAAACTTATACTTCCACTCTTTAGCATTCTGATTTCTGCAGAAGCACTTTTCATGAATATTCAAATTGTTTATGATATTCCTCAAAGATACCAAGAATTCTTCACGCAAGATAAAGCTAAGAAAGAAACAGGAATTGAATTCAATTCGGGAACACTTTTAAAGTTGAACCTAGTTAATGAATCAATTCAAGTATTGAAAGATCCGTTACTATCGTCCGACGTTACTCCTGAAAAAACAATCGAATCACTAGAAAAATTATCTGCTGGACTAAAATTATTCTCTTTCTTCTATTTATTTCTTCTATTTCTCTCCATTACAAGTTTTATCAGTTATCGATTCAACACTTGGTTTGCTCCATTTATGAATAGATTTCTATTTCTAATTTCAGCAATAATTAGTTTTGGCTATCTGTTTATCTGCATGAATCATATGGTCTTTGCTCCTTTGTATGCTTTTCCAGCAGTATTTTGGAACCTTGTAACCTTTGGTCTTTTTGTCTGGGGATTTAGAGACATGAAGTTTGAAGATGACTTCGACTCACAATCCTATAAATCATTGTATATGGCTTCTTTCAATGATGAAGAGAATAATTCAGGAAAAATCACTGTCCCAATTCCAAGAAAAATTGAGAGAAGTGATAAGAGTTTTCTACAAAGACTGATCTTTGAAAACTTCATCGTTAAGTTTTTTACTTTTCTGTTAACAAATAAAATTCTCCGACACTTTGCTTATATCATCTTCACTGGGCTTTTGCTTGGCAACCTAGTATACATTCCACTTTTTTCTCTGCAAAAGCATTATACTCCTGAGTTTGGAGTATTACTATTTGTTATGCTAGTTCTTCTTTGTATATTCTATGTAATTAACTATAACTCAATTGGAAAAGACAAAAATCCTAGTTCGGTTGAAAGCTATCTAGTGAGTACTTCTTTCTTACAATTTCGTTTTTTACGGAATGCTATCTTCTTAATAGCATCCACGTTCATGATAGTGTTATTCATCGTTGTATTGTTCTTAATTCTCAACTTCAATTCTGAAATATTGAAAAGCACTAATCTGATTGAAAAATCAACTCATCTTTAGTGATTTACTGGAGCATGTTTTGGTTCTTTAACAAAAGTATATGCCCAGTAGATAAAAACTGCTTGTAAAGGAAGTCTTACTAGTAAAACCCAATTTGGAACTCCTAGATCAACATTATTCACATATGCATGGATATTTGCTGGAAAGACTGCAATCAATAATGCAATGATTCCCATTGCAGAAAGTTTTCTATACTGAGGAGTGATTACTCCAAAGCCAAGAATGATTTCAGCTAGACCACTTAAATATACAATTATCTTGTGAGTTTTTTCTGGAAAATAATCAGGAATTAGTTTCAAGTAAAACTCAGGCATAATAAAATGCAGAGCACCTGCTAATAAATAAAAACAAACCATAAGGGCTAAACTGAGTTTATATGCCTTAGAACCTTTCATCATTCCTCCATAACAAAATTTACAAGTTTTTCTTTTATATAAATTTGTTTTTTAATCTTTTTATTTCCTAAAAACTCTGAGATCTTTTCAGCATTCAGAGCCTTTTCAATCGCTTCTTGTTCTGTAATTTCTTTACTCGCCTCGAACTTAGATCTAAGCTTTCCATTAACTTGAACAATAATAGTAACAGTGTCCTCATGCAAGTAATCAATATTATAGTAAGGATATTTTTCATGAGAAAGTGAAGTCTTATATCCAATTTTTTGCCAGATTTCTTCAGCAATATGTGGAGCAAAGGGAGCTAACGTTAAAATGAATGGCTTCAAAATTTTCCAAGGTCTATTTGGTTTTGGCATCATTTCATTCACGAAAATCATTAATTGAGAAATTGCAGTGTTGAAAGAAAGATTTTCTATATCTTCCTCAATCTTTTTAATTGTCTTATTTAAAATCTTATACTGATCCTTGTCAGGTTCAGTTTGATCTACGAAAAAAGTTCCATCATCTTTATGGTATAGTCTCCAAACTCGATTCAAAAATCGAAAAACACCTTCAACACCTTTAGTGCTCCAAGGCTTAGTCATCTCTAAAGGACCCATAAACATTTCAAAAAGTCTGAAACTATCAGCACCATATTCCTTAACAACATCATCAGGATTCACAACATTTCCAAATGATTTAGACATCTTTCTTTTGTCTTCTCCAAGAATGATACCTTGATGAACTAGTCTTTTGAAAGGTTCAGGTGTGGAAACTACTCCAAGATCGAAGAGGATCTTGTGCCAAAATCTTGAATAGAGTAAATGAAGAACTGCATGTTCTGCACCACCTACATATAGATCTACGGGCATCCATTTTTTTTCTAGCTCAGGATTACAAGCTGCCCAAGGATTAAGTGGATCAATGAAACGAAGATAGTACCAACAAGAACCAGCCCATTGCGGCATTGTGTTTGTCTCTCTTCTGCCTTTTCCTGACTTACCCTCATAATTCAACCAATCTCCAGTTTTTGCAAGAGCTGACTCGCCTGATGAATCCGGCTTAAAGTCTTTAACATCCGGAAGAACTAAAGGTAGTTCACTTGGGTCAAGTGGAATTGGTACTCCATCTTCACTATAGGCAATTGGAATTGGTTCTCCCCAATATCTTTGTCTTGCGAAAAGCCAATCTCTTAGTTTGAACTGAATCTTTCTTTTTCCAAGTTTGTTCTCTTCAAACCAAGAAGATACCTTCACAAATGCATCTTGGTATTTTAAGTCGTTTATCGATAGTATTTCAGATTTTGAGTTAATGCAGTGAGATTCTTTGGAATCAAAACATTCTTCAACACTTCCCCCTGCTATCACAGGAAGAATTGGTAAACTGTATTTTTTTGCAAATGCAAAGTCTCTCTCATCATGTGCTGGAACAGCCATGATAGCACCTGTTCCATAATGATATAGAACATAATCAGAAATCCAAATAGGAATTCTAGAGCTTGGGTCTAGTGGATTTTTTGCATAACTTCCTGTAAATACCCCTGACTTTTCCTTATTTAACTCTGTTCGATCTCTATCACTCTTCTCACTTGCTAATTTGCAATACTCTTGGACAAGTTTTTGATTTTCATTGGTGGTTAACTCAACAACCAGTGGATGTTCTGGAGCAAGGACAATATAACTAACGCCAAAAATTGTATCTGGTCTTGTAGTATAGACCTTTATCTTTGAATCCTTCTCAGTTAGAAAACTTAATTCTAAACCTTCACTCTTACCTATCCAATTTTTTTGCATCTCTAGTGTAGAACTTGGCCAAACTACTTGGTTTAGATCATTCAAAAGTCTATCAGCATACGCAGTGATTCTCATCATATACTGACGCATTGGTCTTCTTTCTACAGTGTATCCCTTTTCTTTCCATTCTTCTACTTCTTCGTTAGCAAGTACAGTTCCCAATGCTTCACACCAATTCACTGGAACATTGGCCATATATACTAAACGAAAGGAAGATAGAATCTCTTCTTTATCTTTTCTTGACTTAGCATTCCATTCTTCTTTTGTAAAAGAAGGTTCATAGAGTCCATTTGAACCTTCGTTGGAAAACTCTTCTTCAAGCTTAGAGATTTGTTCAGCCTTGTTCGTTCTTTCATCAAAATAAGAATGAAAAATTTTTAAAAAGATTGTTTGTGTATGTTTATAGTATATTTCATCTGTAGTAGAAATCTCTCTACTCCAATCATAGGATAGACCTAAAGACTTGATTTGTCTTCTAAAATTATTTATGTTTTCAATTGTTGTAGTCTTTGGATGAATTCCATGAGTCATTGCATATCTTTCGGCAGGAAGACCAAATGCATCCCAACCCATTGGATGTAAAACTTCATAACCTTTCATTCTTTTAAATCTTGAAATGATGTCTGTTGCAGTATAGCCTTCTGGATGACCTACATGAAGACCTGCACCACTTGGATATGGGAACATGTCTAAGCAATAGTACTTAGGTTTCTTTGAACGAATATCAGTTTTGAAGCTGTTGTTTTTCTCCCAGTATGCTTGCCATTTCTGTTCTATTTCACCGAAGGGATAATCCATAGAAGAAGCGTTTGTTTATTTCCTCACTGAGTCAATTACTTTTATTAGTCTTTTAAATGTTATAGATAAACATTCTCTACAAAGATTTTGTTGGTAAAGTTTTTCATGATGTCTTTTGCATTTAGAACATTGATTCTTCTTTATAGTTGGGACTTTTTCTTTTGGAAGTTGTAAATTTTCTTTTTTGCCTGGAGCTTCATCCTCTGGTTTGATAAATAAATCCGTGTCATCTTCCAATATTCTCATCTATATTAATTCCTTGAGTGGGGGTTCTGTAAATAACCTGTAAATTTCTTAACAAATCTGTTTATGAAATTTATTGGGTAGGTTTACTCTTAATTTAAACTACCCTATCTGGTCAAAAAAAAATTACGCATTAGGAACTAAATCTTTACAAAAATTTTTTTTCAATTACATTGATTTAAATTGAATAATTGGAACAGATTTTTATTACAATATTTAGTTAACATAAAATATAATGTTACCTTTCTAGCTAGTTTTAATTAGCACAAGAAACAACTAAATTCATATAGTAAATCATTGATTAGAAATGATATTAGTATATTCGAATATTCTTTATAAATATTATGTTATATACAATTGATTACTTAGCACAAGAAAATACAAAGTCCTTACGGAAAAACTAGTGTTTAGAGGAGAATTTCGCATTGAAATTTTTTTTTGATTAAAAGCGAAAATAATGAATACAAATTGAAATAAATATAAACTAACAATATGTGTTTGAGCAAATTCATAAATGGAAGCCCAATTCTGAATTTAGTTGTGTTGGTTTGGGCTTCTTGTCGTTAGATTTTTTTTTGAGATTCCAAAACTTTTCCTTAGAAATTCTTATAATCATTCTATCTATTAGTTGTTTTCTCTTATATTCTCTCAAAAAAAAGTATTTATCTCTCTATTTTTTGGGAGGATTACTATTCATTCTTTATGCAAGCTTTGTTCAAGAGCTTAATGCTAAAGAAACCTCACTTACAATTACTGATAGTGATCTCAAAATCACTGATCAAAAAATTCATCTTAGTCTTAAAGAAGAAGTGAAAAGAGGAGTCTATAGCTCTATAGTTTCTATGCAGAGCTATTCTTCAAAAGAATCAGTTCGCTGGAAATATAAGGAAGCCATTCTACCAGAATTTATTTGTCATAAAGAAAATGTTTTCTTTAGAACTGATTATTTTGGAAACAGATATCTTAATTTTAATGAATCAAAATGCGTTCGAAAAGAAGAAGAGGTGGATATTCGTAGAAAGATTCGATTTCTAACAGATGAGTTACTGCAAAGAGGTAAGCTTGAAGATGTAGCTCTAGATATTTCTTTGGGAGTATTGTTTGGTGATACTAGTTATCTTTCAAAAGAATTGAAACAGAAATCAAGAGAAGGAGGAACACTACATCTCTTTGCAGCTTCAGGACTTCATATTGGAGTACTATTTGGGTTTTTAATCTTTATCACAAAAAGAATTCCTTTTCTTAACTACTATTCAGAAAAAATAATTCCTATCTTTCTTTGTTTTGGATATCTCTATCTACTAAGATTTCCAGTTTCACTCTCTAGGGCATTTCTATTTGCTTGCTTCTTTGTTGGCACAAAGCTAGTTTTTAGAAATATTTCTAAAACTGATCTTATACTCAATTCATGTATTATCCTCAGAATTTTGAGTCCCGAAAGCTACTTGAATCTATCATTCACATTATCTTTTTCAGCAGTGATTGGAATTTTATTTTTAAAAGAAGAATTAGATAAGATTATCCTACCTAGACTAACTTCTTTCTGGAAAGACAACTTAACACTCTCAATTTCAGCTTCCTTGGGAACTTTTCCTGCGTTAATCTATTATTTTTCTTCATTTAGCTTCGGATCAATCATTATCAATATAATAGTCATTCCACTAACGTCAATTTTACTTCCAATTCTCTATTTTTCAATAATTTTGGAATCATTGCAACTAACGTTTCTTTCAGAGGTATTTTGGATTCAGGCTGAAATCTTTCTTAGGTTGATAGCAAGAATTTCTACAGAGCTTGGAGGAACTCTAGGATTTTATAAAGAATTTTCAGAAACTAGAAACCTATACATTCTCAATATAATATTCCTAATCCTTTTACTTTTGATACCTAATTTCTTAAAAAAAATCTCTGAAGGTAAAGAAGAAAAGAAAGTCAAGCGACTAGAATTATTGATTTCATTTTTTGTTGCTATAATGATATTTTCTTTTTTCATAATCGGATATCATATTTCACCTGAAAAAAAATCCATTCCAAGATTTCAAAAGATTGGTTCATCTTATGATATTTTTAAAATTGAAGATAAGCTTTTTTTAAAAGGAGAATGTAAATATAAATCATTCGAAATATCAGTTCAATTGAACTCAAGTCTTTGCACAAAAGAACTAAAGTCAATTCACATAGAGAAAAGTACTTGTTTAGCTCACGCATTTTCTTGTAAAAATCAAACTGACTCCAATATCAAAATTGTTCACTATGAAAATCCTGAGAAAGAATTTATTGAAAAATTCGACTTAGAGGTTTCCAAAAATCAATTTCCTAAAATATTTCATGCTGAGAGTGAAGTAATATTCTATTCTCCAATCAAAGATAATTTAGAATTATTATTAAAGAACACTAGATCAGGAGAAGGAATAGTGATTTTAAACCTTCCTTTTAATTCTAAGGACAGTGCAGAAAAATGGAATGAAATGAGAACTTTACTAGGAATTTCCAATGGATGGAAATTCTACACCCGAAAAGAATGGATAAAAAAGAATGATTGAATATCCTTTCTATAGCAAATCCAAAATCAAAGATTTTTTAGAAATCAGAGAAGCCGGAATAAGAAAGAAATGGGGACAGAATTTTCTAACAGATCCTAACACAACTCAGTTCATTGCAGATTCAATTCCTGAAGATGCAATTCTTAACTCAGAATATTTTTGTGAAATTGGACCGGGACTTGGTGCTCTCACGCACCGACTTGGTTTTCTTAAACAAAAGCTAGTTCTTTTAGAAATAGATCCGATTCTCGTTGAGAACTTAAAAATCGCAAAGTATCTAAATGATAACATTGAAATCATCCAAGGAGATGCAGTTTCTACAATGCTATCGCTTCCCGATACTAGTTGCTATTTTCTTGGAAATCTACCATACTATATCACAAGTGAACTGATAACCTCAGTGCTTATGAATTTTTCTAAAATCAACGGTGCAATTTTTATGGTTCAAAAAGAATTTGCTGATAGGATTGTTAACGAAACTTCCTCATTTTCTATCTTTACAAAGGCTTTTGGAAATTGGAAGTATTTAAGAAAGGTGAACCCTACCTGTTTTTTCCCAAGTCCAAATGCGATTTCAAGTTTGATCCAGTTTCAACCTTATGAAGAAAAAAGATTCAACAAATCTGAAATAAAATATTTAGAACTGATCTTACGTTCCTTTTTTTGGGGAAAACGAAAAACACTTCATAAGATCATATCAGAATCTCCATTTTTAGAAATAGAACATAGAGATATACTAGCAAATTTGATTACTGAAAAAGAAAAAGGGCAAAGACCTGAAGATATTATCGTTTCACGATATTATGAACTTGCTAAAAACCTAAGTAATCAAATTTCTTCTTAAAACTGAGTCCAAACTCCACCTAACGTTAAATTCTAGAAAGTTTTTCTTGAACCTTTGTAATGATTAATTCTGGATTTGCCCCATTGACAAAAATTTCATACGCAGAACTCATAACAGGATATCTCTCAATATCAAGAGTAATTAGATTTGGCATAGCTTTTAGTCCAAAACTACCACTGGTAATCTTTTCAATCTTGCGACCAACTATAAAATCATAACCTGCTTTTCTATCCCTAGAATCAGTTCCAAAACAAGACAACATGAAATCAGAAAGCCCTGAAAGTCCACTGAAGGTTTCTTTTTTACCACCAAGTCGCGTGCCGATACTAACCATTTCTTTGAAAAATCTATTGGAAAGATGGAATAGAGTGTTATCAACATCTCCACCTAAATTCTCTTTATAGTATCCTTCTACCATTCCCATGACTAAGGCATAAACTGCTTTTAATGCACCACCAAGTTGCACACCCATAATATCATGTTCAATGATTGCTGGTCTAGAAAAAATATAACTTGTACTTAGAAGTCTAACGAGTCTAGGAATCTGACTAGTATCTATGGCAGCAACTTCAAGACCGGAAAGTTTTCTTTCCATCATCTGTTCGGGATAGCCTGCCCCTGCAGTAACAGCAAGACGATTTTTTTCAATGCCCATTTCTTCTAGATCATGTAGCACTAAACCTTTTTTACTGGAAGAAAATCCTTTCACTACATTGAGAACAATACTCTTATTCGCTATTAATTCTTTTTTAATCGCAGGATACGTTTTTTCAAACTCCCAAGGATTCACACCTTGCACAAAAAGAGTAGCATCTTTAAGAACTTTAGGATCTGACGAGAAGCTAATATTTGGTGGAAGTTTAAAGAGTGGGAAATGTTCTACATCTCTATGTTCCTCATTGCATGTTTTAGCAATTTCTGGATCGGGATGATATACAGTTACTTCAACATTTTTATTTGCAAGAATTGTTGCTGCAGCTATAGAACGATAACTTGAACCAATCACAACAATATGTTCATCAGGATTTTTAACAGTTTGGATGAGAACATTTTCTTTTAGCGAACGATCACCGTTATATAGATTACGGTATATACCATGTTTGTGTTTGCTTAGTTTTGATCCTACTAACAAAGCAAGATTATCAATTAGAAATTGTTTCTTATCACCAACTTTTGGATATTCAATATGCTCTAATGATTCAAAAACAGGATCACTACTTTTCTTTTTTACATCCCCAACAATCACTGGTTTACCTATAACAAGTTTTCCCACTGTTGGATTGAATAGAAAACTGGAAGTAGGTAAAATTTTATCTGTTCCTTCTAATGAAATTGGTAGAACGATTTTGTTTGCAACATAATGATAGACTGTGTCCACAAAAGGCATTAACCTTCCATCTCTCGATCTAGTTCCTTCTGGAAAAATAGAAATGATCTTACCTTCAGTTTGAAGTTTTTGAGAAGCTCGAAAAGCTCTCATATTAATTTTAGTCATTAGGTCAGATTGACTTGGGTTATCAGTCATATCTTTCTTGGAACAAACTAATAATGTTCCAAACATATAGAGTCCTAGTCGAGTGAAGTCTGGTTCAAAGGCAAGTCTTCCTGCGATAAAAACAATTTGCTCAGCAACTTTTCTTCCAATCTCACCAGAAGTGTATAAAAGATGAAAAATTCCTGGAGCATCTAGATGGCTCAAATGATTAGAAATAAGCGTAATGGGGTATTTACCGATGAGTTTATCCACTGTTTCCAGATTCTCAATTCCCTCTACCTTGAAGTTACTCATGATCGGATTTAGGAATTTAATCATGAATTCACGAGCATGTTCTGCACCTTCAGTATATACACCAACAGTTTCTAATTGGTCTGGTTCTTTGAAAGTGTTCATAACTGGTGGCATAGGTGTTGTCCCACAGAGATAGAGAAATCTTTCTAGAATGCCTCTTGCATCATCTTCACTCATACCACTTTTAGTATATGTATGGATATTCTCAAAAAACTCTTTTTGCCAGCGACCTAAACTACCTTCTTTTTCCACAATGAACCTCTCTAAGGGATTTCAAAGTATTTTCAAAATAGAGTTTGTCAATAGTAAAATTTTAGATTAAAAGATTTTCAAGATAAGTGTTAGCTACCACTTATTAATTTCTGTAGTTTTCACTTACCCGCTTTAGCTTTAGATTTTTTGACTTGTCGTTTTTGTTTTTCTTCTTCAAGGTATTCCAAAAATGCTGCTGGAGTTTTAAAGAGATGGGTATGATCTTTACCTGTTCTGGAGCAAGACTTAGGGGAATAGTCTCTACAAATATCTGGTCTAGTTTCATAGACACCGCAAGTCCCATCTTTCTGTAACTCACTGCAAGGAGTGATGAATAGAAGGTTCCAGTCGCCTTCATGATCTATATATATTTGAACATTCTTATGAAGTAGATACCATTTATAAAGATCAATGTTTGCCTTGGACCTTGGTTTTTGTATTACGACTGAAACATATCTACAACAACCAGTGCACTTACAGCAAATCTCTGATTCGCTCATCTTATCTTCATTGGGAAATGTTGGAAACTCTAGTGGAGTATCCCCTTTCTCGTATTTGTTTATCTCTTTGGCTCTATCCATTCTGGTTCATCTCTTATTGTTTTTAATGTTTCTAAAAGAGAGATAAAAAGATTCTCTTTTAAGTATGCTGGTGATTCAATAAATTCTTTCTCAATTGATTTAATGATTGGGTAATAAAATTGTCCTTTTTTTTCAACCCTATCAAAAAATTTTATAGAGTATTTAACTCCATTAGCTAATGTTATATTTAATTCTGAATTACTTTCTTTGTTTGTTTCTTCCAAAGATTTTGCAAATCCTTCTCCATCTTTATCATCAGGATATAACTCAACCATAAGTCCTTTAAGACTTCCATCCATTCTTGAACTTGAGTTTGGATTTACTTTGGCTTTTTTGTTGGATGTCTTCAACCAAACTTGTTGGTTTACTTGCATATCATTCGCTGATCTATTTTCCAAAACTAAGTTTACTTCTTTTGAAACAAACTCAACTTTTTGCATTCTAGCTTCTCCTGCGAATATAAGTTGTTTTTCACGGAGAACTCCTCCATCTTTTTTCAGTTTATTGAATACATAAGATGCTGAACTGATAATGAATTTTTCTGATGCAAAGAAACGTACTGATTTGTCTTCTTTACCCAAAATCATTCTTTTTAATAGTTTGTCAGAGGAATATAATTCTATTTTAGGGGAACCTTTCTCATTTATCAAGAATTTCCCCAAAAGATCAGGAGTTTCATTTGTCATTGTTTTAGTTTTAATTACAGACAATTCAGTAAATAAATTTTTTACTTGATAACCCGCTTCAAAGATAGACTCAAATCCTTTATCATCCTTAACCCGAATAGTAAACACTGGTTGTTCTTTGAGTCCTTTGGATTTTCTAAACATAGTTATGGTTTCTCTTCTAAAATCCTTGAACTCATCATTAGGTTCCTCTGCTGGAATATATCGAATTTCATCAGGCTCAATCTTCCAAAAATTTACCTCACTTAAATCTTCTTCTCTTTCATCGATGAAAAAGAAGACTACAAATAAGGTAACGAATGCAATTAGAATGAATGCAGGTTTTTTCCAGTTCATCCGTTATCACTCCTTCTAGACTTGCTGTAATATCCTAAACCAAATGCAATCACTAATGGATAACCAAAGAGTCCAAGAACCCAGATTAAAAGTTTTTGATTAGGAGTTAGAGTGATAATTGGTGAATCTTCTTTTTTGGAAACAATCTTATCTATAAGTTGATTTTGGTTCATCCAATTTAACGAATTTACTGCATAAGATGAATTCAAATTAAATTGATAATATCTATCAGTTAACCAAGAAGTTCCAGTATATAGAATAGCCTTACCTTTCTTCTCTTCAGCCTTAGTTGGATCAGGATCAGATTTTGTTTCCAGAATGACGCCTAACGCAAAGTTATTCTCTTTCTCATCCTTATCTTTTTCATTATTCTTGTTGGAATCAATAAAAGTACTTGTGCCTGATTCTAAGATTCCAGTCTGTTGAAGTTCTTCAGTTGGAGCAGTAGGCTTTTTATCTAAATATCCTGAAAACGGGAAAACTACACCAAGTTCTTTCCTAGTTATAGATGAATTGAGTGGATGATCAGAAAACATCCCAGCTACAATTTCAGCTCTACCTTTGGTTTGACGAAGTGGTTCGTTTTTAAATTCAAGTTTAGCTTTATCCAATAACCAAGAAAAGTCTTCAGGTCCACTTGGATCAATTGTAATGAATAGTTTACCTTTCTTTTCTAGAAGAAATTCCAGAACTAATTTTTTTGATTGTTCAGTAAAACTAGACCTAGGTCCAATGATAGCAAGAATATCAGCATCATTCGGAATTGTATAAGGCCAACCCTCGGGAATTCCAATTCCTGTTACAGTATAATTGAAAAAATTTAAGGAAGAAATAAATTTACCGATTCCATCTTCAGGAGTTCCACTAACGTTCGCACCAAAATGTTCACCGTTCAGAGTAGTAAAATAAATCTTCTTCTGTGGAATCGTAACCCCATTGATACCTTGAACAATTTTTTTCTCTAGATCTTCTAAATCTTTTTTGCTTTGAACTAATACCTTTTCTTCAACATAAGGATTCCCACTTAAATTGTTTCCCGTCTTAAGAGTTCTCAGTAAAATTGTTCCATTAGAAGTGTTTGGAAATTCACCCATCTTATCTAATTCAACATCAGCA
The DNA here is from genome assembly GCA_033762425.1 of Leptospiraceae bacterium. GTDB lineage: Bacteria > Spirochaetota > Leptospiria > Leptospirales > Leptospiraceae > JANRLP01. Next base: position 44,596 of record JANRLP010000085.1, read on the forward strand.
TTAATGAATTGAACTTTAATTAGTGGGTTGATTGCGGATAATTGATCCAAGTAAATTGCAACATCAGTCCTAATTGCTGAAAGCGCAAAACTTTCCTCTTTGCCTGATGCTTCCAGCGGTCTAGGATAGAACGCTGTGATCTTAACTTCTTTTTGAATTGACTTAATGATAGTGCGAGAAGTTTCAGAATAAGAAAATTTACCTACACTTGAAAGATCAAAATTATAATTCTTTTGAACTGCAAAATAATTCGCTGCAATGATCAAAGGAGAAATATAAAGAAAATTCAGGAACGTTGTTCGAAATAGTGTTTCTTTCTCTCTGCCAATTTTTGTTTGAGCCTCAATTGATTTTGCAGAAATAAATTGTAGAATTTGATAAACCAATGAAACAATTGCAGTCAGAACAATAATCACTAAAAGAAAGTCTCTAACTTTAGGAATTGAATTTACTTCACTTGCAACTCCGACCGCTGTTGGCACATCCAAATAGGATCTAAGCTGAAAAGCTAGATAAGAAAGAAAAGTGCTAGAAGCACCAATCAGACTTACTTCTTTAAGTTTCTCTGAGTCTTTGGTGATTGCATAAAGTCTATTACCAAGATCGAGACCAACTAAAATTAGAAAAACAAAATCTCTCATGATTTTTAAAGTTGGGTTTAAAAACATATCATAAGAGATAAAAAATATGTATAAAGAAACTACTGAAAAAATAGGAATATAAGAAATCATCCTAACCACCTTCTAGATTCTAGACTTTTCACAGTGAGATATAAAAACATAAAAATTGTAGAGATAAAAAAGATAAGACCAGTGACTGGAATCACACCTTTTGAAAAACTTATAAAATGAGAAAAGATATGTAAGTGAAATAGAACAGTTCTAGTCTTCGCCTCAAACAAATGAGAGAAAAAACCAATCACCCACATTGTTAAGATGATGATGACTGAGATAAGAAGTGAAATCATTTGATTCTTACCTATACTACTTCCAAAGAGCCCAACTGAATAAGTAAACAATCCTAACAAAAAAACTCCAACAGAAGATGATAGAACAATATAGAATGGAGCTTTCCAATATGCAAAGAGTAGTACTGGGAAAAGTGCATTAATTCCAAATGTTATGATGAAGCAAACAAATGCTCCAAACAAAAATTTTCCAAGCACGATCTCCAAATCAGTTATGGGAGAAGTATAAAGTAGTTCCATAGTTCCCTTAGTTTTTTCTTCCACCAAAGAACCCATTGCGACTATCGCCATAGAAATGATAATTGTACACATAAATGAAATGAACGTTATGATAGTTGCCTCTTCATGTGTTCCTCTATCATTAAAATTAGAAATCATCACAAACAAAGCATTCAAGAAAGCTGTTCCACCGAAAACTAGTGGAGCCATGAATGTATTAAAGAAGACTTTTACTTCTTTAAAGAAAATCGATTTGATATTCTTCATATCTTACCTCAATGTAGTTAAAAATATTTGCTCAAGTGTTAAGTCTTGGTTCTTGAAGTATTGCAAGACGAGACCATTTTGTTTCACGGTACTATATAAAGTTTCTCTGAAACTATCCTGATCGCTTGGCTTCAAGGTGAAATGTAAAGCTAAAGAAAGCAATTCTTCTTCTATGTTGATAATCTCAACATTCGGATCAATCTGTTTTAAGAATTGAATTGTATCTTCTTTAGTCTTACCTTTAATAGAAATTTCTAGATTAGAATACTTAGTAAGCTCTTTATCCAATTCTACTCTACTGTAATTATAAAGCAGTTTTCCTTCATGAATAAACAAAAAACGATCACAGGTTTTGTAAACTTCTGAAAGAATATGACTAGAAACCAAAACAGTGTGTTCACCTTTCAATCCAGTTATCATGTTTCTCATTTCCAAGATTTGTTTTGGATCAAGACCTGAAATTGGCTCATCCATGATAATCACTGGTGGGTTTCCTAGAAGTGCTTGAGCTATGCCTACTCTTTTACGATAGCCCAAAGAAAGATGAGCAATTAATTTTTGACTTACATCTGTGACGGAAGTTTTTTCCATAACCCTTTTTAGTTCAGACTCAATTTTGGAATCATCTATACCTTTAATTTTAGCAACATAGGTAAGATAGCTCTCAATATCCATGTCTTCGTAAAGTGGTGGGGTTTCAGGAAGATAGCCAATTTTTTTCTTAGCCTCAATTGGTTCTGAAAAGTTATTGATCCCATCTATGGAGACTGAACCTTCTGTGGGAATCAAAAACCCCGTTAGGATTCTTATGGTTGTTGTTTTTCCTGAACCATTGAGTCCTAGAAGTCCAACTATCTCCCCTTTTTTTAATTCAAACTTTAAATTGGAAATGGCAAGTTTATCGCCATAATATTTAGTAAGGTTATCTACAGTTATCATAGTTTTTATTTATGCGAAAGTCTTCGCTGTTGTTTAGGATTTTTGGATTAAGCTCTCTAGGCAAGCAAAAAAATTATAAACTTACGTCTTTAAACAGTTAGAAACGAAATCTTTTAACCCTAAACATATATGGAACTTACAATTTCAATTTCTCTAGACCCAGAGATCAAAAAATATCTGGAATGGCACAACATCAAGGTTGAAGAACTATTCTTAGCAGCAATTCTAACACTAGATGATCTGGACTCTTTTTGGATTTCTAACGATTCACAAAGAACATTTCGTATTGACGTTAGTCGAAATCTATATGAAATACTGAAAACAAGAAGCGATCAACTAGAATATCCCTTAACTTTTTACTTAGAATCTTTAATGAATGAATTTCTCTATAAATTCTTTTTTAAAACTGAATACCACACTGTTCAATAATTTTTTGCCTATACTTTGGATAAATAGTTTCTGAATAGTGAATTTGATCTACCATTAAACTCTGACTTGGCATTTCAGATTCACTCACTCCAAAAATTGGATTAGGATCAATGTAACAATACCCTAAATCTTTAACACCTTTGTTCACAGGATTTTTGAGTAAGTTCTCATTCGATAGTAGTACTGGATGAATTCCAATAATAACGATTTTAGAATTCCATTTTTGTTTGATTCTATCAGTCAATTTTTTTATCATTGTAATGCTAGTAGATGAGACAACCTTTCTAAGAACACCATTTCCATCAGGAGTTGCTATTAAAACATTTTTGGGGCTACAACCAATTCCTTCAAACTGATACAAATAATCACATGCTGTGTTTCCCGCAACTGCATAGTTCAGAGTTTTGCTTCTATCATAAAATTCAAGATTCAATTTTGCTAAGTCCATTGTAGAATCACCAATGATCACATTCTCGCAAGAATTAGAATACTTTGAAAACTGAGTGCTTAGATAATTTGAATAAAGACTTGTATTCAGAGACTTATACTCATTTTTACAATCCTCTTTTTCTTTTTCCTTAACGGATAGATATGCAATAGCCAATAATTCTTTTTTTATGGGAAACTTTTCTTTGGACTGATTCTCACAACCAAGCAAAGTTATACAAAGCACAATAGCAATGATCTGTGATACTTTACTTTTCATTCAATAATCCTCATTTATATTAGACTGATTAATCCTTTTTAGGTTTAGTATAGTTATGAGTTTGCCTTATCTCAATTCAGATTGGATTTCGATCCGCAAATTGTTTCAATAAGCTCAATCCATTTTCCCATTTACCATAACCACTTGTTGTATTAATATGACCTGCATCACCAATTACAATTAATTTGCTTCCCCAATTGTCTGCAAATGTTTGTGTTCTTTTTAAAGTCGCCCAGTTGTCATTGGAACTAGCAATTACAATTGATGGAAATGGAAGTTTTAAAGTTGGGATTGGAGTAAAACTTTCTAGATTTAAGTCCAAATATGGATTTTCTAAATCCGGTGGAGCTACAATAAATGCACCTTTTATCTTTGTATTAAAGCGGCTTGCCCAATGTGCAATTGCAATGCCTCCCATACTATGAGACACAAGTACGATGCTATCCGCATCATATTGAACCACAGTATTATTAATTGTGATTATCCAGTCTTCACATACTGGGTTATCCCAACTTTTTTGTTCAATGCGATGACAATTTGTTAATTGGTTTTCAAAATGTGTTTGCCAATGGTCTTTGTCAGAGTTACCATAGCCAGGTATAAATAAATAATTTGTTTCAGAATTCATTTTATTTCCTTTTGGGACTTCTTACTCATTCATTTGGTATTCTAATCGTAAACACTTACTTCATTGCTTAGGGTAACGCCTAACGTTAAGAGTATCCAACTTTGAAAAAATTTTACTTAAACAAACAGCTTAAAATCATGTCCGTTTTTTAGTGGGTAGTCCATCAACTCTTGCAGTGGCTACTCGCAGTTATGTGCAGTTGACCCGTACGTATTCTGCTGAGATAAATTAAGTGATATCAATATATCTATTACTTAATTGAAAGGCGTACTTGCTTTAATTTTATCGGAGACTTTTATTTTTTCTATTATATCTTTTCCAATCTTTCTTGCTCGCTCGATAGGATGTTCAGGAAATTCAGTATCGTATTCAAGGCTATCAAAATTTATTTTTTGTAAGTCTTCTATTTTCCCACCTTTTCCAAGATAACGGTCAACTAATAAAGCTTCCTTAATTCCAGTCATACCATACTCTTCGCATTGTGCTTTTATAACAAAACTAAAATCCTTATAAGGAAGAGTAAAAGAAATTAAATATGTAAGACCAGAAGGATCCTGAGGTAATTTAATTATTAATTTTATTGCTTTACACGAATCCAATTCAACATGATCTACTTCCACTACCTTGCCATTTACTTTTAAAAGTTGTTCTTGATAAAATTTTTCTAACAAATCTAAATTAGTAATATCTTTTGGTAAGTCTGGCTTTAAATTAAAGAAAAATATTCCCAGTCCATCACCTTGTTCTGAATGCCATACATTGGCTCCATTAGTTTTGCTCTGAAAGGAATATTTTTCGGATATAAAGCTTAAATCATCTATTGTAATGTGTTTCTTAAAATTTTCTTCCATTTGTTCAAATCCTTCCATTGTTAATAATTTACTTCAGTGCAATTTTAGCTTATTTAATTAAATTATAATATTTATTTTAGTTTTTATTTTCCTGAAGATCTTAATTTCAATCTATAAAAACTAAATTCTAATAATTTACTCTATACAAGCTAGGGTCAATTGCAACTAACGTTAAGAGTATCCGACGTTGAAAAAATGACAAGAAAATTCCCCAAGCATTTTTCTTTCCATTTTCTCAATGTCTCCGAGCCACCCGTATGACTAGCAAGTCCTGTGACTTCAAATTATTTCCATAAGGAATAATTTGGGAGCTAAGCGACACATTAGTAGGGCGCAAAACTTGCATTATTCTCCTGCAAGTTTTGTGACCTCCAACATTTTCGAACAGAAAATGTTATAAGTTAAAAAGAAAAAGTTGTCAAGAACAATATCGTTTTACGATACTATCATACCGTGAAGGCACTGGACTTGCGTTAGCTTTCCAAATAAACTAATAAATTTCACTTAAACAACTAGCCGGCTCGGAGCATGGAGTCATATCTTTTCATGACTCCGCAGTGGCTACTCTTTGTTAGATGCCCGTGAGCTATGCAACCAGTCCAATGTCTTTCATCTTACTAAATATTAATTTCTTCCTTTCTTCTAAAAATAGTTCAAACTTTTCCAATTTCCATAAAGTACGATCTTTCGGAATATAATGTAGCTCTAAATATCCTTGGCTTTTGTTGGAAAACCATGTCTCAGGAGCAATTGCATTTTTTTCGTCACGATTTTCCTGAATGGAAAGGAGCATTAAATTGGCAATTTGATTCCTATCATATTTAGAATATTTTTGATTATTCCTACCAGATTCAGGGTTAATTATTTTTACACTTTTCAATAACGATTGAGGGAAAATATGATCCTCTGATGGTAAATTATCTTTTGAAAATGGAGTCAAGTTTTGTGGGTTATACAAAAGACTGAATATTAAGTAAATGTTAGCATCTTGATAGTAATTATTAAAAATACTATCAAATGTTAAATAAACATTACGATTTCTGTTACTAATATCACTGTTTATTTTATCGATATCAAAGTCCTGTTTTTCTTTTATTATCTTGACTATCACATCGATGATTGTGTCAGAAGAACCTGAAAATGCTCCTGTTAATAGTATTCTTACTAACCAAGAGGATAAGAGTAATTTGTTGCATGAACGCCATTTAGTTTCATAATGAAATCTAAAGTATATTAGTGGGATTAAGGCATTAGTACTTGTTAACGCTTTTCCAGATGTTATGTAGGAGTTATTTGTTAAAAAGTCTACAACATCTTCGATAGATTCTTTAATGTCTTTCCAATTATCCTCTATCTTCTGTAAGTTACTAGTCTCACGAAACTTTTCAACACTATATTTTGCACCAAGATCATTAAGAACCAAACACACCTTTAATATAAAATCTCTTTCAAAGTAAAATTTCTTTGCATTAAATTGTGCAAGAAAAGATTCGATATCTTCTTCTATAGTTTCCCAACTAGCTGTAAGTAAGGAAAATAGTAAATCGCTTTTTTCAAGTTTCGTTCCTCCCGAATTCGCTCTGATAAAAATTTCCACTACGTCATCAAGAGAATAGATGTCAGGCTGGTCAATACTATCTAATTGGATAATATTTATACCTAAGTCTTCATTTGTTAATACTTTTTGTAACCGAGTTACGTTATTTGTAACTAAGTCTCTAAACTTATCCTTATCATTAAAATCATTTCCGATTTCATCACCTAATTTCGCTAAATCGGAAATTTCCCAACTATTATTAAAGATAACATTCTTTACGCTAATCCATTTTTTATCTATTAATTTAAATTTTGTAGTTACTTGTGTAGCAAGTGCAGAATCCAAAAAAGCAAATTCATATAATGTTTCTTCTTTGATATTCTTTGTTTTCGAAAGTGTTGATAAGACATTAAAATATAATTCACGTTTATTATAAGAACCTTTTAAAGAAATATAAAAACTTTGCAATCTTTGTTGTCCATCTAATACCAATCTTTTTGTTAGTGTATCTTTTGTTCTATAAAAATCAGTGAACTTAATTCCGTCTTTATAGTTATCAATAAATCTTCTATTTTTAACTTCTTCTTTAGTTCTCCAAGTTAGAACAGAACCAAAAGGATAATAACGCATTAATGAGTCGTATAACTTACAAATTTGTTCTTGATCCCATACAAAATATCTTTGAATATTTGGTAACCATAACCCTCCATTTTCATCTGGATTATTAATTGAATTTACAATTTTCCGTATTGATTCTTTTGCCATTTATAGTATCTCCTTTTTTTTGCCATAGCTCATGGCAACTAACTACTATCATCCGTATTTCGTAAAATCTGTCAACTTAATATTTGATAATATACTATTGACATAGTTATTATGAGTATTAATTTCGTAATAACTATGAATTTAATAGAAGGGCTTAGGAATCGGTATCCAAATAAAATCATTAAATATATTTCCAATAAAGAGATAGATGAATTTTTGTTGGAGCTGGAAAGAAAGTTTACAAAGAATGAGTTTATAAAATTCAAAGACTATATTCTCATTGAATGTAAGTTACATCGTTCGATTCTATTGGAGTGGGAAAAGAAAGTTCAAACGAAAAATTCTCCTAATCCAAAAACTAATCATGAATCCAAAAAAGAAACTCATACTCTTTTCAAATCAAATGAGTTGCATGAATTAATGAACGTTAGGAGATATTCTCCTCAAACAATTAAAAATTATATACTGTCACTGGAAAGAATCAACCGTTACTTTCTTGAGAAAAAAAATCTTCCACTGGAAAAGGTTAAAGAGTCGGATCTCAAAGAATACTTTTTGTATATTACTGTTTCGAAAAAAGAATCTTCTTCTAGTGTTCGTATTAAAAGATTTGCTTTAGAATTTTATTTTAGAGAAATATTGCATAAAACTATTTCGCTTGATTTTGTTAAACAAGTCAGTAAAGAAGAATCTCTTCCAACGATTTTTTCTAAAGATGAAATTAAAAAAATTCTAGACTCAACCTATAATCTCAAACATAGACTCATGCTTGCTTTGCTTTATTCTTCCGGACTAAGGCTTAGTGAGGTGATTCATCTCAAAGTTCGCGATCTTGATTTTTCTGAAAATCTAATTCGCATCAAACAAGGTAAAGGATACAAAGATAGAATTTCTGTTCTTTCTGAAAAACTCATCGACGATCTAAAAATTATTTCTATGAACAGAAAACACTCTGATATTTTATTTCCCTCCAACCAACAAAAAATAAAAGGAAAGGATTCTTATCTTTCTTCTCGCACTGTGGAAAAAATTTTTGAGAACTGTCTTTTGAAATCGGGAATTAAGAAAAAGGGAAGTCCCCATAGCTTTCGTCATTCCTTTGCAACTCATCTTTTGGAATCAGGAACTGACATTCATTTTATCCAAAAACTTCTTGGTCATAAAAATCTTTCGACTACATCTATTTATACTAAGCTTGCAAATCCAAAAATCGCCGGGGTTAAAAGTCCGCTTTGAAATTACGTTATGCGAAATCTCTGAATGCCTAGATTTCCAAAGTAACAGAAAAGGCAATATTATGCATTGGTTGCTATCATTTTGATAATTACCTCCTGTGACTTTGGCGTAAACCAAAAGAGAACGGCAAAATGATCTTTATTGATTGAATTTAGAACTGGGCATCCATCAGGGACACTTCGCTATTAGAAATCTGAGCTATGCTGGCTTTTGTACAAACTAGATTGTATCAATTTCCCATCTTTTGAGTGAGTTAGCAACTGAGAGTCTTCCGAGTAAGAATTCCAGCCTATCCAAACTTTATTCAGTTAGTCGTTAGAAAACAAATTTTAAGAAAAGCAAAAGATTGATTTTTTTTCATAGAACTAAACTCTGGAACTAGCATACAAACAGATTCAACTGTTCGCACAAAATTTAATCGTGAAGGAAAGACGATGTACCAAGCATTTACTGAAGACCAAATCCAAATCAGAGACCTTGTTAGAGATTTTACAAAAAAAGAAATTACCCCAGTTGCTCATAAATATGACGAAGAGAACAAACACCCCGAAGAACTCATCAACAAGATGAGACGTGAACTTGGGATCAATGGACTAACGATTCCAGTTGAATACGGTGGAATGGGATATGGTTCTGTTGAACAGTGTTTAGTAACTGAAGAAATGAGCAGAGGTTGTCTTGCAATTTCACTTTGTTTTGGCTATACAGGACTAGGTATGCTACCAATTATGAAAGGGGCAAGTCCAGAACAAGCAAAGAAATGGCTAGAGCCAGTAATTGCTGGAGAAATGGGAATCGCTTTTTGCCTTTCTGAGCCGGGTGCTGGTTCAGATGTTCCAGGCATGTCCACTAGAGCTGAGAAAAAAGGTGATAAATATATCATCAATGGCGCTAAACAATGGATAACAGGTGGGGGAGATGCAGGAGCATATACAGTATTTGCTTATACAGATAAAAACCGTGGAACTAGAGGTGTTAGCTGCTTCTTCGTGCCTAAAAACTCTCCAGGTTTGATTGTCGGTAAAAAAGAAGATAAACTTGGAATTAGAGCTTCTGGAACACACCAAATCATTTTCGAAGATTGTGAAGTTCCCGCTGAAAATATGATTGGAAGAGAAAACCTAGGTTTTATCTACGCACTTCAAACTCTAAATGCTTCTCGTCCTTATGTTGCTGCTATGGGAGTAGGTGTTGCTCAGGCTGCACTTGACTATTCTGCAAAATATGCTCGTGAAAGAGAACAGTTCGGTCAAAAGATTGGAACGTTCCAAGCAGTTCAACATATGCTAGCAGAAATGTCTATCATAGTAGAAACTGGACGCGAAATCACTTATCGTGCTGCTCGTATGTCCGATGCAAATGATCCTAATCTTGCAAAGTTTTCAGCAATTGCTAAGGCTTATACTTCTGAAGGTGCTATGAAATGTGCTCTGGACGCAGTTCAAATCTATGGTGGATATGGTTATACTAAAGAATATCCAGTAGAAAAACTCATGAGAGATGCTAAGATCCTTTGTATTTTTGAAGGAACCACTCAAATCCAAAAGAACGAAATTGCGACTTATGTAATTAAGGAATCAGCTCAGAAAAAATAATTTCTAAGGCACTAGACTTTCTAGTGCCTTAACTAGTCTAATCTTCAATTACATTAAGCCAATTTCTTTGAAAATTTCTTTCTATGTTTTCAAAGGAATGGACAAAATTAGGGTTTTTTCCGATATTAAAAATTAGTTAAAATTGGGTTATAGGACAAAGTTTTATGATGGTTTCAAAGCAAGATTTGGATGGGGCTTATAAAGACTTCAAGAGCAAATTAGGTTGGTCGAGAGAAGAGTATTTTCCACTTCTATTTTTAAGTGCCGAACTTCATAAAGACGAGACTGAACTTTTTGCAAATGTAAACCAAGGCAAAAATGAAATTGGACTAAACGCATACTACTTTGATAAAGAAAGAAGAAACCTCTACCTATATTCTTTTCTTTGGTCAGAAAATCACAAAAACTTTAAAGAATCATTTCAACAACTAATCCAATCAGGAATCGAAAGCATTTTTGGTGAAACAAAGTCTAAAGATAAATTTTTATGGCAGATCCGTTCCAGCATCCATGAAAACAAATCTTTGATCGATAGAGTTTTTATCTATTTTGTATTCAATGGAGATCCTGATAAAGCACAAAACAGTGATACTCTTGGAAGTCTTAGAGAAGATTTAGAATCCAAGAAATTTATTATTGATAATTTTTTTCAAAAGAAAGAAGTAACTCTAACAGTTGACTTTCTATCGAATGTAAATAAAAGAAGAGGAAGATTTTCTGAAGCTAAGAAAACATTTCGTTATGAACTTCCTCTGGAAAATTTTCTTGCAAGAGAGAATAAAGACAAACACAGACTCATCGTTGGTTTTATCAAAATCCTAGACCTTGCAAAAATGTATGAGGATATGGGACTCAGACTTTTTGAGAAAAACATTCGTGCTGGTCTATCTCCAGAAAATCATCCAAACAGATCCATTCGATCTAGCCTAAAGAGTATGCTTGCTGGGGAAGAAGAATCTGCAAATTTTGTTTATCATCATAATGGAGTCACCATTGCTGCTGAACATGTAGAGGAAAGTTCGGGTAAACTTGTGATTACTGAACCAAGAGTCCTAAACGGTGCTCAGACAATCACTAGCATTGCAAAATTTATCGAAGAGAATACTACTTCTAAAACAAGTATTGAATCCAACAAATCCTTCAAATCCATCGAAGTACTCGCAAAAATCATTCTTCCCGATTCAAAAACAAATTCTTCCGATTTTATTGTAAACATTACAATCAACAATAACAGACAAAACCCTGTTGAACCTTGGAACCTAAGAGCATCCGATCTAATTCAATTAGAATTTTCCGATAAATTTAAAGATGAACTAAGTGTTTATTACGAACGCCAAGAAAATGCATTTGATTCACTTTCAGCAGATGATCTTGAGGAAATGAAAATCTCTCAAAGTAAATCGATTCAAATCAAAAAATTAGCACAAACTTTTCTTGCTACCCAAGGTGAAATTGATAAGATCAATAAGCTCAGAGATATTTTTGAAGACGAAAAGAAATACTATAATATTTTTAAGAAGAAATATCTTTCCACAGATGCAAAAAAAATCCTACTTCTCTACAAGATTCAGTTTAGACTAGGAAGCGTTATGCGTGCTGTGAGCGAAAATGCTCAAGAAAAATATTTTGAGCTATACAATAAAAGCAAAAACCTAATCTGGTGTCTTCTGATCCAAGGTGTTCTGAATGATAGCAAAATCGAAGCTCATGTTTCCATGTTTGGAAAAAATTTATTGATTGAAGCTGATTTTAATGAATTACTCAAGAACATAGGTGTAAAAAAGATTAAGCCACTTCTAACTGAACTTCTCAAAGATGAAAAATACCAAAAAAATATTCAGGAAGGAAATTACCTTTTCCTAAAGAATAAAGCAGCTTTGGATAAATGTCTCAAATATGCAGAAGAGAAGTTTGACTGGAAAAAACTAGATATCTAGTTATCTAACGTTAGCTCCAATGCAGGTAGGGGAATTGGAGATAAACATTTTTGTATTAGCTTCATTGATATTAGAACTGCTTAGTTTGGAAGCATCATAGAAGATGCCATATCCTGAAATACCACTAATACCACAGTTAATATAATCAGAGGAGCCAGAAATTAAATCAAGAACACCATCTCCATTTAAATCATTTAATGAAATACTATATCCAACATAATCATTACTATTGTTTCCAACGATAGTGCTATTTTGAGAGGAGTTATAAACATAAGTCCCATTCAAATTTGAGGAAGTTGTATAATAAGAATAAACTGCTCCTCTACTAGAGTTAATTTGATATGCTCCAACTACTAAATCTAATCTCCCATCCAGATTGATATCATTTAATTCTATGCTAATTCCATATAAAGGACTAAAAGCACTTGATGCATCTAGAATTTTTGAGGCTATAGTTGAATAGTTTCCTGAAAGAAGTCCAGAACTACCTTGCGAATAATAAACGAAAACTTTACGATCATCATGAGCACTAATATAAGCATCATCAAAACCATCACCATTGATATCTCCAACTAATAAATTCTTGCCAAAAGAAGTAATTCCAGATGGAACATTAATAGTTGCATTAGCTGAACTAGTATTTGTGGAGCTAATTCCATTTGATCCTTGTGAGTGAAATGTGTAAGCGCGTCCTTTAAAACTATTAAACAAACGTGCCCCTACTATTAAATCTCCAAAACCATCTCCGTTCAGGTCTCCTATTCCGACTGCTGACCCAAACAATGACCCGCTAGTGGTTTCTGAAATTATACTATTAGCACCAGATGGACTAGTAGCAGTAACACCGTTTGAACCTGAATGAAAGATATAAACAGCACCAATATTGCTTCCACCTTTTGTCTGGGCTCCAACGATCAAGTCATTAAACCCATCTCCGTTTACATCACCTGAAGTTACAGAAGAACCAAACTCATCAGAATTAGTAGGTTCAGCAATTTTTCTGGTTAAGTCATTAATCCCAGTTAGCCCTTGGGATAAGTAAATGTAAATAGCTCCTTTATTAGAAGACTCTTGAAAAGCACTTAGAATCAAATCTGCATACCCGTCATTGTTTATATCCTCACAATAAACAAATTCTCCAAACCTGTTAGAAAGAGCTCCAGTGAATACTTTATCTGCATTTGATAAACTTGATGCATTCACTCCTTCCTTTCCTTTTGAGTAGAATAAATATACTGCACCATCATTACCACTCGTTAGATGTGCAGACACAACAAAATCTCCATATCCATCCCCATTATAATCCTTGTTTTCACCCTTTCGAACATTGACTATTGTTGTCTCAGACAATTCTCCTTCATTGTTTGCTCGAACTGTAATTTTATGTTTGCTTCCTCGCTTCCACATTTTACTACCTGTTGGAAGTTTGTAGCTCCAAGTTGTAGTTCCTGTTGCTTTCTCAAAACTGCCTGAGTCTAAACTCACCTCAATGGAACTAACGCTTCCTGTGCTAGTTCCAATTACAAAACCTGATTGAACAGTAGAATTTTCCTTTAGATTTTGAATGATTGGCTTCTCGGGCTTTGAAGGCGTGGTTGTTGTTGCCGCTCTAACAAACCTCAACAGACTCAAAAAGATAATCTGTGAATTGTTCCAATCCTTTCTGGATGATTCAATACAATTTGTTATAGAAAACAAAAATAGAAATTGAACTAATAGAAATTTAGTGATTCTAGAACGATAGGCGATATTCAGCAGCATAATAATCTTCCACCCCTAAAACTCCATTTTTTTGTCTTGTAAAATTAAAATAAACCTGTTTATCATTCAAACTGGATTGATTTACTTTACGCTGTAAGATAATAGAATCTATTGCCTGAATACAATAAACTAATCCTAAAAACAATGCCCCTTGTTCTATGATCGACTTTTGAGATTCTAATTCTTGGAATCTATTGCCAACCATTTGATAATTGATAAGAACGATTGGGTTTCTTATTTCTGGAGTTTCTGGGACCAGAGCAGAAATCAGTAAAGAATTTCTTGAATTTGTTGAGAATTGATTTCTAGAACTATTATATTCATTAATAAAATATCCTTGAGCTAAAATACCTGTAAAAAAAATTCCAGAATATATATAACCTCTCCATAAGTCAAATTTTGACTTAGTGACTTCCTTTCCTGAATAAATTTGACCCATGCCGGGAACTAACGTTGACCGTATGATTATTCCCCATTTAGAAACATTAGATTTAACTTCCTTTATCTCAGGCTTCACAACTTTCTCTTCATAGATAACTTCATTTTTTTTTGGAGCCTTAACTTTTAATGGAATCCATACTCCTTGAATTTCTTCACCTAGTTTATTCTTTACAGTGAGACGTTTTTCAAATTGACCTTCAGCTAAGATAGGTTCAAGACTATTTTCTATTGTATCCTGTTTATAAATTATTTCTTTCTTTGGATTTTGAATTTCCAAAATATATCCCGTTGCATTTTTTACTCTAGCCCAAGTCACTTTTACTTTCTTTTTAGGAATGGGTTTTGCTTCTTCAGTAAAGACTAATGTCGTGAATAGAATATATGATCCAAAAATTAAAAACCTATTCATTGCTCAACTTCTTCGGGCGAGGTAAACTTGATATCTGACTTATCAACATTCTCAGAAAGTATCAAGGAAAATTTGTTCTTCTTAGTTTCATACAATTCTCTTCCTGAACTCAATTTTAAATTTGCAGTTACTACAACTAAAAATTTTCCAATCTTCAATTTCTTTAAATCTTTTAATAATACTTTATTTTCTTTCAAAGATTTTAGATTCATTATTTCTAAATTTTTTTCAGTGTTCATAACTAATACATCATAGTCGGAAGCTGAAGAATGCTTTTGCCACTCAATTAAAATTTCATCTTTCTCATTTAAGTCAATCTTAGAATCATTTTTCGGAAAAAGAATCGAGAAGCTATCTATCTTTTTAACTTCAAAGTTTCTTGGCATTGAAATTTCTTTCTTTTTATCGTTTTCAAAAAAAACTCTCCAATAATAAGTTCCAATTTTCTCTGGTTTCCATACAAACTTTGTCTTAGATGTTTTATGCTGAATTTTTTCTTTAAACAATTTATCTTTAGAAATTTCTAAAGTATAATTTTTCTTTTTTTCTGCTGGACTCCAGCTAAATATAATTTCTTCCTCAAGATCATTTGTAGCAAAATCAGACTCAGGTTTCAAAAGTTTAAACTCTTTTTCTTGAGCTTTTTCTTCTTCTACTTTGAATGAATTCACTTTAGATTCAATATCGATATTCTTTTCTTTTTGGTATGCTTTTATCTTCCAATAATAAATTCCTGATTCAATGATTTTTTGAGAATAAAATTTTTCTTTCAAAAATTGACTCACTATTGTATCACGAAAGCTATCATCTCTTGATAGCATAAAATGATAAGAATCAGGGGAAAAGTTAGAATCCCAACTAAAATTTATCTCGGCTTTTTTTCTTGTTAAGGAAAACTTTTTTTGCTCATCAGGTGAAATTAGTTTGATGCTACCAATGCTATTTTTCTTTGAAACTATAAACTTCCTTACTTCTGAAACTAAACTAGGATATTCAGGCAAATCGGTCATACCTAAAATTCGATAATAATAAATTCCTTCAGGAAGAATTTCAATAACAGTGCTATTACTATTAACAGAAACTTCTTGTTGTAGGTTTGAAAAACTTTCATCTTTAGAAATTTGAAGAGTGGAAATAGTTTCTCTTTCATCTAGATTCCACTCGAAACGAATCATTGATTCATTTAAATCAATGATAGCATTTTTGATGGGTTTTTGAAGCTCAGGTTCCTTAACCTTTATAATGAAAAATTGCGAGGTCTCACTTGTAACTTCATCTCCTTTCGCTAAAACTTTCCAACTATACGTACCGGGAGTTAATTTCTTTTTGATAGTTTCAGAACTAAGTTCATCTTCAAGATATGGTTCTGATGGATTCTTAGTATCAAAAATTTGTATGATATCATTTTGATTGCTATTAATATTTTTCCACTTGAATTCAATTTCTTTATAATCAGATTTAGTATAGAAATACTTATTGCTAGTTGGTTCTATGAGCTTCACTTTCTCAGTGCCAATTTCAATTTTTCCTTCTGACTTAATTTTAGCAACTTGGCCAGTTGATATTTCCTTCTGCAATTCTTTAGTGAGAATCGTTGCAACACCCTCTTCAACCCTAACTTCAGTCTTTGCGATTGAATTCTTGTTAATTGATAGAACACTGTTTTCAATCGTTACAACCTCAGTATCTGAGGTTATCCTAATATGTTTTGTATCTTTCTTACCTTCTTTTTTTGAATCAACTTTGATGCTTCCATACTCAAAATTGATATCAATCCTATCTTTCTCAACATGAATCATTATCATCGAATTCTCTCCCAAATGAACCCTTGTTCCATCATTTAGTTCAATGGAAAGTTGAGAAATTTCTTCAGTTACTATTGTATCGTAATTAAATATCCTTGAATCAGGCTCTATATCAATCCAAACATTGCTCTTGGATTCTTTTCTTTCTACATCTTTTATTTTGGTTAAAACTTTTCCAATTGAATTAGAATCTCTGATAGGATTTTGATTTTTGATATCAAGTATGAATATAATCACAAATATAAAAGCGATGAGTATAACTAAAACATTATTCCTAATAATTTTTAATGATTCACTGTTGCGATTTTCAAGTGATAACATGTTTATGAAATCGGTTTGAAAGACTTATCTTTTTTGGACCAACTGAATCCAATCACTTTCCTAAGTTCTTCTAAGTCTTTTGGACAATTAGGATCATCAATTTCACCTAATACAGCGTATGCAACTTGTGATAAAGAGATACCTTTGACTTTAACTTTTTCTAATTTCACGAATTTAAATTTATCTTTTACTTTCTCATATAAATTAGATGAAATGATGATATCTGTTCCAAACTCTTTATTCAAAGATTCAAGTCTTGAACTCAGATTTACAGTATCTCCAATCACAGTATATTGTAATTTTTCGTAGGAACCAATTTGCCCAACAATTACTGGACCTGAATTGATTCCACAACCAATGAAAATGGGAATTTTGTTCTTCAACTTTCGCCTAACGTTAAAATCACGTAGAGTGAATCTCATTAAAAGTGCACCATTAACTGCATTTTCAAAATCTATTTCGGATGAAATTGGAATGCCCCAAGTTGCCATGATAGCATCACCGATAAACTTATCAATTTTTCCATCAGTCAGATTTACACAATTCACCATATGAGTAAAATATTCATTCAAGAATTCCAAAACATCCTCAGGCTCCATACCTTCTGTAAGAGAAGTGAAGTTTCTAATATCAGAGAAAAAGATTACGCATTCTTTTTTCTCTCCGCCAAGTTTCAATTCACCTTTCAAAGCCATCTCAGCTATTTCTTCATTAACAAATCTTTTGAGTGCCTCTCTTGCTTTTTCTCTTTCTTTAAGACCAATACTCATCTCAACAAATGATTCAGTAAGTTGACCTACCTCGTCATTATACTTTGGTTCAATTTTAATATCGTAGTTTCCCTTTTGCACTTCTCTTGTAGCATGAAGCAAGTTAACAATAGGTTTTGTTAATGTCACGGAAAAGTTATACACAATTAAAAATGCAACGCAGAGAGTTATAATGAGTATATATATGTTTCTTCTACGAATATTGAATACTTCTTCCAAAGCCTTATCTTCAGGAACTGTGGAAATAATAGCCGAATCTGAAAGTCCAATCTTTCTGAATGATCCAAGCATGAATTCACCAAGTTCATTTTCATATCGAATCTGACCATTATTGAATTTACTAGTTAGCATATTTTTAACAACAGGATTATCAAAAATATTTTTTCTTGTTAGAATCATCTTATCATCAAAATGAGCAATAACATCTCCATTTGAATTGACAAGTTGAGATTCAATGATTCCAGATTTTTTTTCAAAGCTTTCAAGAATTTTTTTTGTATGCAGAATCGCTACAATACATTTATCTTTCCTATCTCTAAATGGAAAACTTAAACCAAGAGTTGTAACTCCAATTTCTTGACTTGTATTTTCTAATATTACATTTCCCTGAAAAGTTTTTTGAAAATTGGAATTTGAAATTACTGACTTCAACAAAGTATCTTCAGTAATATTAAACTCAAGCATTGAGTTCTTATTGAATAGAATTTTATTCTCTACCAAAGAACTACCTTCCTGCGAAAAAATCCCTATCATAATGAAATATTTATCATTCTTAAAAAAAATCTTCTCGAATGAATCAGGGTCAAGGTTTTGAAAATTGGAATCATTTGTTAGAGATAGTAATAGATTAATCTTCTCGATAATTAGAGTGAAGTCAGAACGAATTTTAGAACCAATTGCAATTGCAACTTGGATAGCATTTTCCTTAATCCTAGTTTCAACGTCTTTTCGAAAAAAATAAGTTGCAGTAAGAATCATGCCAGTTAAGGCAAGGAAAATTGTGACAAGCATTAGACTAGCTAGCTTTCTTCGAATGGTCCAGCTTTTCTCTCTATTTTCTGGATTCGGATTCATAGAGTTTTTATAGTATAATTATTAAAAATATTGTCTATCATTAATTTCAAAAGTACTTCCTAAAAAACCTATATGAATATAATCTAATGTTATGAATCATTTTTTTCTGTTATTAGTAATCGCTTTAAGTTTTTGTAATCAAGAAAATAAATTTCCTGAACCTATTCCCAAGGATGCTAGTTTTGAGAAACGAACAGGATTATATTCATTTATCAAAGATAAAAAATTTTTTCAATATTCTGAATCGGGAAAAAAATATTCTGAGTGTGAAGTGAATGATAAAGGTGAAAAAGAGGGACTTTGCAAAACCTTTTCGATTCAAACTCAAGCTCTATTGAGTGAAGGTAAAATGAGAATGAATCCTAAAGATGGCCAAAGTTACAAAGATGGGGTTTGGGTATGGAGATTTCCAAATGGAAATATTTATTATAAACAAGAATTTGCATTTGATAAGAAAAAATCTTTTTGGATAGATACTAATCTTTTAGGAAATGAACATGGTGAGTATGAACGTTTCTATGAAGATGGAAAACTAGAAGAAAAAGGAAATTTTGATTCGGGAAAAAGAACAGGTGCTTGGAAAAAATACTATCGCAATACGAAACTAGAATTTGTAGGCAGCTATCGAAATGATAAAAAAATTGGAAATTGGATATTCTACTATCCTAATGGAAATGAGGAAATGAAAGAACAATATGATGAAACTAGTAAATTAACTTCAAGAATTACTTACAATTTAGATGGAAGTAAAAATCAAACCTATATTTCAGGGAACAATTAAAGCATTTGAGGAAAGCGAAAAACTAACATTAGTTGGCTGCCCTGGTTGAAAGGATAACACTGTAGATCGCATTGCAATAAATTGACCAGTTGTGACAGTTGTTTGGAATTTACAAACCCTTGCCCCATTCTCTCCAGTATTGACTGTTGCTTTATCACCTGTATTTGGACTAATTTCAATGGAATACTCAGCGGGAAGATTCGGAAGAATTGTCCTATTCGTGCAACCGACCCCGGCGTTTAAGTCAGGTGGATTTCTTGCAGAGTTATCATTTGCACCAATATAAAGCTTATAATCTAAAAAGAAAAGCTCAGCATTCACAGCTCGGAAAGTTACAAGGTATCCTGTGGGAATCTTATAAACAGAAGTCAGAATTGGTGGTATAGAAATACTTTTACTTGTTGAATAGTTTGTGCAACTAATCAAAAAAGTAAAAGTTAGTAAATAAATCTTCAGTTTCAGCAATATTATCTAGTAACCGGAATATATTCGTTCCATCCATATTTTTCTGCTGAGTTTTTATTGATAGTAGGAAATCCATTCATCCTTGGTTTTAACTTGAAGGTTTCTGGCATTTTCCATTTCAACTCAGAAAGAAGTTTGCTTCCTTTGCGAGTATTACACTCTCTACATGCAGTAACTAGATTTTCCCATGAATTAAACTCTAACGGTTTTTTATCAGAGCTAACTTCACTCCATCTACTTCTTGGAATGATATGGTCTAAGGTAAGTTTGCTTGGTTGAGGTTTTTTATTACAATACACACAAGCATAACCATCTCTTTCTAAAATATTAGCTCTGGTTGCTCTCAAGATTTTTTTTGGAACTGAATAATAATTTGAGAGTAAAAGTACATAAGGAACTGGAATTTTTAATTTTTCAGAGCGAATAAAATCATCGTCGGAAGATTTTAACGCTTGAGCTTTTTCCAATAGCATCATACATACTGCATCCTTTACAGGACGAATAGAAATTGGAACATAACATGCATTGAGTATCAATACTGGTTGGGACAATAGATTCATTCTCTCTCCTTCTTTTTCATAAAATATTTGACTATAAAAAATAAAACAACAAGTCCAAGTATTGTAAAAATCACAGCTTGAACATTATGCACATATTCCATCAGAAGATCAAAATTATGAGCTAAATAAAATCCTAAATAAACCCAGATTGGTACGCTAATAAGTGCAGCAAAAAAATCTGTTAGTAAAAATCTTGTGAAGCTAACTTTTTTGGTTATCCCCGCTGTTAAATAAATCGGCATTCTGAGACCAGGCATAAACCTTGCCATGAATACTACCCATTTCCCATACTTTTCAAACTGAGATTCAACTTTCAAATATCTTTCCTCTGTTAATAATTTTTTAACAAAGCGATTTTCTTTGATACTCTCACCTTTCCATAACCCTAAAAGATATACTGCACTATCACCGAATAAGACTCCAATCATCCCAACTAGAAACATTACATGTTCATTTGTCTTGCCTAATGCAGAAATCACTCCACCAGAAATCAAAGTAATATCTTCTGGAACGGGAAGCCCAAATCCACAGAGAACCAATACCCCAAACACTGCAAAGTATCCATAACTTTGAAAGAAACTGATTAGGGCGGTTAATATCTCCATGAATTCCTACTTTATCGTACCACTATTTCCCATAGACTATTCTAGACTAGGTTTACTACAAGCAAAAATAGTTGTCATGGATTAGGAATGAGGCTGTCCAAACATTTGGTTATTTTTTCGAGTCATTGCATTTACAAATTAGTTACTAGACTCATTTAGAAATGGACTAAACACTTTATTATGTTTGATTAGAATCAGAAAAGTTTCTGGAATAAGTTATTAACTAGGTAAATTTCTATTTTCTTGCAACTAGAAAATACATATCTAATTCACCTTTGCTTTTGGCAGCTATTTTTCCGCGATATTCACAGATGAAGTTATCTTTTACTAATCCATAAGTCTTAGATGAAATATTTATCTTTCCTGCTTCCCCAGAAGATTCGAGTCTGCTAGCAATATTCACTGAATCTCCCCAAACATCATATGCAAATTTTTTTTCACCAATAACTCCTGCTATGACTGAACCAGAATGGATTCCAATTCTAACTTCCCAATATGGTAAATTTTTTTCTTTCTTTTCCTCTATTATCTTATTCATAACTTCTAACATTTCCAATGCAGCAAGACATGCATCAATTGCATGAGTCTCACTTTCTGTTGGAATTCCACCAACACACATATAAGCATCCCCAATGGTCTTTATCTTTTCAAGTCCATACTTTTCCGTTATCATATCAAATTCCCTAAAGCAATGGTCTAGTTCTGAAACTAGATCTCTTGGACTAAGATTTTCAGCTATAGCAGTGAAACCTTTAAAGTCAGTAAATAATATTGTCGCACAAGAGTAAAATAAGGGCTCTGTTTTACCTGTTACTTTAAGCTCAGTAGCAATCTTTTCTGGGAGAATGTTTAACAATAAATCATCACTTCGTTTAAGAGATTCTTTAAGTATCGAATCAAAATGTGAATAAGCGCACTCAGTATAAAATTCACTTTGTTCAATAATTAGTTTCCAAACTTCTTCAAAATCAAATTCAGAATGTTTCTGCAATAACTCACGAAGACACTCTTTCATTTTGTTTTCTGCTTTAAAAAAAATCCCAAAAGTGAAATCTCTTCCATAAGTTTTTCCAACTCCAAGGATTCGATATATCCTTGATTGCAATAATTTTCTTGAGTCTTCAGTTCCATATTTATAATCAAGGATTCTAGAATAGAAAACTTGACTAAACATTTTAAAACTAGTTTCCTTATAGGGTTTTATACCTTGATCTACTCTTTTATCATGCCAATACTCAAAAAAATTATACTTAGTTTTGACTTTTTGGTATTCGGGAAATTCTGCTTCTACTTCAAGGATAAATTTTTCTGTGAATTCTCTAAATGTGATTCCTTCCAGAGTAACGAAGTTTAAAAGTTCTTCACTTTTCTGTAATTCAGCTCTAAGATGAACTAAGAAATAAGCTGCAAGCAGGTTTGAAAATTCATTCCTCATTGCTAATAACAATACCTAAGTGAAGAATTTTGCAAGGTTATTTTTTTATACTTTATAAAATGAATTATTGGATTAATAGATCAATATTTGTGTGGGTCTAAGTCCAACATCAATCGAAATAGGAGTTAGTCTCTGGTCAGTATTGACATCAAATACACTAACTCCCGGCTTTGAAAAATTTGCATCTCCAACAAAGAACTTCCCACTAGTCGAAATTCCTAAACCACCGATATTTCCAGCAGTTGCAGAAAAGAATCCTAGCTCAGAAATTTTTTGACCAGTACTTAGGCTAAATTTTTGAATACTTTTATTAAATGATGGATCTAAAACATACGCATAACCAAACTCATTTGGTTTAATTACTATATCTAAAATATCCCCTTTTGCGATTTGTTCACTATAAATTGGATTCGGTAGAAATTTTTTATTTAGTAAATTGAATGCATAAACACCTCCATCTAGCTTGCTAAGAAACCCTAATCTAGCAGGCAAACACATCAGCAAATGTGGCACTCCATTCAAATCTACTTTATGCATCTTACCCAATGGGTTGGAACTTGGTGTTCTATAAGCTCCAATTAGTGAATCGTTGAGAGTATCAAACTCTAATAGATAAGAAAAATCTGTTGGGGCGGGAAATCCCGAACTATCATTTCTATCTAAACGTTGAAGTTGTAGATACAATTTATTTTCATATAAATACATTCTATGTGCTTCAGGATTACCATCTAGCCCACTAGAGCTATTAGTAATAGTTTCAGAAAATTTTGATAAATCTATTCTTTTTATTTCAACCCCAGAGGAAGGATTCACAACCAGTAAGTAGTTCTTTGAATATAAACTAACGTACGCCTTTGTGGAATTTACTACAATGATATCTTGTGGATTAGATCCAGCCCCTACACTAAATTCTAAAATAGTTAGAAACCCTAAACTTGGATTTAAAACTTGAATATTATCTCTACCAAGTCTATTTACAATATATACTAAACCGTTTTGATAAGTAGCGATTGCATCTGAATGAACAGCAACACTTGTAGGAGTTGCTAGTAATACATCTTGGTTCAGTGTAGTAAATCTTCCTGAAGATCCAAAATCAGAGGAAATAACAGCAATTGTTTCTGAACTTGCAAGACTTGGAAACAACAAACTGTATAGTGGTGGTCGCTTGATATCGTTACAATGAAGAAGAATGAATAAAAATAATAAACGGAACATTATTTACTTGGGGAATACAGGACTTGAACCTGTGACCTCTTCCCTGTCAAGGAAGCGCTCTAGCCAACTAAGCTAATCCCCCGAATTTATTACTTATTTTAAAGAACACTGATTGCTTGCAAGAGAAAAGATAGTTTTTTATATTAACTGACCATAAAGTGAATTTTATCTTATAAACTCGCCTCAGTGCTAAAAACCTACTACTGAATAGAATTTGGTCGCTAGTAATGTGAGAAGATAATATTGCTAAAATTACTGGATTGCCATTAGATTTAAAATTCAAATATTAAGTATAAATTTCATTTTTTATGGACGATAAGTTTATAATTTTAAAGATTGGTTTAGATATTTTTTACAAGGAGTAATCAATGAAAAAATTTACTTTAATAACAACCCTAACAATGATCTTATTGTTGGTTAGTTGTTCTTCAACACCAGATACAAAAACCGATTTACTTGCTCAATTAAATGCAGAGTTACAACCTCTAGAGATTGAAGGTTTTGAGCCAGACAAAAGCACTCTAAAAGATTCAGTTTATTCTGAATGGTCTAAGAAAAACCTTCCTATCCTTAAGGCAATTACTGGAAAAATTCCAGGCGAATACCAATTACTAGTAACTGGTCATGCTGATCCTTATGGTGGAATTGCTAAAGCAGAGAAAGTTGCTAAAGGAAGAGCAGAAGAAATTCGTAAACGTCTTGGAAAAGATGGAATCGATGTTTCTAAGATTGGAGTAAAAAGTTATGGTACTGCTGAATATGAAGCTGAAAAGGGACAATCAGTTTCTAAAAACAGAAGAGTTGAATTTGAAGTAATCAAAAAATAAAATACTCACTATTTCTACTTTGAAGTCTCAAACCTGAGACTTCTTTTTCTTTATTACTCACATCTTTAATTGTAAACTTAAATTTTATTGACTCTATGCATAAAATGAATAAACTCATAGTATGAAGATCATTGATATTGAAATTGCTACTCCACCAAAAGAAAATTATTTTCATAACTATGATCTACATGAAATGATTCATGGAAATGATTGGGAAAAAGTTTTTATAAAAAAAAACTGGAGCAAAGATTATCCCTTGGAATCAAACGGATTTGAAAGTAGGTTTCTTACTAAAACACCAATAATATCGAATGATGATACTATGATAACTAGTTTTGATTTAATGATGAAATCTTCAAAAAAATTATTAAAGAGAGATCCAAAACTTAAAAAAAACATATCATTAGTTCTTTCAATTACAACAACTTCACATAAGTATACAACTTCACTTGCTAGTCTTGCTTGTGGTCAATTGAATCTATCTTGTGCATCTTTAGAAATGAAAGCTGGCTGTGCTTCAGGACTTTATGCTTTAGAATTAGCTCGAACTCATTTAGAAACAAATAATGGATATGTTCTAATTCTTTCAGCAGAAACACTTTCCAAGATTGCTAATAGAAAATTTATTTATTCAGTAGGTGATGCAGGAGTAGCAATCTTACTTGGTAAAACAAAAAGGAACTCTTTCCTTAAAAAAAAATTTGAGACTAGAGGTAAGTTTGCATCTCAGATGGGTATAAAACAAAATCTTCCAATTCCTGATGGTCGAGTGATTACTGATGATTTTGAATTTCAAAGCTCAGATGGTTTAGATTCAAATTTCCTACAAGCTTGGAAAGAATTCCCTAAAAACTTCTTAAAAGAATCTAAGTTAAATAGCTCTGAGATTCAATTTTTTATTTCAAATCAACCAAATAAAAGATTTATTGATGCAGCAATTCACTCTTGTGAATTAAATTTAAAATTTCAAAGCTCAGTTCTAAAAAAATTTTCTAATTGTGGACAAACTGGATTTTTCTTAACGTTAGCCGAAATGTATAAAGAGTCTAATTGGAAATCTGGTGATCTCGCTTTTCTTTGTGGGATAGGTGGGGGAATGAATTTGGCCAGTATAATTTGGAGTCTTTGATGGATAGAATTTCTCTTAGAGACTCACCGATCCCAATCACTGATGTTATTATGAAAGGTTCTGGTGGTTATATTCCAAGTAATATAGTTACAAATGATGATTTGGTAAAAAGATATAAGCTAAAAACTGATCCAAAATGGATATCTGAACATCTTGGAATTGAAAAAAGAAGTTTTGCACTTGAAGATGAACAGACCTCTGATCTAGCATTTAAAGCTTCCCAAATAGCATTAGATCGAGCTAATATTTCTGCAAAGCAATTAGATTGGATAATCCTATGCACAACAACCCCCGATCACCCAACCCCAGCTACTGCTGCAAGACTTCAGTATCTTTTGAAAGCAGATTGCCCAGCCGAAGATAAACAGGTAGCTTGTTCAGGTTTTATGTTTGGAATTTATCATGCGATTTCTCTAATTCATTCAGGACTAAATAAAATTCTTATAGTTGGAGTTGATATCAAATCTAGATTTGTAAGTAAGACAGATGAAAGATTTCTGCCAATATTTGCTGATGGTGCTGGTGCCATTATATTAGAAAAATCTAATACATCTTTTGGTTTCAAAAACATTCAACTTTGGACTGATGGCAAATACTTTAAGAACATATATACAAATCTGGGAGGCTCAGTTCATCCAATTTCAAATGAAGTTAACCAAGAGCAAGGGATTCAGATTTCTGTTACCGGAAAAGAAATTTATGAAGATGCAGTATTTGCAATGGTTAAACTTTCAGAAAAGGTTCTCAAAGATTCAAATCTAAGTTCAGAGGATATTGACCATTTCATTCCTCACCAAGCGAATTTTAAAATCATGAAACAAGTTGCACTAAGCCTCAGTATTCCAATAGAAAAAGTGATTAATACGATCCAATTTTCAGGAAATATTGTAAATGCGACATTACCCTTTGCTTATTTCTATGGAATTCAGTCTAATAGGTTTAAGAAAGGTGACAAGTTGCTATTTGTAACCGCTGGAGGAGGATACTCTGGTGGTGCAGCAATTTATATCCATCAATGATAGTCCAAGACTTCAATCATAAATATTCTCTACTAGGGAAGGTTGCTCTAGTTACAGGTGCAAGTTCAGGAATTGGGAATACTATCGCAAAGCAACTCAATCTTCAAGGTGCTAGCTTAATCTTACAGGGAAGGAAGTTTAAAGAGAAAATTCATTCTAGCGAGAGTATTGAACATAATTATATTGAATGTGATTTATTGGATGAATCTGAATTTTCGAATTTTCAAAAACTGATACTAGAATTCATTCCTGATATTATAGTTTTAAATGCAAATCCAAGAGTTGAAACAAATAGAATTAATAGACTATCAACTAGTAGTTATGAAAATTTAAACACTTCATTCAAATTTTTGCTTCCCATTTTACATAAAATTTTGGAAACTCAAAGGAAACGAAAATTTGGAAGATGGATTGGGATTAGCTCAATTCATTCTAAACTTGGAGCAAAAGGTAGAGCTTTATATATGATGCAAAAAAAACTCTTAGAATCCTTTTGCACTTCTATTGCAATCGAAGAGAGTAAGTATGGGATCACATCTAATCTAATCCAAGTTGGTTTTGTTGTTACTGAATCAATCTTAAAAAATTATTCACAAAATGAAATTGAACGTTATTCGAAAATGAATCTAATTGGTAGAGAAGGTACTGAGGAAGAAATTGCTTCTCTAGTTTCTTATCTAACAACACAACAAGCCTCTTTTATAACAGGCGCAAAAATTCCTGTCACAGGTGGTTATGAATTAGGTTGGGCAGTTTCAAGAGAAGGAGAGGTTTAAATGGTCAATACGGTTTATAATCTTTTAAAATATAGAGCAGATGCCCATCCTGAAAGAATTGCTATTTGGTTTGAAGGTAAAGAAATTTCCTATTCACAACTTTTTCAATATGTGGAAAAAGCTAAAAACTATCTGAATGAAAAAGCAAATAGAAATGAGCGAATTGCAATTTTAGATTATAACTCACTTGAGAGTCTTTATATTTTCTTAGGTGCAAGAAGAGCAGAGAAACTTCCATCGATTCTCAATTATAGACTCACTGAGACTGAAATACTTGAAATTCTAAAAAAGTATAAAATAAAATTTTTATTTTGTGGAGAAGATTTTCTATACAAAAGTCTAATTGAAGATAAAGATATACAAATAGTATTATTAAACGATATTATTTTTGAAAGTATTGAATCTAAGATTACTCAAGTTGATAGCTCAAATGATTATAAAAAATCTTTTCATGAAGAGGATGAGATTGATAATTATTTCGCATCAATTGATGGACTTCAACTTCGATTTGTAGAACTTTTCACCTCAGGCACAACAGGTTTACCAAAATCAGTTCAATTAACTGATGAAAACATTCTAGAATGTGTTCAAAACTTAGAAAAGGAACTTCCGGGCTTTGGCTCAGACTCTAAAAATTTAGTCTGTGCTCCCTTTTATCATATTGGGGGAGTTGGATACTTTTTACTTGGGATTTATGTAGGATGTACAAATATTTTGTTTCGTAAGTTTCAACCACTAGAAATTGCTAATGCTATTCAAAATCAAAAAATTACAAACGCACTACTAGTTCCAGCAATGATTCAATCAATTTTAGGATTATCTAATATATCAGAATTTGATTTTTCTAGTCTAAGAAATATTCAGTATGGTGGATCCCCGATGCAAGAGTCAATTTTAAGAAAAGCAAAGGAAGTCTTTCACTGTTATTTCACTTGTGCATATGGTCTAACTGAGGCAAGTGGGATTTCTACATTGCTTAGGTTCGACAAGATAGAAGAATGTCTTCAGAATCCCAAAAAGTCATATCTACTACAATCTGTAGGAAAACCAATTTCTGGGACGAATATAATAATTATAAATAGTGAGAAAGAAGCTAAAACTAATGAACTAGGCGAAATATGCATCCAATCAAAACAAGTTTTTAGGGGATATGAAAATACTCCCGATAGGAATAATTTTGCAGGTAATCACTTTAAAACAGGTGATATTGGATTCATTGATGAAGATGGATATCTGTTTTTAGTTGATCGCAAGAATGATATGATACTTTCCAAATCTGAAAATATTTACCCAAGTGAAGTGGAAAGGTTCTATCAGGTACATCCTTCCATAAAAGAAATAGCTATTGTTGGACTAGAAAATTTAGAGTTTGGAGAAATTGTTACTGCATTTGTAGTATTAAAAGAAGGAATGAGTCTAGATCTAATTTCGATTAAGAACTTTGCTGAAGGTAAATTAGCAGGCTATAAGGTGCCTAGGAAGTTGTTTATATTAGATTCAATACCCAAGAATCCTACAGGCAAGGTTTTAAGAAGTAATTTAAAAGAAGCGTATAATAAAATAAAATGAAAGCTCAAGTGATTCGTTCTTCAAGATTAGGTAATCCAATTACAGCATTTCAAATTGAAGATATAGAAATTCCTCAACTAAAAGATGACGAGGTATTAGTCAAAGTAAAATCTGCTGGTGTTAACTATAACAATGTTTGGGCTGCAATGGGTAAACCGATTGATGTAATTCAGTATAGAATATCTAGAGGAAGTGAGGATGATTTTCATATTGGTGGTTCAGATGCTTCAGGAATTGTAGTGCAACTTGGATCAAGAGTAACTAACGTCCGAATTAATGATGAAGTAGTTCTGCATGCTGGTTTTTGGGATAAAAACGACCCTTGGATTCTTGAGGGTAATGACCCAATTCTTTCTTCTACAACTCAGGCTTGGGGTTATGAAACTAATTATGGTTCTTTCGCTGAATATTGTATTGTCAAAGACCACCAATGTCTTCCCAAACCAAATCATCTAACTTGGGACGAAGCCGCAAGTTATATGCTTTCTGGTGCTACAGCATATCGTATGCTTTTTCATTTTAAACCAAATGAAGTAAAGGAGAATGATATTGTTCTTATCTGGGGTGGTTCTGGTGGTTTGGGAGCAATGGCAATCCAATTAGTAAAATTAGTTGGAGGAATACCGATAGCAATAGTAAATAACGAAGAAAAGAAAAATTTTTGTTATAGTTTGGGTGCAGTTGGTGTTATCAATAGAACTAAATACTCTCACTGGGGTTTAGTATCGAAAGACGATAGTAATTTTAGATCTGAGATTAAAAGATTTAAGGAAGAAATTTTCTCTTTCACTAAAGGTAAATTGCCCAAATTAGTTATGGAACATCCAGGGGAGGCAACACTTCCGACATCAGTTTTTGTTTGCGAGAAAGGGGGGATGGTTGTTACTTGTGGAGCTACTAGTGGATATTATGGATCTTTTGATCTTAGATATCTTTGGATAAATCAGAAAAAAATTCAGGGTTCCCATTTTGCAAGTACAGAAGAATGCTTTGAATTAAATCAGTTGATAAACGAAAAAAAGATAAAACCCATAGTTGCCAAAGTTTACGATTTTTTGGAAACAGGGAAATGCCATGAGGACATGATGAATAACGCACATCCCCCTGGCACAATGGTAATTAAAGTCAGTTGAACTTAAATTATTAGGAAAATCTAATTTCAGGAACTTCTATAAATCAACTCCAAAAAGTTTACAATCAGCTTTAATCATGATTTCTACTAATTCTTTGAATTTAACTTTTGGTTCCCAACCCAATTTTAATTTTGCTTTAGCAGGATTTCCTAAAAGTTGTTCTACTTCTGTGGGACGATAGTATCTTGGATCAACAGCAACTACAACATTTCCTGTTTTCTTATCGATACCTTTTTCATTATCTTCTTTTCCTTGCCATTCAAGCTCAATTCCAACATGCTTGAATGAAAGTTCCGTAAACTCTCTAACAGTATGCATTTCATTTGTCGCAACAACATAATCATCTGGTTTATCTTGTTGGAGCATCATCCACATCATCTGAACATAATCAGGTGCATAACCCCAGTCTCTTCTAGCATCTAAGTTTCCAAGATAAAAAGTTTTTTCAAGTCCAGCTTTTATCTTAGCCACACCTAATGTAATTTTTCTTGTTACGAAGTTTTCTCCACGTCTTGGAGATTCATGGTTAAACAAAATTCCATTGGATGCATGAAGATCAAATGCTTCACGGTAGTTAACTACAATCCAAAATCCATAGAGCTTAGCTACAGCGTAAGGGGATCTTGGATAGAATGGAGTTTTTTCAGTTTGAGGGACTTCTTGTACTAAACCATAAAGTTCTGAAGTTGAGGCTTGATAGAATCTTGTTTTAATTTTTGTTTCTTTAATTGCATCTAGAAATCTAAGCGTTCCAACTGCATCAACTTCAGCAGTATATTCTGGAACCTCAAAAGACACCCCAACATGAGATTGTGCTGCTAGGTTATAAATTTCATCTGGTTGTACTTTTTCTAAAACCCTATTTAGATTGCTTGAGTCCGTAAGATCTCCATAGAGTAGATGTAGTTTTGGTTCTTTTACAAGATGCTCAATTCTAGCTCTATTAAACATACTAGCTCTTCTCACTAGACCATATACTTCATAGCCTTTTTCTAGTAAAAACTCAGTTAAGTAGGAACCATCTTGACCTGTGATTCCAGTAATTAATGCCTTCTTCAAAATTGCCTCACTTTAAAGGTAACTAGTTCAAGAAAAAAAACTTTTCCTTTTCCGTAAAGAAGAAACTGTGATTCTAGATTTGTTAAATTTAGTTTGTAATAGTGAAAAAAATTGATCAATTATTGTTAATCCAAAAAATGATCGACTATAGATTTAAATATATTACGATGTATAAATTAAATTTATGAGGTCGAATATGATCAAAATTTTACTTTTGTTCCTTAGTGTTTGCTTTTTGAATTGTGCTACAATTTTCAGTAAAAGAATTTATACCATTAAAGTTGAATCCATTCCTCAAGGTGCTAATCTAACAGTTTATAAGAAAGATCGAATTTTCAAAAATGAACAAGTAACTCCAGCAGAATTTCAAGTTGATTTTGGGAATGATATGGAAATGCTCGATGGCCAACTGACCCTTCGACTAACCAAAGAAGGTTACAAGAAGAAAGAAGTCAAATTTTATAAAACAGTAAATACTACAACTTTTTGGAATGCACTTTTATTACCTTTTTGGTTTATTGGTGTTCTAATTGATGCTGGTACCGGAGCAATATGGAAACCCGAACAAGACTATTATAATGTAGAGCTAGAGAAAGAGGGAAACTCCAAATCATAAAAAATTTCCTTATACAAAAAAAAATTCTTGTTAAAGGTTAAATTGAATTATTTGTTGTTATATTCAAATTAGGAGTTACTATGAAAAAAATAATTTTCATTGCTATTCTATCGATAGCAATTAGTCCCATTTTTGCCCAGAAAGCTAAACCAGCTGCACCAGCAGCACCTGCTGCTGCACCAGCTGCAACCCCCCCACCTGCTGCTGCACCAATGAAAAAATATGGAATGGCTGGTTGTGGTCTTGGATCTTTGGTAATTACTGCAAATGATATCACACAAATTTTTGCTGGTACAACCAACGCGACTTCTTATAGTCAACTCTTTGGTATCACGACTGGGACTTCCAATTGTACCAAAGACGGAATTGTAATGAATGACAAATTACAAGAAATTTTTGTTCATACCAATTACGAAAATCTTGAGCGTGAAGCAGCACTTGGTAAAGGTGAAAAGCTAGATGCACTTGCTTCTTTGATGGGTTGTAATGGTAAAGAATTCTCTTCTTTAACCAAAAAGAACTATGAAAAATTCTTTGCCGCAAAAGAATCTTCTCCTTCTTTTTTACTTTCTGCTCTTAAAGTAGAACTTTCTAACGAGACTGCTAAAGCAGCTTGTAAAATTTAATTAACATAAGGAGTTAATATGAAAAAAATCCAAACAATTATTTTGCTGGCTGTACTAGCCCTTTTTGCTAATTCTACTGCAATTTTAGCTGGTACTTATGGAATGGCTGGTTGTGGCCTTGGTTCTCTGGTAATTACCGCAAATGATATTACTCAAATCTTTGCTGCAACTACTAATGCAACTGCTTACAGTCAATTCTTTGGTATTACAACTGGAACTTCCAATTGTACAAAAGATGGAATAGTTACTAATGAAAAGCAACAAGAAGTTTTTGTTCACCTAAATTTCCAAACTTTGGAAAAAGAAATGGCAACTGGAAAAGGCGAAAAGCTTAATGCACTAGCTACTCTTGTAGGTTGTTCTAAAAACATCAAAGGATTTAACCAAATGGCTAAATCTAACTACAATAAACTTTTCAAAGATTCAGATCCATCTATTCTTTTGGTTTCTTTAAAAGAAGAAATCTCTAAAGATGCAAATTTGAAAGCTTCTTGCACTCTCTAAAAATTTTTCCTGAAAGTAATATCTTTACTTTCAGGTTTTTTCGAATCCAGTAATTTGAAACTAATCCTCTTACTCCTTTTTATCGCACTATTATTCCCAATCAATTCTACTGAAAGAGAATATTTAGAAGAATTAATTTATTTATCTAAACAAAAAAAACTGTCCAGTACTAAAAGGTGGAAGTTACTCATTCACTATCAAGATAACTTAGTTTCAGGTTATACTAGTGATGTAGTTAATGACGAATTCTTTAGAGCGAAAACTGGTAGAACTAATCCTGAAGAAGAGTTAGTTGCAACTTTGGAATCACTCTACAAGGAAATTAAGATTGCTGATCGAACTGGTCAAGGTAAGTGTTTTTATCCCGCTAGATACAAGTACCTGAAACAAGAATTGCAAATTGATGAATCTAAATTTTCATCTGGTGATTGTCCAGATTTAAATGAATGGTTGGCAAGTTTGAAGCCCAATGGTTTATCTGCTGTCTTCTCTTCATACTATATGGGAAATCCATCTTCAATGTTTGGTCATAATTTATATAAGATACATTCCTACGGTAATGAAGAAAATGAAATTTTAGACTATGGTGTTAATTACGCAGCAAACAATACTGACAATAATCCTATTCTTTACGTTGTTAAAGGACTAACTGGTGGTTATCCTGGAAATTTTTCACTTTTTCCTTATTATCTAAAAACGAATGAATACAATGATATTGAACTTAGAGATATGTGGGAATATAAACTCAACCTAACTAAGGATCAATTGGATTGGTACATTTCTCATCTTTGGGAACTTAGATTAGCTAATTTTAAATATTTTTTTTTTACAAAGAATTGTGCCTATCTATTACTACCTGCACTTGAAGTAGCTAACCCTGAATGGGAAATGGAATCTAAAACTAGTAAATGGATTGTTCCACCACCCGACTCAGTTAGAATTTATCTTGAAACAAAGGGCCTAGTTTTATCAAGAAAGAATAGACCTTCCATATACTCCAAGATTATGCAAAAACTTCACGTAATGAACAAAGAAGAAAGAAAAGAGTTCTTTAGCATTATTTCAAACAATGAAAATTATACTGAGATCAAAAGCCAATTCCTAAAGCCAATTTTTTTAGACGCAATATTAGACTATTATCAAATGAGACAAGTATCTAAAAAGTCCACAGAGAAAGAAAGAAATGTATATAAACGATACTTGGCTTTAAGAAGTAAGATTGATGAAGAGTATGAAATAAAGAATCCTATTGAATGGTCCTCTCCACCTGATTATTCTCATGGTCCAAGCCGTGTAGGTCTTGCATTTGGTAGTGGTACGTTAGGTGGATTTGTTGAAGCAAAGTATAGACTAGCGTATCATGATGTTTTGAATAGAGATATTGGTCATGCACCAAATTCTGAAGTTAGTTTTTTAAACTTTGTATTTAGGAAATACGAAAACCAAACTAATCCTGTTCTTGAAAGTATGAACCTTTTAAAGTTAACTTCATTATCTCCATTTAATGATATCACGAGAACTAAATCTTACATTGTTGACTTAGGAATTGATTCAGTGATGGTCAAAAAGAATTTACAAACTGAAAATAACTATCTCTTATTGGCACCATTAGCCCAAACTCCAATAGAACAATATGCTTTTTACAATTATTCCAGAGAATTAAGAGAAAGAGAAAAACCAATGAAAGTCCATCCACTTAACTTTGATTTAGCGGGTGGATTGACTTTACAAAATGAATTTGATCCATTCTGGAAAAAGTTTACAGTTTCTTTTTTGGGAGGAGTAAAGGCACAGTCCAATAGAGAATTTAATGGAGGAGTTCGATATGCTCCTTCAGGAATTGTTCAACTATTAGCAAATTTTAATAACTTAAAATTTCAATTTTTTGTTGGTTACTATCATTATATGATTAGTGGTAACCCAAATGATTTCTCAGTAAACTTGAGAATAAGATATGCATTTGATAGTAAGCACGAAGTTCGCCTTGAGAATAACAATCAAAGTTTGTATTCTGAATATCTATTTTCGTACAACTATTTATTTTAGTGGAGATAATAAATAATGAAAAAAGCAAAAATTTTACTTACTATTTTTCTTTTAGGGTATTGTTCTAGCGTTCTTTATCAACCAAAAAAAGAAGAACTTATGAATCCCGAGAAATTAGGTTTCAAAAAATCTGAAGAGTTTTTTACTACAAGTGATAAAACAAAGTTAAACCTTTGGTTTATCAAACCAGATGAACAAGAAGCGAATAAGAATGCAGTGATTTTGCAGTTCCATGGTAATGGTGAAAATATGAGTTCACATTTTATCAGTTTAGTTTGGCTTGTCAATCATGGTTATGAATTAGTTACTTATGATTATAGAGGTTATGGAAAATCTGAAGGCTCACCAAATCCCAAAGAAATAAACTCTGATTCAGTAGAAGTAATTAATTATGTTATTTCTTACTGCAAAAAGAATAATAAAAAATTGATTATATATGCTCAGAGTTTGGGTGGTGCAATTGCAGCTAGGGCACTAAGTGAAGTTAAAGATAAAAGTTTAATCAGTATTGTTATCTTTGAAGGTACGTTTTCAGATTATAAAGAAGTAGCAAACAGTATTTTACGGAAACAAATTATTCAACCTTTCCCTTATTTACTTTCTTTATTTGTAAGCAACTCATATAGTCCCAAGGATTATTTTGAGAAAATTTCTCCAATTCCTATTGTAGTTATACATGAAACTGAAGATCCAGTTGTTCCTTTTGAGAATGGAAAAGAAGTTTTTAGACTGAGTAAAGATCCAAAACAATTTTGGAGTGTAACTGGACAGGGTCATATTCGTTGGATGTTAATGGGTAGAAGTCCAAATGCAAAAAAGTTTAGAGAGTTATTGGATCAGTTAATTTCGGAAGGTTATTGATTACTTTTTATCTTCAACTTGAAACATTTTTCCTGAATCAAGTAATCTTTCAAGTGCATCTTCTTTTCTAATTTCTCTAAGATAAAACTGGGGTAATTCAATTCCTTCAGATTTGGTAAAAAAATAAAGTTGAAAAAAGTATTCAGTGTTATTTTTCAAATAGAATATCTTTTCAGTTGAAGAGTCATTTTTCTTCGTTAATTTATAATAGCCTTCATCTAAATTACAGTAAAAATAATTACCATTTTTTAGATTTATTTCTTTATACAAGACTGGATTTTTCTCTTTTTTAAAATTAGCTTTATACTTATAGAGTAGTACATCGAAACTATAAATTGATAAGACAGGGTCAAACTCTCTTAACAAATAAAAATTAGCTTTTGTTTCAATCATAGGTTCAAGTTTTTTAAACTTTAATTGTTTGGTGTTATTACAATTAATTATTAATAAAACAAATAGAACTAAACAAAAATTTCTTATCTTCATAAATTGATTATTTCCTAATTATTCTAGCTAACTCTGAATTATACTTCCCTATTAGTAGTTCTTGATTAAGTATTCCATAAGAGATTAATTCATAAAGAAAAGCTGCACTAGCACCATAACACCCGTTAGTTATTGAATCGCAAGCATATTCATTTTCTAAGTTTATCTCTGGATTTCTAATGCTTAAGAATGGAAAAACATTCGGACACTTAATATGAGAAAAATTTCCATCAGCATGTCTAGCTTCGTGAATCAAAACTAAAATTTGATCTAATTTTGATAGCTCAAAAAATGTTGGATCAAGTGATAATTGCCCATTATAATATTGAGCAATGTAAAAATTGGACTTATCAATTATAACTTTCTTAATTCTTTGGTTTAACCAAGATCTAATTTTTTTAGGAGAGTAACTAAATTGAAATATCTCTTCAAATTTAGACTTTTCTTTATAAACATCTTTATCAATTACTAATAATTTTGGTTCGAGATTATCCAAAAAAATTAAAGTTGATTCAAGCAATTTCTTATACTTATCAGCAAACCTCTTTTCCATAACAAAACCATTTGTTATCTCTTGAGGAAAAAGACTTTTAGAATTAAAAAGCAAGACTAAAAAGATAAATATTTGAATGTAAATTGGATTCAAAAGATTATTTATTAATAATTGCATAGACTGGTTTATAGAATTTAGCGATCTAGACAAAGCATATAAAAATAAACCTAATTTTAATCAACAAGAATTTTCAGCTAATTCAGTTATTACCAAATTTAAATTGTTTTGTATAAATCTTGATATTAAAAGAAATGATATTACTACCCAAGAGCAATGACTTCACATTCATATTTTCACTTGACCTAAGAAAATAGAAAAAAAAACTCTAGAAAAGGACAGAATATTGTAGTTATTTTACGATAAATTTTGTTGGATTCTTTCGGAGAAAAAATGGTACTTGGAATTACAGAAGTAAAGAAGGGAATGGTTCTCAAAGTAGAGAACGAATTGTATTCAGTAATTAAATCTGAATTTGTTAACCCTGGAAAAGGTAGTGCATTCATTAGGACTAAGTTGAAAAATGTTATGAAAGGTTCCTCAATTGAGAGAACTTTCAAGGCTGCTGAAAAATTAGAGAGTGTGGATTTAGAAAAACGTTCAATGACATATTGTTATTCTGATGGAGATAGTATTATCTTCATGGATGTACACGATTTTGAACAACTCCCCGTTCCAATCGAATATGTTGAAGACATTCTTCCTTTCATGAAAGAGGAAACTCAGGTTGAGGTGACTTTTTATGAAGGAAATCCAATTGGTGTAATCCCACCCAATTTCGCAATCCTTCAAGTAACCTATGCAGAAGAAGGACTAAAAGGGGATACTGCTGGAACTGCACTCAAAAAAGTGACAGTGGAAACTGGTGGAGAAGTAAACGTTCCCATTTTCATCAAGCAAGGTGATATGATAAAAATGGATTTAAGAGATCTAAGTTATGTAGAGAGGGTAAATAAGTAATGGCGACTATCGTTAGAAAAAAATCTTTAGGCAATATCTCTTCTGTTGAAGAAGTTAAGAACTTCTTAGCTGAAAATAATATTACGTATGATTTTTGGGAAGTTCCAGCTAGTTCAAATCCATTCACTTCTAAAGAAACGTTGAATGATCTTGAGAAAGAAGAACTTCTGCAAACATTGAATCATCGTTTTGAATACTTAAAACAAAAAGAAGGCTATCAAACAAGAGATCTAGTTGTGCTACATCCTAATGTTCCCGGCATCAAAGATATGCTTGCTAAGTTTGATAAAGTTCACTATCATACTGATGAAGAAGTTAGATACATAATTGATGGTTCAGGAATTTTTGGTTTCGTAGGAAAGGGTGAAAAATTTCTTGTGCATGTAGTTAAAGGAGATTTCATTTCTATTCCTAGAAACACAAATCATTGGTTTTACTTAGATGAAGCCATGAGAATTAAAGCTGTTCGCTATTTTGTAGATACTGCTGGTTGGGTACCTAACTATGTAGAAGAAACAACTAGCATTGAAAACTAAAGAACTAGAAACGTTAATTTCTTTCTCAAGAAAGTATTATGAAAATGGATGGATGCTTGCAACAGCAGGCAACCTTTCCATTTTTGATTCAGAGAATCAGACAATCACTATCACTGCTTCAGGAAAAGATAAAGGCAATCTTAGGGAAGAAGATTTTATAACAGTTTCACTCAGTGATCTTAAACCAACCAAAGAAACAAATAATAGACCTAGTGCTGAAACTAGCATTCACCAAGCAATTTATAAAACTCAAAAGAATGCAAGAGCCGTACTTCATGTACATACTCCAAGTTCTTGCATTTTAGAATATAAACTTTCTTCTAACGAAGAAAAAAAATATATAACTCTTCCTAATACAGAAATCCTAAAAGCTTTTGGAGATTTTAGAGAAGAACCAAATTTCAAAATGTTAGTAGTTCACAATTATACTAACGTTCCTAAAATCGCTTCAATACTAGAAGAAGAGTTGTTAAAAGAAAACTTAGAACTTCCTTTTTTTTTAATTGAGAATCACGGACTTACTGTTTGGGGAAACTCAGTTTATGAAGCAAATAAGTTTTTAGAAGCTACTGAATTTGTGATGAATGTGATGGTACAAAGATATAAAATTTAGTTTAATAATTTTTCAATCTGTTGTAATAAATTTTTCTTATAATCAACTTTGTTTGGGAACTTATAGATCACACCTAAACCACTATGAATAGTAAATAAAATTTGTCCTAGCCCTTCAGGATTTTTACAGTTTTTGAATTCTCCTGTCTGAATTCCTTTCTCGATCATTTCAATAAATAATTTCTCAGTTTCCATTTTATTCTTTTGTAAAAATAATTCTAATTCTTTATCTTCTGGAACAAGTTCAGTTATTGTATTAATTAATAAACAACCATTCCTAGACTTATCTCTGTTTAAAAAATCTATAGTAGATTCAAATAATCTTAGAAAACTTTTTTTTATCGAGGTAGTGTTTTCAAAATTAGCTTTGATTTTAGAAAAACTTTGATTTTTAAATTGTTCTAATGCTTTAAAAAAAAGTTCTTTCTTTCCACCATAACAATGGTAGATACTAGATCGATTGATACCAAGTTCATGAACTAAGTCATCAATTGAGGTTGCATGAAAACCTTTTACCCAAAAAAGTTTCATGGCAATCTCTAGAATTTCTTCATTAGCAAATGCTTGTTTTCTTCCCATTTGAAAATCTGAGTTCTAGAGATGTTTTGAAATTCTTAAACAAACAATCCAGGATTGATATTAATTCCACCATCAATTGTAATCTCAGCTCCATTGATGAATAGTGAATCGTCTGATGCAAGAAAAGCAACCAATTTTGCAACTTCTTCGGGACTTCCAAAACGTTTTAGTGGAACTCTATTTTGCATTACCTGTGCAAACCCATTCAATTGTTCACTGCTCATTCCAGTTTTTCCAAAGATTGGTGTAGTGATTGGACCGGGACTTACAGTGTTCACGCGGATCTTTCTTGCTGCAAGTTCTGTTACAGCAGTTCTACAATATGCATTTAGAGCTGCTTTAGAAGCAGAATAAATCGAACCACCACCCATTCCTAAACCGGGTTCAGCCATTGTTGTTGAAAGTGAAATGATAGAGCCACCATCCTTGAGAATGGGAAGGAATTTTTCAATTGTGAACACTGCACCTTTAAAATTGATGCTCATGATGTGATCGAAACTCGCCTCTGTTGTGCTTCCAATTGGTTCACCAAAATAAACACCCGCATTCACAAATAGAGTGTCAATTGGACTGTATTTTTCTTTTATCTTAGCTACAGCTGACTCTAATTGTTTTAGATTGCTTACATCAGCAACTACAGAATCCACTCCCAACTCTTTAGCAGCTGCCGTTACTTTTTCTTCATCTCTACCAAGGATTACAACCTTAGCACCATCTTCTTTCATTTGTTTTGCTGTTGAATAGCCAATTCCGCTGTTACCACCAGTAATTACGATTGTCTTGTTATTAAGTTTGCTCATATATCTCTCCAAAATATTTTGGAACGTTTATTCCAATAATTAGTCACATTTTGAAACGTTCGTTCCAAAATCAAGTAATTTAATAGTAAAATTTGAAAAATTTTTTTTGAGGAATATTCTAGTTTTCAATATAACTTTAAACATTGAAAGAAAAGATTAAGATTTTATTAATGAAAAGAATAAAAAGCGAAATAGTATCGAAGCGTGATACTATACTCTAATAAAAGATTTATGATTTATTTGAGAGTTGTTTTTCCCTAAAAGATAAAATTTCTTTTTTGGGAATACCTGTAATCTTTGAAACTTGTGTAATTGACATTCCAAAGTCTAAAAATTTCAGTGCAGTTTCCAACTCACCTTCTAGTTTACCTTCTAGTTTACCTTTTAATTTACTTTCTTTCATTGCTAGAGAAAGTCTGCTATTCATTACCATTTCTGATTTCTTTTTGAGTTCTTGATAAGCTCTACTATTAGTACTAAGAGTGTATTCTTTATATTCTTTGAATACTTTCTTCAATTTAGGATTCTTTTTAGTTAGCGTATTCATCTCTACTCCTTTAAGCTCATGTCCATTTTTCAAAGCAAAAACCCACGACTCAAACTCTGAATTTAGCTTTAGTAATTCTGAATGAAACTTTGGTAATTCAATGATATGAATTTCAAGGTCTTCTGTCAATACAATTTCAGACTCTAACCTCTCCCTAAGTTCAAAAACAGAATAAAACTTTTTTGAAGGTAAAAAATTAAACTTGATAAAGTTGATTGAATAGACTTTTTTGAGTAAATTGTAATCATTCCCTTTTTTTAAAGTCTTAGAGTATATCTTAGACCAATAATACAAAATCCTATTGGGGAAACTCTCTTCTTTTTCGGATTGCATTTCAATTAAAAACTTGTTTCCAGAAACATCTTCAGCATGAATATCCAAGACAGAAAGTTTATCTATATCAGTGAGTTTAGGGAGTTCAGGATTTAAAACTTTCAAAGAGAGGATTTTCTTGCTAGCTTGAAATTCAGGAAATGAATTAAGCAAATCAAGAAGAATGTCTTCATGGTGACTGAAGAGGGATTTGAAGACAAAATTGTCTGTTAAGGGAAGCGGATATCTCAGCATAAAGATAATAATTTAATATACTACATTTTTGTATAGTTATAAAAAATTTCACATATTTCAGCTAATCTGTATAATTCTCAAAATATGTTTTCTTTTGTTCATTCGTAATTTATCAAGTATTCTTCCTCCTGAAATCCGAATTGAAATCTTAGAATCATAAAAAACATTGACCTAGTATGAGTGATTCTCCTAAAAAAATAGTTTTAGCATATTCTGGTGGTTTAGATACTTCAGTGATTCTTGCATGGCTTAAAGAAAAGTACAATGCTGAGATTATTGCATTTTGTGCAGATATCGGACAAAAAGAAGAGCTCTCCGGTCTGGAAGAAAAAGGCAAGAAAACTGGTGCCTCTAAAGTTTATATCCAAGACCTTCGACTTGAGTTTGCAAGAGATTTCATTTATCCTGCAATCCAAGGTAATGCAATCTATGAAATGAGATACTATTTAGGAACCTCACTTGCAAGACCCTTGATTGCTAAAGCGATGATTGATGTGGTTAAGAAAGAAAACGCTGATGCAGTTTCTCATGGAGCAACAGGAAAAGGAAATGATCAGGTTCGTTTTGAATTAGGCTTCAAAGCACTAGCTCCTGAAGTTAAGATCATTGCTCCTTGGAGAATCTGGGAATTTGGTGGAAGGCTAGACCTCATCGAATTTGCAAAAAAGAAAGGAATCCCAGTTCCAGTCACTGCTGAAAAACCTTACTCAATGGATCGTAATCTAATGCATCTTTCCTTTGAAGGTGGAATTCTAGAAGATCCTTATCGTGAACCAGATGAGTCTATGTTTTTATTGACTACCTCTCCTGAAAAAGCTCCAGAGAAGCCAACATATTTAGAACTCGATTTTGAAAAAGGAAATTGTGTTGCTATCGACGGAAAGAAAATGAATCCACTCGAAATCATGGAATCTCTGAATCAAATCGGTGGGATGAATGGAATCGGAAGAGTAGATATTGTTGAGAATAGACTTGTAGGAATTAAGTCACGAGGTGTCTATGAAACTCCTGGTGGAACTATCTTGCATATTGCTCATAGAGACCTAGAATCTATTACTCTTGATAGAGACACTCAAAGTCTCAAGGATAATCTAGTTCCAGAATTTGCAAGACTCATCTATAATGGTCATTGGTTCAGT
The DNA here is from genome assembly GCA_033762425.1 of Leptospiraceae bacterium. GTDB lineage: Bacteria > Spirochaetota > Leptospiria > Leptospirales > Leptospiraceae > JANRLP01. The sequence continues at coordinate 87,258 of JANRLP010000085.1, forward strand.
TCACAAATGAAAGCTATGAGAGCACTTATCAACGAAACTCAGGAATATGTTACTGGGACTGTAAAAGTAAAATTGTATAAAGGAAATTGTTCCTTAGTCGGAAGAAAATCTAGTGTGTCGTTATACAACTCAGCACTTTCAACTTTTGAAAAAGATTCACTTTACAATCAA